>JAOPYI010000238.1 GCA_025964675.1 Sphaerisporangium sp. | reverse complement strand
TGGCCACCCAGCGCATCGCGTACGCGGCCGAACGGTCGACCTTGGACGGGTCCTTGCCCGAGAACGCGCCGCCACCGTGACGCGCCATGCCGCCGTAGGTGTCCACGATGATCTTCCGGCCGGTCAGACCCGCGTCACCCATCGGCCCACCGATCTCGAACCGGCCCGTCGGGTTGACCAGCAGACGGTAACCCTCGATGTCGATCTCGAGGCCGGCCAGGATCGGGTCGACCACCTGCTCCTTGATGTCAGGGGCCAGCATCTCGGTCAGGTCGATCCCCGCGGCGTGCTGGGTGGACAGCACCACGGTGTCGAGGCGGACCGGGCGGTCGCCGTCGTACTCGATGGTGACCTGGGTCTTGCCGTCGGGGCGCAGGTAGGGAACGGTGCCGTTCTTGCGCACCTCCGCCAGGCGGCGGGCCATGCGGTGGGCCAGCGTGATCGGCAGCGGCATCAGCTCGGGGGTCTCACGGCAGGCGTAGCCGAACATGAGGCCCTGGTCGCCGGCGCCCTGGCGGTCTAGCTCGTCGACGCCCTCGCCCTCGCGGTGCTCGTAGGCGTCGTCGACGCCCTGGGCGATGTCGGGCGACTGCGCGCCGATGGACACCGAGACTCCGCACGAGGCGCCGTCGAAGCCCTTGTGGGAGGCGTCGTAACCGATCTCCAGGATCTTCTCGCGAATGACACCCGGAATGTCGATGTAGGTCTCGGTCGTCACCTCACCGGCGACGTGGACCTGACCTGTGGTGATCATCGTCTCGACCGCGACGCGGCTCGTGGCGTCATCCTTGAGCATGGCGTCGAGGATGGCGTCACTGATCTGGTCGGCGATCTTGTCCGGGTGACCCTCGGTAACCGACTCGGAAGTGAACAGGCGGCGGGACAACTCAGTGGCTCCTCATGCAGCGGCTGCTGACGTCGATGGGCTTGGCGTGAGACGGCCAAAGCGCTCCGCCGAGTCTAGCCCGAGCTGAAGCGGCACCGCTCAACGGTCTTGGCACATGGTCGTGGCCGCCGGCCTAGAGATCGGGAAGCGGATCCCTGGGCAGGTCGCCCGGTGAGAACGCCTCGGCATCCGCCGCCCCGACGACGGCGACGTACTCATCGTCGACCTCGAAAACCGTACCACCCAATCGGATCGTGGGCCCGGCGGCGAACTCCACCGGGCCGAGTCGCGTGTGGCGAGGGTACGTCGCCCACACGGCGGCGGGCTCGTACCGGCTGAAGACCTTGGTGGCCAGCACGGTGATGGACCGGTCGGACACCACGATCATGTAGTTGGCCGCGCCGGCGAGGCCGGTCAAGGTCACAGGGAAGACATACTGGATGTCATCACCAGGTGTCAGCAAGGCGCGGCAGCGTCCTCTGATGGCGGCGGTCACCGGCATTGTTCAGCCCTCCCGCTCCGGCATCCTCCTGGAGTATCCGCCGGAGAGCGCCCTCCATCAAGCGCCTCACGCCCGCTATCGGGCCGGGCTCAGGCGAGACGGGCGGCGACCAGGTCCCAGACGACGTCGGCGAGCGCTTCCTTCGGGCCGCGCGGGACCTCGACGGGGTCTCCGCCGGCGACCAGGACCACCGCGGCGTTGTCGGGCGTGCCGAAGGCGAGGTCATCCCCGACCTGGTTGACGACAAGCAGGTCGCACCCCTTGCGGGCGAGCTTGGCCCGGCCGTTGGCGAGCACGTCGTCGGTCTCGGCGGCGAACCCGGCGATCACCTCGGGGGCGGGCTTGCGCCCTTCCCTCCGACGGTCGCACAGCTCAGCCAGAATGTCGGGATTTTTCGTGAGATGGATGGACTCAGGCTCGGCGGACGTCTTCTTGATCTTCGAATCGCTCCGGACGATCGGCCGGAAGTCGGCCACGGCCGCCGCCATGACCACCGCGTCTGCCTGCTCCGCGGCCTCGAGCACGGCGGCGCGCAGGTCGAGCGCGGACTCCACGCGGACCACCGTGGCGCCCGCCGGGTCGGGAAGTGCGACGTTGGCGGCGACCAGCGTCACCTCGGCGCCGCGCGCCACGGCCGTACGGGCCAGGGCGTACCCCTGGAGCCCGGAGGAGCGGTTGCCGATGAAGCGGACCGGGTCGATGGCCTCGCGGGTGCCCCCGGCGGAGACCACCACGCGGCGGCCGGCGAGATCGCGCTCCCGCCCGACGAGGACGCGGCGGCAGACCTCGAAGATCTGCTGAGGATCGGGCAGGCGCCCGGGGCCGGTGTCGGCGCCGGTCAGCCGCCCGACGGCCGGGTCGAGGACCAGCGACCCGCGCTCGCGCAACGTCGCGACGTTCGCGCGGGTGGCGGGGTGCTGCCACATCTCGGTGTGCATGGCCGGGGCGAAGACCACGGGGCAGCGCGCGGTCAGCAGCGTGTTGGTGAGCAGGTCGCCGGCGAGGCCGTGGGCCGCCTTGGCGAGGAGGTCGGCGGTCGCCGGGGCTACCACGACCAGGTCGGCGCTCTGGCCGATCCGGACGTGGGGCACCTCGTGGACGGACTCCCAGACCTCGCTGGTCACCGGGTTGCCCGACAGGGCCGCCCAGGTGGGCTCACCGACGAATCGCAGCGCGTCGCGCGTCGGGACGACCCGGACCTCGTGCCCCGACTCGGTGAACAGCCGTAGCAGCTCGCAGGCCTTGTACGCGGCGATGCCCGCGCCGACGCCGAGAACCACTCTCGGCCTCGCGCGGTCCTGGGTCTCCATCACGGTCTCCGGACGGAGTCGGGTCAGCCCTCGATCGGCTCGGAGCTGAGCAGACCCTCGGAGACCTCGCGCAGCGCGATGGAGAGCGGCTTCTCCTGGGCGTGGGTCTCCACGAGGGGCCCGACGTACTCGAGAAGGCCCTCGCCGAGCTGGGAGTAGTAGGCGTTGATCTGGCGCGCCCGCTTCGCGCCCATGATGACCAGGCTGTACTTGCTGTCGACGACCTCAAGCAGCTGGTCGATCGGCGGGTTGGTGATGCCTTCGGCTACCGGGGCAGTGCCTGCCACGTCGTCGGCCTCTCAGTCGAATGTCGAGTCTTCGGTCTTGGCCTCGAAGGATACCAAGGGGAATCGGCAGGGCCGACCCGCCCAGGCCTGGCCGATCTTCATTTCATCAAGGCTATCAGCCGCCCGCACACTTCCTTGACCGCCGTGTTGACGAGGGAGAGATCGAACTCCTTCTCGGCCGCCAGCTCCACCCGGCCTGCCGAGAGACGGCGCTCGATGACGTCCTCTGGCTCGGTGCCGCGACCGCGCAGGCGGCTCTCCAGCTCTTCCCAGCTCGGCGGGGCCAGGAAGACGAGCAGAGCGGCGGGCATGGTCTCGCGCACCTGCCGGGCGCCCTGGAGGTCGATCTCCAGGAGCGTCGGCACGCCCTGCGCGAGCTTTCGCTCCACGGGCGTGCGAGGTGTTCCGTAGCGGTTGCCGGCGAACTCCGCCCATTCGAGCAGCTCGTCGTCGGCGATCATGCGGTCGAACTCGTCGTCGGCGACGAAGAAGTACTCGACGCCGTGCGTCTCGCCCGGACGGGGGGCCCTGGTGGTCACCGAGACCGACAGCCACACCTCTGGGTGGGACCGCCGAAGCTCGGCGACGACCGTGGACTTGCCCACGCCAGAAGGCCCGGAGAGGACCGTCAGGCGGTTTCCCTTCGGTCCGGAGGAGACAGCTGTCGCCTCCGGACTTCCGGATGGAGGCATGGCGCCACCTTCACGTGTCCCGAACCCCCCGAAAACGGGCGCCTCGTGGGCTCCGCCCTCTTCGGGCCAGGACGTACCGGTCACACCACACCCCCGTAAATCTTGCTAGTGCGAACCGAGATCAGCTCTCGGCGCCGCCGAACTCGCGCTCCAGAGCGGCGCGCTGGTTCGCGCCGAGTCCCCGTACGCGACGGGACTCGGCGATACCGAGCCGCTCCATGAGTTGCTTGGCGCGGACCTTGCCCACGCCGGGGAGCGACTCCAAAAGTGCCGACACCTTCATCTTGCCGATGACGTCGTCGGCCTGACCATCTTTCAGCACCTCAGCCAGAGAAACCGCGCCGTGCTTCAGCTGGTTCTTGACCTCAGCACGCTCCTTGCGGGCCTTGGCAGCCTTCTCCAGGGCTGCGGCGCGCTGCTCGGGGGTCAGGGGAGGAAGAGCCACGCCGGGTCACCTCGAATTTCTGTCGATGTACTCGGACGGGAGGGGAAACTAGCTGGTCTTGGGCCTCCAAGCAACGTCAAGACCAGTTTCTCCCCCCACAAAATTCATTTCATCACTCTTCGTGCTCGCGTTATCACATAGTGTCGACAAAATGCGCCTGTACAGGCGCCTCACGGGCTACACATCGCGGGGCGGCGGGAGCCCGGCCGGGCTAGTCCGGAGCACGCGGCGGAGGCCGTGCCGCGCCCTCGGGCGTGACTACGGAAAGCGTTCCCGAATCAGGACAAAAGGACGCGGCGGAGGGCCGCGGCGATGCCCGCGGCGGCCGCTCCGGGGTCGGCGGAGCCGGTGATGGGCCGCCCGATGACGAGAAGATCGGCCCCGTCGGCGATAGCCTGCTCCGGAGTCGCTACTCTTGCCTGATCCTGGGTGTCGGAACCGGCGGGCCGCACGCCTGGGGTGATCAGCATGATGCCGGGCCCCACCTCGGCCCGCACCGCGGCGACCTCGCGGGGCGAGCAGACGAGGGCCTGGGCGCCCGCGCCGACGGCCTCGACCGCCAGACGGCGCACGGCGTCCCCCGCGGGTCCCCTGACCCCGATGCGCTCCAGATCGGCCTCTGAGAGCGATGTCAGCGCCGTGACGGCGGCAATGCGGGTGTTCGGGGCGGCCTCCACGGCGGCCTGGATCATCGCGCGACCTCCGGCCGCGTGGACGGTCAAGATGGCGGGCTTGAGCCGTGCGACGGCCCTGGCGGCGCCGGAGACGGTGTTCGGGATGTCGTGCAGCTTGAGGTCGAGGAAGACCTGGATCCCGGTGGCGCCCCGCACGGAGGCGATCACGTCGGGGCCGTAGCGCAGGTATAGTTCGAGGCCGACCTTCACGGTGCTCACGTGCGGAGTGACCAGGGCCGACCAGCGGGCCGCCGTCTCCAGATCGGGCGCGTCCAGGGCGACGGCGATGGGTGCGGACGTCACAGAGAGCTCTCCTCCAGGTCGATACGTTGCCGGGGCCCCGCCCCGGGCGGTCTGTGGGCCAGCCCGACGGCGTCGGCGAGCCGCTCGAAGCCGCGCTCCTTGAGCAGCTCCTCGAGCTCCCGCAGGATCCGCAGGCAGGCGTAGGGGTCGTGGAACAGCGCGGTGCCCACCGAGACGACGCAAGCGCCCGCGAGGATCAGCTCCAGGGCGTCGCGGCCGGTCAGCACGCCGCCCATGCCGACGATGGGCACGCCGGGCAGCGCGGCGTGCACCTGCCACAGGCAGCGGACCGCCAGAGGCCGTATGGCTGGCCCTGAGAGCCCGCCTGTGCCCGCGGCGAGCGAGGGACGCATGGTATCGACGTCGATGCTCATGCCGAGCGGTGTGTTGATCATGGCGAGCGCGTCGGCCCCGCCGTCCACGCAGGCGCGGGCCACGGCGACGATGTCGGCGACGTCCGGGGCGAGTTTGGCCACGACGGGGACGTCGTACCGCATGGTCGCCCGCACCGACGCGACCACCTCGGCGGAGGCGGCGGGGTCGCGGGCGAAGACCCGCCCGAGGTCCTCGACGTTCGGGCAGGAGAGGTTGACCTCGATCGCGGCCACCCCCGGCGCGTCGGCCAGCCTGCGCGCCAGCGCGGTGTACTCGGCGACGCTGCCGCCGGCGATCGAGACGACGGCGCGCGCCCCGCGCTCGACGAGGCGGGGAAGCTCGCTCTCGAGGAAGACGTCGACGCCCGGCCCCTGGAGCCCCACGGCGTTCAGCATGCCGGAGGGCGTCTCGGCCATGCGGGGGGTCGGCCGCCCGGCCCTGGGCGCCATGGTGATCGAGCGGGTGACCACGGCCCCGAGGCGGGCCAGGTCGATGAACTGGGAGAGCTCGTCGCCGGAGGCGGCGCACCCGGCGGCCGTGGTGATCGGGTTGGCCAGTTCGACGTGCGCCAGGTACGTCCGCATGTCAACTGACATTTCGGGTGTGAGCACCTCCCTCCTGTGCTCGGCCTCCGGGGGCTCCGAGGGCGTCGAACGGGATGGTGCCGATGTCCTCGAACCGCACCCGCTCGCCGCGGAAGACCGGCCCCTCCACGCAGGATCGCACCATGCGGGTCACTCCGTCATCGCCGATGACCGGGAGCACGCAGGTCATGCAGACGCCGTACCCGCACGCCATCGACTCCTCCACGGAGACCTGCACGGGGATGTCGAACTCGACGGCGACGGCGGTCACGCCGCGCAGCATCGCCATCGGGCCGCACGCGTAGACGACGTCGGCCCGCGCGTCGGCGATCACGGCCGGCAGGGCGTCGGTGACGCGCCCGCGCAGCCCCAGCGAGCCGTCCTCGGTGGTGAGCGTCGTGGTCTCCCCCATGCGCCGGGCGCGCAGGGCGCCGAAGACCCGGTCGGCCGAGGCCGCGCCGAGCACGAAGTCGACCCGGCAGCCGCGCTGCTGGAGCGTGTCGGCCAGGGCGAACAGCGACGCGGAGCCGTACTCTCCGCCGACCAGCACGCACGCGCACGGGTCGCGCGGCACGGGATACGGGCGGCCGAGCGGGCCGACCAGGTCGAGGCTGTCCCTGGCCTTGCGCTCGGCCAGCCACGAGGTGCCCCGGCCGCGCACGGCGAAGACGAGCTCCACCGTGCCGCCGTAGTCGGGCTTGACGTCGTGCACGGAGAAGACGCGGCGGGTCGGCATGGAGGTGTGCGGCCCGCCGACGGCCACGGAGACGACGTGGCCAGGACGGAAGCGCTCGGCGATGCCGGGCGCGACCACGGTCAGCGCGTGGTACGCGTCGACGCGGCGCGTCGTCAGCACCGTGCCCGTCACCTGCACCGGAGTAACGGCCGTCTCCCTCACCTCCCGCCGGGTCCTCAGCCCCTCAGCCGCTGGGCGTGCTCCTGGAGCGACCGTACGCCCACCGAACCCGCGGCTATCGCCTGGATGCCCTGAACGGCCGCGCCGAGCCCTTGCACAGTGGTGACGCACGGGATGCCCCGAAGGACGGCCGCCGTGCGGATCTCGTAACCGTCAAGGCGCGGCCCGGACTGCCCGGGGCTGCCGAAGGGGGTGTTCACGATGAGGTCCACCTCGCCGTCCAGGATCCGCGTGACGATGGTGGGCTCACCGCCGGCGCCGACGCCGTCGCTCTGCTTTCGCACGATCTTGGCATGGACGCCGTTGCGGCGCAGCACCTCGGCCGTGCCCTCCGTGGCGAGGATCTCGAAGCCGAGATCGGCGAGCGCCTTCACCGGGAAGATCATCGCCCGCTTGTCGCGGTTGGCGACCGAGACGAACGCCCGCCCCTTGGTCGGCAGCGAGCCGTAGGACCCGGCCTGCGACTTGG
This sequence comes from Sphaerisporangium sp., assembly GCA_025964675.1. Taxonomy (GTDB): domain Bacteria; phylum Actinomycetota; class Actinomycetes; order Streptosporangiales; family Streptosporangiaceae; genus Sphaerisporangium. The sequence continues at coordinate 132,597 of JAOPYI010000238.1, read as the reverse complement.
CGTAGGCGGTGCCGAAGACCTCGTCGATGCCCATGACCTCGCCCGTGGAGCGCATCTCGGGCCCGAGGATCGTGTCGACGCCCAGGAACCGGTTGAACGGCAGCACGGCCTCCTTGACCGCGATGGGCGCGTCCAGGGGCAGCGTGCCGCCGTCTCCCGTGGCGGGCAGCATGCCCTCCTCGCGGAGCCCGGCGATGGTGGCGCCCATCATGACCCGGGCGGCGGCCTTGGCGAGCGGCACGGCCGTCGCCTTGGACACGAACGGCACCGTGCGGCTCGCGCGGGGGTTGGCCTCGAGGACGTACAGGATGTTGGCCGACATGGCGTACTGGACGTTCAGGAGGCCGCGCACGCCCACGCCGCGCGCGATGGCCTCGGTGGCGGCGCGGATGCGCTTGATGTCGAACCCGCCGAGGGTGATGGGCGGCAGCGCGCACGCCGAGTCGCCGGAGTGGATGCCGGCCTCCTCGATGTGCTCCATGACGCCGCCCAGGTAGAGCTCGGTGCCGTCGTACAGCGCGTCCACGTCGATCTCGATGGCCTCGTCGAGGAACCTGTCGACGAGCACGGGGTGGTCGCTCGCCGCGCCGGCCCGCGACATGTACTCGCTCAGGGTCTCGTCGTCGTACACGATCGCCATGCCCGCCCCGCCGAGCACGTACGAGGGGCGCACGAGGACCGGGTAGCCGATCTCGGCGGCGATGGCCCGGGCCTCCTCCACGGTGACGGCGATGCCGTGCTTGGGGGCGGGCAGGCCGGCCTCGGCGAGCACCCGCCCGAAGGCGCCGCGCTCCTCGGCCAGGTGGATGGACTCGGGGCTGGTGCCGACCACGGGCACGCCCGCGTCCTTCAGCGCCTGGGCGAGGCCCAGCGGCGTCTGGCCGCCGAGCTGCACGATCACCCCGGCGACAGGCCCGGTCTCCTGCTCGGCGTGCACGACCTCAAGGACGTCCTCCAGGGTGAGCGGCTCGAAATAGAGCCGGTCGGAGGTGTCGTAGTCGGTCGAGACCGTCTCCGGGTTGCAGTTGACCATCACCGTCTCGTACCCGGCGGCCGACAGTTCGAACGAGGCGTGCACGCAGGCGTAGTCGAACTCGATGCCCTGCCCGATGCGGTTCGGCCCGCTGCCGAGGATGATCACCTTCGGGCGGTCGCCGTACGGGACCTCGGTCTCCTCGTCGTAGGTCGAGTAGAGGTAGGGCGTCTTGGCGGCGAACTCGGCGGCGCAGGTGTCCACCGTGTTGTAGACCGGCCGCACGCCGAGCCCGTGGCGCAGCGCCCTGACCTCGGTCTCCGGGAGGCCGCGGATCTCGGCGATCTGGGCGTCGCTGAAGCCGTGACGCTTGGCGCGGGTCAGCGCGACTGCCGTCAGCTCGCCCTCGCCGAGCGCCCTGGCCTCCTCGTCGATGAGGTAGAGCTGGTCGAGGAACCACGGGTCGACGCTCGTGGCGTCGTACAGCTCCTCGATCGTGGCCCCGGCGCGGATGGCCTGCTGCATCGTGCGCAGCCGCCCGTCGTGGGGCGTGCGTGAGGCGTTGAGAAGCCCCTCCTTGTCCCCCGGGTCGCCTGACCAGGTGAAGGACGATCCCTTCTTCTCCAGCGATCTCAGGGCCTTCTGGAGCGCTTCGGGGAACGACCTGCCGATCGCCATGGCCTCGCCGACCGACTTCATGTGGGTGGTGAGGGTCTGGTCGGCACCGGCGAACTTCTCGAAGGCGAAGCGCGGCACCTTGACCACGATGTAGTCGAGTGAGGGCTCGAAGGACGCGGGGGTCTCGCGGGTGATGTCGTTCGGGATCTGGTCGAGCGTGTAGCCGACGGCGAGCTTCGCCGCGATCTTGGCGATCGGGAACCCGGTGGCCTTGGAGGCCAGCGCGCTCGACCGCGACACGCGCGGGTTCATCTCGATGACGATCATGCGCCCGGTGCGCGGGTCGACCGCGAACTGGATGTTGCATCCGCCGGTGTCGACGCCGACCTCGCGGATGACCGCGATGGCGACGTCGCGCATGTTCTGGTATTCGCGGTCGGTCAGGGTCAGGGCCGGGGCGACGGTGACGCTGTCGCCGGTGTGCACGCCCATCGGGTCGATGTTCTCGATGGAGCAGACGATGACGACGTTGTCCGCCCGGTCGCGCATGACCTCCAGCTCGTACTCCTTCCAGCCGAGGATCGACTCCTCGAGGAGCACCTCGGTGGTCGGCGAGGCGTCGAGCCCCGCGCCGGCGATGCGCCGCAGGTCGTCATCGTCGTAGGCGAACCCGGATCCGGCGCCGCCCATGGTGAAGCTCGGCCGCACGACCACGGGGTAGCCGAGGCCGGCCGCCGCCTCGAGGCACTCCTTCAGCGTGTGGCAGATCACCGACCTGGCCGACTCGGCGTTCAAACCGTGCTCGGCGGCGACCTTCGCGACGATCCGCTTGAACAGCTCGCGGTTCTCGCCGGCCTGGATCGCGTCGATGTCCGCGCCGATCAGCTCGACGCCGTACCGCTCCAGGACCCCCGCCTCGTGCAGCGCCACCGCCGCGTTGAGCGCGGTCTGGCCGCCGAGTGTGGCCAGCAGGGCGTCAGGCCGCTCCCTTTCGATGATCTGCTCGATGATGTCGGTCGTGATCGGCTCGACGTACGTGGCGTCGGCGAACTCGGGGTCCGTCATGATCGTGGCCGGGTTGCTGTTGACGAGGATCACGCGGTAGCCCTCGTCGCGCAGGACCCTGCACGCCTGGGTGCCGGAGTAGTCGAACTCGCACGCCTGGCCGATGACGATCGGCCCGGAGCCGATGACCATGATCGACCTGATGTCAGTGCGCTTAGACACTCTCGCCCTCCGCCTTCACCGTCGTGCCCGGGCGCCCCATCAGGGCGCAGAACTCGTCGAACAGGCCGGCGGCGTCGTGCGGCCCCGCGGCGGCCTCGGGGTGGTACTGCACGCTGAACGCCGGGTAGTCGAGCAGGCGCAGCCCTTCCACGCAGTCGTCGTTGAGGTTCACGTGGCTGACCTCCGCACGGCCGTACGGCGTGTCGAACGGGCCGTCCAGGGGCGCCTGCACCGCGAAGCCGTGGTTATGAGCGGATATATCGACCTTGCCGGTGCGGCGGTCCTGCACCGGCTGGTTCACGCCTCGGTGGCCGTACCGCAGCTTGTAGGTGCCGAGCCCGAGTGCGCGGCCGAGGATCTGGTTGCCGAAGCAGATGCCGAAGACCGGCCTGCCCGCCTCGAGCACGCCGGTGAGGGCCTCGACGGCGTAGTCGGCGGTCGCCGGGTCGCCCGGGCCGTTCGACAGGAACACGCCGTCCGGGTCGAGCGCGAGGATGTCGGCCGCCGTGGCGCTCGCGGGGAGCACGTGGACCTCGCACCCCCGCTCGGCCATGCGGTACGGCGTCATCGCCTTGATGCCGAGGTCGACCGCCGCGACCGTGAACCGCTTCTCCCCGTGCGCCGGGATGACGTACGGCTCGGCGGTGGAGACCTCCTTGGCGAGGTCGGCGCCCGCCATCGACGGGCTCTGGCGCACCTTCTCTACGAGCTCCTCGACAGGCGCCGAGGGGGAGCTGAAGACCCCGGCGCGCATGGCGCCGCGCTCGCGCAGGTGGCGGGTGAGCGCCCGCGTGCCGGGCATCGCGATGCCGACCACGCCGTGGGCGCGCAGCTCCTCGTCCAGCGAGCGGCGGGACCGCCAGCTCGACGGGACGCGCGCCGGCTCGCGCACGACGTACCCCGCGACCCAGATGCGGGACGACTCGGCATCCTCGTCGTTGACGCCGGTGTTGCCGATGTGCGGCGCCGTCATGGCCACGATCTGCCGGTGGTACGACGGGTCGGTGAGGGTCTCCTGGTAGCCGGTCATGCCGGTGGAGAAGACCATCTCGCCGAACGTCTCCCCCTCGGCGCCGTACGGCGTGCCGTGGAAGACCCTGCCGTCCTCAAGGACGAGGACGGCGGTGCCCGTGTTGGCGAGCGTCACGTGAGCTTCCCTTCGAGAACGGTGGGGCGGCCGCGCAGGAACGTCGCCACGACCCTGCCCGGCAGCGTCATGCCCTGGTAAGGCGTGTTACGGCTCTTGGAGGCGAACCCGCCGGGGTCGACGGCCCACCGCACGGACGGGTCGACGAGCGTGAGGTTCGCGGGCGCGCCGGCCCGTAGCCGCCGGCCGTGGCCGGACAGCCTGCCGATGCGCGCGGGCCGCGCCGACATGCGGTCGGCGACGCCGGCCCAGTCGAGCAGGCCGGTCTCGATCATGGCCTCCTGAACCACCGACAGGGCGGTCTCCAGGCCGATCATGCCCATGGCCGCGGCGGGCCACTCGGTCTCCTTGTCCTCGACCGGGTGGGGCGCGTGGTCGGTGGCCACACAGTCGATCGTGCCGTCGGCGAGCGCCTCGCGCAGGGCCTGGACGTCCGCCTGGGTGCGCAGGGGCGGGTTGACCTTGTAGATCGGGTTGTACGAGCCCGCGGGCGAGATCTCCGCGCAGGTGTCGGTCAGCAGCAGGTGGTGGGGGGTGACCTCGGCGGTGACGTTCCATCCCTTGGACTTCGCCCAGCGGATGATCTCCACGGAGCCCGCGGTCGAGACATGGCAGACGTGCAGCCGCGAGCCGACGTGCGCGGCCAGCAGGCAGTCACGCGCGATGATCGCCTCCTCGGCGACGGCGGGCCAGCCGGTCAGCCCGAGGCGGCCGGACACCGACCCTTCGTTCATCTGCGCGCCCTCGGTCAGGCGCGGCTCCTGGGCGTGCTGGGCCACCACCCCGTCGAAGGCCTTGACGTACTCGAGGGCACGGCGCATCAGGACGGCGTCGGAGACGCACACCCCGTCGTCGGAGAAGACCCTGACGTGGGCCGCGCTGTCGGCCATCGCGCCGAGCTCGGCCAGCTGCCTGCCGAGAAGGCCCGCCGTGACGGCGCCCACGGGCTGCACGTCGCAGTGCCCGGCCTCCTGGCCGAGCCGCCAGACCTGCTCCACGACGCCCGCGGTGTCGGCCACCGGCGAGGTGTTGGCCATGGCGTGGACGGCGGTGAACCCGCCGAGCGCGGCGGCGGCGGTGCCGGACTCGACGGTCTCGGCGTCCTCCCTGCCAGGCTCGCGCAGGTGTGTGTGCAGGTCGACCAGGCCGGGGAGCGCGATCAGCCCGCCGGCGTCGACGTGCGAGGCCCCGGTGCCGTCCACCTCGCCCGGGGCTCCGACCGCGGTGATGCACCCGCCTTCGATGAGGACGTCCTTCGGCTCGCCGCCGAGTACACGGGCGCCCTTCAGGAGGTAGGTCACTGGTTTCCCCCGATCGCCGGCTCAGAGCCGGACAGAAGCAGGTACAAAACGGCCATGCGCACGGTCACGCCGTTGGTGACCTGCTCGACGATGGTCGACCGCTCGGAGTCGGCGACCTCGGCGGCGATCTCCATGCCGCGGTTCATCGGGCCGGGGTGCATCACGATCGCCCCATCGGGCATCTTCCCGAGCCGCTCCGGGTCGAGGCCGTAGCGGCGGCTGTACTCGCGGGCCGAGGGGAAGTAGGAGGCGTTCATCCGCTCGTGCTGGACGCGCAGCATCATGACCACGTCCGACTTGGGGAGCACCGCGTCGAAGTCGTACGACACCTCGCACGGCCACTCGCCCATCGCCACGGGCACCAGCGTCGGCGGCGCGACGAGCGTGACCTCGGCGCCCAGGGTGTGCAGCAGGTGGACGTTCGAGCGGGCGACCCTGCTGTGCAGCACGTCGCCGACGATCGTCACCCGGCGGCCGTCCAGGTCTCCGAGGCGGCGGCGCATGGTGAAGGCGTCGAGCAGCGCCTGCGTCGGGTGCTCGTGGGTGCCGTCCCCGGCGTTGACCACGCTGCCGTCGAGCCAGTTGGCCAGGCGGTGCGGGGCCCCGGACGCGCCGTGGCGGATGACCACGGCGTCGGCGCCCATCGCCTGCAGGGTGAGCGCGGTGTCCTTGAGGCTCTCCCCCTTCGACACGCTCGACCCCTTGGCCGAGAAGTTGATCACATCGGCGGACAGCCGCTTGGCCGCGGCCTCGAACGAGATGCGGGTGCGGGTGGAGTCCTCGAAGAAGAGGTTCACGACCGTACGGCCGCGCAGCGTCGGCAGCTTCTTGATGGAACGGTCCGAGACCTGCGAGAGCTGCTCGGCCGTGTCGAGGATCAGCAGGGCGTCGTCACGCGACAGGTCCGCCGTGGACAGAAGGTGGCGGTTCATCGCTGGCCTCCCCTCAGCAGGACCGCGTCACGCTGATCGGTCTCCGCCAGGCACACCCGTACGGTCTCGGCGCGCGAGGTCGGAAGGTTCTTGCCGACGTAGTCGGCGCGGATCGGCAGCTCGCGGTGGCCCCGGTCGACCAGGACCGCCAGCCGGACGGCCTTCGGGCGGCCGAGGTCGTTGAGCGCGTCCAGCGCCGCGCGGACCGTGCGGCCCGAGTACAGGACGTCGTCGACAAGGACGACGATTCGGCCGTCCACGCCGTCCTCGGGAAGGTCGGTACGGCCGAGAGCGCGGGCCGGCCTCAGCCTCAGGTCATCGCGGTACATGGTCACGTCGAGCGAGCCTGTGGCCACGGGACGGCCCTCGACCTGCTCGATGCGGTCGGCGAGCCTGCGGGCCAGGAACGTGCCCCGGGTCGGGATGCCGAGGAGCAGGAGCTTCTCGGGGCCCTTCGCGCGTTCGAGGATCTCGTGGGCGATGCGGGTGAGGGCCCGGTTGATGTCCGGGGCCTCCAGCACGGCACGCTCGCCGTCATGCGCCGGGGGGCCGTCGTCGCGCGCCTGATTTCGGGCGACGTTCATTAAGGTCACCGCCTTTCCCGCCTCACAGGACGGGTCTTAAAGGAACTGGTTGCTCCACGTTAGCAGCCCCATGAGAAACATCCCGAACCGGTTCCACCTTCCCAACCTGGGCAGATGCCGTCACGCGGATGTCACGCGCCGGATCTGCGGGGCCGGCCCCCTCCGCCGGAGTCGCGCGGTCTCCGTACGCGTGCAACGGGAGCGACGCTTGTGACCGAGCAGATCAGGGCCGGACCGGACAGGATTCGGCATCTTTTTTCCAATCAGCTTGACCAATCACGTCCACACCTTTACCGTCACTGTCCGTAACCACACCTCGCGACGTTCTCGGGTAAACCACGACGCGTCGGTCACCGATGGTGCCTCCCCGGGTGCCACCCGATCGCCGTGGCATTCGTCGCAAGGCGCACAATAAGTGAGAACGTTCATAGAAAGCCGGGGGGCCAAACGATGCCGTCTGACTACGCCAAGTCGCTGGGCGCACGACTCCGCGCCATCCGCACCCAGCAGGGACTATCACTGCACGGAGTCGAAGAGAAGTCACGGGGAAGGTGGAAAGCCGTCGTCGTCGGCTCCTACGAACGCGGCGACCGGGCTGTGACCGTGCAGAAGCTCGCGGAGTTGGCCGACTTCTACGGGGTGCCGGTCTCCGAACTGCTGCCTGGAGGCGCCGCGCCGAGCCCGCTCGGCCCGACGCCGAAGCTCGTGATCGACCTTGAGCGCCTTGCCCAGTTGCCCAAGGAGAAGGCCGGGGCCCTCGCCCGTTACGCGGCCACGATCCAGAGCCAGCGTGGCGACTACAACGGCAAGGTGCTGTCGATCCGCCAGGAGGACCTCCGCTCTCTGGCGGTCATCTACGACAAGTCCCCCACCGAGCTCACCGAAGAGCTCATCACCTGGGGCGTCCTCGACTCCGAGGCGCGCCGCGCCGTCGAGTCCTTCTGACCGGTGGTTCCTGGCCGGGGTCCCTCCCGGCCAGGGGTTCTTCCAACGGGGGTTCTTCCCGGCCAGGGATTCTTACTGGCCGGATCTTCGACGGCGTTCCCCGCGAGCGGCGTTCCTCCTGAACGGTGTTGGCAGGGGCGTGCGCTGACATGACCGCCGGGTGGGCCACCCGCCCACCCGGCGGCTTCACGTCATCGATCTCAGCCGGCCAGGGGGGCCCTCACCGGGAGCGCGGACTGGCCGGGGACGCCGAGGATGCCCTCGACGACGCCCACGAAGGTGTCGGCCTCGGTGATCAGCTCGTCGGCGTCGTGCGCCGACACGACGCGGACCATGCCGGCCTCGGCCGAGGCCCGCTTGGTGGCGCTCACCGCGAAGTAGGCGGCCCACTGCGCTAGCCTGGGCTCGGCCTCAGGCAGAAGCTCCCACGCGCTGCGCAGCCGTCGCCTGCGCCCGTCCATCGGCCTCGGCAGGGCCGCGAGAATCGCCGCCGCCGCTCGCAACGCCGCCAGATGCGCCGAGACGTAACGCTCGGCGGGTGTGCGGGCCGCCGCGGCGTCCGCCAGGCAGGAGTGCGCGTCGGCAAGGTGCGCGCGCACGGTCTGTGAAACCCGGGGTCCTTCTCCGGACTGTCGAGTCATGCCACCCTCCTTGGGTCGTGGCCCCGGCGGTGACCGCCGGTGATAACACCGTCGCAGACACCACCGACAATTTCGGTGGTCCGCTGGTCATGGTCACTCGGCCTGGCCCGTACCTCGCTCTCTGCCCACCGGCTCACCGCCGCGTGCCGGTGAGGCGCGCTCGGGTGCTCCGGTGTCGCGTGGCTCTGCGCTGTGGCTCTTGGTGCGGTGGCTCCTGGTGCTGTGCTGTCTCGGGCCGGACGAGGAGCTTCCCCTCTCCCCGTCCGGCCATCGTGCGCGTGGCGAGGTCGTCGCCGACGACGCTCTCCCGCCGGGTGGTGAGGGCGGGCCGCGAGTCCCACCCTCACTGTGTCGAACATAAATTCGATGACGGGCGATGTCAAGCATCGAACGAACATAGGTTCGATCATGTGTGACACCCGGGCGACAGCCCGGCGCGCCTGCGGATGCCGCCCGGCGAGGTCGGTGGCCGTCTCAGACGGCGGTGGCGAGTCGAGCGCCGACGGCCGGGCTTCGCGTTCGATCCAGGCCCCGGCCCGAGGCAGCCGGTCCTTCACACCCTCGTCCCAGAACCCCTGAACGCCGGAGCGATCTCGGCTGCGGCGCGCATGTCGGCGTGGCAGCGGTGGATCATGCGAGTGGCCGTGGGGACCAGGGGACGGCGCCGGTTCCCGGTCATGCCGTAGTCGTCGGCGAACGGCCGGACGCGGCTCGGAACGTCGAGTTCCAGGAAGGCCGGAGACCTGTCCTCAAGGACGAAGCAGTGGAAGCCCAGCAGAGACGGCATTGGGCTCGGCGACACGTCTGCTGACCAGATAGACGCGGGCGAGGGCCGCGGTCGTTCCGACGACCGCGGCCCCGTGATCAACTCAGCGCCTGAACTTGCCCCTGACGTGCACGGGGACCCCGGCACCCAGCAGGCCGGGCAGCACCTCGGCGACGTGCATCGGAAGCCGCACGCATCCGTGGGAGGCCGGGGCGAGCGGGACCGACAGCGCGCCGTGGAGGGCGATGCCGCCGTTGAAGAAGATCGGGTTGTAGAGCTGGCCGAGGTAGGACTTGTGCCAGCCCGCCCGCCGCCAGGTGGTCTTGAAGTCACCCGTCGGCGTCCTCGCGTCGCCGCAGAACTTCTGCGTCTTGCCCTGCCAGGTGGCCGTCTCGCAGTAGGGGATGCCGCTGCCCGAGGAGATGTGGGTGATGAGCTTCACCTGGCCGGCCGCGTAGAGCACGGCGATCTGCTTGGTGAGGTTGATCTCCACCCTGTCCGGCTTGCCGTTCGGGACGAGGATCTGGGGAGCCTTGGGGTTCTCCAGCGCCCGCCACGTGCGGTTGGTGATCGTGCTCGTCGGTGAGATGCCCTGGACCTTCTGGAAGGCCCACACGGCGGACTGCGTGGTGCCGCCGTACCTGGAGTCGATCTTGCCGGGGGCGTATCCGAGCTCCAGCAGCCTGTTCTGGAGCTCCTTCACCACGACGCCCTTGGCGCCGATCTTGAGGCTGCCGTGCGGCGCCGCGAACGCCTTGGCCGTGCTCACCTGACTGACCGGCGTCACGTGGATCGTGGCCGTCGTACCGGCCGTGGCGCCTACTCGCGCCGCCGGCCCGGTCTGCGCGGCCCCCACCCCGCAACCCGAAACCAGCACGGCTCCCGCGGTCAGCACCACCGCCGCGGCGAGCCGCCTTCGAACCCCCATGTCAAAACTTCCCTTCGAACACGCCGCCATCGGATCACGGACATTAGCGCATTGGTCACGTCGCACCCCGTACAGTCACGGAGATGTAATCAATCGCTGATGCGGGTCAATCTGTTTAGAGTGTGCGAGTGCCAGAAAAGTTGCATCCGAGCGTGCTGAAGGTGTCCGCCGCCCTCCGTGAGGCAGGCGTCGACGGCGAGGTCGTCGTGCTCACCGAGTCCGCTCCCACCGCCGCCACGGCCGCCGCCCAGGTGGGGTGCGAGGTCGGCGCCATCGCGAACAGCCTGATCTTCGACGCCGACGGGGAGCCGTTGCTGGTTCTCACCAGCGGCGCCCACCGGGTCGACACCGGTCTCATCGCCAGGATCGTCGGCGTCTCCAAGGTCAAACGGGCCACTCCTGAGTTCGTGAAGGCGGCGACCGGGCAGACGATCGGCGGTGTGGCCCCCGTCGGCCATCCCGCGCCGATCCGCACGCTGGTCGACACGTGGCTGGGCAAGCACGAGACCGTGTGGGCCGCGGCCGGTCACTCGCACACGGTCTTCCCGACGACGTTCGACGAGTTGGTGCGGATGACCGGCGGCACCCCGGTCGAGGTGGAGTAGTCGCTACCGATCCCGACGCCTGCTGGACCGTCTCGTCTACCGGGCGGCAAATGCCGGGAAAATGTGGTGAAGATCCCTATCGTTGGGTTCGATCTCCAGGCGATTACGGCCCTGCTAGTGTGCGATGAGTGATCGAACTGCGACGCGCCGGCCCCGAGGGTTTCAACGCCGAGCTGAACACCGTGATCGACCTCTACACGGCGGCGATGCGCCCTCCGGTCGATCAGCTCAAGGGTCGACAGAGCATCATGCGCAATCACGCGACATTTCCTGACTTCACGTGCCTGTTCGCCCAGACGCCGGACGGCACCGTGGTCGGTTTCGGGTACGGGTTCCACGGCATGCCGGGCCAGTGGTGGCACGACGTCGTACGCCGCGCTCTAGAGGATCGAGCGGGCCCGCCCGCCGCCGCTGGATGGTTCGGAGACGCGCTGGAGATCGCCGAGATCCACGTCCACCCGGGTTACCAGGGCAAGGGCGTCGGGCGCCGTCTGGTGCAGGGCCTGTGCGAGGGCAGGCCCGAGAGCACCGCCGTGCTCTCCACCCACGATCAGCCCACGGCCGCACGGCACCTGTACCAGCGCCTCGGCTTCGTCGACCTGATCAGCATGTTCGTGTTCCCGGGCGGCTACGAGCACTACGCCATCGTCGGCAGCACACTCCCCCTCCGCCCCTTGGCCTAGCCCCGGGAACAGCCGGCCAGGCCCCACAAAGCACGCCGCCGGACACCGGACCCTCCCGGAGTCACGTGCCGATCCCCTAGATCCGATCTCGCGGACGTGACCGGCCACCCACCAGGCACTCCACGCGGTCGACAGCACCGGTCACCCGCCGAGAGTCCGGCTTGGGGAAGATGGTCGCTTGTGTCGTTAGAGGGCGGTTGCCGGGACGGGGGTGGGCAGGAGTGCCCGGAAGACCTCGCGGGTGGCGCTTGATCTGTTGAAGGTGATGAAGTGAATGCCGGGGGCGCCCTCGTCGAGGAGGGTCTGGCACATCTCGGCGGCGTGCTCGATGCCGAGGCGGCGCACCGCGGCCGGATCGTCGGCGACCGCCGCGAAGCGCTCGGCCACCTCCGGCGGGAAGGGGGCGCCGGACAGCTGCTCAGAGCGCGCGATCGTGCTTATCTGGGTGACGGGCATGATGCCGGGGATGATCGGCGTGTCACAGCCCTGGGCCGCCACTCGGTCGCGCAGCCGGAGGTAGTCGTCGGCCTTGAAGAACATCTGCGTGATCGCGTAGTCGGCACCGGACCGGCACTTGCGGATGAAGTGTTCGGTGTCGGACTCGACCGACGGCGACCTCGGGTGCCGGTAGGGGAAGGCGGCCACGCCCACGCAGAAGTCACCCGCCTGGCGGATGAGGCGTACGAGATCTTCGGCGTACAGCACGCCCTCGGGATGCTTGACCCACTCCGACAGGGGGTCGGCGCCGCGGGGGTCGCCGCGCACGGCGAGGATGTTGCGCACACCCGCGCCCGCGAACCGGCCGATCAGGTGGCGGAGCTCGCGGATCGAGTGGTCGACGGCGGTGAAGTGGGCGACCGGCGTGCACGTCGTCTCGTGGGCGAGCCGCTCGACGATCTCGACCGTGCGGTCCCTGGTGGAACCGCCCGCGCCGTACGTCACCGAGACGAAGGTCGGGCGCAGCGACTCCAGCTCGCGGATCGCCCGCCACAGCTGCCGCTCCCCCTCATCCGTCTTCGGCGGCATGAACTCGAACGAGAACGACCGGCCCCCGGAGGCGAGCAGTTCCCGGACGGTCGGAACGCGGTCGGGGAGGAAGGAAGGACGACCCAAAGCCATGCACCAAGGCTACAGGTCCGGCCCGGCCCGCACCGATAGCGAATGTGCGCTTTTCGCGGATCTTCGTCCGGGTCGCACAAGGCTCGGCTGACAGGTCCGCACCATGCCGAAAGCGGACGGCAGACGTGCGCCTTCGGCGTCGTAGAAGATCTATTTCGACAAGGCCACACGGCACTCCAACGCGCTGTGGAAACCTTTCTCGGCCCGCGGCCCGACCTTCCCCGCAGGCCATCGATGCCACGAGCCCGGGGGGTCTTTCTCCCATGACGTGGGTCACACCGTGGACAGAGGATAGGGCCCTGCTTGTGGGGCCGTTAATCTCAGAGCATGACCACTTCCTTCGCCCAGTCGGACGCCCTCCGTTCCGAGGTGGACCGCCGCCTCAGGATGTTCGTCGACCGGCAGCGTCCGCTGGTCAGCGCCCCGGAGCTGAGCCCTTTGCTCACGGCCGCCGAAGACTTCCTCGCCGGAGGCAAGCGGCTGCGTCCCGCCTTCTGCTACTGGGGCTGGCGCGGCGCGGGGGGAGACGACGACCCGGCGATCTACACCGCGGCCGCGTCGCTGGAGCTGCTCCAGGCCAGCGCCCTGATCCACGACGACGTCATGGACGCCAGTGATCTGCGCCGGGGCAGGCCTTCTGCCCACCGGCGCTTCCAGGCGTTGCACGAGGAGTCCGGCTGGCGGGGGTCGGCGGTCCAGTTCGGCGAGGGGGCGGCGGTGCTGCTCGGCAGCCTGCTGCTCGTCTGGTCGGGCGAGATGTGGCGTACGAGCGGCCTGCCGGCCGAGGCGCTGGCGGCGGCCGAGCCGGTGCACGACCTCATGCGCACCGAGCTGATGTGCGGGCAGTACCTCGACCTGCTGGAGCAGGCGCACGGCGAGAGCACCTTTGAGAGCGCGCTCCGCGTCGCCCTGCACAAGAGCGGCAAATACTCCGTCGAGCAGCCGCTGCGCCTCGGCCTGCTGCTCGCCTCGCGCGGCGAGGAGCCCTGGCTCGACCGGCTATGCGTTGAGTACGGCCAGAAGGTCGGGATCGCCTTCCAGCTCCGCGACGACGTGCTGGGCGTGTTCGGTGACCCGGCCGAGACGGGGAAGCCCGCCGGCGACGACCTGCGCGAGGGCAAGCGGACAATGCTGATCGCGCGCACGCTGTCGGCCGCGTCGGGCGCGCAGGCCGCCGACGTACGGCGGCTGCTCGGCGACCCCGGCCTGGACGCGGCGGGCGTCCAGAAGCTCCGTGAGATCATCGAGGAGACCGGCGCCCTCGCGGCGAGCGAGGAAATGATCAAGCGCTACCTCGACGACGCGCTGAACTCGCTGGAGCGCGCGCCGATCACCGGGGAGTCGCGCGACGCCCTGGTGGAGCTGGCGGTGGCCGCCACGTCACGCCGGAGCTGAGATTTCAGACCGCTGACAGGCGGCGGGTGAACTCGGCCGCGGCGGCGCCGGGGTCTTCGGCCTCGGTGATGGCTCGCACCACCACGACGCGCGTCACGCCGTAGGACAAGACCTCGTCGAGCGTGGCCAGGTCGATGCCGCCGATGGCGAACCACGGACGGCCGGTCGCGAGCGAGGCCGCGTGCTTCAGCAGGCCGGGCCCCGGCGCGGGACGGCCGGGCTTGGTCGGCGTCGGCCAGACCGGCCCGCAGCAGAAGTAATCGACGCCCTCCTCCACCGCGGCCGAGGTAGCCTCCTCGTCGCTGTGGGTGGACCGGCCGATCAGGATGTCCGGCCCGAGCATCTCGCGCGCCACCGCCACGGGCAGGTCGTCCTGCCCGAGGTGCAGCACGTCGGGACGCGCCGCGTAGGCGATGTCGGCCCTGTCGTTGACCGCGAGCAGGGCCCCGTGCCTGTCGCAGGCCGCGCGGAACACCTCCAGCAGCGCGAGTTCATCACGGGCCTCCAGGCCCTTCTCGCGCAGCTGGACGATGTCCACGCCACGGGCGAGGACGGCGTCGAGGAACTGCTCCAGGTCGCCTTGGCGGCGTCGCCCATCGGTGCAGAGGTAGAGCCTGGCGTCAGAAACCGAGCGCCTGGGCACGCCTCTTCACCTCGGTGTGGCGGCCCGCGACGATCGCGTCCACCGGAGCCCCTGGCAGGGAGTCATCGGCGGTGAACAGCCAGCGCAGGGCCTCGACGTCGTCGTAGCCCGCGTCGGACAGGACGGTCAGCGTCCCTGGCAGGCCCTTCACCACGTCGTTCCCTGCGATGAAGGCCGCTGGGACCTCCGGCTCAGAGGCGCCCCGGCGGACACCGATGAGCTTCTTGTCCTTCAGAAGCTGCTTGGCCCGCCCGGTACTGAGCCCGAGCCGCCTGCCCACTTCGGTGAGGGGGAGCCACTCCCCCACCATCTCGTCGGTTTCACGGTCGATCTGCGCAACAGAAAGCGTCACGGAACCACAACTACCACGTCGAGCCTCTTCTCAAACACCCCTCAGGGCTTCACAAGCAGTCGCGCAAGGGTATCGAGGGGTCCATCGCGCGATCCACATCGAGCCTTTGCCCCCCCTCGACGATGCGTCGGCCCTGCACCAGGTCACGGGGGCGGTCGACGGTAAGGATAGCCGCCAGCCGGGCGTCGTCGGTAAGCCAGCACGCCGCCCACTTTCGGTCCGCGGCCGGATCGCCCCGCAGGACCAGCCGGGCCCCGTCGTGGTGACCGGCGTACTGCAGCATGCGGCCGAACTGCTCGGACCAGAAATAGGGCACCGGGTCGTAGACGGCGTTCTCGCCGAGGAGGGTGGCCACCGCGGTCTCGGGCGCGTTCAGCGCGGTGTCCCAGTGCTCGACCCGCATGCGGCGGCCGAAACGCCGGGACCACCAGTTGGCGCAGTCGCCGACCGCGACCACGCCCTCCACCGAGGTGCGCAGGTGCTCGTCGACGAGGACCCCGTTGTCGACCTCGATGCCCGATCCCGCGAGCCATCCGACGGCCGGGCGCACGCCGACGCCCGTCACCACCACGTCGGCCGGGATCCAGGAGCCGTCCATCATGGTCAGGCCGCCGGGGTCGACCGAGCCGACCATCGTGCCGAGCCTGAGATCGATGCCCGCCTCGGTGTACCACGGCACGGTCCGGGCGCCCACCTCGGTGCCGAGGGCCACCGCCAGGGGCGACTGGGCGGCCTCCACGACGGTCACCTCGCACCCGGCGCGCCGCGCCGCCGTGGAGACCTCGGCGCCGATCCAGCCCGCGCCGACGACGACCACGCGCGCCCCCGGGGTCAGCAGGCGGCGGAGGGCGAGGGCGTCGTCGATGGTGCGGAGCACGTGCTGGGTGCCCTCGCCGCGCAGCCTGATGGGGGCCGCGCCGGTCGCGATGATCAGGCCGTCGTACTCCAGCTCGCCCTCGGTGGTCTCCAGCGCGCCCTCGCGAAGGCCCTTGGCGGACACGCTGGTGCGCAGGTCGACATCGAGCGCGCCGAGGTCGGAGTCGACGACCGTCGAATCCAGATCGCCGAGCAGCACGGCCTTCGACAGAGGCGGACGATCATAGGGGCGATGGTTCTCGTCTCCGATCAGGGTGACGTGCCCGTGGTACCCGCGCGCCCGCAGCGCCTCGACACTCCGCACGCCGGCCAGCCCGGCGCCAACCACCACGACATGATTCACATCCTGACCCTAAGCGGGATGTCGGGTAACCCGCTAACGGCGATTTGGTAACGAATTGGCTCACCGTCGCACACACGCAGTGATGAGAACTCTCAAGCGGGTGCGCAAGCCGTACCGAGGCAGGAATAGGCTGGTGCCGTCAGCACGCGCGGGAGTCCGGCGAGACCGGGCTGAGAGGAGGGCTCAGGGCCCTCGACCGCCAGAAACCTGATCCGGATCATGCCGGCGAAGGGAGCGGGACCTCAGGTGAACGTGCCACATGTGAACGTACCTCCGCATGCGGAGGCCTCGCGGCAGAACGCGCCATACCCGGGGACAAGATACGCGAACGGGCCGCACGCGGATGTGCTGGTCGTGGGCGGTGGAGTGGTGGGCCTGTCCGTCGCCTGGCGCGCCGCGCAGCGCGGGTACGCCGTCACCGTGGCCGACCCCGCACCCGGATCCGGAGCGTCACACGCGGCGGCGGGGATGCTCGCCCCGGTGAGCGAGGTCACCTACACCGAGGAGCCCCTGCTCCGGCTCGGCCTCGCCTCCCTTGCCCGATGGCCCGGCTTCGCCGCCGAGCTGTCGGAGGAGTCCGGCAGGGACGTCGACTACCGCACCGACGGCACGCTGGACGTCGCCTTCGGCGCCGACGACCTGGCGGCGCTCGGGGAGGTGGCCGGCTTCATGGAGAAACTCTCGCTCCCCGTGGAGCGCCTGACCGGACGCGAGTGCCGCCGCGCGGAGCCGATGCTCGCCCCTTCCGTGCGTGGCGGCGTCCTGGCCTCCGGCGACGCCTGGGTGGACCCGCGCCGGGTGACGGCCGCCCTGCTCGCCGCGCTGTCGCGCCGGGGGGTGACCATGGTGGCCGAGCGCGTCTCGGGCCTGGTCGTCGAGGGTGACGTGGTGCGCGGGGTGCGGACGGCGGGTGGCGGGGCGATCGGCGCGGACCGGGTCGTCCTGGCGGCCGGGGCCTGGTCGGGGTCGCTGGACGGCGTGCCACCGGAGGTGCTGCCGCCGGTGCGCCCGGTCAAGGGCCAGATCATGCGGCTGCGGGGCGCCCCCGGGTTCCTCGGCCGCTGCGTGCGCGGGGTGGTCCACGGGTCCGGGGTGTACATGGTGCCGCGCGGCGACGGGGAGATCGTGCTCGGCGCGACCCAGGAGGAGATGGGGTTCGACACCCGGGTGACCGCCGGCGGCCTGTGGGAGCTGCTCCGCGACGCGCGCCAGCTCGTACCCGGCGTGACCGAGCTGGAGGTCGCCGACGTGTCGGCCGGCCTGCGCCCGGGGACCCCCGACAACCTTCCCGTCATCGGGCGGACGGCCCTGGAAGGGCTGATGCTCGCCACCGGGCACCACCGTGGCGGCGTCCTGCTCTCTCCCCTCACCGCCGACTTCGTCGCCGCCGAGCTGGCGATGGACCTCGGCGACGACCCGGCCCAACGCTCCGGACGGCAGCCGGGGCCTGCTTCGGAACCGCCCGTGGCGGCGATCTGCTCCCCCCTGCGGTTCAGCCGCCATGACTCCGTCGACCCTCACCGATGAACGAAGGAGGAACGGGGCTCCTCCCCTGGCCGCCGGTCAGGGACACCCGCCCCGGAAACGCGATGAAAGTGACGATCAACGGCGCCCCCCACGATCTGCCCCCCGGATCCACCGTCGCACAGGCGGTACAGGAGCTGACCTCGGCCGTCGCGGGGGTCGCGGTCGCGCTGAACGACGAGGTCGTACGGCGAGGCGCGTGGCAGTCGACCACGCTGGGCGAGAACGACCGCGTCGAGGTGCTCACGGCGGTGCAAGGTGGCTGAGGAGCGCGACGCGAACCCCGCGTACGACACGCAGGACCCGGCCATGACGGAAGACAGGCGCCTCATGCAGGACACGCTGATCCTCGGCGGCGAGAAGTTCGGCTCCCGCCTGATCATGGGCACGGGAGGCGCGCCCTCGCTCGAGGTGCTCGACCAGGCGCTGGCCGCCTCCGGCACCGAGATCACCACGGTGGCCATGCGCCGCCTGGACCCTGCCGCGGGGGGCTCTGTGCTCGACCTCCTGCGCAGGCGGGGCGTCAAGGTGCTCCCCAACACGGCGGGCTGCTTCACGGCCGGTGAGGCGGTGCTGACGGCCCGACTGGCCAGGGAGGCGCTGGGCACCGACTGGGTGAAGCTCGAGGTGATCAGCGACGAGCGCACCCTTCTGCCGGACCCGATCGAGACCTTCGACGCCGCCGAGCGGCTGGTGGCCGACGGGTTCGTGGTCCTGCCGTACATCGGGGACGACCCGGCGCTCGCGCGGCGGCTGGAGCAGGCCGGGTGTGCCGCCGTGATGCCTCTCGGCGCGCCCATCGGCTCGGGCCTGGGCATCCGCAACCCGCACAACATCGAGCTCATCGTGGAGGCGGCGACGGTTCCGGTGATCCTCGACGCCGGCATCGGCACGGCGAGCGACGCCGCGCTGGCGATGGAGCTCGGATGTGACGCGGTGCTGCTCGCCAGCGCGGTCACGCGGGCGCGCAAGCCGGGCCTGATGGCGATGGCGATGAGGGAGGCGGTCACGGCCGGCCGTATGGCGCGCCTCGCAGGGCGTATACCCCGCAGGCGGTACGCTGAGGCCTCCTCGCCGATGATCGAACATGTCGGCGGAGAGCGGTGAACCCCTTACTGTCGGGAAAACATGTCGGCATCGGTTTGGGATGTGCTTGCCCTCCCCCTGGCAAACCGCCCGTAAACTCACTCCCGTGGACACGACGGTTGCGGACCCCCTTGTAGGGCGGCTGCTGGACGGGCGCTATCGCGTTGAGTCCCGGATCGCCCGGGGCGGGATGGCGGCCGTCTATCTGGCCCTGGACATCCGGCTGGACCGCACGGTGGCCCTGAAGGTCATGCATCGCTCGCTGGCTGAGGACCCCGACTTCGTGCGGCGATTCATCGGCGAGGCCAAGTCGGTGGCCAGCCTGTCGCACCCCAACGTGGTGCATGTGTTCGATCAGGGCACGGACGGCGCCCACGTCTACCTGTCGATGGAGTACGTCCCCGGGCGCACCCTTCGCGACGTGCTGCGCGAGCGGAAGCGCCTCCCGGCCCGTGAGGCCCTGGAGATCATGATCCCGGTGCTGGCCGCCCTCGGGGCCGCCCACCAGGCGGGCATGGTGCACCGGGACGTCAAGCCGGAGAACGTCCTGCTCTCCGACGACGGCCGGGTCAAGGTCGTCGACTTCGGGCTGGCCCGTGCCATCGAGGCCGGCAACCAGACCAAGACCGGCGTCATGATCGGCACGATCGCCTACATGTCGCCCGAGCAGGTGACCGCCGGGGTCGCCGACGCGCGCAGCGACGTCTACGCCGCCGGGGTGATGCTGTTCGAGCTGCTGACCGGGCAGCAGCCCTACCAGGGCGACAACCCCATGTCGGTGGCCTACCGGCACGTCCACGACCGGGTGCCCGCGCCGTCGTCGCTGGTCGCGGGGGGCCCTCCCGTGCTCGACACGCTGGTGCTGTCGGCGACGGACCGCGACCCGAACCGCCGTCCTGCCGACGCCACAGCGCTGCTGGTCGCCGCCGTGGACGCCCATCGCATGCTCCCGCGCGACATGGGGCCGCAGCGGCCGCCCACCGGCGCGGCCGGCCCCGCGCCGCATGGCATGGGCGCTCCGGCCGCCAACCCCACCCTGATCCACTCGCGGACCGAGATGCTGACCGCCCCCGCGGTCGCCTCTCCCGAGGTGCGGCGGAAGGCCGGCTTCCGGCCCAACTGGTTCATCGTCGCGCTTGCCGTGGTGATGGTCGGGGCGATAGCCGGGACGGGCTGGTGGTTCTCCGAGGGCCGCTACACCAAGGTCCCCGACCTGCTCGGCATGAACATCACGATCGCCAAGTCGGAGGCCGAGAAACAGGGCTTCGCCGTCAAGATCGGGCCTGCGGAGCACGACAAGCAGCTCGCCGAGGACAAGGTGCTGCGTACCGAGCCGGAGTCCGGCAAGCAGGTGCTCAGCGGGGCCGTCGTCACGCTCATCCCGTCGTCCGGGCCGGTCAAGATCCCCGTGCCGAACGTCGTCAACCTCTCCGAGGCGGACGCCCGCGCCAAGATCTCCGACGCGGGCCTCACCACGGGCGCCGTCAGCCGGGTGGCGAGCGACATCGTCCAGCGCGGCCTGGTGCTGCGCACGAGCCCGCAGGTCGGCACCAAGGTGACCGAGGGCAAGCGGGTCGAGCTCGTGCTGAGCGCGGGGCAGCTCATGCCGGACGTCAGCGAGATGCAGTGCGACCAGGCCGACGCCTTCCTGCGGCAGAAGGGCTTCGACTCCACGGTCGTCCAGCAGACCGACAACGCCCAGCCCGGCACGGTCATCGCCCAGAGCCCCGCCGCCCGCGCCGAGGTGACGGCCGGCCAGGCCGTGCAGCTCACCTGCTCGAAGGGCCCCGACGCCGGATTCCACTGGCCCTGGGAGAACCCCAGCAACGTCCAGCCCGGCCAGGCCCTGGTCGCCATCCCCGACGTCCGGTTCAAGGACATCAGGGACGCGACGAGCGAGCTGCGCACGGCGGGTTTCAAGGTGCGGGTACGCAAGATCGCGGGCGCGGGGGCCGTGGTCGCCGAGAACCCTTTGGGCCAGGCCCCGGCGGGCACCCGCATAACCATCTGGCACTGACCCACGGGCACACGGCACCGGCCGTCCCGTGAATGACGGTCAGTTCCCTACGGCTCCTGCGGGGTGCCGTGGAGGCGGAGGCGGCCCATGCCACCGTCGGGGTAGATGTCGAGGCGTACGTGGGTCGCCACGCGGTCACCGGGCAGGCGGAACCTGTGGCGGGTGTCCGGCTGGAGCCTCGTCCGGGGAAGCAGCTCGAACCACTCGGTGCCCTCCCCCGGCAGCCCCTCGGGGACGACGGCTCCGGCGAGCGAGGCGGCGCCCGGGGCGTTGTACACGAGGTTGGTGGTGTCCAGCTCGGCGACGTGGACGACCCCCGGCACCGCCAGCCGTACGGTAAGCCAATCGTTGCCGCCGTCGCGCCGGCGGGCCGTCTCCCAGCCCTCGGCCTGGTGCCGTGGCAGCCCCGAGGCGATGATGTTGGCGGGTGAGGAGTAGAACTCGTCGGAGCATCCGGTCACCAGGGCGCCGTTCTCCAGGGCGGCCAGGTCCACGGTCATCCCCTTGTACAGCGCGAGGTCGGGCACCACCTCGCCGTGGACGCGCAACCGCGCGACACCGCCGTCGGGGAAGATGTTGAGCCGTACGTGGGTGAACCGGCGGCCGTCGTCCACGGCGAACTCGTGCGCGGCGTCCCCGGTCAGCGGGCTCCTCGGCACGATCTCCACCCAGGCGGCGTCCTGGAGCTCGTCCACCGAGGGGTAGCCGCCGGCCTCGCATGCCTCGACGGAGGCGAAGGGCGGGTAGTTGCCGGTGAACCACGCCGTGTCCACCACCACGCCGCGGATCACGCCGGGCATGCCCAGCCGTACGATCGCCCAGTCATGGCCGGGGTCACGGCGCCGCCGGGTCTCCCAGCCGTCGTAGACCTGGCCTCTGGCGCTGAAGGTGCCGGGCTGGAACGCGGGGGCTCCCGGCCTGATCAGCGACTGCCGCTCGGCGAAGGACTCGTCGCTGGCCGCCACCACCGATCCGCCGTGAGAACGCAGCGCCAGGTCGGGCAAGCGGGACATTCGCGATCCGCTTTCCGCAGGTGGAAAACGGCGGGAGGCGGCCGTGCGGCCCTGGGAGGATGTCACAGAAGCTCTCCGAAGGGTGGGACGGTGTCGGTCACGGCACGCCCGCGCAGCCAGGTGGCACGTACCACACCGGTCAGCGTGCGCCCGTGGTACGGGGTCACGGGGTTGCGGTGGCGCAGCTCGGTCACGTCCACGGTGAACTCCGCCGTGTCGTCGAAGGCCACCAGGTCGGCGTCGCCACCCACCACGATGCCCCCCTTGGCCGAGAGCCGGACCAGGGCGGCGGGCCGCCCGGACATCCAGTCGATGACTCGGGCCAGCTCATGCCCCCGTGACCGGGCCTCGGTCCACACGGCGGGGAGGCCGAGCTGGAGCGAGGAGATTCCGCCCCAGGCGGCGGCGAAGTCGGGCACCTTCAGGTCGGGTGTGGAGGGCGAGTGGTCGGAGACGACGCAGCTCAGCACGCCCGCCACCAGCCCCTGCCACAGCCCGTCGCGGTTGCCCGCGTCCCTGATCGGGGGGCAGCACTTGAACTCCGGACCGCGCACCTGCTCGGCGGTGAGGGTCAGGTAGTGGGGGCACGTCTCGGCGGTGATCCGCACCCCGTCGCGCTGGGCGGCCTCCAGCGGCTCGAGGCAGGAGGCGGAGGACACGTGGAGGATGTGGACCCGCGCGCCGGTCTCGCGGGCCACGGCGATGACGCGCTCGACGGCCCGGCGCTCGGCCTCACCCGGCCGCGAGTCAAGAAATTCCGGATATGTCGGGCCGAGAGGTTCGGTGAGCAGCGCCGGGTCCTCTGCGTGGACCACCATGAGCCCTTCAAAGGCCGCCACCTCGCGCATCGCCGTACGCAGGCCCTCGGCGTCGAGCGGCGGGAACTCCTCCACGCCAGACGGCGACAGGAAGCACTTGAAGCCGTACACGCCCGCCTCGTGCAGCGGCCTCAGCTCGGCGGCGTTGCCGGGGATGGCGCCACCCCAGAAGCCCACGTCGACGGCGCACTGGCCGGCTGCCGCCGCCCGCTTGACCGCGAGGGCGTCCACGTCGACCGTCGGCGGCAGCGAGTTGAGCGGCATGTCGACGATCGTCGTCACGCCCCCGGCCGCCGCCGCCCTGGTCGCCGTCGCGAACCCCTCCCACTCCGTACGGCCGGGCTCGTTGACGTGGACATGAGTGTCGACCAGCCCGGGCAGCAGGCACACATCTCCGAGATCGACCTGCTCGGCGGCCGGCGCGGGGTCGTCGTACGGCAGGAGCGCCGCGACGGCACCGCCCCGCACGGCCACCGCCATCGGACGCTCCCCGCCGGGCAGCACCACCCGCCGCGACCGCACGACAAGATCGAAGCCGCTTACCGGCACCCGCTCACTCACGGACATTGGCAGGTCAGTCACAAGGATGGGGGCACCCAGGCGGGCGGGGGTCGTGGGAGCGTGGTCGTCCGGCATTCGGGTCACTCGGCGGCATGGACGGGGGCCGAGGGGAGCCAGTCGGCGGCCAGCGTGGTGGCGAGGCGTTCCAGAAGAGGGCCCGCCTCCTCCATGCAGCGCCGCACGTCGTTCTCAAGGTCAGTCAGCGCGAAGGCCGCCTGGATGCCCGCCGCGCGGAGCTGCTCGCCCGTGAGCGCCCGGCGTCCGCACACGGCGATCACGGGCACTCCCGCGAGGGTGGCCGCCGCCGCGACCCCGGCCGGGGCCTTGCCCCGGAGCGTCTGGGTGTCGAGCGAGCCCTCGCCGGTGATCACGAGCCGCGCGCCGGAGAGCCGCGCCGAGAAACCGAGCAGGTCAAGCAGGAGGCGGATACCGGGCCTGATCTCGGCGCCGAGGAAGGCCATGGCCGCGAACCCGACGCCGCCCGCCGCCCCGGCGCCCGGGATGTCACGCGCCCGTACTCCGAGCTCGCGCTCGACGATCTCGGCCCAGCGGGCCAGCCCCTGCTCCAGCCTCGGCAGCTCGTCCGGACCCGCGCCCTTCTGCGGCCCGTACACCGCCGCCGCGCCCTCCGAACCGAGCAAGGGGTTGTCCACATCGCTGGCGACGACGAAGCCGGTGCCGCCGGGCCGTACGAACCCGGAGAGGTCGAGGGTGCTCAGGTCGGCGAGGGCTCCGCCTCCGGGCGGCAGCTCGTGGCCGCGCGCGTCGAGGAGGCGGACGCCGAGGGCGCGCATCATGCCGGATCCGCCGTCGGTGCAGGCGCTGCCGCCGAGGCCGAGCACCACCTGCCGCGGTCCCCGGCGCAGCGCCGCCGCGATCAGGTCGCCGGTGCCGTGGCTGGTGGCGGTGAGAGGCGCGAGGCGACCGCCGGGGAGACGATGAAGGCCCGAGGCCTCGGCGAGCTCGACCACCGCGACACCGTCCCGGAAGCCGTACGCCGCGGTCACCGGGTCTCCGGCCGGGCCGGAGGCGACGGCCTCGACCCGCTGGAACCCGCAGGCCACGGCCGCCTCGACCGTGCCGTCCCCGCCGTCGGCGACCGGCATGGTGACGACCGGCACATCCGGCCGCGCGGCGCGCAGGCCCGCCGCCACCCGGCGCGCGACCTCGACGGCGCTGAGCGACCCCTTGAACTTGTCCGGCGCGACGAGCACGTGGCCCGGCGTCACGCGCGAACCTCCGGGTGCGCACGCCCTGACGTCATGGGGACCTCCGGGTCCATCGGGCTTGGCTTCACGCGTGGACCATATCGAAGCGTCCGGCCTGACATCACTCGCGGACCTCCTGGTTCACGGTGAATCCTCTGTCGGCGGCGAGCCGGGTCAGGCGGTGGTGGGCGTCCGCGCCCGCGCGGCCGGCGGCGTCGTGCGAGACGGTACGCAGCTCGCCGTCCTCCACCACGGTCTCACCCCCCACGAGCACGCGCGCGACCGGCGGCGTCGCGCCGAAGACAAGCGCGCACACCGGATCCTCGACCGCCGCCGCGAAGCCGTCGACCCGCCACAGGACGATGTCGGCGAGCTTCCCCGGCTCCAGCGAGCCGATCTCGTCCTGGCGTCCGAGGCACCGGGCGCCACCCATGGTGCCGATCTCGAGCGCCTGGCGCGCGGTGAGCGCCCTCGGCCCGTACCGGGCGCGCTGGAACAGCAGTGCCTGCCGCATCTCGCCCGCGAGGGGCGTGAGCTCGCTGGACGCGCTGCCGTCCACGCCGAGGCCGACGATCGCCCCGGCGCGCAGCATCTCGGACACGCGGGCGATGCCCGCCCCGAGGCGGCCGTTGGAGCTAGGGCAGTGGGCGGAGCCGGTCCCGGTGTCGGCGAAGCGACGGATGTCGCGGTCGTGGAGGTGGACGGCGTGGGCCACCCAGACGTCGGGGCCGAGCCAGCCGAGCTTCTCCATGTAGTCGACCGGGGTGCAGCCCATCTGCTCCAGGCAGTGCTCCTCCTCGTCGACGGTCTCGCACAGGTGGGTGTGCAGGCGTACGCCCTTGGACCGTGCGAGCGCCGCCGACTCGGTCATCAGGTCGCCGCTGACCGAGAACGGCGAGCACGGCGCCACGGCGACGCGGAGCTTCGAGCCGGGCGAGGGGTCGTGGTAGGTGTCGATGGCGTCGGCCGTGGCGGCGAGGATCTCGTCCAGGCCCTCGACGACCTCGTCCGGCGGCAGGCCGCCCTGGGAGACGCCCCGGTCCATCGAGCCGCGGCACGGGTGGAAGCGCAGGCCGAGGTCGCGGGCCGCCTCTATCTCGGCGGCGAACAGGTCGCCCCTGCCCTTGGGGAAGATGTAGTGGTGGTCGGTGGTCGTGGTGCAGCCCGACAGCGCGAGCCAGCCGAGCCCGGCGGTCGCCGCGCCCTTCACGACCTCGGCGTCCATGGCGGCCCACACCTGGTAGAGCGCCGTGAGCCACTCGAACAGCGTGGCGTCCTGGGCCACGCCCTGGGAGGCCCACTGGTAGAGGTGGTGGTGGGTGTTGACCAGGCCCGGAGTCGCCAGGCAGCCCGCGCCGTCGACGCGCGTGGCGCCCGGCACGTCAGGGGCGGGGCCTGGGCCGAGCGCGGCGATCCGGCCGTCCTGGATGTGGATGTACCCACGGCTGATCTCCGGCCCGACGACCGGGGCGATGGCGGCGTTCTCGATGACGATGGGGGCTTGTGTCACTGAGCCTGGGCCTTTCTCGCGGCGGCGAGGCGTACGGCGTCGAGGATCTTCTCGTACCCGGTGCACCGGCACAGGTTGCCGGCCAGGGCCTCGCGGATCTCCGCGTCGGTGGGCTCGGTGACGCGCTCGATCAGGTCGTGCGCCTGCACGATCAGGCCGGGCGTGCAGAAGCCGCACTGCACCGCGCCGCACTCCACGAAGGCCTCCTGGATCGGGTCGAGCCGGTCGCCGTCGGCCAGCCCTTCGACGGTGCGCACCGTCCGCCCCTCGGCCTGCCCTGCGGCCACCAGGCACGCGCACACCGGAAGGCCGTCCAGATAAACCGTGCAGGAACCGCATTCGCCCTGCTCGCAGGCGTTCTTGGAGCCGGGCAGGCCGACCCGCTCCCGCAGGACGTACAGCAGGCTCTCGCCCTCCCAGACGCCGTCGACCGCCTCCGGCCTGCCGTTGACGGTGAAGTTCACGCGCATGCCGCCACCCTCTCGCGGTAGTCGTTCCAGGCCCAGACGAGCGTGCGGCGGGCCATCACCGAGACCGCGTGGCGGCGGTAGTCCGCGGTGCCCCGCACGTCGTCGATGGGTGAGGCCGCCTGGGCCGCCAGCTCGCCGAACCGCGCCGGCAGCGCGGGGTCGAGAGGCACCGCCGCCGTCCAGTCGAGCTCCGCGGCGAGGAACTCCTCGGCGGCGACGGCACGGCGGGGAGTCGGCGCGGCGGAGCCGATCCCGGTGCCCACCCGGTGCTCCTCAGGGTGCAGGGCTATCGCGAAGGAGCAGACAGCGATCACCATGGCGTTGCGGGTGCCGACCTTCGAGAAGTACTGCGGGCCGGGGGCCGGGGCCATCCAGAAGGCGCGGATCAGCTCGTCGGGCTCCAGCGCGCTCCGCTTGACGCCGAGGTAGAACTCGGCGGCCGGGATCATGCGCGTCCCCCGCGCGGCGGACTCGGTCTCGACGACCGCGTCTCCGGCGAGCAGCGGCGGGTGGCTGTCCCCAGCGGGGGACGCGGCGCCGAGGTTGCCGCCGACCGTGCCCCGGTTGCGGATCTGCGGCGAGCCCACCGTGCGTGACGCCTGGGCCAGCCCGGGGAGCTTGTCCCCCAGCTCGGAGATGATCCGCGCGTACGGCACTCCGGCCCCTACGCGGAGCCGCCCGTCCGGCATGAGCTCCCAGTCGCCTAGCTCGGTGACCTGGTTGAGGTCCAGCAGGGCCACCGGGCGGCGCACGTCGAAGTTGATCTCCACCATGACGTCGGTGCCGCCCTGGATGGGCACCGTGTCCGGGTCGGCCGCCTTGGCGGCCAGCGCATCGCTCCAGGTGGTGGGTCGCAGGAATTCCATCGGTCCTGCTCCCTAGTCCCAGGCCGGGCCGGCGGCCGGCGCGTCGTCGTGGAGCACGGTGCCCTCGATCAGCCCGTACGGACGGTCGGCCGCGAAGTACACCTCGTTGTCGTTTTCCAGGCCGAAGGGCGCGAGGTCCACCAGGAAGTGATGCTTGTTGGGAAGCTCCAGCCGTACCTCGCAGATCTCGTCGCGGGTGGTCAGCACGCGGCTGCCCATGGCGTACAAGGTCTGCTGCAAGGAGAGGCTGTGGGTGTCGGCGAACGCCTCCAGCAGGCAGCGCCGCGCTACGTCGTACGATTTCCCGAAATCGTACGACCCGACGGGACCGGAAGCCGCTCCGCCACGCGGCGCGACACCGGGCGGATCGGCCGGCTCGGCGGGAGACGCGTGGCGCCAGCGGGCGGTGACGGCGGTGGCGAGGACCCGGTCGGTGGCCGGCGGGAGCGTGGTGTACTCGTCCTGGATGAACCCGTGGAACTCCGAGCCCGTGGAGTTCAGCAGGACCAGGTCCCGCAGGCCCGACACCACCGTGGAGGTGCCGTCGCGGTCGTGGTGCACGACGCAGGTGCGGGTCTCGGTGGCCGAGCGCACGAAGGAATGCGGCCCCTGGCGCTCCCAGGAGTACTCCTCCACCGCCACGCGGGCGTGGTGGATGGTGGGCTGAGAGCCGACGAAGTGCCGGGCCAGCAGCAGGGCGAACTCCTCGATCTGCCCGATCCCGTGCTCCTTGGCGAACGCGTAGACCGTGTTCTTCTGCGAGTCGGTCGGCAGCACGGCGGCGTTGGAGCCGTTCCTGTGGACGTCCTCCATGGCGCCGGAGACCGAGATGCTGACGTTGCAGTCCTTGAGGTGGTGGACCTCGCCGTCGCGGGTGACGCGGACGACGCGGGTCTCCGCCTTGCCGTAGCGGTTGGGTCCGAGGACGACGGTCATCACTAGCTCCCTCGGTACGTCGAGTAGGCGAACGGGCTCAGCAGCAACGGCACGTGGTAGTGCGCCGCCGGGTCGTCGACGACGAAGGTGACGACCACCTCGGGGTAGAACGCCGTCGCACCCGCCCGGGCGAAGTAGGCGCCGGTGTCGAAGACCAGGCGGTGGACGCCCTTGCCTGGCTCCCCGTCGGGGAGCCAGTCGCGCAGCCGCCCGTCCTGGCCGGTCACGCCCATTGCCACCAGGCGGTCTCCCTGGTGCAGGCTCACGGGCACGCCCTCGGCGGGGCGGCCGTTGCTGGAGTCCAGCACGTGGGTGGACAGGCTCACGTCTCCTCCTCGCCGTCGCGGCCTGGACGGGGTGATGCGCGCTCCTCATCCCTCGCGAGGAGCTTAGCCACCCGCAGACGCGTGATCTTGGCGAGCTCCTCCCGGACCACGGCCCGCTCGGTGTCCTCGTCGTTCAGCAGGCGACCCCCGAGCCGGTCGAGCATCGCCTCCGCGGTCAGGCCGGTGGCGCAGATCAGGTAGACGTGGCCGAACCGCTGCTCGTACAGCACGTTACGCGCGGCCAGCTCGGCGAGCACCCGCCGGTCGGCCCCCGCCGTGCCGGACTGCTCGTCGCGGGACCAGGACGACTCCCGGCCCGGCCCGGTGGCACGGTCGCCGATCCTCGGGTGGGCCGCCAGTGCCTCCAGCACGTCGGGCCAGTCCAGGTCGCGGACGGCGGCGGCCGCGGCGTCGGCGAGCCGGGCCGGGTCGTCGTACGGCCGCAGGCCCGCGACGTGGCGGGCGAACGCGCGCGAGGCACAGCAGCTCAGCAGCTCCCGCTCGGCCTCGGGAGGGCTGAGCGCGTTGAGGCCCGCCAGGCCGTGTCGGTCGGGTGTCACGTTGGGCATGCCAGCAAGTAGACAGTCACCGGCGGGCGGGGTCCAGCGGCGGGAGCTCCCAAGTGGCCCAACGCATCGCCACGACTTTTCGTGTCATGCTCCAAGTCCTCCGGGTCACGACGGGTCGCGAGGGCATCGAGCCGCCTCCCATAAGCTGGATCCACCATGTCCGTTACCAATCTCATCGGCGGCCACGCCCTGGTCACGGGCGGTCTCGCCACCGGCGGCCTGCGCTACGCGGCCGAGATCGAAGCCGAGATCATCCAGGTCTTCGTGACCAACCCCCGCGCCTGGGCGCTCGCCGCCGGCAGGCCCGCCGAGGACGCCGCGCTGCGCGAGTCGGGGATCCCGGTCTTCATCCACACGCCCTACCTCGTCAACATGGGCTCCCCCAGCGCCGAAACCCTCGAGAAGTCGATCGAGACCATCCGGCACTCGCTCCGGCGTGGCCTGGAGACGGGCGCGCGCGGCGTCGTCGTGCACACCGGGTCCGCCGTGACCTGGTCACGCGACGACGCGATGCGCCAGCTCCACGAGCGCCTGCTGCCACTGCTCGACGAGATCCCCGAGGACGGCCCCGACCTGCTGCTGGAGCCGATGGCCGGGCAGGGGCAGATGCTCTGCGCCACCGTGCAGGACCTCGGCCCCTACCTGGAGGCCCTGGAGTACCACCCTCGCGCGAACGTCTGCCTGGACACCTGCCATGCCTTCGCCGCCGGGCACGACCTGGCCGCCCCGGGCGGGGTGGGGCTCATGCTGGACGCTCTCCACGCGGTCGCGCCGGGACGGCTGAAGCTCCTCCACGTGAACGACTCCAAGGACGTCTGCGGCTCCAAGAGGGACCGCCACGAGAACATCGGCGCCGGGCACATCGGCGCGGAGGCCTTCGGGGAGCTGATGCGCCATCCGGTCGCGGCCGGGGTCCCGTTCTGCATCGAGACCCCCGGCAAGACCGAACGGCACCGCGACGACATCCTGCTGCTCAAGAAGCTGCGCGACGGGCCGATCTGACCGTCGCGGCGTGGGTGCGGCGGGGTGTTCGCCGACGAGATCCGGCCGCCCCCCTATGGCCGGATCATCTCAGGGGCCTCGCGGCCGATCGGCGAACACCCCGCCCCGCCCAGGCCGACGGGCCCTACCCCCCGGTAAGGGCCCGGCGACCTCTGGCGACCGCCTGGCTCGCGTGTTGGCGCACAAGCCTGGCGATCACCATCGGGTCCGCGTATCCAAGGTCTTTCCGGCCCATGGGGCGGGTATCCCCCCCGGTTACGCAGTGTGGCTCTTCGATGCGGATGACATTACGGTGGGTCATCGGGGTCGTGTGGCACGCTTTCCGGTCCGCTCGCCAAGCGGTCAGTAGTCAGCGATGTACGGAACGTGACGGCGCGACGAGCGGTGGTTCTTCGCCGACGAGCGGCAGGACGGGGGCTCGCGGACGGCGGGTTTCGCCGCTAAGGAGGGCCCGGGTCCGCCCGGGGAGGAAGCAGGCCCCGCGGGTCGGGCCCGGCCGGCAGGATCCCGCGCGCCAGGGCGTCGGCCCCGGGGGGCAGGGTGCCGCGGAACTGCCGTACGAGCTGCTCGCGGACGCGGCGGGTATGCCGGCGGCTCACCGGGAGCGTCGTGGCGCCGACGCGCAGCACGATGCGGCCCTCGTCGAAGCGCATCTCCGTGACGTGCCGCGACGACACGAGCGTGCTCCGGTGGATGCGGATGAACCCGGAGGCTGCCCAGCGGCGCTCCAGGGCGGCCAGGGACATCCGGACGAGGTGGGTGCCCTCGGCGGTGTGCAGGCGTACGTAGTCGCCGCTGGCCTCGGCGTAGGAGACGGCGTGCTGGGGCACGAAGCTGGTGCGCCCGCTCAGCTCGACCGGGATGACGTCGTCCATGGCCGCCTCGGCCGCCGACGGGCCGTACGTCGCGGACTCAAGGCGCCGCACGGCCTCGGCGACGCGGTCAGGGCGGAGGGGCTTGAGCAGGTAGTCGACGGCTTCCAACTCGAACGCCTGCACCGCGCGGTCGTCGTGCGCGGTGACGAACACCAGCTTGGGCGGGCTCGGGAAGGCGCCGACCAGCCTGGCCAGGTCGAGACCGTCGAGACCGGGCATGCGGATGTCGAGGAAGACGCTGTCGAGCCGCTCTCCGGCGCCGATCATCGCCACCATGTCCTGCAGGGCGGCGACCCCGTCGGAGGCCGTCAGCACCTGCTCGACGCGTTTGTCCTGCCGGAGGAGGTAGGCCAGCTCCGACAGCGCGTGCACTTCATCGTCTACCGCCAAGACACGGAGCATGAGGACAACGCTGCCGTCCGGATCGGCTCCCAGGCAAGCCTCATGTCAACATTGCGTAGCCAATCGACTCCGTCTAGTTATAGCTTGGCCGGATTTTCGGCACGCGCATGCGGACCGTGGTGCCCTCCCCAGGCGCGGTGTCGATGATCAGCCCGTACTCCTGGCCGTAGATCTGGCGCAGCCGTACGTCGACGTTGGCCAGGCCGATGCCCCCGCTGTCGCCACTGGGCGGCTCGCCGTCGAGCATCTCGCGGACCCGCTCGGGGTCCATGCCGGCGCCGTCGTCCTCCACGGTGATGTGGACCTCGTCGCCCACGTCGCGCACCACGACGCTCACTTCGCCCGATCCCCCGCTGCGGCGTATGCCGTGGGTGATGGCGTTCTCGACGAGGGGCTGCAGGCACAGGAACGGGACGGGTACGGGCAGGACCTCCCTGACGACCTCCACGACGTAGCGCAGCTTGTCGCCGAACCGGGCCCGTTCGAGCAGCAGGTAGCGGTCGACGCAGGTCAGCTCGTCGGAGAGCGTGGTGAAGTCGCCCGCGCGACGCAGGGCGTGCCGGGCGAAGTCGGCGAAGTCCAGGAGCAGCTCGCGGGCCCTGTCGGGGTCGGTCCGCGTGAACGAGGCGATCGTCGCGAGCGAGTTGCAGACGAAGTGCGGCGAGATCTGCGCCCGAAGGGCCCGCGTCTCCGCCTCCAGCGCCCGCCGCCGTGTGGCGTCCAGCTCGGCCAGCTCCAGCTGTCCCGACGCCCACTGCCCCACCTCGGTGGCCGCCCGTACGAGCGCGGAGCTCACCTGACCGTTGTAGGCGGCCAGGGACCCGATGACCCGCCCGTCCACGGTCAGCGGCACCACGACGGCGCCACGGATGGCGCAGTCCTCGGCCTCGCAGAACAGCTCGTCGCCCGCGACCAGATGGGGCCGGCCGCCGGCCAGGACGCCGTGGACGTGCCCCAGCAGGTCGCGTACGTGCGCGTCGCCGGGGGCCTCCCACGCTCCGTCCCAGGCCAGCACCTGGTCGGTCGAGGTGACGGCGAGGGCGTCGGTCCCGAGAAGGGCGCGCAGGTGGCGTACGGCCCTGCGGGCGGAGTCGCGGGCCAGCCCTGCCCTGAGGTAGGGGGCGGCCATCGCGGCGAGGTGCAAGGTGGCGAACGTCGGGTTGTCCGCCGGGTCACCCCGCCCGGTGTCGCCACGGCGGCGGCCCAGGCCGTAGCCCACAAGACCGCTCAGGACGCATAACAGTGCGCACCCGGTTTCGAACATGCGGGCAACCGTAATAGGTCACCTAACGTGATCGTGGCCAAACCCTACGGAGGACCCTCTCCGGGGTCCTCCTGGTATGCGTAGCGCTGCTCGCGCCACGGATCGCCCACGTTGTGGTAGCCGCGGTCCTCCCAGAACCCTCGGCGGTCGTCCAGGAGGTACTCCACGGCGCGCACCCATTTCACGCTCTTCCAGGCATACAGGTGGGGGACGACGATGCGGACGGGACAGCCGCGCTCGGACGACAGGGGTTTCTCGTCGAGCTCCATGGCGAAGACGGTGGAGTCGCGTTCGTAGTCGGCCAGGCGCAGGTTGGCGCTGTAGCCGTACTCCCCCCAGATCATGATGTGGGTGACGCCCTCCGCCGGGGGGACGGTCTCCATCAGGGTCTTCGCCGACACGCCACCCCACTCGTTGCCCATGATCGAGAACTTCGTGACGCAGTGGAAGTCGGCGATGACGGTCACACGCGGAAGGGCGGAGAACTCCGGCCAGGTGAGGCGGATCTCCTCTCCCGAGGCGGTGGCCCCGAAGACCGAGAGGTTCCAGCGCTCCGGCCGGAACTGCGGGACCCGGCCGTAGTGGATGACCGGGCGGCCGCGTGGGACGTACTGCCCGGGGGGCAGTCGAGTTTCCTCGGTTGGATCCGGCACGCAGCAATCCTGCCACCGCGCTCATGGCCCCCTGTCATTGGCACCCCGTTAGCCCTGCCGGGCCTGGTGACGGCCCCTGCGGCGCCCGCGGGCAGGGGCGATGCGCTAGACTCTCCGCCATGCGTAGAGCGTTTTGGTATGGCGACGGACCCGTGGAGCGGACCGTTCGCCGTCAGATGCCGCGCTGACAGGCAAACGTCGACGAAGGCCCCGGGTCCGAATGGACCCGGGGCCTTCGTCGTTGCCGGGCACTTCTTCGAGTAAAGGGGCATCACAATGGTCATCGTCATGGCTCCCGAGGCCACACAGCAGGACGTCGACGCCATCGTCGACCTCGTCGCCACGGCGGGCGGCGACGCGTTCGTGAGCCGCGGCGTCAACCGCACGATCGTCGGCCTCGTCGGGGACCTGACGCAGTTCGGCACCCTGAACCTCAGGAGCATGCCCGGCGTGGCCGACGTCATCCGCGTGTCAACGCCGTACAAGCTGGTGAGCCGGGAGAACCACCCCGATAGATCCACCGTACGGGTGGCGGGGGTGCCGATCGGGCCGGGCACCGTGACGCTGATCGCCGGGCCGTGCGCGGTGGAGACACCCCAGCAGACGCTGGAGGCGGCACGGATGGCCATGGCCGCCGGGGCGAGCCTGCTGCGCGGCGGCGCGTACAAGCCCCGCACCTCGCCGTACGCCTTCCAGGGGCTTGGCGAGGCGGGGCTGCGGATCCTCGCCGACGTGCGGGCGGAGACCGGCCTCCCGATCATCACCGAGGTCGTGGACGCGCACGACGTCGAACTGGTCGCCTCCTACGCCGACATGCTGCAGGTCGGCACCCGCAACGCCCAGAACTTCGCGCTGCTCCAAGCCGTGGGGTCGGTGGGCAAGCCCGTCATGTTGAAGCGGGGGATGAACGCCACGATCGAGGAGTGGCTGATGGCCGCCGAGTACATCGCGCAGCGCGGCAACCTGGACATCGTGCTGTGCGAGCGCGGTATCCGCACCTTCGAGACCGCGACCCGCAACACGCTGGACATCTCGGCCGTACCTGTGGCGCAGCGCCTGTCGCACCTGCCGGTCATCGTCGACCCTTCGCACTCCGGCGGACGCCGCGACCTGGTGCTGCCGCTGACGCGCTCCGCCATCGCCGTGGGGGCCGACGGCGTGATCATCGACGTCCACCCGCACCCGGAGCAGGCCCTCTGCGACGGTCCGCAGGCGCTCGTCGACGGCGACCTGGAGGAGCTGGCCCGGATCATGCGCGACTTCCCGCCCCTGATGGGCCGCGTCCCCGCCGCCGCGCTCACCACCGTGGCCTAGAAACGCCCGCCCGGGGGAGGCCGGCCGGCAGAACCACGCGGTGTACGTCCAGCGTCTGGGTACGCCACTCGCCGCGCTCGCGGGCCTCGCCTCAGCCGTCGGACAGTTCGATCTTGTACTCCTGGACGGAGTCGGCGAGCTGGACGGCCAGTTCCTCGGCGTCGAGGCGCTTCTCTATCTGGCGGAGGTCGGCGATCTTGGCGCGGGTCTCGGCGCGGCGCGGGGTGAGCAGGGTGCAGCAGTCCTCATCGGGCAGCTCGGAGATCTGGAGCGTGCCGATGCGCCGCGCCTCGGCCATGATCTCGGTCTTGTCCATGCCGATGAGCGGCCGCAGGATCGGCATGGTCACGGCGTCGTCCAGCGCTGTGATGTTCTGCAGGGTCTGCGAGGAGACCTGGCCCAGCGAGTCGCCGGTGACCAGCACGCGGCGCCGCAGGCGGTGGGCGACCTCCTCGGCGGTCTTGAGCATCAGGCGCCGCTGGGCGACCACCTGCAGGCGGTCGGCACCGGAGGCCTTCAGGGACTGCTGCGCCTTGCCGAACGGCACCACGAACAGCCGCGCCCTCACCTGGAACTTGCTGAGGGCGCGGACCAGGGCGTACGCCTTGTAGATCGACTCCGACGTCGTGAACGGGATGCCGGAGAAGTGCAGGAAGTCGACCTGGAGGCCTCGGCGGAGCATGCGGTAGGCGGCGACCGGCGAGTCGATGCCGCCGGACATCAGCACGAGCCCTCGCCCACTGGTGCCCACCGGCAGGCCGCCCTGGCCGGGCATGCCGTCGATGAAGACGAACACCTCGTCCCTGTCGACCTCGATGTGCACGGTCAGCTCGGGGTTCTTCAGGCGCACCGGCAGGCCGTACTTGTCGTTGATCTCACCGCCGACCAGGCGGTCGAGCTCGTTGGAGCGGAGGGGGAAGCGCTTGTCGCGGCGGCGGGAGCGCACCGCGAAGGTCGCCTTGCGCTCTACCTCGGGGCGCCCGGCGACCAGCTCGAGAGCCGCGGCCGTGACGGCGTCGGGGTCCTTGGCGACCCGCCAGGCGCGGTGGACCCACACCAGGCCCATCACGTCGGTGAGGCGCTCGGCGAGGGCGTCCGCCGTCTCCACGCTGGTGCCCTCGGGGAGCAGGATCGCGATGACGCCATGGCGCTGCCGGAGGTCGATCTTCACGCCGGAGCTCTTCAGGGCGGACTTGATGTTCATCTGAAGCTGTCGCTCGAACAGCTCGCGGTTCTTGCCCTTGAGGACGACCTCTCCCAGCTTCAGCAGCACGCAGGGCTCGCCCAGAGCTGACGGGGGCACGACGGACATGGGGTTGCCTCCGGGCGGTGGTGGGATCGGGGTGCCTCGTGCCGGGCGGAAGGTCGTCCGGTATGCGGCACCCTCCAATTTATCCCGGATGGCGGACTCCCGGATCCCGTCACCCCGGATGTACCCCCGACGACGCGGTACGGCCGTCACCGGCAAGGGCCCGGAAGACAGGAACGCACCGCCCCTGAGGGAGCGGTGCGGTGCTGTGGGCCCGGTCAGCCGAAGAAGACCTCGGCCTCCTGGTAGCGGGACGGCGGCACGGTCTTCAGCTCGGAGGTCGCGGCGTCCAGGCCGACGCGGACGATGTCGGTGCCGCGAAGCGCGACCATCTTGCCGAAGTCGCCGTCGTTCGCGGCGTCGATCGCCTGGAGGCCGAAGCGGGTGGCGAGCACCCGGTCGAACGCGCTCGGGGTGCCGCCGCGCTGCACGTGGCCCAGCACGGTGGTGCGGGCCTCCTTGCCGGTGCGCTTCTCGATCTCGTGGGCGAGCAGCTCGCCGATGCCGCCCAGGCGGACATGGCCGAACGCGTCGAGCTCACCGGCCTGCAGCGCTATCTGGCCCTCGATCGGGTGGGCGCCCTCGGCCACCACGATGATCGGCGAGTAGAGGGTCTTGAAGCGGCTCTCGACGTACGCGCAGACCTTGTCGATGTCGAAGGGCTTCTCGGGGATCAGGATGACGTTGGCGCCGCCGGCCATGCCGGCGTGCAGCGCGATCCAGCCGGCGTGACGGCCCATGACCTCGCAGATCAGCGCGCGGTGGTGGGACTCCGCCGTGGTGTGCAGGCGGTCGATCGCCTCGGTCGCGATGTTGACGGCCGTGTCGAAGCCGAAGGTGTAGTCGGTGGCGTTGAGGTCGTTGTCGATGGTCTTCGGCACGCCGACGACGTTGACGCCGAGGTCGAAGAGCTGCTTGGCGACACCCAGCGTGTCCTCGCCGCCGATGGCGATCAGCGCGTCGACGCCGCCGTCCGCGAGGTTCTTCTTGATGCGGTCGACGCCACCCTCGATCTTGATGGGGTTCGTCCGCGAGGAGCCGAGGATCGTGCCGCCGCGCGGGAGGATGCCCCGCACGGTCTGGACCTCCAGGGGCATCATCTCGCCCTCGAGCGGGCCGCGCCAGCCATCGCGGAAACCCACGAACTCGTGGCCGTAGACGCCGATGCCCTTGCGGACGACGGCACGGATGACCGCGTTCAGCCCGGGGCAGTCGCCGCCCCCTGTGAGCACTCCGATACGCATGGCGGGTTCCTCCCGATGGGGTACACAGTCAGACTATGTTGAGCTCCGCGGCCGCCAGAATGCTTTCGCGCATCCCGCGGCGGCCGCCACCGCAAGGCATTGTGCCCCAGCCGCCAACATTGGTCTAGACCAAGTGGTGAGAGCGCCTCATAAGCCTCGCGGAGCCGCGTTTCGTACGGGCGCCACCCCGTCGCGGCCGGGCCGCAGGGGTGCCGCGGCGGTCTCTACTGGGGTACGGCCAGCACGCACGCGGGGCTGCCGACCTTGAAGGTCTCCCCCGTGGGCACGGGCACCCCGTCACGCATCATAAGGGTGGCCACCGCGTCCGAACGCTGGTTGGCGACGTACATGTGATCGCCCGCCAGGGCGAAGTGCCGGGGCCACAGTCCTCCGGAGCCCACCTCGGCCACCCGGGTCAGCCCGGCGCCGTCCTCGCCGGTCTCGACCCCGAAGACGGCGATGCTGTCGGGACCCCGGTTGGCGACGTAGAGGTGACCCCCGTCGGCGGACAGCTGGAGGTGGGAGACGTGGTTCTGGCCGGTGGCCTCGCTGGCCCGCGTGCGGCCGAGCTCGCGCCACTCGGCGTCGTACACCGCGATCGTGCCGTCCAGCTCGCCGGCGACGTACCAGCGGCCCTCGTGGTGGACCATGTGGCGCGGGCCGCTGCCCGGCGCCAGCCGTACGGGGCCTTCGGGGTGGACGGCCGGCTCGGTGCCGAGGAGGTAGCGGCGAACCTCGTCGGTGCCGAGGTCGGTGACGTGGAGCGCCCGTCCGGGGCCGAAGACGGCCTGGTGGGCGTGCGGCTCGGCCTGCCGCGCCGGGTCGGGCCCGTGGCCCTCATGCGGGAAGAGCCTCGGGCGGCCGTCGAACAGGCCGGAGCTGCCGAGCCGGAACATAGCCAGCGTGCCGTCGCCGTAGTTGGTGACCGCGAGCCACGTGCCGGTGGGGTCGACCGCCAGGTGGCAGGGGTACGATCCGCCGCTCGCGGCGTCCGCCAGCAGGCCCGGGCCGTCGGGGTCGGCGGAGTAGGCCGCCACGCCGCCCTCCTCGCGCTCAAGCGCCGCGTACAGCACGGGGAGCCGAGGGTGCAGGGCGAGGAAGGACGGGCCTGGCGCGGCCGTCTCGGCCAGCGCCCTCAGCACGCCGCCCTCCTCCCTCCTGACCACCGTCAGCCCGGCGCCGGACCCCCCGGTGTCGGGTGTGTATCCGCCGATGTAGAGCACGTCGAACCCCGAAGTCATGTGATCGACAATAGCGCCATGCCCCTGATTCGGGGGAGCACCAGGGCCGGGGCAAACATCCGGCAAAGCACCGGCCCGGCCCGCTCGCGCCGGGCCTCGGGTCGGCCCAGCCCCTGGGATCATCGTACGAGCGCCGTATCGCGCGGCCCGGCGGCTTCGGGGCGTCGAGCCCGCCGCCCGGCCACTGGAGCCCGCCGATGACCTCGATGATCGTTTCCGCCCCGCCCGCTCCGACGATCAGAACGCGCAAGGCCCTCGTCTTCCTCGACCGGGAAAGCGGCCCCAAGGCGACGGGCGGAGCCGACCGCAGGCTCGTCCACGCCCTCACCTCCGAGGGGTACGCCGTCGAGACGGCCGAGTGCGACGCGGGCGACCACCGGCTCGTCGGCGCCTTCCTGGACGCCGTCGAGCCAGGCGACCTGCTCCTGGTCCGCTGGTCGACCGAGTCCGGCTGGGGGCGGCGCGAGTTCGGCGCGCTGATGGCGGAGTTCGCCCGCCGGGTCGAGCGGTCGGACGGCGCCGCGCTGCTGCTGATCGTCGACTTCGGTTGGCTCGTGACGGCGAACCCGGACCAGCCCCACGAGACCCAGAGCCGTCTGCGGGTCAGGGGCGAGCCCGTGGCCGCGGCCGCCGCGCTCACCACCAGTGCCACGATGCCCGGGGAACGGCCAGGGCGGGCCGTCTCCCTGACCGCGATCCTCGCCGACGGCATCCTCTCCGGCGACGCCGATCTCGACCGTGACGGCCTCATCTCCGTCGGCGACCTCTACCGGTACGCCGAGGAGCGCTGCGCCGACATCGGGGCCGACCGCCGGCCGTACCTGCTCACCTACGGCGAGGGCGAGCTGATCGGCGTCGCGTCCGCACGGGACTCCGTACGCGATCTCGGCGCCGCGTTCGGCACCGCGCTGGCCCGTCTCGCCGTCGTGGGCGATCCCGTGCCGCCGGTCTCGGCCGCCGAGCTTGTGGGAAGGATCTACGAGGTCCACCTCGGCGAGGACGCCAGGGAGCTCCTGCGCCGCGCGACCCTGCTGGCCGAGGACGAACCGGTCACGCCGGAGGTCGCGGAGCTGCTCATCGAGGGCACCCCGGCGGGCGAGGCGGTCCGGGAGCTGGTGGAGTGGGGCCTGCTCGGGCGGGGCACCCCGTTCGCCGACCCCGGGATCCGCCGGGCCCTCGCCGACCGGCTGGACGCCGAGGAGCTGTCACACGTCTCCTCCCTGCTGCGCCGCTGGCGTGCCGCCCGCCGCGCCGTCCAGCCCCGGGCCCGGCTGACCGGCGACCGGTGGACGATTCACGACCGGCTCGGCCACCGCGTCCACGCCGAGGCCATCGCCGCGTTCGTCCGTCACCCGGACACCCGCCCGCCGCTGACCATCGGCATCAAGGGTCCCTGGGGGGCGGGCAAGACCTCGCTGATGCGCATGGTGCAGGATCTGCTGGACCCCGGCGCCGCCGAGGGCAGCCCCGCCGAGATCCACCTCAACGGGCCCAGCCGGCCGTCGGCGGAGGTGACGAACGCCGAGGTGCTCGCCCGGGCCAAGGTGCCGGATGACGGCGGCGGGGAGTACGCCGTGCCGGGCGAGCTGCCGCTGCGGCACGCCGACTGGCGGCCGACCGTGTGGTTCAACCCGTGGATGTACCAGAGCGGCGAGCAGGTCTGGGCGGGGCTGGCCCACGAGATCATCAGCCAGGTCACGTGCCGCCTGCCGCGGGGCGAGCGTGAACGCTTCTGGCTGGCGCTCAACCTCTCGCGGATCGACCGGGAGGCGGTACGCCGGCGGGCCTACCGGCTGGCCGCGACGCGCCTGCTGCCGGTCGCCCTGGCCTTCTGCGCCACCTTGGTGTTCACCGGCGCGGCGCTCGCCGCCGGGGCCCTTCTGCCCGCCCTCGGCTCCTTCCTGCGGGGCACGGCGGCGGCCGTCGGGTCGGGCGGCTCCCTGCTCGTGCTCGCCGCGGCGGCCGTACGGCTCGCGCGCTTCCTCGGCGAGTCGGCGGACAGCGCGTTCCGCAAGCTGGTCCGCCAGCCGGACCTGCTCGGCACGGCGGCCCCCGACCTGGTCACGGAGCTGTCCCCCGACCCCGGCTACGGGTCCAGAACCGGTTTCCTGCATCTGGTGCAGACTGACATGCGGCGCGTGCTGGGCATGGTGGCCACCGAGGAGCGGCCCCTGGTGGTGTTCGTGGACGACCTCGACAGGTGCTCGCCGGGTACGGTCGCGCAGGTCATCGAGGCGGTCAACCTGTTCGTGGCCGGCGAGTTCCCCAACTGCGTCTTCGTGCTCGCGATGGAGCCCGAGGTGGTGGCGGCGCACGTGGAGGTGGCCTACCGCGACCTCGCCCGCACGCTGCCCCCGGCCATGGAGGAGCGGTCGGGTCTCGGGTGGCGGTTCCTGGAGAAGATCGTGCAGCTGCCGCTCAGCGTGCCGCTGCTTGACGACGGCGAGCGGGTCCCCGCGTTCCTGCGCACGCTGCTCGACGTCCCCCCGGGGCCGTACGGCGGCGGTCCCGGCGAGCGGGACGACGGGGGCGGGCGTGGAGCGCAGGCCACGGCTGTGCAGAGTGATCCGGAACTGGTCGACCGCATGGAGGCGGCCATCAGGGCGCTCGGCCCGACGGCCGACGACCTCGACGCGGTGGCGCGCCGGGTGCAGGAGACGACTCCAGTCGGTCGTCAGACGTTCGCCGAGGCGGTACCGCCCGCCTCCCCGAGGGCGGCCTCCGACGTCACCATCGGCGGGCTGTCGGCGGCGGCACGG
Organism: Sphaerisporangium sp.; assembly: GCA_025964675.1. Classification (GTDB taxonomy): domain Bacteria; phylum Actinomycetota; class Actinomycetes; order Streptosporangiales; family Streptosporangiaceae; genus Sphaerisporangium. The sequence continues at coordinate 91,552 of JAOPYI010000238.1, read as the reverse complement.
CTGGCGGCGGACCGGGTCTACGACGACCTCTACAGCGACCAGAACGCGTACGCCGCCATCGAGCGGGCCCTTCCCGCGCTCACGCTGAGCAATCCCAGGGAGCTGAAGCGGTATGTGAACGTGTTCCGGTTCTACTCCTTCGTCACCTACCGGCGCGCTCTGGCGGGTGCGCCGAAGGCGACGGACGAGGAGGTGGCGAAGCTCGCGGTCCTGACGATCCGGTGGCCGCATCTGCTGTCCCTGCTCGCTCGGGACCGCGACAGCGTCGGGCGCCCCGAAACGGCTGCCATGCCCATCTCGGGAGAGCCATTGGACGTGCCGGAATCGGCGTCCGGCGAGTGGGGGTCGCCTCGCGGGGCGTCCGGCCACACCGTGCTGGAAAGGCTGGAGCTGGCGGCGGCCCGGCCCGGGCCCGACGAATGGGCGCGCGCCCTTACCGAGGTGGGGCTGCTGAGGAACCTGAGGGCCGGCGCGGCGCGCTGGGACGCTCTGCGCGCCCTGCTGGCCGCCCGGCCCTCGATCGCCTTTCTCGCACGTGATCTCATCTGACGCACCGGTTCACCGGCCGGTCGACCGCCGGAGACCGGTGAGGAAGGTCAGCGCTGCGCCTGGAACATCCAGTGCTGCTTCTCCAGATCCTCGGTCGTCTCGATGAGCAGATCCTGCGAGATCGGGTCGGCCTCTTCCGTGGCGGCCACACGCTCGCGCATGCGGGCGACGATCCCCCCGAGGATGTCGGTGAACGCGCCGACGACCTTCTCGTCCTCGATGTAGCCGGCCTGGAGCTGCTCCAGCTGGGAGTCGCGGGCGACGGTCGCCGCGCGCCCGTCGGGGTTGACCCCGACGGCCACGGCGCGCTCGGCCGCGTCGTCGGCCCGGGCCCGCGCGATGCCGACGATCTCGTCCAGCTGGAGGTGCAGCGACCGGAAGTTGCGCCCTACCAGGTTCCAGTGGGCCTGCTTGCCCACAAGCGAGAGGTCGAGCAGGTCGATGAGCGCGCCCTGAAGGGCCTCACCGGTGATCTTCTGATTGTCGCTTGACAGAGGGCTGGTGATCCGGGCCATGAAGTTTCTCCCCCCGAGAGTGGTTTCTGGCCTCCTTACCTAGAACGCCCTAACCGATCTGAGTCGTCCTAAACGTTGACACTGTAATAGTTGCAGTGTCAGTATCGAGGTATGAGTGACACCTGGACCATCGGCGAGCTGGCGGAGCGGGCGGCCGGCACGCTGCGCCCGACGTCGCCACGGCCCAACGGCCGGGTTCGCGACGTGCCCAACGAGCGGCTCATCCGGTGGTACACGACGATCGGCCTGCTCGACCCGCCGCTGACCCGCCGAGGCAGGGTCGCGCTGTACGGCAGGCGCCATCTCCTGCAGCTCATCGCGGTCAAGCGCCGCCAGTCCGAGGGGCGTTCCATCGCCGACATCCAGGCCGAGCTCGCCGGCGCCACCGACGCCACCCTGGAGGCCATCGCCCGGATCGCCTCCCCGGCCGGGCTCGTGCCCGGCGGGGACCCCGGGCCCGAGCCGAACGCCGACGGCAGGACCGGCTCCGGGCTGCCGCCCGCCCGGCAGCGCTTCTGGACGGAACGACCGGCGGTCACCCCTCAGGCCGTACCGGAGCACACCACCGCGTCCGTGCCCGGCCTGACCCCACCGGCCGTGCCCGGCCTCACCCCGCCGCTCGTACCCGGGCTCGCGCCTCCGGCCATGCCCGGCCTCACCCCACCGGCCCTGACCGGGATCGTTCCCGACGCCGTGGCCCCCGCCTTCGGACGGCCGACCGGCGTCCGTCCGAGCCCGCAGCCGGAAGGGCTGCTGCACGGCGTACGGCTCGCGCCCGGGGTCACGCTGCTACTCGAAGGCCGTACTCCGTCGCCCGACGACGTCGCCGCCCTCCAGGAAGCCGCCGCGACCCTGCTCGACGCGCTGCGCGACCGGGACCTCGCCGATCCCGGCACCGGTCCCATCCACCCCGACCTCGACCGATCCCCGTCCGAAGGAATGCACCCATGACTGTCCAGATCACCTCGTTGAAGCCCGGTGAGTACACGCCACTGCCCGACGCGGGGCTCGGCGCGCTGCGGACCGGCAAGGGGAACCTGCCGCTGGAGAGCGTCGAGGTGGACGCGCGGATCACCGCACTCACCTCCGGCGTGGAGGTGGCCCAGGGCTTCCGCAATCCCTACGACGTCCCGCTGGAGGCGACGTACGTCTTCCCGCTGCCAGACCGGGCCGCGGTGACCTCCTTCCGGATGGAGGCCGACGACCGGGTGGTCGAGGGCGTGCTCAAGGAGCGCGGCCAGGCGCGGCACGACTACGACCAGGCCGTCTCCGAGGGGCGGCGGGCCGCCATCGCCGAGGAGGAGCGGCCGGACGTCTTCACCATGCGGGTCGGCAACATCGTCCCCGGCGAGCGTGTGACCGTACGGCTGACGCTCAGCCAGCCGCTCCCGTACGAGGACGGCGCGGCGACCTTCCGCTTCCCGCTCGTCGTGGCGCCCCGCTACATCCCGGGCACGCCGCTCGACGGCCAGCCGGCGGGGCACGGCGTGGTCCCCGACACCGACGCCGTGCCGGACGCGTCGCGGATCACTCCCCCGGTGCTGCTGCCGGGCTTCCCCGACCCCGTACGGCTGTCGCTCACGGCGCGCGTCGACCCGGCGGGGCTCGACCTCAGGGAGATGCGGTCCAGCCTGCACGTGGTCACCGAGGAGGAGGGCGTCGTCCGGCTCCAGCCCGGCGAGCGCCTCGACCGTGACTTCGTCCTGCGCCTGGAGTTCACGGCCTCCAGCTCGCTGACCCTCGTACCTGACGGCGAGAGCGGCGACGGCGGCGAGGCCGGGGACGGCACCTTCACGCTCACCGTGCTGCCGCCCCCGCCGGACGACCAGGCCGCGCGGCGGCCACGGGACGTGGCGCTGCTCCTCGACCGCTCCGGCAGCATGACCGGATGGAAGATGGTCGCGGCCCGGCGCGCGGCGGCGCGCATCGTCGACACGCTGACCTCGGCCGACAGGTTCGCGGTGCTGTCGTTCGACACCGACGTGGAACGCCCGGAAGGGCTCGCCGCCGGGCTCGCCCCCGCCACCGACCGCAACCGCTACCGCGCCGTCGAGCACCTCGCCCGGCTGGAGGCGCGGGGCGGCACCGAGATGCTCCAGCCCATGGAGCAGGCGCTGGACCTGCTGGACGACCCGGCCAGGGAGCGGGTGCTCGTGCTGGTCACCGACGGGCAGGTCGGCAACGACGACCAGATCCTGGAACGCCTCGGCACGCGGCTCGCGGCCGTGCGGGTCCACACCGTGGGCATCGACCGGGCCGTCAACGCCGGGTTCCTCGGCAGGCTGGCGGGCCTCGGCTCCGGCCGCTGCGAGCTGGTGGAGTCGGAGGACCGCCTGGATGAGGCGATGGAGCACATCCACCGCAGGATCGGTTCCCCGCTGGTCACCGGCCTGGCGCTGAAGGCCGACGGGCTCGACGTGCTTCCCGGCACGGTGACCCATCTCGGCTCGCTGTACTCCGGCGTGCCCTTGACCGTGTCGGGGAGGTTCCGCGGCCCCGCCCAAGGCTCAATCACCGTGCACGGCGTCGCGGCGGACGGGAAGCCCTGGGAGCGGAGGCTGACCGGGACACCGGCCGAGGGAGACTCCCCGAGGGCCATCTGGGCACGGGCGCACCTGCGCCGCCTGGAGGACCGCTACGCCATCGGCGAGCACGGCCTGGAGCGGGAGATCGTCGAAACATCGCTACGGCACGGGGTGCTGTGCCGGTTCACCGCCTTCGTGGCCGTGGACACGCGCGTCGTCGCCGAAGGACGGCCGGCGCACCGGGTCGTCCAGCCGGTCGAGATGCCGAGCGGCTGGGACATGCCGGCCCAGGCGGCGTCTGCCATGCCGATGATGGCCGCCCCAGCCGCGTACACCACCTCGGCCGCACCCGCGATCTTCAGCGTGGGCACGCAGGAGAGCGGGCAGCTGGAAGCGGGCGGTTCGGACGTGCCGGGTCGGCCGCAGCCGTTCCCGGCTCCCCAGGGTGGCGCTCCCCGGGGCCGGTTCTCCACTCGCGCGGCCGGCCGGAGGATGGCCCCGCCCGCGCCACCGGTCCCGCACGCGGTGGACTCCGTACGGCCACAGCTGGTGGAGGAGCTCGCGCGGCTGCGGGCGCAGGAATCGCTTCCCGCGCCGGAGCGGCGGCGCTACCTGGCCGACCTGGGCAGCCGCCTCGCGGCTCTCGCGGCCTACGTCGGCGGCGGTGACAACGAGCTGTCGGCCCTCGCCCGTGAGCTGTCGGCGTGCGAGACGCCGGGCGCTGACGTGGACGTGGAACGCCTGTGGCTCCGCGTGGTCACGGTGCTCACCGAGCTGACCGGCGGCAAGGGCGAGGCGCACGGCCCGAGGACCACCTTCTGGAAGCGCTCTTAGCGGAGGGGCGACGTTACGAACGTGGTCCGTACCAGGGGCTCCCCGGCGCGCCCCGACGCGGCCGGTGCCTCCCTTCGCCGGACGGGTGAGGCGGGGGCCCGGCCCCGGCAGTAGATCACGGTCGGACATCATGGCAGGTCAGAGCTTTGGGATGAGGCGTCGGGCGGCCGGTCATAAGGCGTGCGGCCGCCATGGTCGCCAGTGACCGATAGCGGGCTGGGCCAGGTTTCAAATAAGTTAACTGAGGTATTGACGAGCCTTCGTAAAGCAGTGATATTCTCCCCCGGAGAGCGCTCTCTCACCTTAGTTCGACCGATCTGCCACCCCGGCGCACACCGGCGATTCGACGGCCGGTGTGTACACCCCCCTCGTCCCTGTCTCGGCGGACAGAAGGCACCAGCACCTGGACCCGGGACCCGCCGCCGTTCGCCGATCGGTCTTCCAGCAAGGGAGAGACGATGTTAGGCATGCGCGCAAGCAGAGATCTGGGAGGCGGCGTCAGCAGAAGGCTGATGCCGCGTCTCAAGGCCAGTGCCTCCGCCATGGCACTGGTGATCGGCACGGTCGGAGTCGCGACCCTCAGCGCCGTGGCCGTTCCCGGCACCGCCAGCGCGGCCGTCCCGGCCCCGCCGTCGGGTTTCAGCCTCACCTGGAGCGATGACTTCAACGGCGCCTCGGGAACCGGCGTCAACACCGGGAGCTGGAAGTACGACACAGGCCCGGGAAGCAGCTTCGGCACCGGCGAGATCGAGACGATGACGAACAGCACGGCGAACGTCTTCCAGGACGGCGCCGGGCACCTCGTACTCAAGGCCCTTCACTCGGGCACGGACCCGCGTGCGGGCTGGACGTCGGGCCGGATCGAGACGCAGGCGGCGACGTTCGGGGCGGCTCCCGGTGGCGTCGTGAGGATGCAGTCGTCGATCCAGCAGCCGAACGTGACCACCGCGAACGGCGCCGGCTACTGGCCGGCCTTCTGGATGCTCGGCTCGACCCTGCGCACGGGCACCCCGTGGCCGACCAGCGGCGAGGTCGACATCCTGGAGGACATCAACGGCCGCAGCTCGGTGTTCGGCACGCTGCACTGCGGGACGAACCCCGGCGGCCCGTGCAACGAGTCGACCGGTATCGGCAGCGGCGAGCGCGCCTGCTCCGGCTGCCAGACGGGCTACCACACCTACGCGGTGGAGATCGACCGGTCGGTGTCGCCCGAGCAGATCCGCTGGTACCTCGACGGCAACAACTACTTCACGCTGTTGTCGAACCGGGTGGACGCCACGACGTGGGCGAACGCCGTGGACCACCCGTTCTTCATCATCTACGACCTCGCGATGGGCGGTGGCTTCCCTGACGCCTTCGGAGGCGGCCCCAACGCCGCCACCATCTCCGGCGGCCAGATGAACATCGACTACGTCGCCGTCTACAACAAGGGTCCGGGCGGCGGCGGCGCCACGAACATCGCGCAGGGCAAGCCGACCACGGCCTCCTCCACGGAGAACGGCAGCTTCCTCGCGGCCAACGCGACCGACGGCAACGCGGGTACACGCTGGTCGAGCGCGTTCAGCGATCCGCAGTGGATCCGGGTCGACCTGGGCCGGTCGTACAACATCAGCCATGTGACGCTGAACTGGGAGGCCGCCTACGGCAGGGCGTACCAGGTCCAGACGTCGGCGGACGGCACCACGTGGTCGAACATCTATTCGACGACCACCGGTGACGGCGGGACCGACGACCTGGCGGTGACCGGCACCGGCCGATATATCCGGGTGAACGGCACGCAGCGGGCCACCCCGTACGGGTACTCGTTGTGGGAGCTCTCCGTCAACGGCACCTGACAACTGGATTCGGAACGTGAGCACCACTGTGCCGGGGCGGGCGATCCCCGCCCCGGCACCTCTCTTCGCGGAAAAGCGCTCAAGGACGCGGGCCGAGCTCCCGGTAAGCAGGGCGGAGGATGTCCAGCAATGGGATGTGACGCACCTTGATGGGTGGGGGCTCCAGGGCGCGTAGCAGGAGTTCGGGAGGTGCGGAGGGGTGACCAGGGCGTGGGCGCAGGCGGCTCAGCGGGACCGGGGCCGAGTAGAAGTCGTTCAGGCGATCGCCGAACGGCACATCGTCCACGTGCAGAGGGTCCGGGGTCTCCTCGTCATCGAGAGGCATGCCCCGGAGGGCGTCCAGCAGGTCGTCCTTGGCCCGCCCGCGCCAGGCGAGCACCAGGAACGGGTCCTCGTCGAAGGCCTCGGCCAGCAGGTAGAGCACGGCGGACAGGTGCTTGCAGGGGAAGCCCCAGTCGGGGCACGAGCACTCCATGTCCAGCTCGGAGGGGAACAGCGGCAGGCCGAGCGAGTCGAAGACCTCCACGATCTCCGAGGGCATCTCACCGGCCAGCAGCTTCGCGCGGTACAGCGCCTGCCCGGCCAGCGCCTCCTGGATCCCCGCCCAGTCGCGCTCGCCGTACGCGGCGATCCTTACCGAGACGCGGTACGGCTGGGGCCGCGACCCCTGCACCCGGGCATTGACCAGCCCGGACGACAGGTCGATCTCCAGCACCTGGCCCTTCCGCGCGTACGCGCGGCCCCGGGTGAGCCGTCCGGAGTCACAGATGCCCTCGAGGATGTCGATGAAGCGCCGGGACCACCACCGCTCGCCGATCGACCCGCGCCTGCTGCGCGCCTGGATGCCGCCCTCCACCCGGATGGGCGCGGAGGCCTCGAACCAGCCACCCTTTCCGACCGGCATGTCAGCTCACCGCCTCGGGGCCGAGCCGGAACAGCTCGCGAAGCTGGTCGGTCGACAGGTTGGTGATCCAGTCCTCGCCGGTGCCGACGACCCTCTCCGCCAAAGCCTTCTTGCGCTCGATCATCTCGTCGATCCGTTCCTCGAGCGTTCCCACGCAGATGAACTTCCTGACCTGGACGTTCCTCGTCTGCCCGATGCGGAACGCCCGGTCGGTGGCCTGGTCCTCCACGGCAGGGTTCCACCACCGGTCCACGTGGATGACGTGGTTCGCGGCGGTGAGGTTCAGCCCGGTACCGGCCGCCTTGAGGGACAGCAGGAAGATCATGGGCTCGTCGCCGTTCTGGAAGTGGTCCACCAGCTCGTCCCGCTTCTTCTTGGGCAGCCCGCCGTGGAGCCACAGCACGGGGCGGTCGAGATGGGCCGCGAGGTAGGGCTGGAGCAGCGACCCGAACTCGGCGTACTGCGTGAAGACCAGCGCCCTGTCCCCCTCCTCGACGATCTCCCCGGCCAGCTCCTCCAGCCGGGCCAGCTTCCCCGAGCGCCCGGCCAGCCGCGAGCCGTCCTTTAGCAGGTGGGCGGGGTGGTTGCACACCTGCTTGAGCCGGGTCATCGTCGCGAGCACGTTGCCGCGCCGCTCGATCCCGTCACTGTCGTCGATCTTGGCCAGCATGTCGTTGACGACGGCCTGGTAGAGGCTGGCCTGCTCCGGCGTGAGCGTGCACCACACCTTCATCTCCAGCTTCTCCGGCAGGTCGGAGATGATCGTCTTGTCGGTCTTCAGGCGCCGCAGGACGAACGGCCCCGTGGCTCGCTTGAGCGCCCTGGCGGCGTCCTCGTCCCCGCGCGCCTCGATCGGCTCCTGGTAGCGCTCCCTGAACCGCTTGGCCGGTCCGAGCAGGCCGGGGTTGCAGAACTCCATGATCGACCACAGCTCCGCGAGGTGGTTCTCCACCGGGGTGCCGGTCAGCGCCAGCCGGGTGCGTGCCGGGATGGACCGTACGGCCTGCGCCTGGCGCGCGGCGCTGTTCTTGATCGCCTGCGCCTCGTCGCAGACCACCCGGCCCCAGCCGAACCTCGCGAGTACCCCGGCGTCCCGCAGCGCCGTCCCGTACGTCGTGATCACCAGGTCGGCGTCCTCAACCACGGTCACCAGCTCGTCGTCGCGCTTTCGCGTGCCCCCGTGGTGGACGTAGACCCGCAACGAGGGGGCGAACCGCGCCGCCTCCTTCTGCCAGTTGCTCACCAGCGACATCGGGCACACCAGCAACGTCGGCGCCACCGTTCCGCCGGTACGCTCCTCCAGCAGCAGCGATAGCGTTTGTGCCGTTTTGCCCAGTCCCATGTCGTCCGCCAGGATGCCGCCGAGGCCGACGCGGGACAGGAAGCTCAGCCACGAGAGGCCGCGTTCCTGGTAAGGCCGCAGGCTGCCGTTGAACGATTCCGGGGTGGCGATCGCCGACAGGCGCCGGTCCGCCTCGCCGGAGAGCAGGTCCCCGAGAAGGCCGTCGGCCTCGACGCCGACCAGCGGCAGGTCCTCGTCGCCGCCGCTCACGACCTCCTGGATCACCTCGGCGACGGTCATCTCGCCCGCCCGGCGCCGCTCGATCGCCGACAGCGCCGCCTTGAGCTGGCGGTCGTCCAGCTCCACCCACTGGCCGCGCACCCGTACCAGCGGGACCTTCAGCCTCGCCAGCTCCTCGAGCTCCTCCTCGCTGATCGTGTGGTCCCCGACGGCCAGATCGACCTTGAAGTCCACCAGCTCGCTCAGGCCGAACCCCTGACCGGCCGCCGCCCGGGCCGCCGTGCTCGTACGGGAGCGCGTGGTCAGCTTCAGGCCGAGACCCTTGCGTCCCGCCCAGGCGGGGAGGCGGACGCCGTACCCCGCGGCCTGGAGCAGTGGCGCGGCCCGGCGCAGGAACCCGAACGCCCACGCCGTGTCCACGACCATGCTGGACGGCCTCGCGGTGTGCAGGGCCGTGTGCAACTCGGGGCAGAGCCGTACGGCCCGCCCGAGGCCCGCGAGCAGCGTCTCGTCGGGGCGTCTGGGCAGCCCGGGGACGCGTGTCCCCTCCCAGAGCAGGGAGGCCGGCACGTACAGGCTCGGGTCGTCCACCGACTGGAGCGCGAACTCCAGCTCCCAGGCGTCCGCGTCGCCCTCGGGCTCGATGAGCCGGAAGCAGACCCGGATCGGCCCCTCCATGCGGTGGGCCGAGTCGAGCCAGTCGCGGAGCATCCCGCGGAACGCCTTCGCCTCGCCGTCCTCCACGCCGGGGACCAGGGCGTCGTCGGTCGTGAGGGCGAACAGCCACCGGTCGGCCAGGGGACTCCTCAGGCCGGCCCGGTTGCCGAGCAGCAGTCTTTCCGGCAGCCAAAGGCGCGCCGCGCCGTCGGCGAGGCCCGCCAGAGCCTCGTGCAGTGCGCGCGCCACCGGGCGTTCGCCGGCCACCGCGCGGCAGACGGGGGGCATCGCGGCGGCGAGCTCCCGGAACGCGGTCGCGTCCGCGCCGGTGACCACGGGAAGCCATCGGGCGGCGTGACCGCCGTCCTCGGCGACGAGCTGGGGCAGCACCCGGCCGCGCCGTACGAGCGCGCGGGCGTGCTCGGCGACCACGGCGAGATAGCGCAGCGAGGTGCCGGGCCCCCACTCGGGCGCCCCGGCGGGCGGGTCGCCGGGCAGGTCGGACAGCGTGCCGAGCAGGCCGAGGGCCTCAGCGGGACGGAACAGCAACGCCGGGACGCGCCAGGCCGAGATCTTGGGAGAGCGCGCCGCGCTCGGGAGACCGGACTCGGGCGAGGGCAGCGGGCCCTTGGCGGAGCCGGGGAGCTGGATCGCCAGCTCGGCGGCCACGGCTTTGGCCGCGCTGTGCCCGAGCGCCGCGGCGAGAGTGGACGACGGGGCGGCGAAAGGGTGGGGGCGGGCCCTGCCCCGGGCCGCGCGTTCCCGGGGCGGCGCGTCGGCCTGTCGTGAGGCGTCCGGCGCGGGCGAGGTGTCCTCCGCCCACAGCGCCAGGCTGCCGCCGGTCCAGGCACCGTGGACCACCAGCACACAACCACCCCCGCCTGCCGACGCCGCCCGACCCTGCGAGATCGGTCACCGCCGCGGCTTCGTTACGCGAGCCGGCCCCTTTTCCCGCCCCTGCACCGTACCCGGTACGCGAGAGGCACCCCGCCGCGAGCGTGACCCGGCATGCCCGGCGGTGGCGGCACGCGCCGGATTCCATGCTAGGACGGGCATCCCGGCCCGACGTTCGTGATCACACCAGGTGCCCTTCCGCTTTTGGTCACCGCGTGGGCACCGTCTGACCTGACCACACATAGGGTATATGGGTGAGTTCCCAGCCCGATGAGACCGATGTGGTGATCCTGGACGGCGGCCTCGCCACGCACCTGGAGGCGCTGGGCTGCGACCTGCGCGATGAGCTCTGGTCGGCGAAGCTGCTCATGGAGAACCCCGAGGCCATCCTCCAGGCCCACCGCGACTACTTCGCCGCCGGTGCCGACGTGGCCACCACGGCGAGCTACCAGGCGAGCTACCAGGCGTTCGCACAGCGGGGCCGGGTCGAGCACGAGGCTCAGGCGCTGATGCAGCTGTCGGTGGAGCTGGCGAAGGAGGCGAGGGACGAGGCGGGCGGCGGCCTGGTCGCGGCCAGCGTGGGGCCCTACGGGGCGTTCCTGGCCAACGGGGCGGAGTACACCGGGGACTACGACCTGGACGAGGACGGGCTCCTCGACTGGCATCGGCCCCGCTGGGAGGTGCTGGCGGACAGCTGCGCGGACATGCTGGCGTGCGAGACGATCCCCTCCTTCGCGGAGGCGCGGGCCATCGCCCGCCTGCTCGAGGAGACCCCGAACGTCAACGCCTGGGTGAGCTTCTCGTGCAGAGATGGCGAGCACATCTGCGACGGCACCCCGCTGGAGGACTGCGCCGCCCTGTTCGCCGGAAACCCCCAGGTGGTGGCCGTCGGGATCAACTGCACCCCGCCGAGCTACGTCAAGAGCCTCATCAGCCACCTCAGCGCCTGCCCCATCGTGGTCTATCCGAACTCCGGCGAGACCTGGGACGCGGAGAACCACCGCTGGCTGGGGCTCGCCGACCCGATGGAGTTCGGCGCCGCCGCGAGGGAGTGGCGGGACGCGGGGGCCTCTTTCATCGGAGGCTGCTGCCGCACGACCCCCGAGCACATCCGGCAAATCCGGGCAAATCTCCGCTAGTCGCACCTGGGCGGCGACGCCGGGCGGCGTGGGACGGGATAGTAGCCCGCGAGTAACATCCCGGTCATCCGTGAGCACCACTCCGGCAACATTGTCACGGTTCACTCCTGACAGACACCGATGCACGGCTGTCAACAGGAGGCGCGATGACGTCCCTGCCGCGTCAGTCCGATCAGCGGGCTGGAAGGCAAGGGGATCCACCGGCTGCCGAGGTCACCCTGGACGCCGCCGCCCTGAGCACCCGGGAGATCAACCGGTCGCTACAGGCTCTGCCGTACGGCAGAGCCGTCGTGACCAACCCGGACGGGCGGCACAACCTCGCGGTGGGCCTGGACGCGCCGGTACGGGTGGAGATCGACGGGCCCGCGGGCTTCTACGCCGGCGGGCTCGGCAAGCAGGCCCACATCACGGTGAACGGGCCGGCCGGGTGTGGCGTGGGCGAGAACCTCATGTCGGGCGACGTCCACGTGCGGGGCTCCGCGGGCCGGAGCGCCGCGGCCTCCGCCCGGGGCGGCGTCGTGGTCGTGGACGGCGGCTGCTCCTCCCGCGCGGGCATCTCGCTCAAGGGCGCGACGCTCGCGATCGGCGGGGACGCCGGCGCGCTCTGCGGGCTGCTCGCACAGTCCGGCGTCATCCTGATCGGGGGGGACGCCGGGCCGTGCCTCGGGGACTCGCTGTACGAGGCGGTGCTCTACGTCGGCGGGAAGATCGCCGGCCTTGGCGCGGACGCCGTGGTAGAGGAGATCACCCAGCACGACGTGACGTTCGTGAAGATCCTCGCGGAAGGGTGCGGGTTCGACCACCTCTCCCCCGCGGACGTCACCAAGGTCGTCTCGACGCGGCGGCTCTACAACATGCAGAACCACGACCACGGGAACTACTGATGAGCCACACCTTCTCGCCGGAGGTCATCGCCGAGATCCAGGAGCGGGCACGGCTCGGAGGCTGCGAGGTGCGGGGCCTTGGCGCCAAGCGGGCGGTCCCGAGCTTCGACGACCTGCTCATCCTGTCGGCCGGCATCTCCCCCGCTCCCCTGGAGGGCACCCAGGAGCGGTGCGACACCCGGACGGTCCTCGGCACGCGGCACGCCGAGGAGCCCGTCGTGCTGGACATCCCCATCACGATCGCCGGGATGTCGTTCGGCTCGCTCTCGGCCGGGGCCAAGGAGGCGCTCGGCCGGGCGGCGGCCATGACCGGCACCTCGACGACGACCGGTGACGGCGGCATGGCCCCGGAGGAGCGCGACTCCTCCAAGACACTCGTCTACCAGTGCCTGCCCTCGCGGTACGGCTTCGACCCCGACGACCTGCGCTCGGCCGACGCCGTCGAGATCGTGCTCGGCCAGGGTGCCGCGCCGGGTGGCGGCAGCGTGCTGCTGGGACAGAAGGTCACGACCTCGGTGGCGTTCATGCGTGACCTGCCCGAGGGCCTGGACCAGCGCGCCGCGAGCCGCCACCCCGACTGGACGGGGCCGGACGGCCTGCGCGTCAAGATCGAGGAGCTGCGCGAGGCCACGTCCTGGCGGATCCCGGTGTACGTGAAGATCGGCGCCGCGCGGGTGGCCTCCGACGTCCGGCACGCGGTGGAGGCCGGGGCGGACGTCATCGTGGTCGACGGGATGCAAGGAGGCACGGGGGCCGCCCAGGACGTCTTCATCGAGCACACCGGCATCCCGACGCTCGCGGCGACCCGGATGGCGGCCGACACGCTGCGCCGGCTCTCCGTTGAGAACGAGGTCCAGCTGGTGATCTCCGGCGGGGTCCGCAGCGGCGCCGACGTGGCCAAGGCGCTCGCCCTGGGCGCCGACGCGGTGTCGGTCGGGGTAGCCGCGCTGATCGCGCTGGGCTGCAACTCCACCTCCGACGACACCGGCGCGGACGTCAGCCTCGGGTACCGGGCGCTCGGCACCGTGCCCGGATCCTGCACGGCCTGCCACACGGGCGGCTGCCCGGTGGGCATCGCCACGCAGGACGACATGCTGGCCGACCGCCTCGACCCGGACTTCGGCGCCGAGCGGGTCGCCAACTACCTGCGCGCCCTGGCCATGGAGACCACGATGCTGGCCCGGGCCTGCGGCAAGTCCTCCGTACACGATCTCGACACCGGTGACCTGGTCGCGCTCACCGTGGAGGCCGCCGCGATGGCCCGCGTCCCGCTTGCGGGCACCTCCTGGATCCCCGGGGTCACGGACTGACGCCTTCCTGGATGAATTCCGGCTTCACCGTACGCGCGGGCCGCCCGCGCCCGGGGATGAAGCCGGTGATCACCGCGCCGAGGACGGCCACCCCGCCCGCGATGAGGATCGCCACCTGGAGCCCCTGCAACGAGGGAAACCTGATCAGGCCCAGCGAGATCGTCATATGCGCCAGCACGACGCTGATCACGGCGCTGGAGGCAGACGTGCCGATGGAGCGCATGAGCGCGTTGAGCCCGTTGGCGGCGGCGGTCTCGGACGGCGGGACCGACGTCATGATCAGCGCCGGCATGGCGGAGTACGCCAGGCCCACGCCGGCCGCGATGATCGAGGAGCCGATGACCACCTGCACGGCGGAGTGCATGAGACCGAGGGTGGCGGCGTAGCCGACGGCGATCACCACCGTGCCGAGCAGCAGCGCGACCTTCGGGCCCCACCGCCGCGAGACGCGGGCCGAGAACGGTGAGAGCAGCATCATGACCAGGCCGCCCGGCGCGAGGCACAGTCCCGCCTGCACCAGCGACAGGCCGAGCCCGTATCCGGTCGCCGGCGGAGCCTGGAGGAGCGTGGGCAGCACGAGGGACATCCCGAGCATCGCGAAGCCCACGACCACCGAGGCCAGGTTGGTCAGCAGGACCTGGCGGCGGGCGCTGGTGCGCAGGTCGACAAGGGGGTCGCGGACCCGTAGCTCCATGAGTCCCCAGGAGAGGATGATCACCACGGCGGCGGCGAACAGGCCGAGGGTCAGGCCGCTGCCCCAGCCCCAGTCACCGCCCTTGGTGATCGCGAGGAGCAGGCAGATCAGGCCCACGGTGAGCCCGACGGCCCCGGGGACGTCGAACCGCCCAGGGGCGCGAAGCGGCGACTCGGGCACCATGAACGCGACCAGCAGCAGGTCGAGGGCGCCGATCACGGCGGACAGCCAGAACAGGGCGTGCCAGTCGGCGTGCTGGGCGATGAACGCGGCGAGCGGGAGCCCGATCGCCCCGCCGACGCCGAGGGTGGCGCTCATCAGCGCCATCGCCGAGCCCAGCCTCTCGGGGGGCAGCTCGTCACGCATGATGCTGATCCCGAGGGGGATCACGCCGATCGCGCACCCTTGCAGCACTCGCCCGACGACCATGGGGACCAGGCCGCTCGACAGGGCGCAGATCACCGACCCGGCCACCATGAGGCCCAGGCTGACGAGCATCACCCGCCGCTTGCCGAACAGGTCGCCGAGCCTGCCGCTGACCGGGTTGCAGACGGCGGCCGCCAGCAGCGTGGACGTGATCACCCAGGAGGCGTCCGACGCGGAGGTGTGAAGCAGGTGCGGCAGGTCGGGGATGAGCGGCACCACGATCGTCTGCATCAGCGAGACGACGATCCCGCACAGCGCGAGCACAGCGACCACCACGCTTGGCCCCTTCGCGGTGCGAGGGATCCCGCCGGCCGAGGAAAATTCGGTCACTTGGCGGGCCTCCGAAACTCGATCACCGTGACCGTATGAACGATACAGAGTCTTTTTGATCACTACGAGAGGTGGGTCCCCCTTTGTAAGCAAGCGAGTACTTTCGACCTGACCGGATGGCGCGCAGGACACGTCTCCTGAGGTCATCTCGCAGGGATCAGCGAAGGAAGGCCGCGGCGACGCCGGCGTCCACCGGGATGTGGAGGCCGGTGGTCAGGGACAGGTCTCCGCCGGTGAGGGCGAAGACGGCGGCCGCGATGTGCTCGGGCAGCACCTCGCGCTTGAGCAGGGTGCGCTGCGCGTAGAACTCGCCGAGCCGGTCCTCGGGCACGCCGTACACCGCCGCGCGGTTGGCGCCCCAGCCGGAGGCGAAGATGCCCGAGCCCCGCACCACGCCGTCGGGGTTCACCCCGTTCACGCGGATGCCGTACGTGCCGAGCTCGGCCGCGAGCAGGCGGACCTGGTGGGCCTGGTCGGCCTTCGCCGCGCCGTACGCCACGTTGTTCGGGCCGGCGAAGACGGAGTTCTTGGACGAGATGTAGATGAGGTCGCCACCCATACCCTGATTTATCAGGACTCGTGCTGCTTCGCGGGACACCAGGAACGATCCCCTGGCCATGACGTCGTGCTGCAGATCCCAGTCGGCGGCCGTCGTCTCCAGCAGGGAACGCGACAGGGACAGCCCGGCGTTGTTGACGACCACGTCGACCCCGCCGAAGGCGAGGACCGCCCGGCGCACGGCCGCGACGATCTGCTCCTCCGACGTCACGTCCACCTCGACGGCCACCGCCACGTCGCTCGTGCCGATCTCGGCGGCGACCTTCTCCGCCGCACCGAGGTCGCGGTCGGCTACCACGACGCACGCGCCCTCGGCGGCGAGCCTGCGGGCGGTGGCCGCCCCGATGCCCGAACCCCCGCCGGTCACGAACGCGACCCGGGTGGCCAGCGGCTTGGGCTTCGGCATGCGCCTGAGCTTGGCCTCCTCCAGATCCCAGTATTCGATCCGGAACTTCTCCGACTCCTCGATCGGCTGGTAGCTCGACAGCGCCTCGGCCCCGCGCATGACGTTGATCGCGTTGACGTAGAACTCGCCCGCCACCCGCGCGGTCTGCTTGTCCTTGCCGAAGCTGAACATGCCGACACCGGGCACGAGCACGATCGCCGGGTCGGCGCCACGCATCGCGGGCGAGCCGGGCAAGGCGTGCCGCTCGTAGTAGGCGCGGTAGTCGTCGCGGTAGGCGGAGTGCAGCTCCCGCAGACGGGTGACGACGTCGTCGAGCGGAGCGTCCGGCGGCAGGTCCACGACGAGCGGCGCGACCTTGGTGCGGAGGAAGTGGTCGGGGCAGGAGGTGCCGAGGGCCGCCAGGCGGGGATGCTCGGCGCGGGACAGGAAGTCGAGCACCTCGTGGGTCGCCGTGAAATGGCCCACCTGGCGGGCGTCGGTGGAGCACAGCCCTCTGACCAGCGGGAACAGCGCCGTGGCTCGCTCGGCGCGCTCCGCGTCGGGCAGCGGGTGGTGGATCACGGGCCCGAACGGCTCAGGCCTGCCATGCTCGGCGATGTGGCGCTCGGCCGTGCGGATGATCGAAAGGGACCTGGCCTCGCACTCCTCGCCGGTCGCCCCCCAGGCGGTGATGCCGTGCCCGCCAAGGATGACGCCGATGGCGCCCGGGTTGGCGTCCTTCAGCGCGGCGATGTCCAGGCCGAGCTGGAAGCCGGGACGCCGCCAGGGCACCCACAGCACCTTGTCGCCGAAGATCTCCCTGGTCAGAGCCTCCCCGCCGGCGGCCGTGGCGATGGCGATGCCGGCGTCCGGGTGAAGGTGGTCGACGTGGGCGGCGTCGACCAGGCCGTGCATGGCCGTGTCGATGCTGGGGGCCGCGCCCCCCTTGCCGAAGGCGCAGTGGTCGAAGGCCGCGACCATCTCGTCCTCGCGCTCGGCCCCCGGGTAGACCCGGGCGAGAGAGCGCAGCAGGCCGAGCCGGAGCACCGCGAGCCCGGCCTCGGTCAGCGTGCCGAGGTCGCCGCCGGAGCCCTTCACCCACATCAGCTCGACGTCCGTCCCTGTGACGGGATCGGTGGCGGTGCCCTTGGCGGAGGCGTTGCCCCCGGCGTAGTTGGTGTTGCGCGGGTCCGCGCCGAGCGCGTGGGCCCGGCGCAGCAGCTCACCGACGGTCGCAGCTGTCATGATCAGGCTCCCCATCCGGCCTGGGCTCCGCCCACGCGCTCGGCGACGACCTTCTCCGCGTAGCCGGACCGCCGGTAGGCGGCCATGGGGTCAGGGTCGAGGCCGTCCTCCCCGCGCAGCTCGGCGAGCAGGGAGCGGACGTCGGTGTCGTAGGCGTCCATGAACACGGCGTTGGCGCCGAGCACGTCACGCTCGGCCTGGGCCTTCGCCAGCGCGTCGCCGTCGACGAGCAGCGCCTTGGCCGTCGCCTCCTGGACGTTCATCACCGAGCGGATCTGGCCGGGGACCTTGGGCTCGATGTTGTGACACTGGTCGAGCATGAACGCGACGCGCTCGGAGTAGCCGCCACCCCGGATCACCTCGTACATGATGCGGAAGAGCTGGAACGGGTCGGCCGCTCCCACCATCAGGTCGTCGTCGGCGTAGAACCGGGAGTTGAAGTCGAACCCGCCGAGCCTGCCCTCGCGCAGCAGGAACGCCACGATGAACTCGATGTTCGTACCCGGGGCGTGGTGGCCGGTGTCCACGACGACCTGGGCCTTCGGCCCGAGCTTGAGGCAGTGGGCGTACGCCGTGCCCCAGTCGGGCACGTCCGTCGCGTAGAAGGCCGGCTCGAAGAGCTTGTACTCCAGGAGGAACCGCTGCCCCTCGCCGAGCCGGTCGTACACCGCCGCGAGCGCCTCGGCGAGCCGGTCCTGCCGGGAGCGGATGTCGTCCTGGCCGGGGTAGTTGGTGCCGTCGGAGAACCACAGCTTCAGCGTGTCGGACCCGGTGAGGTCCATGATGTCGACGCACTCCAGCAGGTGGCCGAGAGCTTTGCGCCGCACGCCCGGGTCGGGGTTGGTCACGCTGCCCAGCATGTAGTCGTCGTCCTGGAAGACGTTGGAATTGATCGCGCCGATGCCGATGCCGAGCTCGCGGGCGTGCCGTGCCAGGTCGGCGTAGTCGTCCACCTTGTCCCACGGGATGTGCAGGGCGACGGTCGGGGCGACGCCGGTGAACCGGTGCACCTGCGCCGCGTCGGCCAGCTTCTCGTACGGGTCTCGTGGCACGCCGCGCTGGGCGAAGACCTTGAACCGCGTGCCGGAGTTGCCGAACGCCCAGGAGGGCGTCTCGATGCGCTGCCGCCGCAGCGCCGCCTTGATGTCCGTTGCCATGTGGGGTCCCCGAATCAGTCGAGATGGAAAACTTCGTCGAGCGTGAACATGCCTTCGTCGGGGCGGCGCCCGTCGAGCTCCTCGAAGAACGGCGCCATCTCCGCCTGCCAGCGGGCGTTGACGTCCGTCACCGCCATGGCGGCGAGGGCCGCGTCGAAGTCGGGGGTCTCGAGGTAGCCGACCAGCAGGCCGTCCTCGCGCAGGAAGAGCGAGTAGTTGTGCCATCCGGCCGCGCGCAACGCGCCGAGCATGTCGGGCCACACCGCTTCGTGGCGGCGGCGGTACTCCTCCAGCCGCTCCGGCCTGACCTTCAGCAGGAAGCACAGGCGCTTCATGGATCAATGCTCCTCACGTACGGCTCGCGCGGCGCCCGGCGTGCCGCGCGAGCTTCACACGACGGTCTAGAAGTCGAACTGGCCGATGTTCGAGGCGTCGAAGGTGAACGGCGGGCCGAGGATGATCTCGCCGTCCTTGCCGATCGTCTTCTCGCCGAGCTTTCCGGCCTTGAAGGTCTCGCCCTCGGCGCCTGTGATCTGCCCTGAGGACAGCGCGGCGGCGGCGTAGGAGGCCAGGTAGCCGAGGTCCTTGGGGTTCCACAGGGCGAACTTCTGGACCGTGCCGTCCTTGACGAACTGGCGCATCTGGTTGGGCGTGCCGAGCCCGGTCAGCACGACCTTGCCCTTGTACTTCGAGCCGGAGATGTAGCGGGCGCCCGCCGAGATGCCGACCGTGGTCGGGGAGATGATGCCCTTGAGGCCGGGGTACGCCTGCAGGAGGCCCTGGGTCTGCTGGAAGGACTTCTGGTCGTCGTCGTCACCGTAGGCCACCTTGACGAGCTTCATGTCCTTGTACTCGGGCTTGGTCAGCTCGTCCTTCATGAAGCCGATCCAGGTGTTCTGGTTGGTGGCGTTCGCGGTGGCCGAGAGGATCGCGATGTCGCCCTTGTGGCCGATCATGTCGGCGAGCAGCCTCACCTGGCTGCGGCCGACCTCCTCGGAGCTGGCCTGGTTGATGAACAGGTCGCGGCAGTCCTTCGCGGCGTCGGAGTCGTACGCCACGACTTTGATGCCCTTGCCCATGGCCTGTTTGAGCGGGCCGCAGACCGCGTTGGCGTCGTTGGCCGCGATGAGGATGGCGTCCTGGCCCTGCTGCGTGAGCGTGTTGATGTAGGAGATCTGGGACGACGCCGAGGCGTCCGACGGGCCGACCTCCTTGGCCGTGCCGGCGAACTCCTTGGCGGCCTGGATGCCCGCGTCGTCGACGATCGTCTCGTACGGGTTGTTGATCTGCTTGGGCAGGAAGGCGAGCTTCAGGCCCTGCTTGACCGGCGCGTTCGGGTCGGCCTTGGCGGGCGCCGGCGCCGAGGTCTCGGCCGGGGTCGCCGACGCCTGGGTGGAGTCCTTCGTGGTGCCGCCGCAGGCCGCCAGGCAGAGCGCGAGCGCGCTCGTGGCGATGATCGCGGAGGCGAACCGCCGTGAAGAATGCGTCATCATCGACTTCTTTCTTCCGTGGAGGAGCGGGGGGTGTGCGAAACAGGAGCGCGGCGCCGCTGCCGCAGGACCGCCGCGAGGCGGGGGGTGAGCACCGAGACGATGAGAAGGAGCCCCGTGACGATCGACTGGATCTCGGTCGCCACGTCGTTGAGCATGAGGAGGTTGCGCAGCAGCCCTATGAGGAGGACTCCGGCGATGACCCCGCCGAGCGTGCCCTTGCCGCCGTCGAAGTCGACCCCGCCCAGCAGCACGGCGGCGATGACGGCCAGCTCGACTCCGAACCCGTTGTCGGCCCGGGCGCTGCCGTACCTCAGGGTGTAGACCACGCCGGCGAAGGCGGCCATCGTGCCCGACACCACGAACAGCGCCAGCTTGACGCGCTTGACCCGGATGCCGGCGAAGAACGCGGCCTCCTCCTGCGCGCCGATGGCGAACAGCGACCGCCCGACGCCGGTGGCGTGCAGCACGACGCCGGTCACGATGGCGAGAAGGACGAACAACGCGACGGGGTACGGGATCGGAGTGCCGGGGACGTCGCCGGTCGCGAGGTCGGTGTACCGCTGGGGGAACTCCGCCACCGCCCTGTCGCCTAGCACGACGTACGCCAGGCCGCGATAGAGGGCCAGGGTGCCGATCGTGACCGCGAGCGAGGGAAGGCCGAGCCGGGTCACCAGCAGGCCGTTCACCAGCCCGCAGACGGCCCCTATGAGCACGACGACAGGGATGATCGTCTCGATGGCCCAGCCGGCGTCCCACAGGGCGCCGAGCAGGGCGCTGGACAGCCCGAGCACCGAGGCGACGGAGAGATCGACCTCGGCGGCGACGACGAGAAGCGTCATCGCGAGCGCGATCAAAGCGATCTCGCCGAGATCGCCCAGCGCGAAGGACAGGTTGCCGGCGTTGGCGAAGTCGGGGGACCCCACCGCGCCGGCCAGGAACACGACGATCAGCAGGGCGGTGACGAGGACGTCCCAGCGGGCGAACCGGCCCATCGTCGACCGGCGGGCCGGGGCCTCCCCGGGCGCGTTGCCGGTGCCCGCGGTCGTCATGAGGTCAGGCGCCATGGCGGACGCTCCTCCTGCGCAGCAGCCGCGTGACCCGCACCGCGAGCACCCGGTCGACGGTGATGGCCAGGAGCAGCAGCGCGCCGGTGAGGGCCTGCTGCCAGAACGAGTTGACCTTCAGCACGACCAGGGCGCTGCCGATGGTCGTCAGCAGCAGCGCCCCGAGCACCGCGCCGTACACCGTGCCGACGCCGCCGACGATGGCCACGCCGCCCACCACGACGGCGCTGACCACGAGCAGCTCCCACCCCCGCGCGGAGTCGGCGACGACCGTGCCGAACCTCGCCAGCCACAGCACTCCGGCGAGCCCGGCGAGGGCGCCGCTGAAGAGGTAGGCGGCGAGGACGCGGCGTCGTACCGGCACCCCGGCGAGGCGCGCGGCCTCGGGGCTGGACCCGATCGCGTAGAAGTCGCGGCCCGAGGGATAGGAGCGCAGGTAGTAGCCGGTGGCCAGCATCACCGCGACGGTGATGATCGGCAGGAAGGGCACGCCGAACACGCCGTCGTTGCCCAGCTGGAGCACGGCGGGCGGGAGGTCGACGGCGTTGATCTGCCTGCCGTGGGCGATGTAGTGGTCGAGGCCCTGGATGACGTACAGCGTGCCGAGGGTGACGACGAGGGCCGGCACCCGGCAGAAGCTCACCAGCAGCCCGTTGAGCAGCCCGCACACCGCGCCGATCGCGACGCCCAGGACGAGGGCCAGGACGACGCCCCGCCCCTCGGGGTCGGCGGCGAGGAACTTGCCCGTGGAGAAGGCGACCAGCCCCACCACGGACCCTACGGACAGGTCGATGTTCCTCGTGATGACCACCAGCGACTGCCCGACGGCGAGCAGCGCCAGGATCGAGGTGTTGAGGAAGATGTCCTTCACGCCCTGGCCGGATAGGAAGTTCGGATTGACGGCGGCCGTGACGAGGACCAGGATCGCGATGGCGGCGACCAGGCTGAGCTCCCGCGCCCGGAACACCATCTCCACCAGCCCTCGCGCGCTGCGCCCCCCACCCGCCCTGTCGGCGGTCACGGCGGTCACGCGGCGGCTCCCGGGTCGCGGCCGGTGGCGGCCGACATGACGCTCTCCTCGGTGGCGCGCTCACGCGGGATCTCCGCGGTGAGCCGGCCCTCGTGCATGACGAGCACCCGGTCGGCCATGCCCAGCACCTCCGGCAGGTCAGAGGAGATCATGAGGACGGCGATGCCGCGCCCGGCCAGCTCCGACAGCAGCCGGTGCACCTCGGCCTTGGTGCCGATGTCGATGCCCCGGGTGGGCTCGTCCACGATCAGCACCGCGGGGTCGGTGGCGAGCCACTTGGCGAGCACGACCTTCTGCTGGTTGCCGCCGGACAGGACGTTCACCGCGTCGCCCAGCCGGGTGAACTTGAGCTGGAGCCTGGCCGCCCAGTCGCGGGCCCGGTCGCGCTCGGCAGCCCGGGAGATCACCGGGCCACGCCGAACGCTCCTGAGACCGGTCAGGCCGATGTTGCGCTCGATCGACAGGTCCATGACCAGGCCCTGCTGCCGGCGGTCCTCGGGGACCAGGGCGAGGCCCGACGCCATCGCGGCGGCCGGGCTCCCGGCCGGCAGGCGACGGCCCCCGACCTCCACCGACCCCGCGTCCCAGCGGTCGATCCCGAAGATCGCGCGAGCTACCTCGCTGCGCCCCGCGCCCACCAGGCCCGCGAGGGCGACGATCTCGCCCTTCCGCACCTCGAAGGAGACGTCGGTGAACACGCCCTCGCGGGTGAGACGGCTGACGGTCAGCGCCACCTCGCCCGGCACGGTCTCCTGCTTGGGATAGAGGGTGTCGAGGTCGCGGCCGACCATGCGCCTCACCAGGTCGCCGGGGGTGAGCCCCGAGATGGGCTCGCTCGCCACCCACGACCCGTCGCGGAGGGTCGTCACGCGCTGGCAGAGCTCGAAGATCTCGTCGAGCCGGTGGGAGATGAACAGCACCGCGCAGCCCTGCCGCCTGAGCGCCTTGACGACGTTGAACAGCCGCGCCACCTCGTTGCCCGACAGCGCCGCCGTCGGCTCGTCCATGACCAGGACGCGCGCCTCGCGGGACAAGGCCTTGGCGATCTCGACGAGCTGCTGGTCGGCGATCGAGAGGCCGCGCGCGGGCCTGCCCGGGTCGAGGGCCACACCGAGCCGCCTGAACAGCTCGACGGCCTCGCTGCGCATGGCACGCCGATCGATGCGCCCGAACCTGGCACGCGGCTGGCGGCCCATGAAGATGTTCTCCGCGACGGAGAGGTCGGGGAAGAGAGTGGGCTCCTGGTAGATCACGGCCACGCCGGCGTCCTGGGCGGCGGCGGGCCCGCCGAACTCGACCGGCGCGCCGTCCAGCAGGATCTCGCCCTCATCGGGACGGTGGACGCCGGACAAGGTCTTGACGAGGGTGGACTTCCCCGCGCCGTTCTCCCCGGCGAGGGCGTGGGCCTCTCCGGCGAACAGCTCCAGCGAGACCTCTCTCAGCGCGCGGACCGCGCCGAACGACTTGCTGACCCGCCTCAGCGCGAGCACCGGCGGCGCCGCGCCGGAGGCCGGCCCCTGCGGGGCCCCGGCCTCGCCCGGATCCTTCACCTTGACCCGCCCCTTCCGCGCGCTTGGCATGCGAGGCCAAAAACGTTTTAATGGCCTTGCCCGGACGCTACGGCCGGTCCGGCGACCATGTCAATGGGGGGTGAAGGCGCTGTTTCCAGAGCGTTACCAGCGCCCCTTCATCCCGCGTCGGCGACGCGCCGCCCGCCCTTGTGCGATATTCGTACGAGGTCTGGTGCGCGTCACCGCTGGCACGTTTTAATGAACGCCGACCACAAAGGGAGTCCGGATGACCACGGGGAGCGCCGGAAGCACGGTGAGCATCAAGGAGGTCGCCGCGCAGGCCGGGGTGTCCCCCGGCACGGTGTCGAACGTGCTCAACCGGCCCCACAAAGTGGCGGCGGAGACCCGCTCCCGCGTCGAGCAGGTCATCAGGGAGCTCGGCTTCGTGCGCCACGGCTCCGCGTCCACCCTTCGCGCGGGGCACAGCCGCACGATCGGGTTGTCGGTGATCGACATCGGCAACCCCTTCTTCACCGACGTCGCGGCGGGCGTCGAGGACATGGCGAGCGAGCTGGGGTACGCCGTGATCCTCGGCAACTCCTCGGGAGACCGGCTCAAGGAGGAGCGCAACCTGCGCGTCTTCGCCGAGCAGAGGGTGCGCGGCCTGCTGATCACCCCCTCCGACGAGGATCCCGGGCGGCTCGACGTGATCCGCCACCGCGGCATCAGCGTCGTGCTCGTCGACCACCCGGCCCACCGTCCCGACCAGTGCTCGGTCGCCGTGAACGACATCACCGGCGGCCGGACGGCGGCGGGCCACCTCCTCGACGGCGGTGCCACCCGGCTCTCCTACGTCACCGGCCCGCTGACCATCAGGCAGTGCCTCGACCGCAAGAGCGGCGCCGAGCAGGCGGTGGCGGCCGCCGGGCTCGACCCCGCGAGGGCCCTGGGTGTCGTCGAGATGCCGGCCATGAACGCCAAAGCCGGGCAGCGGGCGGCCGAGAAGCTCGTCGCCGGGGGGCGCCTGCCCGACGCGATCTTCTGTGCCAACGATCTGCTCGCCCTCGGCCTGCTGCGGGGGCTCCTCCAGGCGGGCCTGCGGGTGCCCGACGACGTCGCGCTCATCGGCTATGACGACATCGACTTCGCCGCGGCGTCCGCGGTGTCGCTCAGCTCCATCCGCCAGCCGACGTACAAGCTTGGCCGGATCGCCACCGAGCTCCTCCTCGACGAGTGCGAGAACCCGGAGAGCCATGCCCACCAGCAGATCATGTTCCAGCCCGAGCTCGTCGCCCGCGAGTCCACCCGGCACCCGTGACATGCGCCCGTCCAGCACGGAGGCTGGGCGGTCCCGTGATGAGATGGGCACGGTCGCGGCCGTCGATCTCGGGGCGTCCAGCGGGCGGGTGATGACCGCGCGCGTTCACGCCGGCGGCGTCGAGCTCACCGAGGTCCACCGCTTCGCCAACCGGCCGGTGCGGGCGGCGGGCGCCCTCCGCTGGGACATCCTGTCTCTCTACCAGGGCATCCTCGACGGCCTCGGCAAGGCGGGGCCTGTCGACTCCATCGGCATCGACTCCTGGGCCGTCGACTACGGCCTGCTCGACTCCTCCGGGCGGCTGATCGGCGACCCGGTGCACTACCGCGACGAGCGCACCTCCGGGGTGATGGAACGGGTGGTCGCCGAGGTGGGCGCCGCGTCGTTGTACGAGGTCAGCGGCCTGCAGTTCCTGCCGTTCAACACGATCTACCAGCTCGTGGCCGGTCGCGACTCCCTCGATCGGGCCGAGACGCTCCTCATGATCCCCGATCTCCTCACCTACTGGCTGACCGGCTCGATCGGAGCCGAGGTCACCAACGCCTCCACCACCGGGCTGTACGACGTCCGCACCGGCGACTGGGCACGCCCGCTGATGAGCCGCCTCGGCATCCCCGAAAGGATCT
This sequence comes from Sphaerisporangium sp., assembly GCA_025964675.1. GTDB lineage: Bacteria > Actinomycetota > Actinomycetes > Streptosporangiales > Streptosporangiaceae > Sphaerisporangium. Next base: position 66,147 of record JAOPYI010000238.1, on the reverse strand, counting down.
TCCCACCCCTGCGCCCGCCGGGCACCCCCGCCGGAGTCCTGCGCCAGACGGGCGGGATGCCGGTGATCGCGGTGGCCTCGCACGACACCGCCTCGGCCGTGGCGGCTGTGCCCGCCACCACCCCGGAGTTCGCCTACATCTCCTCCGGCACCTGGTCGCTGGTCGGCGTGGAGCTTCCGAAGCCCGTGCTGACCGAGGAGAGCCGGAAGGCCAACTTCACCAACGAGGCCGGCCTCGACGGCACCACCCGCTACCTGCGCAACGTCATGGGGCTCTGGATCCTCCAGGAGTGCCTGCGGGCGTGGGGCGACCCCGAGCTGGCGGGCCTGCTCGCCGCGGCGGGACGGGCACGCCCGTTCGCGGCGCTGATCGACCCCGACGACCCGTCCTTCCTGCCGCCCGGCGACATGCCAGGGCGGATCGCCGCCTACTGCGAGCACACCGGCCAGCGGCCTCCTGCCGGCGAGCCCGAGGTCGTACGGTGCGTCCTCGAGAGCCTTGCCCTGGCCTATCGACGTGCCGTACACGACGCCGCACGCCTCAGCGGGCACGACGTGAAGGTGATCCACATCGTCGGCGGCGGGGCGCGCAACGGGTTGCTCTGCCAGATGACCGCCGACGCCACCGGCCTTCCGGTGCGGGCCGGTCCGGTTGAGGCCGCCGCCCTCGGCAACGCGCTGGTCCAGGCCCGGGCCCGCGGCCTGGTCACCGACATCCGCGAGCTCGTACGCCGCAGCGAGCCGATCACCGCCTACGAGCCCAGGGGCGACCGGTCACTCTGGTCCACCGCCGCCGACCGCCTGACCGACCACTAGCCCCGAATTCGAAGCATCCGAACAACGCTAAGGACGAGCTGCGCGGCGGACGCCGTGCCTGGAAAGGAGCAATTGTGCTGTCATGGGGTATCGCGGCCACGGGCGGGATCGCCCGGACGGTCGGACAGGTGATCGCGGCGGAGCCCGGCATGCGGGTGGCCGCCGTCGGTTCCCGCGATCCGCACCGGGCGCGCGAGCTCGCCGACGAGCTGGCCGCACCACGCGCGTACGGCTCCTACGACGAGCTGGTGCTCGACCCGGAGGTCGACGCCGTCTACATAGCGACGCCGCACTCCCACCACCTCCCGGTCGCCGAGCTGGCCATCGCCGCCGGGCGGGCGGTCCTGTGCGAGAAGCCCCTGGCCGCGACCGCCGCCGACGCCGAGCGCATGGTGAAGCTGGCGCGCGACGCGGGCGTCTTCCTCATGGAGGCCATGTGGATGCGGTTCAACCCGCTGGTCACGCGCCTGCACGGGCTCGTACGCGACGGGAGCTTCGGCACTCTGCGGTCGGTCTCGGCGTCGTTCGGTTTTCCCATGGCCTACGATCCGGCGCACCGGCTGTGGGATCCCGCGCTCGGCGGAGGGGCCCTGCTCGACCTCGGCATCTACCCGATGGGCCTGGCGCAGCTCCTCCTGGGCGAGCCCGACACGATGACCGTCACGGGCGCCGTGTCCCCTTCAGGGGTCGACGCCGAGGCCGGGTTGCTGATGTCCTGGGAACAGGGCGCGCGGGCGCTGCTGGACACCTCGCTGCTCAGCCCGCTGGCGAACTCCGCCTCGGTGGCCGGCACCACCATGCGGGCCGACCTGGAAGCGCCCTTCTTCGCCACCCGCCGCATGGTCCTGCACGGCCTGACCGGTGAGCCGGAGGAGCACGTCGTCGACGCGTCCGACAACGGCTACGCCGGGGAGCTCCGAGAGGTACGCGACGCGCTCGCCCAGGGTCGCACCGAGAGCACCATCATGCCGCTGGACGACAGCCTCGCCATGATGCGCCTGATCGACGAGGCACGGGGACAGGTCGCATACCCCCGTCACGCCTGATGGAGAAGGTTCAGGGCCGCGTCGCGCGTCTTCGTTGCTTGTGATCGGTGGCCGCCGGAAACTGATCTTGTGAGCTCTTGCGTCCGTGCCGAGATCCGGGTCGACGGTGTCGTCCAGGGGGTTGGATTCCGCCCCTTCGTCCACCGGCTCGCGACGCGGCTGGGGCTGCGTGGGATGGTCGGCAACGACGAGCGTGGCGTGTTCATCGAGGTCGAGGGCGTCTCGACCGCAGTGGCCGAGTTCGTGGAGACCGTACGGGACAGGCCGCCTCCGCTCGCGATCGTCGACCAGGTGACCTCGCGGGAGATCCCGGTCACCGGGGAGCCGGGGTTCGGCATCGCGCCCAGCACGGGCGCGGGTCACGGGCGCGCTCTCATCTCTCCGGACGTGGCGACGTGCGCCGACTGCCTGCGGGAGCTGGAAGACCCCGCCGACCGCAGGCACGGCTACCCGTTCATCAACTGCACGGCGTGCGGGCCGCGCTTCACGATCGTGCGCTCCTCGCCGTACGACCGGGCCGGCACCACGATGGCGTCGTTCGAGATGTGCGAGGAGTGCGCGGCCGAGTACCACGACCCGGCGAGCAGGCGCTTCCACGCCCAGCCGCTGTGCTGCGTGAAGTGCGGGCCACGCCTGCGGCTGCTCGACGGCTCGGCGCGGGAGATCCCGGGTGACCCGATGGAGGAGGCGGCGAGCCTTCTCAACCGGGGGCTGATCCTCGCGGTCAAAGGGATCGGCGGCTACCACCTGGCCGTGCGCGCCGATCTGGAGCGGGCCGTGACGGCGCTGCGCGCGCGCAAGCACCGCGAGGACCGGCCGTTCGCGCTGATGGTTCCCGACGTGGCGGCGGCACGCCTGCTCTGCGACATCGACCCGGACGAGGAACGGCTGCTCACCGACCGGCGACGGCCCATCGTCCTGCTGCGCCGCCGAGCGAACGACAGCATCCCGAAGCCCGGTGTCGCGGAGGGGGTCGCGCCGGGGGGCCGGGTGCTCGGCGTGATGTTGCCCTACTCCCCCGTGCATCACCTTCTGCTGCGGCGCCTGCACGAGCCCATCGTGCTGACCAGCGGGAACGTTTCCGACGAGCCGATCGCGTACGTCGACGAGACGGCCATGAAACGCCTGAACGGCATCGCGGACGCCTTCCTGCTTCATGATCGGCTGATTCACACGCGTACCGACGACTCGGTGATCCGGGTGTTCCGGGGCCGGGAGCTGCCGATCCGTCGCTCGCGGGGCTACGTCCCCCGGCCGTCGCCCCTCGTACGGGAGGCCCGGCGGCCCGTCCTCGGGTGCGGAGCCGAGCTGAAGCACACCTTCTGCCTGGCCGAGGGGCGCCGCGCGTTCGTGTCGCACCACATCGGCGACCTGGAGAACTACGAGACCCTTCGGTCGTTCGCCGAGGGTGTCGGGCATTTCCAGCGCCTGTTCGGCATCGACCCCGAGGTGGTGGCCCACGACCTGCACCCGGAGTACCTCTCGACGAAGTACGCGCTGGAGCGCGAGGGCGTCGAGCTGGTGGGCGTGCAGCACCACCACGCCCACATCGCGTCCTGCATGGCGGAGAACGGCGCCGCCGGGCCGGTGATCGGCGTGGCCTTCGACGGGCTGGGATACGGCCTGGACGGCACGCTTTGGGGCGGGGAGTTCCTGGTCGCCGGCCTGGCCGGGTTCCGGCGTGCCGGGCACCTGGCGACCGTGCCGATGCCGGGCGGGGCGATGGCGATCCGGCAGCCCTGGCGGATGGCCGCCGCCTATCTCGGTACCGGCACGGCGCGGAAGCCGGGGGTGCGGGAGCGCAACGCCGAGCGGTGGGACTCCGTCGTCGCGATGGCCGCACGAGGTGTGAACGCGCCGCCGACCTCAAGCATGGGACGTCTGTTCGACGCCGCGGCCGCGCTGACGACCGGCCGCGACACGGTCACCTACGAGGGGCAGGCCGCCGTCGAGCTGGAGCAGATCGCCGACCCCGGCGAGCGAGGCGCGTACCCCTGCCGCATCCTCGAGGGCACCGGCATCGTCCACGTCACCGGCGACACCGTGGACGGCGAGGTCCCCTTCACCGTGGCGGGTCACGATCTCGTCCACGCGGTGCTGGAGGACAGGGAGGCGGGGGTGGAGCCGCCGGTCGTCTCCGCGCGATTCCACAACGGTGTCGCCCGGCTCGTCGTGGAAGGCTGCCTGCGGATACGGGAGCGTACGGGCCTGCCGATGGTGGCGCTGTCCGGAGGGGTGTTCCAGAACCTCTTCCTGCTCGAGCGGGCGACGGCCCTGCTGGAGGAGCGGGGGTTCACGGTGCTGCTGCACTCACGTGTGCCGCCCAACGACGCCGGGATCAGCTTCGGGCAGGTCGCGATAGCCTCGGCCCGTGACCACGGCGTCTAGGAGGAGGCCGGCCTCTTCGCCGCGCGGGCGATCTCGACCTTGGCGCTGGCGGCGTACTTGTCGACGTACTCCTGGCCGGACAGCTCCATCAGCGCGTACATGATCTCGTCGGTGACGGCGCGGAGCACCAGGCGGTCTTCCTCCATGCCGTAGTAGCGCGAGAAGTCGAGCGGCTTGCCGTACTTCACGCCGGGCCGGATGCCGAGCTTGGGGACCATGCGCCCGGGCGGCATCATCTCGTACGTGTTGATCATCGCCCATGGGACCACCGGCACCCGTGACTCCAGCGCCAGGCGTGCCACCCCGGTCTTGCCCTTGTAGAGGCGCCCGTCGGGTGAGCGGGTGCCCTCGGGGTAGATGCCGAGGACGTGGCCCTCGCGCAGGATGCGCAGGCCGGTGCGCAGGGCCGCCTCGCTGGCCTTGCCGCCGGACCGGTCGATGGGCACGGTGCCGACACCGGTGAAGAACGCCCGGCTCAGCAGCCCCTTCACACCGCGCCCGGTGAAGTATTCGGCCTTGCCGAGCGAGATGACCTTGCGCGGCAGCGGCAGCGCGCCGAAGAAGTGGTCGGCGAACGACAGGTGGTTGCCCGCCAGGATCATCGGGCCTTCCTTCGGGATGTGCTGGGTGCCCTCGGCCCAAGGACGGAACACCAGATGGAGGAGCGGCGAGAGAATCGCCTTGACCACCCAGTAGAACACTCGGGCACCTCTTCTCTGGCTTCTCTCGGCGTTCACAGCGCTGTAACCGGCGTGGCGTCATCTTCGCATGCCCGGCTCACCGCACCTACACCTCGGAACCCACCAACGCGACACCGGGCCTGCGGATCTCGCGGGAGGGCACCCGAACGTGCGACGATCGGGCGAGCCGTATCAGGAGAGGAATCAACCATGCCGCTCATGCCCGGCTCCGAGCCGTACCAGCACGAAGGTGGCCAGGTCGGGGTCCTGCTCTGCCACGGTTTCACCGGGACGCCGCAGTCACTACGCCCCTGGGGACAGCATCTCGCGGCGGCGGGGCTGACCGTATCACTGCCCCGCCTGCCCGGACACGGCACCACATGGCAGGAGATGAACCGCACCCGGTGGGAAGACTGGTTCGCCGAGCTCGAGAGAGCCTTCGAGAGCCTTCGCACCAGGTGCGCGGAGGTCTTCGTCATGGGCCTCTCCCTCGGGGGGTGCATGGCGCTCCGGCTGGCGGAGGTCCACGGCTCCTCGGTCCGGGGCCTGGTCGTCGTCAACCCGTCCATCGTCAACGACACACCACTGCTGAAGTTCGCCCCCGTGCTGAAGTTCGTGCTGCCCTCGGTCGCCGGGGTCGCGAACGACATCAAGCGAGAGGGGGTGACCGAGCTCGCCTACGCGCGCAGCCCCGTCAGGGCGGCGGCCACGCTTCCGAGGCTCTGGTCGCTGGTCCAGGCGGAGCTCGGCCGCGTCACCCAGCCCGTGCTCGTCTACCGCAGCCCCGAGGACCACGTCGTGAAACCGGAGAGCGTCAAGTTGATGAGCGAGGTCCTGGGTGACAATCTGACGGTGCGCGAGTGCCTGAACAGTTACCACGTGGCGACGCTCGACAACGATGCACCCGAGATATTCGAGGGGAGCCTCGACTTCATCAGGGCTCACGCCTCGGTACCCTTGCAGAGAGACTGATCCGACCTCAGCGGCGAGCCGCGTGCGAGGCGCCCGCCGGCCGCCGAGCAGCGACCACGAGCTACCCCAGCGAGCACGATCACCAGCATGAGCGACCCAGCAAGCGCGATCATCAGCATAGGAACGAATCGAAGTGACCGGTGACGCCACAGAGCGATGAGGACGAGGTCTGGCGTCAGATCGTCGCCTCTTTCAACGAAACCGCCGAAGCCACCTCGGCCGCCCAGCCGTGGCCGGACCGCGAGAACATCCCCGCCGACGACACCCCCCAACCGGTGAAGGCGGAGATCCCCGCGGTGACCCGCGAGGAAGAGGAAGACGATGAGCGGGCCCCCGCCCCTGAGGAGGACGACAGTGACCACTACGTTCCGCCTCCCCCGCCCCCGCTCCCGAAGATGGACCCCGGCACGAAGATCGCCTGGCTCGCGCTGTTCGGCGGCCCCGCCTACCTCCTGCTCGCCGCGCTCCTGTCCTGGCCGATGGACGGCTGGATCGTGTTCGCCGCCATCGCCGCGTTCATCGGCGGCTTCGTCGCGCTGATCGTGCGGATGGGCGACGGCCCGCCCCCTGACTCCGGCTGGGACGACGGCGCGATCCTCTGAGGCCCCGCGGCCCGGGCCACAGCCGCGGGCCCATCGTGCCGGATGGCCGAAACCATGGCTTACGAGAATCGTCAGCGCTTGGTCGGGGCGCCGTCCGTCCTCACCGTCGTGCCGCCGGTCTTGGAGGTGTTCGGCTGGAAGCGCTCGACCACGTCGGTGTACCGATCGTTCACGTCCACGACGTGCCCGACGGCCAGCGTGAGGTCGCCGACGTGGGTCACCGCCTGGAGGCGTACGGTGCGCGGCTTGGCGGAGGTCTCGCCCCGGACCACCCGCCACCCCGACCCGCCACCGCGGAGAAGGAACGCCTGTCCGGGATGCTCGGGGTCGAACCCCGACACCCAGAAGTGGCCCCTGCCGTCCCCGGTGACGCCGTACAGCTCGGCGTAGCGGTCGGGCACCGAGGCCCGGCTCCAGCGCTTGCCGTTCCACGTCAGGACCAGTGGGACGATCTTCCCGTCGTCGTGGTAGACGCCGCCCACGGCGACCGCCTTCTTCGGCCCGTCGATGAAGACGTCGCGCAGGAAGCCCCCGGCGACGGACGGCACCGTGGCGGGCTTCCACGTGCTCCCGGCCAGGTGCATGATCAGGGGCTCGCCCCCGCCGTCGCCGACCGCCCAGCCATCGCCCTTCTGCGTCAGCGCGACCCCGTACAGGGTGCCCTTGGCCTTGCCCTCCACGGCCGTCCAGCCCTTGGCCGTGGACGTCACGACGAGCGTCTTCTTGCCCCGGCTTCCGACCGCGACCATCCGCCCGGGAACGGCGGCGACGCCTCCGAGCCAGTCGCCCGAGCCGAGCTGCGGCACGCTGACCCGGTCGAACGCCGAGCCGTTACCGCGCACGACGTACGGCAGGCCGTCGTGGCCGTCGCCGACCGCCCAGATCTCGCCCGCCGACGCGGCGGCCACCGAGCGCAGGTGCCCGGCGCTGGAGGCGTCGTTGCGGATGCCCATCTCCGTCCAGGTGGTGCCGTCCCAGTGGGTGATCACGCTGCGGTTCTGCCAGGCCTCCCACACGTCTTCCTGGCCCACGGCCCAGACGTCGGACTTCGAAAGGCCCACGACGTCGGAGAGGGACCCGTCGCTCTGCAGCCGCGCGGTCGCCGACTCCTGGAGCAGGCCGACCACCGGGCCGCGCTCGGCGGCACGGGGACGGGAGGGGTCGGCGTGGGCGTGCGCTGCGGAGGTCGCGTGGATGAGGGCACCGGTCAGCACGCCGGTCAGCAGCACGCACAACGGCATCGCACGCCGCGACAGGCGGCGGGACATGACCAAATCGTACGTGTCCTGCCATCCCACGCGCGGCAGGTACCCCACTGTTGACCAAACGGTCACCTGAACTCAGTGCGTCCGCCAGCCGGGGGGAAAGCCCGTGACGGCCTCAGCTCGCCAGGAGCTCGGCGACGACGGGCAGGTGATCGGTGGCCGCCACCAGGTCTTCCCCGGGGGCGTCCACGCCGCCGCAGGACCTGACCGAGAGCCCGGCGCCGGCGAAGACCACGTCCAGCCGCTTTCCCGGCGTCCTGGCCGGGAAGGTCAGCCCGTCGCCCATGGGGGCGAGCGCGTAGCAGTCTGCGAGCCGCCGGGTGAGGTACCCGAAGGCGGCCCCGCCGGCCTCCTCGTTGACGTCGCCCGCGACCACGATGGGTGCGCCGAAGCGGTCGGCGACGTCCTCGACGAGGTTCACGATCTCGATCACGTGGCACAGCCGGGCTGCGGCGACGAGATCGAGGTGTACGGACGCGACGGTGATCGGCGTGTCCTCGCAGTCCACGACAGCGATGGCGACCCCGCGCCGCTCAAGGCCGAGGAACGGCCGCAGCAGATGGCTCTCGGCGTGGAGGAGCCGCGTGCGCGGGGCGGCGAGCACCGCGACGCCGCCCCACCGCCTGCCGGCGACCATCCGCAGCCCGGCGGCACGGGCCAGCCCGGCACGCCTGTGCTTCCAGCGCAGCAGGCGCGGAGCCTCCTGTACGCACAGGACGTCCGGCGCCATGACCCTGATGACCCGCGCCAGCGCGGCGTTGTCGTCGTACATCGAACGCACGTTGTAGGTGCCGACGCGGATCACCATGGATCGTGGATACCTGTGCTTTCCAGGCCTGCGGTCAGGGATGCCTGGCGAGGTCCGCCGCGCCGACCAGACCGGCGGCGGGTCCGAGCTCGGCCGGGCGGATGTCGGCGTGCGGCCGGTGCTCGCGAGCGGTCAGCGCGCGCAGGAACGCCGCACGGGCCTGGTCGATCCACACGTCGGCGGCTCGTGAGACGCCACCGCCGAGGATGAAGCAGCCGGGGTCGAGCACGGCGGCGATGTCCGCCATGCCCTGGCCGAGCCACTCCGCCATGCTCCCGAAGGCCGTCAGCGCGGCGGCGTCGCCTTCCCTCGCCGCCTGCGTTACATGCTCGCCCTCGATGTCGGACACCGAGCCGCCGGCGAGCTCAAGCATGCGGGCGGCGCGGTCGGGCTCGGCGGCGGCGAGCACCCGGGCCTCGTGGACCAGGGCGTTGCCGCTGGCGTACTGCTCCCAGCACCCGAGTTTGCCGCATCCGCACAGACGGCCCGCGGGGACGACCTGCATGTGGCCCATCTCGGCGCCCATGCCCCACCGGCCGCGATACAGGGCCCCGCCGAACACCATGCCGCCGCCGATGCCGGTGCCGACGGTCACGCACACGACGTGACTCTCACCACGCGCCGCCCCGAAGCGGTACTCGCCCCAGGCCATCGCGTTGGCGTCGTTCTCCACCACGACGGGCAGGTTGACCCGCTCGGCGACCTTCTTCTGCAGCGGCTCCTCGCGCCACGCGAGGTTCGGGGCGAAGCGGACGATCGACCGCGTCTCGTCGACGAAACCCGCGGCGCCCAGCCCGACGGCCTCGACATCGTGGCGGCCGGCGAGCTCGAGCACCGCCTCGGCGATCGTGTCCGCCACCTTGTCAGGGCTTTCCGCGGGCGTGGGCCTCAGGAGGTTCTCCACGATGTGGCCGTCCTCGTCCACGACCCCGGCGGCGATCTTCGTGCCACCGATGTCAACGCCGATCGTCAGCGCCATTTCTCATCCCTTCCCCCCGAGTGTCCCGCCCGGCCTCAGCCCAGGTCGATGTGCTCTACTCGGGTGTCCGTGTCGCCGGGGCGCCTCGGCGTGGCGGGACGCGACACGGCGTCCACCGCCTGGCGGAACGCGGCGAGAAGCTCGCCCCCCGCCGTGATCAGGTGGTCGGTGACGTCACCCCCGGCGTCGCGCCGGGCGGCCTTCAGCCGGCAGACGGGGCAGGCCCGGCAGATGTACTCATCGTGGTCATGCCCGGCCACCGCCTCGCTCCACACGTCGCCGGCCGCACGGCTCCCGCCGCCGAAGGCCTGCCCCAGCCCCTGGCCGAGGCCGCTCACACCGCCCTTGACGAAACCTTTGCCGAACTCCCGGCCGACCCGGTGCTGCAGCGAGTCGAAGATCTTGCGCGCCTCGGTCGCGACCGAGCCTAGAGGATCGGGCCGGTCCTCGCGGTCGCCGGCGTGGCGGTCGTCGTCGCGCCGCCCGGACGGCTCGTCCCCGGTGGCGGCGCGCCAGGCGTCGTCGCGCTCCCTGAACCACTCTTCGCGGCTGACGCCACGCCGGTCTGCGCGCCCGTCGCCGGGCAGGTCGCTGTTGGTGTCGTTCATATCGGTCATCAGGCCCCTCCTGCCTCGAACCGTACCCGGAGGTGGCCATCGCGGAGCGCCGCGTCGCGAACCGATCTGCGCGCGAGCGCGGCAGGCAGGGCGAGGACCCGGCGGTACGACCCGGCGGTGACGATCAGCTCGTCACCCTTCCTCGCGAGGCCGACCTCGCTCTTGTCCGCGAGCGGCAGCGCGAGGGTCAGCTCGTGGACGTCGGCCTCGGACCGGATGGTCAGCGGGGGCTCGCCGGTGGGCGGCGCGAACGCGTCGGCCGCGCCGTACAGCTCCTCCGCCAGCGCGGCGAGCGCCTCGGGGCCGACCGGCTCGGCGGGAAGGTAGGGCACCCTGTGGATGGGCAGCGGCGCGAAGGACTCCTCGACCGTCGCGAGGTGCCTGGACTGGGCCTCCACCCAGCCGCGCCGCCACTCGTCGGAGCCGCTCTCGGGGAACACCCGGTTGGCGACGACGGCGTCGACGCGGTAGCCGTACAGACTCAGGGAGGTGAAGGTGCGGCGGGCCTCGGCGACCACGACGGCCTCGGGCGTGAGCACCAGCCGCACGGAGGCGTTGTCGCCGGTCAGAAGCTCGCGAACCCCCATGAGACCGGCGTGCAGCCGCTCACCCGCGCTCACCACACTGTCCTCGGGAACGCTGAGCCCGGCCACGTGCCTGATCACGGGGGCGAGCGCCCGCATCAGCTTGCGGCCGGCGGGCAGCAGGCGGCTGACATGCCAGTCGAGCGCCTCGGGGAGGGCGAGGAGGCGGAGCGTCTCGGCTGTCGGGGCGCAGTCGACCACGACGACGTCCCACCGGCCGGTGCGCACCTGCTCGCGCAGCTCGAGCAGGGCGATGATCTCCTCGGCGCCCGGGAGCACCGTGAGCTCCTCGGAGGTGACCTCGTCGAGGCCCAGCTCGGCCAGCAGGCCCCTGGCGTACTCCTGGAGATCGCCCCAGTGGCGCTCGAGCGCCCGCTGGGTGTCCACCTGCTGGAGGTAGAGGCCCGGCGCCGCCTCGGCCGGCTCGCCCGAGCCGGGCACGCCGAGCGCGTCGGCGAGCGAGTGGGCCGTGTCGGTGGAGACGACGAGCGTTTTGAGCCCCCGGCGGGCGGCGAGCGTGGCGGTCGCCGCGGCGACGGTGGTCTTGCCCACTCCCCCCTTGCCGGTGAAGAGAAGGATCCTCGGGCTCCCGGCGCTCATCGGCCTTCGACGCGCTTCTTCAGGCCCTTGAGCGCGGTGTCGACGATGACCTTCTCCGCCTTGCGCTTGATCATGCCGATCATGGGGACCTTGAGGTCGACGGCCAGCTCGTACGTCACCTCGGTGCGCCCGGGCGCACCCGCGAGGCGGTAGGCGCCGGTGAGCGCGGACACCATCTTGCCCGGCTCGGCGATATCCCAGTCGACGGCCTCGTCGCCGCGCCAGCGGTAGGCCAGGGTGTACTCGTCGCTGATCACCCCGGCGTCGAGGACGAACCGGACGGTGGCCGGGCGCCCATCGTCCCCCACGGACAGGACCTCGGCGGACTTCACCTGACCGGCCCACTCGGGGTAGCCGGCGAAGTCGGCGATGACGTCGGCGATGGTCGCCGGGTCGGCGCCGATCGTGATGCTCGACGTGGTGCGATCAGCCATGGGGTTACCGTACTCGTTCGCCGTTCCCGGGCGAACGCCCGAGGGGCGGATCTTCGAAGTCGTGGCCCGGCACGCCGCGATGGGCCGAAGCCGGGCGGGTTCCGGAGGCGCCGGCGCGTCTTCAGAGGTCGAGGGCGAAAGGCCGGCCCTGGCCGCGGAAGTGCCCGACGTTGACGCATTCGGTGCGGCCGATGCGGGTGCGGGCGGCCAGCGGCTGGTGCACGTGGCCGAACAGCGCGTAGCGGGGCTGGGTGGCTCTGATCGCCTCCAGCGTGGCCTCGCTCCCCCGCTCGAACCGCCGCGCCACCACGTCGTACAGCAGGTCGGGCACGGCGGGCGGGATGTGGCAGCACAGCACGTCGACGGCGCCCACCGCCTCGACCTTGCGGGCGAACTCCTCGTCGTCGACCTCGTTCGGCGTGCCGTAGCGGGTGCGCAGGCCGCCTCCGACGAACCCGAAGGTCAGCCCCCCGATCTCCGCCGTCTGGCCGTCGAGCACGTGATGGCCGTCCCTGACGTAGTCACCCCAGAGCCCGGGCAGGTCGACGTTGCCGTAGGTGAGGTAGGCGGGCGTGGGCATGGCCGCGAAGATGCGGGTGTACTGCTCGCGGACGGCGCGCTCGATGTGGTCGCGTGGCTCGCCACCGAGAGAGGCCCAAAGGCCGGCGGACATGAGCCGCGCCTCCTCGAAGCGGCCCGCCGTGCGCAGCTGGATGAACTCCGAGGTGCGCTCGGCGCCGAACAGATCGGCGAAGATGCCCTGCGAGTGGTCGGCGTAGTCGACGAAAAGGATCAGGTCGCCGAGGCAGATGAGCGCGTCGGCGCCGTCGCCGGCGCGAGCGAGGGCGTCAGCGCGCCCGTGGACATCACTGACGACATGGACCCGCATGACGGACATCGTAGTACCCGTCCCACCCGAACTAGCGCTTGGCCAAGCAGGCGACACGCAGGTGTCCCACTCGGGCGAGCCGGGCCGCCTGATGACACTGATAGCGTGGATTTGCCCTTGATAAAGGGTAGGTGACGGATCTACCCATGCGTAACTTGACGCGGTAGCGTCCAGGCAGCCTTGAGTCAGAGACAGTCTCCAAGCGTGCGCCCCAAAGGAGTGACCGTGCGCGAGTACAGCGTTCCCGTGCTGGTAGATGTGCCGGCCTCCGCCAACTGCGTCGACACCGTGTTCAGGCGCGGCGAGCAGGAGCCCGGCGAGGTGGTTATCAGCCGCAAGGCCGGCGACGCCTGGGTCCCCGTCACGGCGGCCGAGCTGCGCGACCAGGTCGCCGGGGTCGCGCGGGGGCTCATCGACTCGGGGATCGAGCCGGGCGACAGGGTGGCGCTCATGTCGCGCACCCGCTACGAGTGGACGGTAGCCGACTACGCCATCTGGGCGGCGGGCGCCGTCAGCGTGCCGATCTACGAGACCTCGTCGGCGGACCAGGTCGACTGGATCCTGTCCGACAGCGGCGCCAAGGGCGTCATCGTCGAGACCGAGTCGCACGAGGAGACGGTGAGACAGGCCCTAGGCGAGGTGCACCAGGAGCTCGCGGTCTGGCGTATCGACGGCGGCGCGCTCGGCCGGCTGACGGCCAACGGCTCAGACGTGCCCGAGGAGACGCTGAAGGAGCGCCGCCTCGCCCGTGGCGGTGCCGACCTCGCCACCATCATCTACACCTCCGGCACCACCGGCCGTCCCAAGGGCTGCCGCCTCACCCACGACAACCTGCTGTTCACCGCCCGCAACGTCGCGGGCGGCCCCCTGGAGGCGCTCTTCGAGAGCGACGGCCGGGCCGCGCTGCTGTTCCTGCCACTGGCCCACAGCTTCGCCCGCATCATCCAGATCGTCCTGATCGAGACCGGCACCGTCCTCGCCCACACCCCGAACATGAAGAACGTCGCGCCCGACCTGCAGGCGTTCAGGCCGACGTTCCTGCTCGGCGTGCCGCGCGTGTTCGAGAAGGTCTACAACGCCGCCGAGCAGAAGGCCTCCGCGGGAGGCGGTCTCAAGAGCAAGATCTTCCACCGCGCGGTGGACGTCGCGATCGAGTGGAGCCGCGCCGAGAGCTCCGGCGGGGCCGGGCTCGGGCTCCGGCTCCGGCGTGCCGCCTTCGACAGGCTCGTGTACAGCAAGCTCCGGGCGGCCACCGGCGGACGCCTCAACACGGCCGTGTGCGGGGGCTCCGCCCTCGGCGAGCGGCTCGGCAACTTCTTCAAGGGCGCGGGCATCGAGGTCTTCGAGGGCTACGGGCTGACCGAGACCTCCGCCCCCTCGACCGTGAACATCCCGGGCGCCAACAAGATCGGCACCGTCGGCAAGCCGTTCCCCGGTGTGACCGTCGGGGTCGCCGACGACGGTGAGGTGCTGGTCAAGGGCCGCCACGTCTTCGACGGGTACTGGAACAACGAGGAGGCCACCGCCGAGGCCATCGACACCGGCGGCTGGCTCCACACCGGCGACGTCGGCGAGCTGGACAAGGACGGCTACCTACGGATCACCGGCAGGAAGAAGGAGCTCATCGTCACCGCCGCGGGCAAGAACGTCGCGCCCGCGCCGCTGGAGGACCGCATCCGCGCCAACCCCCTGGTCAGCCAGGCGATGGTGATCGGAGACGACAGGCCCTTCGTCGCGGCCATGGTCACGCTGGACCCCGAGGCCCTGGACCAGTGGAAGGACGCCAACGGCAGGTCCGGCGCCACGATCGCCGAGCTGCGCTCCGACCCGGCGATCGTCGCCGCCGTCCAGAGCGCCGTGGACGACGCCAACACGCTGGTCTCCAAGGCCGAGCAGGTGAAGAAGTTCGTCATCCTCGTGAGTGACTTCACCGAGGAGAGCGGCCACCTCACCCCGTCCCTCAAGGTCAAGCGCAATCTGGTCGTACGCGACTTCGCCAAGGACATCGACGCCCTGTACGGCTCTCCGCGCTGACAGGGCCTCGACCTGGCGGCGAGGAGATGGTTGGCTCGCCTGTCGTGCCCCGGCGCTCGTCTATACGATGGTTTGGCAAGATGCCCCCGGAATCATGAGGGTGGACATGGTTGAGAGCGTGAGCACCGCCAAGCGTGGCCGGTCCCCCCGGAGCGGCACGGGCGGTCCCGAGGTCGACCTCCGGCAACTGCTGGCAGGGCTCACGGCGGTCCGTGACGGTGACTTCGGCACCCGGTTGCCCGAGGAGGGCGACGGTCTCTACAAGGAGATCGCCACCGTCTTCAACGGCATGGTGGACCAGCTCTCGCTGTTCACCTCCGAGGTGACCCGCGTGGCCAGGGAGGTCGGCACCGAGGGCCAGCTCGGAGGCCAGGCTGAGGTCCCGGGCGTCTCCGGCACCTGGAAGGACCTCACCGACTCGGTGAACGCCATGGCCGGCAACCTCACCGACCAGGTCCGCAGCATCGCCCAGGTCACCACGGCCGTGGCCAAGGGCGACCTCTCGCAGAAGATCACCGTCTCCGCCCGAGGTGAGATCCTCGAGCTGAAGAACACCATCAACACCATGGTCGACCAGCTCTCGTCCTTCGCCGACGAGGTCACCCGCGTCGCCCGCGAGGTCGGCACCGACGGGCGCCTCGGCGGCCAGGCCCAGGTCACCGAGGTCGCGGGCACCTGGCGCGACCTGACCGACTCGGTGAACTCCATGGCGGGCAATCTCACCGACCAGGTCCGCAACATCTCGCAGGTCGCGACGGCGGTGGCGCGCGGCGACCTCTCGCAGAAGATCACCGTCTCGGCGCGCGGCGAGATCCTCGAGCTGAAGAACACGCTGAACACGATGGTCGACCAGCTCTCGTCCTTCGCCGACGAGGTGACCCGCGTCGCCCGCGAGGTCGGCACCGAGGGGCGCCTCGGCGGCCAGGCGGACGTGAAGGGCGTCTCCGGCACCTGGAAGGCGCTCACCGAGTCGGTGAACGTCATGGCCGACAACCTCACGGCCCAGGTCCGCAGCATCGCCGAGGTGACCACGGCCGTGGCCAAGGGCGACCTGTCGCAGAAGATCCGGGTGGACGCCCGGGGCGAGATCCTGGAGCTGAAGGAGACCATCAACACGATGGTCGACCAGCTCTCGGCGTTCGCCGACGAGGTCACCCGCGTCGCCCGCGAGGTCGGCACGGAGGGCAACCTGGGCGGCCAGGCGACGGTCCGTGGCGTGTCGGGCACCTGGAAGGACCTGACCGACAACGTCAACGTCATGGGCTCGAACCTGACCAGCCAGGTGCGCTCGATCGCGCAGGTGGCGACCGCGGTGGCCAGAGGCGACCTGTCCCAGAAGATCACGGTGGAGGCCAAGGGTGAGGTGGCCGCGCTGGCGCAGACCATCAACACGATGGTCGAGACGCTGAGCGCCTTCGCCGACGAGGTCACCCGCGTCGCCCGCGAGGTCGGCACCGAGGGCCAGCTCGGCGGCCGTGCCGAGGTGAAGGGCGTCTCCGGCGTCTGGAAGGACCTCACCGACAACGTCAACTCCATGGCCAACAACCTGACCTACCAGGTGCGCAACATCGCCCAGGTGACCAAGGCCGTGGCCGGCGGAGACCTGTCGAAGAAGATCGACGTCGACGCCCAGGGCGAGATCCTCGAGCTCAAGTCGACGATCAACACCATGGTCGACCAGCTATCGTCGGTCGCCTCCGAGGTGAGCCGCGTGGCCCGCGAGGTCGGCTCGGAGGGCCAGCTCGGCGGCCAGGCCCAGGTGCGCGGCGTGTCGGGCGTCTGGAAGGACCTCACCGACAACGTCAACCTGATGGCCAACAACCTCACCTCGCAGGTCCGGCAGATCGCGGCCGTCTCCACCGCCGTCGTCCAGGGCAACCTGTCCCGCAAGATCACCGTGGACGCGCAGGGCGAGATCCTGCAGCTCAGGGACACGGTGAACACCATGGTCGACCAGCTCTCGATGTTCGCCGACGAGGTCACCCGCGTGGCCCGCGAGGTCGGCACCATGGGCCAGCTGGGCGGCCAGGCCCGGGTGCGCGGCGTGTCCGGCGTCTGGAAGGACCTGACGGACAACGTCAACCTGATGGCCACCAACCTGACCTACCAGGTGCGCAACATCGGCGAGGTCACCACGGCGGTGGCCAAGGGCGACCTGTCCAGGAAGATCGACGTCGACGCCCAGGGCGAGATCCTCGTCCTGAAGACCACCATCAACAGGATGGTCGACCAGCTGTCGTCGTTCGCCTCCGAGGTCACCCGCGTGGCCCGTGAGGTCGCCTCCGAAGGGCAGCTCGGCGGCCAGGCGCGGGTCGAGGGCGTCGAGGGCACCTGGAAGCGGCTCACCGAGAGCGTGAACGAGCTGGCCAGCAACCTCACCACCCAGGTGCGCGCCATCGCCGAGGTCACCAGCGCCGTCGCCCGTGGAGACCTCACCCGCTCGATCACGGTCGACGCGCAGGGCGAGCTGGCCGACCTGAAGGACAACATCAACACGATGGTGTCCAACCTGGTCGCCACCACGAAGGCCAACCAGGAGCAGGACTGGCTGAAGAGCAACCTCGCCCGCGTCTCCCGCCTGATGCAGGGCCATCGCGATCTCATGGAGGTCGCCAAGCTGATCATGAGCGAGCTCACCCCGCTGGTGTCCGCGCGCTACGGGGCCTTCTACATGGTCACGAACCCCCACGACAACGAGCTGAGGCTGATCGCCGGGTACGGCGTGCGGCCGGGGCGCAACGCGAGGCAGAGCTTCGCGTTCGGGCAGGGCATCGTGGGGCAGGCGGCCGCCGAGGGCCGGCCCATCGTGCTCGAAGACGTCCCCTCCGACTACCTCACGATCGACTCGGGGCTCAGCAGGTCCACGCCCGCGCAGATCGTGGTCCTGCCGGTGCTGTTCGAGGACCAGGTGCTCGGCGTGCTGGAGCTGGCCTCGTTCAGCCGGTTCGGGGAGGTCCACCTGGCCTTCCTCAACCAGCTCGTCGAGACCATCGGCGTCACGATGAACACCATCATCGCCAACTCCCGCACCGAGGGCCTGCTCATCGAGTCGCAGCGGCTCACCACCGAGCTGCGCGAGCGCTCCGACGAGCTCCAGCGCCAGCAGGAGGAGCTGCGCCGGTCCAACGCCGAGCTTGAGGACAAGGCCGCGCTGCTCGCCAAGCAGAACCGCGCCATCGAGATCCAGAACTTCCAGATCGAGCAGGCCCGCCGCACCCTTGAGGAGCGTGCCGAGCAGCTCGCGGTCTCCTCGCGCTACAAGTCCGAGTTCCTCGCCAACATGTCCCACGAGCTGCGCACCCCGCTGAACAGCCTCCTCGTGCTCGCCAAGCTCCTGACCGAGAACAGCGACGGCAACCTCACCTCGCAGCAGGTGGAGTTCGCCAGGACCATCCACGGCGCCGGTTCCGCGCTGCTGCAGCTGATCAACGACATCCTCGACCTGTCCAAGGTCGAGGCCGGCCGCATGGACATCCACCCGCAGCAGCTCTCCCTTCCCAAGCTTGTCGACTACGTCGAGGCGACCTTCACGCCGCTCGCGCAGGACAAGGGGTTGTCCTTCACCGTGGAGGTCCACCCCTCGGTGCCGGAGGAGCTCCGCACGGACGAGCAGCGTCTCCAGCAGGTGCTGCGCAACCTGCTGTCCAACGCGGTCAAGTTCACGCCGAAGGGCCAGGTGCGCCTGCACATCACCCGCGCCGGGGGAGGCGTGCCCTACATCGACGAGACCTTGCAGGACAGCGACGACATCCTGTCGTTCGCCGTGGTGGACACCGGCATCGGCATCGCACCCGAGAAGCTCGATGTGATCTTCGAGGCGTTCCGCCAGGCCGACGGCACGACCAGCCGCAAGTACGGCGGCACGGGCCTCGGCCTGTCCATCTGCCGCGAGATCGCCCGGCTGCTCGGCGGCGAGATCCACGCCAAGAGCGAGCCGGGGCACGGCAGCACGTTCACTCTTCACCTGCCCATCAGCTACGCCGGGCCGCTCGCGGGCGGCGACGGCGGGGCGGCGGTCTCGCTCCCCGGTGTCCAGCACAGGCAGACGCTGGAGCTCGACACCTCCGAGATGCTGCCAGAGCTGCCCCATCTCCACGATGATCTGCAGATTCCCCAGCTGTCACAGAATGTCGACAGCCAGACCTGGCAGGGCGACGACCCTCTGAACGGTGCGAAGATCCTGATCGTGGACGACGACATCCGCAACGTCTTCGCGCTGACGAGCGTGCTCGAGCGGCACGGGTCGACCGTGGTCTACGGCGAGAACGGCCGCGAGGGCATCGAGCAGCTCGAGCGCAACGAGGACGTCGCCCTTGTGCTGATGGACATCATGATGCCCGAGATGGACGGCTGGGCGACAACCTCGGCGATCCGTCGCATGCCGCAGTTCGCCGATTTGCCGATCATCGCGCTGACCGCCAAGGTGATGCACGGCGACAGGGAGAAGAGCATCTCCTCAGGCGCCTCCGACTACATTCCGAAGCCGGTGGACGTCGATCGCCTGCTCGAACGCCTCCGGGGCTGGCTCACGCGTGGCCAGGTCCCGTCCGGTGAAGCAAGGGAAGGACGCGGTTGATGCCGGACCGAGCGAGAATCCTCCTGGTCGACGACCGCGAGGAGAACCTCATCGCCTTGGAGGCCATCCTCAGCTCGCTGGACGTCGTGGCCGTGCGTGCCAGGTCCGGTGAGGAGGCACTCAAGGCTCTGCTCAGCACCGACTTCGCGCTCATCCTGCTAGACGTGCGCATGCCCGGCATGGACGGCTTCGAGACGGCGGCGCACATCAAACGCCGGGAGCGCACCCGCAACATCCCGATCATCTTCCTGACCGTGGTCGACAGCGCCCCCGACTACGCCTTCCGGGGGTATGCCGCGGGTGCGGTCGACTATCTCACCAAGCCCTTCGACCCGTGGGTGCTCCGGGCGAAGGTGTCGGTGTTCGTCGAGCTCTACAACATGAACCGCAGGCTCGCCGAACAGGCGTCCCTGCTGCGCGAGCGGCTAGGCGTCGAGCTTCCCGACGGCGTGGGCGCCGAGGTGCTGCCCGAGCTTTCCCGGCGGCTGACGGCCGTGGAGCACGAGCTGTCGCGCGTCAGGGAACACGCCGCCAAGGCCAACGGCAACGCCGCTCTGACCGGCCCGCTCAGCGACCTGTCCGAACGCGTCCTCCACCTGCGCGCCGGCTTCGACGCCCTGTCGTAGCCCTCGGCGGCGCTCAGGCGCTGTCGGCGGTGAGCTGGGACACGAGAGGGTGCAGGTCCACGTCGCCCGAGGCCACGGCCGCGTACAGCTCGTCCAGATCGCGGAAGCCGAGGCGGCCCGCGATGCTGCCGGAGACCCCCCGGCACTCCAGGTCGAGCAGCTCCATGCCGGTGGCGGCGACGGCCTCCGCGACCATGCGTCGCCCCGTCTCGGCCGCGTCGTCCGCGTCGTCAGCGCGCTGGGCGGCGAGGTGGCGGCGGATCAGCAGGCGCGCCGTGGGCGTGGTGGCGGCGTCGAGCCCCTCGGCCGAGGGGCGGGCCGTCTCGGCGGTGAGGATGTGCACCACCGCGCCGCTGTCCAGCCGCGCGTGCAGCGGCGCCAGCCTGCCGTTGACCAGCGCGCCGATGGCATGATTGCCGATCTCCGGGCCGAGGGCGTACGCGAAGTCGATCGGGGTCGCGCCGGGAGGCAGCGGGATCACCCCGCCCTCGGTGGTGAACGCGGCGATGAGATCGGGACGCAGGTCGCCGCGCAGCGATTCGAGGAAGTCGGCCGAGGTGGCGTCGTTCTGCCAGGCGAGCAGGCGGCGCAGCCATTCGAGGTCGATGCGCCCCGCCACGTCGGCACGCTTGCCCCGGGCGACGTCCTGGATATGGGCGGCGAGCCCGCGCTCGGCGAGGCGGTGCATCTGACGGGTGCGGATGATGACGTCCATGACCTTGCCGCCGTCCGCGATGACCCGGGTGTGCAGCGCGCGGTAGAGGTTGAAGCGCGGCAGCGAGATGAAGTCCTTCAGCCGGCCGGGCACTGGGGTCATGCTCGTGTGGACCGCCCCGAGCGCGATGTAACAGTCGCGGTCCTCCCCGTCGACCAGCACGAGCAGCCGGAACAGGTCGGCGGGCTGGAGGGTGTCGAGGTGGGTGCCGACATCGAGGTGTACGGCCCAGAGATGACGGCGGTGAAGGATCACCCGAGCCGACAGGCGCTGGTCCTTCAGGGAGGCCCTCAGCCGCCGCAGGGCGGGCTCCAGGAGCATCCGCCCCTCCGCCTCGCGCGCGGTCAGCGCGGCGGCGATGGCGGCGTGGGCCTCCGGCTGTAACACCGAGAAGCAGAGATCGTCCATCTCGCGTTTGAGCTCGTACATGCCGAGCCGCTCGGCGAAGGGGATCAGCAGCTCCTGGGACTGGCGGGCGATGCGCTGCTGCTTGTGCGCGGGCTGGAAGCCGAGGGTGCGGAGGTTGTGCAGGCGGTCGGCCAGCTTGATCAACAGGACGCGCAGGTCCGCGGCGGCGGCCAGGACCATCTTGCGGAACGTCTCCGCCTCCGCCCGCTCCCCCCACTTGGACCCGTCGAGCTTGGTCACCCCGTCGACCAGGACGGCGATCTCGTCGCCGAAGTCCGACCGCAGCTCGTCGAGCGTGTAGGAGGTGTCCTCGATCGTGTCGTGCAGGAGAGCGGCCTGGAGCGTCGCGGTGTCCATGCCCAGCTCGGCCAGGATGAGCGTGACCTCGATCGGATGGATGATGTACGGCTCGCCGGACTTGCGTGACTGGCCGCGGTGCGCCAGCTCGGCGGCTTCGTACGCCCGGCGGACGGGAGCCATCTTGGCCTTGGGGTAACCGGCCCGGTGGGCACGGAGAACGGGCTCGAGGTCGACCACCCCGGAAAAGCGCCCGGCACGCCACGCCGCGTCCCTCAGGAGCCGGCTGCCGCGGCGGCCCGGGGGCTGCTCGTCACCCATAGTTCCCCCTTGCCGCCGGGAGCCATCGGCGCGCAGACGCGCCCGCATGCTCCAACGTTAGCGCCGGGCGCGTTCCAGAGCGTCCCAAAAGCCCCGGCGCAGCGCGTGGCGTACTTCGTCGTGCAGCAGGAAATCGATCGGGAGCGAGGACCCCTGGAGTAACCGGGCCTCGAGGTCGGAGGGCATGCGCGGCTTGCGGGCCAGCACGGCTTCGAGCCACAGGGCGGGGGCGTCCCTCGCGACGGACTCGCCGAAGTCGTGACCCTCCTTGTGCGCCGCCTTCACCGCGTCGGCCAGCGTGGCGGTGCCCGGCGTGCCGGTGTGCTGAGGGACGGGGGCGGGCTGGGGGCCGGTGTAGGGGCCGAGCTGGGTGCCCGGGTAGGCCGGGGAGCCGCTGGAGCCTCCCATGTTGTACTGGCTGGGCACGGCCGGGGGCTGCGGCGTCACGGGGGCCGCCATGGGCCGGGACGGCGGTGGCTGGGCAGGCGCCGGCGGGGCCGGGTGTGAGGGCTGCTGCGGCTCCGCGGCGTAGCTGGAATAGGCGGCGGGCAGCGCGGGCTGCGACGAGCTGGGCGGCGGGGAGCCGGCACCGTGCGAACCCGAGCCGTGGGCGCCCGAGCTGTGGGAGCCCGACCCGTGTGAGCCGGAACCGTGGGAGCCCGACCCATGAGAGCCGGAGCCGCGGGAGCCGGTGCCTTGCGAGCCCGGCTCGAGAGGGCCGGACCCCTGCGTGCCCTGCCCGTGGGCGTCGGCCCCCTGGGGTGACCCCTGGGAGCCCGGCCCGGACGGCGTGGGTCCGAGCGAACCGGGTCCGAGCGGGCCCGGCTCTGGAGATGGCCCGGGCGAACCGGGCCCGAGGGCGCCCGACCCGTAGGAGGTGGCCCCCTGGAGGGGTGCGTGGGACCCGGTGCCGTGGGAGCCCGATCTGAAAGAACTGGATCCGGGGGAAGCGGACCCTGCGGAACCGGATCCGAATGACCCGGGGGAGCCTGACTCGGATGATCCCGACCCATGGGAGCCGGACCCATGCGAGCCCGAGCCGTGGGAACCCGACCCCAGAGGGTCGGAGCCGCGGGAGCTGGACCCGTGATGGGCACCCGAGCCGTGGGAAGGAGGCGAGGAGGGGGAGGCCGGGATGGAGCCGTTCGAAGAAGACTGGTGGCCGTTGCTCTTGGCGTGGCCGTTGTCGCGGGGCTGCCCGTTGCCCACCGGCTGCGGGAACTGCTGACCGTTCCGGGAAGAGGTGTCGGCGCCACCCGCGACGTTGCCGGTCACGAGGTTGACGTACGGCCGGAGGTGGCCGCTGCCGATCTCGATCAGGTCGTCGCACTCCTGCTGGAGCGTGCGGGACACCGCCCAGCTCCCGTCGGCCGCGATGTGGATGACGGTGACCCGGATGCCGAGATCCTGCGCGTCGCTCACCACCTGGGCGAGATCCTCGTCGCCGCTGACGACGACGGCGTCGCAGATGGCGTTGTTGCGTGCCAGGGTCATCAGGTCGCGGTGGACCTGGGCGTCGACGCCTTCCCTGCGGCCGGGCCTGATGCGAGCCAGGCGCAGCTTGAGGCCGGGGATGTCGGCGAGCGCGTCATGCTCGGGGGTGCGCCTGCCCTCGACGGTCGCCTCGTACCAGTAGCAGCGAAGGAGCGGAAGGTCGGTGCGTTCCCGGGAGAGCGTGGACAGGAGTTGCAGCAGGCCGGGGTAGTCCCAGGCGACGGCTTCGCGATGGCGGGTCCCATGCACGGCCATCGCGCCGTCCGCCAGCAGATAGCCAGCGTCCACGAACAGCGCGCAGCGATCCACGCGACACCGCCCTTTCCTACGTGGCCCAAGCCCGGTGGCAGCCGAAGCCCGGCCCTATCTCAGGGTAATGAAGCCACTGATCGTCCGAGGGCGAATCCCGGCGATTCAGCCCGCGCATGACCATATCTAGGAACGTTCACGGAGACCGTATCAGTTTGTCCCCTATTTCTGACCTGGGGTGATAAACGAGTGGCCCGTCTACGCCTCCGAATCGCGGCTCTCTAGGCTGGCCCCATGAGTGATCGTGCGAATCTGCTGGAAGAGATCAAGAAAAAGGGAGTGGTGCACGGCCGGGTCGTGCTCTCCTCGGGCCGGGAGGCCGACTGGTACGTGGATCTGCGCCGGATCACCCTCGACGGCACCGCCGCACCGCTTGTCGGCCGGGTGATGCTCGAGCTCACCGAGGACCTCGGCTACGACGCCGTGGGCGGCCTGACGCTGGGCGCCGACCCGGTCGCCGTCGCCATGCTGCACGCGGCGGCGGCGCGAGGGCGTCATCTGGACGCGTTCGTGGTGCGCAAGACGGGCAAGGCCCACGGGCTGCAGCGCCGTATCGAGGGGCCGGACGTCGCGGGCCGCCGCGTGCTCGCCGTCGAGGACACCTCGACCACGGGAGGATCGGTGCTCACGGCGGTGGAGGCGCTGCGAGAGGCGGGAGCCGAGATCGTGGGCGTGGCGACGATCGTCGACCGGGGCGCGGCGTCGAAGATCGAGGAGACCGGGCTGCCTTACCGCACCGCCTACACGCTCGCCGACCTGGGCCTCGACTGAGGTCACCGGGCCTGGTCGCGCGTGACGGTGAAGCTCTGGCGCTCCCCTGGCCTGCCAGGGGAGCGTGCCTTGCCGTTCACCTCGACCCACACGGTGGACGGCACGGGCCGGCCGGTCTGCGGCTGACTCGTACGCTGCGAGCCCGGCGGCGCGGGCACCTGCTTGTCGGACTTCAGCGAGCCGATGAGGGACAGGACCCCTACCACGATCAACGCGAGCACCACGATGATCGCCAAGCCTACGACGAGCAGGCGGGCGATGCCCATAGGGTCAGACCGATGGCGTCCCACATACCGGAGAGTAGCTGGTGCGCGCCACCACCAACGACCTGCTCACAGGACTCTTATGGCCGGACCGCCGGGAGCTAGAGCGGCGCGGAGTCTCTGTGGTGCCGCCCGCGCGTCCCATCCGCCCCGTTCCTCGACTCCTTGCGGCTCTTCAGCACCTCACGAACGATCGGGATGATCGACAGAAGGATGATCAGCACGGCGCCGGGAAGGATGTAGCGGTCGACGTTCGGGATCGCGCTGCCCGCGAAGTAGCCGATGAGCAACATCGACTCCGTCCACAGGACGCCGCCGACGAGGTTCCACACGAAGAACCTGGAAGCCGGCATGCCGAGCATCCCGGCGACCGGGTTGAGGAACGTGCGCACGATCGGGATGAACCTGGCGAGCACGACGGCCTTCGACGGGCCGAACTTCTGGAAGTAGTGCTCTGCCTTCTCGACGTACTCCTGCTTGAAGAGCCGGGAGTCGGGCCGCGAGAACAGCCGGGGGCCGGACTTCGCGCCGATGAGGTGGCCTAGCTGGGCCCCCGCGACCGCGCACAGCGGTGCGCAGACCAGCAGCAGGCCCAGCGGGAACGGCGCCTTGAGGCCGACCGAGGACGCGACCGCGGCGGAGGCGCCCATGCCGGCCACGACTAGGAGCGAGTCACCGGGCAGGAAGAAACCGATGAGCAGCCCGGTCTCGGCGAAGATGATCGAGAGGATGCCAATGAGCCCGAAGGTGACGATCCACCACTGGGCGTCCAGAACATTTGTGAGGTCCATCACCGAAGAGGGTACCCCGGTGGGCGGTTGGACGCGCGCGAGGGGTAGGACAAGGTATGTCGAACCACGGCGAGCGCGCGGGAAGCGCGCCAAGCCGGGCACCCGTCAATGCTTCCTCGGCCGCCGCTACTTCGCAATACTTGCCCCGGGGAAAGCTCGAGCCCCACGCCAGCCATCCGTTCCGTCTAGGGAGATGACTTCCGATGCCTATCGCGACCCCAGAGGTCTACGCCGAGATGCTCGACCGGGCCAAGGCCAATGGTTTCGCATACCCGGCGATCAACGTGACGTCCTCGCAGACGTTGAACGCCACGCTTCGCGGTTTCGCCGAGGCGGAGAGCGACGGCATCGTGCAGGTGTCGACCGGTGGCGCCGAATACCTGTCCGGCACCTCGGTGAAGGACATGGTCACGGGTGCCGTGGCGCTGGCGGAGTACGCCCGCGTCGTCGCGGACAAGTATCCCGTCAACATCGCGTTGCACACCGACCACTGCCCGAAGGACAAGCTCGACGGCTTCGTGCGCCCGCTGCTGGAGATTTCCGCGCAGCGCGTGGCCGAGGGTAAAGATCCCCTGTTCCAGTCGCACATGTGGGACGGCTCCGCCTGCCCTCTCGACGAGAACCTCCAGATCGCCCGCGAGCTCCTCGAGAAGGCCAGCCAGGCCAACATCGTCCTCGAGGTCGAGATCGGCGTCGTCGGCGGCGAGGAGGACGGCGTCGTCGGCGAGATGAACGAGAAGCTCTACAGCACCCCGGAGGACGCCCTTGCCACCGCCGAGGCGCTCGGCCTCGGCGACCGCGGCCGTTACCTCCTGGCCGCCACCTTCGGCAACGTGCACGGCGTCTACAAGCCGGGCCACGTCAAGCTCCGCCCGAGCGTGCTGAACGAGATCCAGGAGGCCGTCGGCGCCAAGTACGGCAAGGACAAGCCCTTCTATCTCGTCTTCCACGGCGGCTCCGGGTCGTCGCTCGACGAGATCCGCGAGGCGATCTCGTATGGCGTCGTGAAGATGAACATCGACACCGACACGCAGTACGCCTTCACCCGCCCGGTCGCCGACCACATGTTCAAGAAGTACGACGGCGTGCTCAAGATCGACGGCGACGTGGGCAGCAAGAAGGACTACGACCCCCGCACGTGGGGCAAGTCGGCCGAGGCCGGCATGGCGGCGCGGGTCACCCAGGCCTGCGACAACCTCCTGTCCGCGGGGACGAAGATCTCATGACTCCTGCACGTCCGCAGATGTCCTGACTTGCGATGGAACGGGCGGGCCCTCTGGTCTGCCCGTTCCATGTGAGTTAGCTGAGAAAAATCGTAAAAAGGGATGCTAACGAGGTTGGAGTAACTAATACGTCGTTAGAATAAGCTAAATGTCCATCTCCTACCGAGCGCGACCATATGTGTGCGGTGCCATCGGAAAGTGGGATGCACGCGTGGCGGAACGGCTGCTGTCGGCCTCGCCTCGAGGGCTCGAAGAAGTGCACCGCTCGCCTCTGGCTGCCCTGTGGTCGACGGGCGAGCCCGAGAACTGGTCGGCCGGGCCGCGATCCGGATTCCTGTGGTGGCCCGCCGCGAGCGGCCTTCCGCAGCCCCACTCATGGGAGGACGCCTCCGAGCGCCGCCTCGCCGCGGGGCTGGTCTTCGACAGCGAGGGCGTGGTTCTGCACACCGATGCCCTCGGGCTGCACGATCTCAACGTCCGCCGGGTCGGGGACGCGCTCTACTTCTCCGGCCGGCTCGACCCTCTGGTCGAACTTGACGACACGCCGCTCCACATCGACTGGTCCGCCTGGGCGAACCTGCTCCTGATGACCACTCCGATCGGCGACCAGACACTCTTCTCCGAGATCAGGCACCTGGAACCGGCCACCGCGTGGCGTTCCACCGGCGACAGGCTGGAGCGAGTGGGCTTCGAGCCCTCGTGGCTCGCGGCCGAACCCCGCAACCCGCCGTCGCCCGAGGAGATGGTCGACCTGATCGCGGAGCGGATCCCGCATCGGGCCGGGCAGATGGCCATCGGGCTCAGCGGAGGCTGGGATTCCCGGCTGCTCGCCGCGCTGGCGGCCCGCCGCCCGGAGAGCCGCCTGGAGGCCTGGACGACCAGCACCGACGACGGCCTGGACATCGACATAGCCTGCGCGCGAACCGTCGCGGACGCGCTTGGCCTGCCGCACCACGTGGTGACGCCCGGACCGGAATCCTGGCTGGAGGAACACGGGGAGGTATGGCGTCGCACCCAGTACCAGACGCTGCACCACGGCTGGGCTATGCCCTACGCCAGGGCGGTGCACGGCCTGCGGGGGCCGTTGATCGACGGGTGCCTGGGAGACACCCTGCTCAGGAGCCGTGGCGATCACGAGAAGGTTCCGCTCGCCGCGGGTCACGAGCAGGCGCGGAAGATCTCCTGGGATGTCATGTCAGCTCACACCCCTCGGCATGAGGAGATCTGGGCGCCGGGCGTGGTGGACGTCCTCACCGATCTCAGCCTTTCGGCCTTCCACCGGGTGATGCGGCCGGTCGAGGGGCACCACGCCATGCCGATCCTGGCAAGGCTCGTCTCCTCCCGCAGCATTTTCACCTCCCCGACCTGGCTGCTTGGACCGGAGGCGGAGGTCTGGCTGCCGTTCGCCCACCCGGACGTGATCACGAACTCCATGCGCGTGCCGCTCCCCGAGCGCAAGGATCACGCGTACTACCTGGCGATGCTCACCTACGGGGCTCCGCACGTGGCCTCGCTGCCCTCCACCAACGATCCCGGCGAGAAGCCCGCGCCGGGTCCGCGGCGAAGGACCACTCCGGCCGCGCTGGCCTCGATCACCGAGGACATCGCGGGATGTGAAGAAGTGCGGGTGATGCTCGGCCCCAGGCTGCTGGGAACGCTGAGCGACCCCGAGCTCCGCGCACGACAGGCCCAGTGGACGGGACCGCTCTACGTGCTCCAGTGGGCCAGCATGCTCGCTCGCTGGCACGGCCGGTACCGCTCCCGCATCAGCTGGGAACCCCTCACCTGACCTCTGGAACCCCCTGCCTGACCGAATACGTCAAGAAAGGGTAAGAATGCGGACATTATCCCCTCGCCTACTGCTGATCATCAGCGCCGCCCTCACGGGCCTCGCCATGATCACACTGGTGCCGCTGTCCGCTGCGGGAATCGTGGAACCGGTCTCGGCCGTCCAGATCGCCGTCTCCATCGTGATCCTGGCCGCGGCGGCCGTGATCGTCGCGGGCGTGCGCAGGACCGACGGCAAGGCCCTGCGAATCGACGCGCGGACCAAGCGCCATGACGTCGCGCTCGCCAGGACCGAGCAGACCCTAGCCAAGCTCGCGACCACGCTGGACGGGCTGGCCGGGCGCCTTGAGGAGTCCGGCCGCGCCCAGTCGCGCGCCGTGCTGTCGGCACTCGGCGAGGACCGTATGGAGCTGACCGCGCAGGCGGACCGGCTCGCCCGGCTCGCGAGCGCCGCGTCCCGGATCGACACCACCGTCCGGCGCAGCGCCGCCGACCTCGACGACCTGGGCAAGCTCGGCCGCGACCACCAGCAGCTCACCGGCACGGCCGTCCATGCCGTACGCGACCTCGGCGAGCGGCTGGACACCCTCGGTGGCGCGGTCCGTGACGGGCAGGCCGATCTGGCGAAGTCGGTGCGCCAGAACTACGCGCAGCTCGAAGCGCTCATCGACATACGTGCGCTGCTCCAGCCGCGTGCCCCGTTGCCCCGGCTGCGCGGCTGGGCGGCCTCGCCGGACGTCCTCCGCCTGCTCATCGAGCGGATCGCGGTGGAGCATACCAAGATCGTTGTCGAGTGCGGCAGCGGTTCGTCGAGCGTGTGGCTCGGCTACGCCGTACAGCGTTTCGGGGCCGGACGGGTCATCGCGCTTGAGCACGACCAGCGGTTCGCCGAGGCCTCGAACGACCTCGTCCTCGCCCACGGGCTGCAGGACGTCGTCGAGGTGCGCCACGCGCCGCTCACCTCCTGGACCGCCGGAAATGGGACCGGCCAGGATGTGGGCGGCGAGACCATTCCCTGGTACGACACCAGGGCGGTGGAGGACCTGACCGACATCGGGCTCGTCTTCGTGGACGGGCCCCCCGGGGCCACCTCCCCCCTCGTGCGCTACCCGGCCATGCCGGTGCTGCTGCCACGCTGCACCGCCGACGCGTGGTTCGTCCTGGACGACACCGACCGCGCGGCCGAGCGTGAGGTGGCCGGCCGCTGGCTCAGGGAGTACCCGGAGCTTGCCGGCGCGGCGTACCCGGCCGAGAAGGGCGTGATGGTGCTCAGGCGGAACCCCGGATGAGATCCCGACTTCTGCGGACCGGGACCGCCGAGGGACGTCCAGGATGACGGCCGGACTGCCCCCTGTCGGGATGGCCGCCGAGCTGGCGAGGGCGGGCGGGAAGGTCGCCGTGGCCGTCGCCGGGGTGGACACCGCGGATCTCGACGGACTCCTGCCGGGTGTGGCCTTCGAAGCGGCGGACGTCGACAGCATGGGCCCGAACCCCTGGGCCACATCCGAGCCGTCGGCCGTCGTCGTGGTCGCCAGGACCCCCACGGACCTGCGCCGGGCGGTCACCCTCAGTGGAGCGTTCCCGGCAGCGACGGTCGTCGGCGTGATCGTCGTGGACACGCCGCCGTGGTGCGACGCTCCGGGCGTCCCGCTGTCTCCCGGCCTCGGCAGGCGGTTCCTCCGCGACGTGGGCATCTCCCGGTACGGCAAGAACGGCTGGCGGGTCAGGGTGCGCTTCTCACAGCCGCAGCCCTCGGGAGAGGTCGCCGCGGCGGTGGCGAGGAGCTTCGGCGGCCACCACCTCAATGGGTACGCGCTCCCCATGGCGGGGCTGGCCGGTCCCGGGCTCGCGGACTGGCGGCCCGGTGACCCCAACACGACCTTCGCCGACGAGCGCGGCCCCGCGCCGGACCGCTCAGGCGTGACGACCTCCGACCTCGCCATCCGCACTGTGCCGGCGGCACGTGCCGTGCCCGCGGCGAAGGCGGCGGCCCCCGGGGATGGCTGGATCGACGGCCGCGTCCCCGCCGTGGATCACCCTGCGGACGCCACCTGGGAGCGCTTGGGCTCCCCCGGCGGGTACGAGGCGCTGCGGGGCTTGGCGCTGGAACCGGACGCCGTGCCGCCCGTCGACGAGCGGTCGGTCAACCCGCGCGGCTTCCTCAGGACGACGACGACAGGGGTGGCCGATCTGGCGCAGCACGACGGCCGCTGGGAGATCCGCCACGAGGACCGGACGCTCGTCGGCCTGGCCGCGTCCGGAGGCCTGACGGACGCCGCCATCGGCCGCCTGCGCAGCCTGCGCGGCGTCCGGATCGCCTGGCGCCAAGCCCACACCGGGCCGATCGCCGCCGTACGCGCCGTGGCCGGGCTCGCCGCCGCCGGGATCCCGCTGCTGTCCGACCCGCCGCCCCCATGGGCGGCGCGCGCGCTCGGGCCGGAGCTCGCGGCGCTGACCGCCGCCGCGACCGAGCAGGAGCTGGCCGACGACCTGCGCCGGGAGGAGCACAGCGTACGGCTGCGCCGTCTGGCCCTGGCGCACCACGGGACCACGGCCAGATGGCGCTCGCTGGCCACGCGGCAGGGCATCGCCGTCCCGGCCGGGCCGACGGTCTCCGTGATCATGTGCACCCGGCGGACCGACCTCGTGGGCTTCGCCCTCGGCCAGATCGCCAGGCAGCGCGGGGTGGATCTGGAGGTCGTCCTCACGCTGCACGGCGTGCCGGCCGAGGCTCCGGAGGTGGTCCAGGCGGTGGCGGCCTTCGACCGGCCGGTCACGATCGTGCAGGCGGACGCGGGCCTGCCGTTCGGCACCGTGCTGAACCAGGCGGCCGCCCGTGCCACGGGGTCGTTCCTCAGCAAGTGGGACGACGACGACTGGTACGGCCCCGAGCACCTGTCGGACATGATGCTCGCCCAGTCGTACTCCGGGGCGGAGCTGGTGGGTGCGGCCTCCGAGTTCTTCTACCTGCAGCAGATCGACGTCACCCTCCGGCGCGACTGGACCAGCGAGACGATGTCGAACCACGTGGCGGGCGGCACCTTCGTGATGTCGCGTTCGGCCTTCGAGGCGCTGGGCGGCTTCCGGCCGGTGCCACGCTCGGTCGACGTCCACCTCTTCCAGGACCTGCTGCGGGCCGGTGGCGCGATCTACCGCACGCACGGCCTCGGCTTCGTCGCGCGCAGGGCGGCGAAGGGCGCGCACACCTGGCAGGAGCCTGTCGGATACTTCCTGGCCAGGGCCAAGGACCAGTGGCGGGGATTCCGGCCGAGCCGATTGATGGAGTGGGAACAGTGACGCAGCCGACCCGGGCACAGGCACAGCCGAGGATCCGGCACAACGACTACGGCGTGCTGTCGCCCCCGCCGCCCGGGACCTGGCAGCCCCGGCTGTCGGTGAGCGTGGTGATCGCGGCCTACGGGCACCAGGACAAGCTCGACCTGACCCTCGCCGCCCTCGCGGCCCAGAGCTACCCCCGGCACCTGATGGAGGTCGTGGTCGTCGACGACGGGACGGATCCCGCCCTCCGCCTTCCCGAGATCGTGCCGGAGAACACCAGGTTGATCACCTCGGAGCCGGGATCGCGCGGCCGGTCCAACGCCCGCAACGCCGGGGTCGCGATCGCGGGCGGCGACGTCGTCCACTGGCTGGACGCGGACATGGTCACCTTCCACGACGAGGTCGAGGCGCACATGCGCTGGCACCACCTCGCCGACTACCTCGTGGTCATGGGCTACGTGCGGTTCGTCGACCACCGGCCGGGCACCCCGGCTCCCGGTGACGTGCACTCGGCCGTCTCGGCCGGGGCCGCCGACAAGCTCTTCGACGAGGCCGCGAGCGAGCCGCACAGCTGGATCGTCGACCTCGCCGAGCGGACCGACGGCCTGCGCACCGCCGGCGACTCGGCGTACCGCGTCCATGTGACCAACGCTGCGTCGGTGAACACCCGGCTGCTGCGGGAGGCCGGGCCGCTGGACACCGGTCTCGTCCTCGGCGAGGACACCGAGCTGGGCTACCGGCTCGCCCAGAAGGGAGCGGCTTTCGTGCTGGCGCCCGAGGCCCGAAGCCGCCATCTCGGCACCTCGATGATGATGCGCGACGGAGAGCAGGTCAGGCGGTACAACTCCGTCTTCGTGCCCGACCACGTCCCGCACATGCGTTGGCTGCGCACCCATCCGCGCCGCCAGTGGCTCGTGCCGTACGTCGAGGTGGTCGTCGAGGCCGAAGGGGCGTCGTACGAGGACACCCGGGCGACCGTGGACGGCTTCCTGGCGAGCTCGCTGAACGACATCGAGATCACCCTCGTCGGACCGTGGAGCTCGGTGAAGGAGGACAGGCGCAACCCGCTGGACAGCCCTCTGCTCGACCTCGTGCTGGCCCGAGGGCTCTACCGCAACGAGCCCAGGGTCCGGTACGCCGAGCAGGTCCCCGCCACGGCGGCGCCCTCGCCTTACCGCATGGTCTGCCCCTCGGGGTGGGTACCCGCCCCCGAGACGCTCCGGCGGCTGGTGGAGCAGGCGGCCGAGCAGGGGTTCGGGCTGGTCAGCGTCGCCCTCGACGAGGCCGACGAGGTGATCGCGGCCCGCCTGGAGCACACCGGCGCCTTCGCGAGGGCCGCTCTCGTCCGCGCCGAAGGGGAGCCTCTGGACGCCGCCGTCCACGAGGTCTACGGCACGTACTGGCTGGACGGAGGGACCTTGGGGTTCCTTCCGGCGGGCCAGGCCGAGCCTCCGAAACGGGGTAAGAGCGAGGATCCCGCTCTGATGCGGGAGGTGACCAGGCTGCGGGCCGAGAACGCCCGCTTGACCGATCAGCTCGCCGACGTCGCCAAGGACGCCGCCACGCCCGGGAAGGTCCCAGGCGCCTCGGCGAAGGACTCTGACGCTCAGGCGAAGGCCTCTCGCCAGGGCGGCCCGAAAGCCCTGCTGAGACGCCTGCGCTGACCGGCGGGTCGCTTTACTTGGACGCCTGCGCCGGCTGAGGAGCGGGACGGAGATCTCCGCCGACGACGTCACCGAACAGGCGGACGGAGACCCCACTGGCCGCGACCCAGCCGAGGAACTGGTCAAGCACGCCCGCCCGCACGCTGAACTCGTCACAGCTGTCGCAGATGTTGTGGAACTCGTAGGTCACCAGGCCGCCTCCGTGCTGCTCGGCCTGGCGGACGTAGGACTTGAGGGTCTCGAGCGTCACGGACCTGCGTACGGCGGGAAGCGTGCGCAGGCGGTACGGGTCGGTGGTCCCGGGGTTCTCGGAGCGCGCGCACGTGGGACAGGGGTTGCTCGGCGGCGCGAGGCCACCCGACCTGCGCGCGTTGTTGTATCCACAGCCGCGCACGATGGCCAGGGTGCGGGCGTCGAACAGGCCGTACGGGTAGGCGAAGGACCGGGGCTTGTATCCCATGGCCAGCAGCGCGCGCCGGTCGTCGCAGATCTCCCGGCGCTGCGCGGCCTCGGACAGCGTGGGCAGGCGGGGGTGGGTGAGGGTGTGGCCGCCGATCTCGTTGCCGGCGGCGGCCAGCGCGCCGACCTGCGCCTTCGTGAGCCGCTTGGGCCTGCCGACGAAGTCGCTGATGATGTAGAACGTGCCGACCAGCCGGTGCTTGCGAAGGAGATCGCCTGCGACCGCCTGGGTGGCCCAGGCGTCGTCGAAGGTCAGCGAGACGACCGTCTTAGCGGCGTTCGAGGGCTTCTGGTCGTCCTTCCCACCACAGGCCGTCACCAGCGCCAGCAGCGCGGCCAGGGTGACGGCGACGCACCGGGAGGCGGAGAGGGTCACGTCCTCTGCTCCTTCGTGAGTCGTTCGTGGCCGCTTCGCAAGTCCTGCGGAATCTTCCGGGACTCCTTGCACCCGCAACCAGGTCACCGTATCGGACAATTTTCAGTTTTCCCGCCTATCACCGAAGGGAGTATGACCACACAGGCGGAACACAGGTAAGACTGTGCTCATGGAAACGCACGATAACCTTCTCGCCGGGCCGCCGCCCACGCACCTTCCGGACAGCCCGGAGGCCAGGGAGGCCCTGGAATCCGGTGCCAAGGCCAGTGATGTCGCCGCGCGCTTCCCGGCCTATACCGCGGCCTGGGCGGCGCTCGCCGACGAATACTTCGCCGCCGGGCACGCGGTGACCTCCTACGCCTTCGCCCGCACCGGATATCATCGGGGGCTCGACCAGCTGCGCCGTGCGGGCTGGAAGGGCCACGGGCCGATCCCCTGGGAGCACGAGCCCAACAGGGGGTTCCTCCGCTGCCTCAACGCGCTCAGCCGCGCCGCCCAGGCGATCGGCGAGAAGGACGAGGCCGAGCGGTGTGCACAGTTTCTACGTGAAAGCAGCCCAGAAGCGGTAAAGGCGCTCAACTCCCAGTAAGCCGCGCTTGGGCGGCATCAGCCTGCTCGGGTAGTCTCTCAACGCAAGAGCCCCTGTCGCGCTTGCGCCAGGGGTTTCGCTTTTGTGCGCGGGAGTTAACCATGCCGGCTGTCGTTCTCGTGGGCGCCCAGTGGGGCGATGAGGGCAAGGGTAAGGCCACCGACCTGCTGGGCGGCGTAGTCGACTACGTCGTCCGCTACCAGGGCGGCAACAACGCGGGCCACACCGTGGTCATCGGCGATCAGAAGTACGCGCTTCACCTGTTGCCGACCGGCGTGCTGTCGCCCAAGGTGGTCCCGGTGATCGGCAACGGTGTCGTCATCGACCCCGGAGTGCTGCTGGCGGAGATCGACGGTCTGAAGGAGCGCGGCATCTCGTGCGACCGGCTGTTGATCTCGGCCAGCGCGCACCTGATCATGCCCCACCACAAGGCCCTGGACAAGGTCACCGAACGCTATCTCGGCAAGGCACGCATCGGCACCACGGGACGCGGCATCGGCCCCGCGTACGGGGACAAGATCGCGCGCATGGGCGTGCGGGTGCAGGACCTCCTCGACCCCGGCATCCTCGGGAAGAAGATCGAGGTCGCGCTGAACGAGAAGAACCAGGTGCTGACCAAGGTCTACAACCGCAGGGGCATCGACCCCGCCAAGGTGCTGGAGGAGTACCTCGGCTACGCCGAGCGGCTCAAGCCGCACATCGCCGACACCTCGTTGATCCTCAACAAGGCGCTGGACGAGCACAAGGTCGTGCTGCTGGAGGGCGGGCAGGGCAACCTGCTCGACATCGACCACGGCACCTACCCCTTCGTGACCTCCTCCTCGCCGACCTCGGGCGGCGCGTGCATCGGCTCGGGCATCCCGCCGACCCGGCTCACCCGGGTGATCGGCATCCTGAAGGCCTACACCACGCGTGTCGGCTCTGGCCCGTTCCCGACCGAGCTCACCGACGAGATGGGCGACTGGCTGCGCACGACCGGCGGCGAGTACGGGGTGACCACCGGCCGCGACCGCCGGTGCGGCTGGTTCGACGCGATCATCGCCAGGTACGCCACCCGTGTCAACGGCGTGACCGACTTCTTCCTCACCAAGCTCGACGTGCTGTCCGGCCTGGAGCGGATCCCGGTCTGCGTCGCGTACGAGGTCGACGGGGTGCGCCACGACGAGATCCCGATGACCCAGACCGACTTCCATCACGCCAAGCCGATCTACGAGGAGCTGCCCGGCTGGCAGGAGGACATCACCGAGGCGAAGTCCTTCGACGACCTGCCGAAGAACGCCCAGGACTATGTACGGGCGCTGGAGGAGCTGAGCGGCGCGCAGATCTCGGCCATCGGCGTCGGCCCCGGCCGTGACCAGACCCTTTCCCTGCGCTCGCTGATCTGATCCCGACCCGTGCCCCCTCTCGCGACGGTCGTCATCGAGAGGGGGCGCGGGTGCCGAGGTCGGTGAGGAGCTCGTCCCACTGGGCGCCGATCACGTCGAGGTCGTAGCGCACGGCGGTGCGCAGGGCGTTGCGACCGAGGGTTCGGCGCAGGTTCTCGTCCTCGATGAGGCGGCAGATCCCCTCGCCGAGGTCGGCGGCCTTCTTGGACCTCACGAGCAGGCCGTCGTGGCCGTCGGTGATGATCTCCCTGGGGCCGAGCGGGCAGTCGAAGCTGACGATCGGCAGGCCCTTGCTCATCGCCTCCAGGATCGTCATGCCGAAGCCCTCGTAGCGGGAGCTGACGGCGTAGATCGATGACTTGGACAGCTCGACCCCGACATGGGCCGTGCTGCCCATCAGGAAGACCTTGTCCGACAGGTCGGCCTCGTCGATCCGGGCCTTGAGTCGGTTCCTCTTCTCCTGCGTCCCCCGACCGTAGACGCGCAGTATCCAGTCGGGATGCGCCTCCGCCACCGTCTTCCACGCGTTGACCAGCCGGTCGAATCCCTTGGCGTGGACCAGGCGCCCCATGCTGACGACGACCTTCTCCTCCAGGTGGGAGATGCCGCCGTCGAGCTCGGGGATGGCGTTCGGGATGCGCAGCAGGCGGCTCGGCGGATCGTCCTTCAGCAGCTTCGCGTACTGCTCGAGGTCGGCCTCGGTCAGCGTCACGAACGCGTCGAACCTGCCGTACCGCCGCCTGAAGAGGCTTCGCATGGCGGGCGAGTGCGTGCCGAGCGTCACGTGCTCCTGGCCGATGGTGATGACCCCAGGAGGGGCGAAGAGGGTGGTCATCAGCGTGAACGCGGGCCGGGTGGCGATCAGCACGCCCGTGCGCAGGGAGCGCAGGTAGGCGATCAGGCGCAGGTCCGTCCAGAGCGTGAAGGACGGCTTGGCGTTCTCGTCCTCGGGCACGAACAGGCTTGGCACCCGGGAGAGCAGGCGGGGGGCCCATCCGGCGCGCGTGGTCCTGTCGTCCAGAACCGTCACCCGCACGCCCGGCGGGATGTCGAAGAACGGCTGCTCGGCCGACCGGAGGGCGCTCACGATCTCCACGTCCCGCTCGCGCGCGAGGTAACCCGCCAGGTTGAGCACCGTGCGGATGGTGCCGCCCATGCCATAGGCGTGCAGCAGCAGGATCCGGACCGTTCCCGTGTCGGGCGCCGGCGCCTTTCTCGCCCTTCGCGCGTTGAGCATCCTCAACAGCCACAGCGCTGAACGGGCCAGGGCCCTTCGTGTGTTCCCGAGCAGTTTCCCAAGCAAGCGATGGATCCATTCCTGGAGTGAGCGGCGGGAAGTGGAGTGCCTGTCTTTCACCATAGATTTGTAACGATCAGGTGTCCGTAAGCCGACAGTCAGCTGTCCGTTAACGGAACTATCCGGACGTTAACCAAACTGCACGAATTGCAGGCTTTTACCGTGCTCTGACCGTTGGTGTCTCTTTCGACGCGTCTCTCCGCGCCCACGGCCGGCCCGGCGGACGTACACGGCCCTGCCTGAAGAGGGGCGAGGCAGGTGAGCGATAGGGTGCGCCATTGTGCAGGTGGAGATACACGGCCACCGGGGAGCACGGGGCCTACGCCCGGAGAACACCCTCCCCGGCATGGCCCACACACTGGGGCTCGGCGTCCACGCGATCGAGTTCGACGTCGCGCTGACCGCCGACCGGCAGCTAGTGCTCACCCATGATCTGACGGTATCGGCCGTGACCAGCGCCGACACCGTCCCCGCCACGCCGGGGGACCCCGCGTTCCCCTACGTCGGCAAGCCCATCGGCTCCCTCTCCCTCGCCCAGCTGCGCACCCTGGACGTGGGGGTCCGCCACCCGAAGAACAAGTCCGACCGCTTCATCCGCACCCAGGTCCAGATCCCCGGCACCCGGATGCCCACGCTCGGCGCCGTGCTCGGCCTGGTGGGCGCCTACGGCGCGGACGGCGTGCGGCTGAACGTCGAGCTGAAGTCCGACCCGACCCGGCCCGAGCTGTCGGCCGATCCGCGGATGCTCACCGAGCTGGTCGTGGCGGAGCTCGACCGCCACGACAGGCTCGACCGCGCGGCGATCCTCAGCTTCGACTGGCGCGTCCTGCGCGTAGCCGAGGATCTCGTGGCCACGCGCTACGCCTTGGTCGAGAAGGCGACGCTCACGCCCGCGTGGCTCGGCCTCGACCACGAGAAGGACTTCGGCGGCGACATCGCGGCGGCGGCCGCTTCGATCGGGGCCACCACTCTGTCACCCGACCGGGTGCTGGTCGACGAGGAGCTGATGGCGCGGGCCGCGAAGGCCGGGCTCACGGTCGCGGTGTGGACGGTCAACGAGCCCGAGGAGGCGTCCCGGATGATCGACCTCGGCGTCAAGGGGATCGTCACCGACTACCCCGACCGCATGCGCGAGCTGTGGGCCCAGCGCGGCCTCCCCCTCCCAGAGCCCGCCGCCGCCCTCCGCCACGCTTCCGCCTGACCCCGGCGCGTCACAACATCAACTAGAGTGCTCGCGGGAGTATCGTGCGGAGAACTGAAGCGCCGATCGCCAGGACACCGCGGACCGGAGGTCACCCGATGCAGGGAGAGCCGCAGATCTCGAGCTGGGCCGCCGAGCGCTTCGGCGAGCGCGCCGCGTCGGTGAGAGGGCAGCTCGCCGCGTCCCTCATCGAGGCGGCCGGCAACGCCCAGGATGCCCAGAAGTCGTCGAGAAGCGACAAGCGGTACGCCTACGGCTCCACCCTCATGGCACGACGCTACGAAGCCCTCGTCGACGGGTTCAGGAACGAGCCCGGCTTCCACGTGGTCAGGCCGTACGGCTCCCCTCACCATCTGGTCGTGCTCGACGGCAACCTCCTGCTGCCCTTCCGCTACGCCGAGGACGACACCACGCCGATCAGCGAGGCGCGGGTCAGTGACGGGCGGGTCTCCGCGCTGGTCCGCGAGCTGTTCACCCGCTTCGGCCCCAAGACGACCTACCACCAGGAGGAGCTCGACCTCGCGCTCGCGGTCGACGACGAGCAGGCCCAGCTCGACGAGCTGGCCGCCGCACGTCCCCTGCTCGCGCAACTTCCCGGCGACACGCGCCTCATCCCCGTCGCCTACGCCGCGAACGCGCAGGCCAGCCTTCTGAAGCTCTACTGGGGAGAGGCCCAGCTCATCGACGACATGGGCCGCGTCGACTGGCTCCACTGCGAGCAGATCCCCCTGCTCACCGCCTTGCCGTGGGTCGCGCAGGGCCTTCCCGTCGCCGAGCCCGACGCCGCGGCGCGCTTCGACCGAGGCGCCGAGCCCGACCTCACCCTGGTCCGTCGTCCCGCGGTGGAGCGCGAGAATGCCATGATCTTCCCCGTGAACAGCGAGACCACCGACGAGCTGCCGATCGCCGACGCCGATGAGCGATCGTAAGAACGACCGCCGCCAGACCCGCATCTTCGACCCCTCCGGCGGTGCCGGCCGTGGCAGGCCGAGCCCGCAGGCCGTGGCCGACGCATTCGACCAGGCGCGCCTCACCCAGGCGCGGCGGCTGGCTGGCATGACGAAGAAAGATCTCGCCGAGCGGGTGGGCGTCACCCCGGCGGCGGTCGGGCAGTACGAGACGGGCATGACCCATCCCCGGCCCGACCTCATCCCGCGCCTCGCCGACGCCCTCGGCGTTCCGCTGGCGTTCTTCCTGTCCGGCCGGCCGCACGCCAAGCTCGACGGGTCGATGGCCCACTTCCGCAGCCTCCGCACCACCCGCGTCCACCAGCGGGCCAAGGCCGTCGCGTTCGTCGAGCAGGTCTGGGAGCTGACCCACGCCCTGGAGAAGCGGGTACGGCTGCCGCACGTCGACCTTCCGGGGTTCTCCGGAGGCGAGGTGCACTCAGGCGTCGAGCTGCCACGCGACCCGGCCGCCGCCGCCCGGGAGCTGCGCCGACACTGGGGGCTCGGCACCGGGCCGATCTCGCATCTCGTCCGCCACATGGAAGCCCACGGGATCGTCGTGGTGCTCCCCCCGCCCGACGAGGACGCCACCACGGTCGACGCCTTCTCGACCTCGCAACTCCCCCGGCCGATCGTCGTCCTGACCGCCAACCGCTTCGACGACATCCATCGCTACCGCTTCACCGCCGCCCACGAGCTGGGCCATCTCGTCCTTCACGGCGACACCGCCGCCGGCGACGTCCAGCAGGAACGCGAGGCCGACACCTTCGCCGCCGAGTTCCTGACGCCGCGCGACAGCATCCTGCCCGAGCTTCCCCGGCGCCTCGACCTGCGCCGGCTGGCCGAGCTCAAGCACGCGTGGGGGGTCTCGATCGACTCCCTGCTCTACCGCTGCCGCGAGGTCGGCCTGCTCTCCGACTCCTCGGCCAGCCGCGCCTACCAGCGTCTCGCCTCCCTGCGTGACCAGCCAGGCTTCGCCGGCGAGCCCATCACCGGCTACCCCGGCGAGCACCCGGTGCTCCTGCGCCAGGCCTTCGACCTGGCGGCGGCGGAGACCGGCCTCACCATGGCCACCCTCGCGGCCCAGCTCGCCTGGCCCATCGCCCGCGCCCGCGAGCTCCTCGGCATCCCCGACCAGCGCCCAAGCCTCCAGATCGTCCCGTGAGGCCTCGCGCCGGTCGCGGCGACCTCGCACGTTAGGGTCGGGGGCAGACAGAACGCGGGAGTCCGGCGCACCGGGCTGAGAGTGCGGCTGGCACGGCCGCAGACCGCTCGAACCTGACCGGGTCATTCCGGCGTAGGGAGTTGTTCCATGACTGTTCAGCAGCGGCCGCTCAGCGAGGAGCTGTGGGAGGCCATCGACCCGATCTACACGGCGATCCTGGACCATCCGTTCATCACCGGGCTGGTGGACGGCTCGCTGCCGCACGAGGCATTCCGGCACTTCGTGGTGCAGGACTCGCACTACCTGCGGGATTACGCGCGGGCGCTCGCCTTGTGCGCGGCCAAGGCGCCGACCGAGGACGATGTACGGGCCTTCGCGAGCGACGCCGTGGGGGCCATCGCGGCGGAGCAGGACATGCATTCGGAATTCATGTTCGAGCTGGGCGGTTCGGCCAAGCAGGCCGCCGAGCTGCCGGTGGGGCCGACGACCCGGGCCTACACCAGCTACCTGCTCGCGACGGTGTACGGCGGCTCCTTCCTGGACGGCCTGGCGGCGGTGCTCCCCTGCTACTGGATCTACGCCCGGGTGGGCGAGGCGCTGCTGGAGAAGTCGTCCCCCGATCCGCTGTACCGCCGCTGGATCGCGACGTACGCCGACGAGACGTTCCAGAACGTGGTCCGCCGAGTGGTGACCCTGACCGACCACACCGGCGAAGACGCGACGCCTCAACAACGCACCCGCGCCCTACAGCACTTCGTCACCACGTCCCGCTACGAATGGATGTTCTGGAACGCGGCCTGGCACCAGGAAACCTGGCCCATCTGATCCCCGGCAAAGGGAGTCAGAGCCAGCTGTTGCGGCGGAAGCCTCTGTAGAGGAGGGAGCAGATGAGGAGCATGACGCCGATGACGACGGGGTAGCCCCACATGGCCGAGAGCTCCGGCATGTGCTTGAAGTTCATGCCGTAGATGCCGGCGATCATCGTGGGCACCGAGATGATCGCCACCCAGGCGGAGATCTTGCGCATGTCCTCGTTGGCGAGGGCGTTGGACCTGGCGAGCGCCGCCTGCAGTATCGAGTTGCACAACTCGTTGGACGACTCGACCTGCTCGCAGACGCGGGACAGGTGGTCGACGACGTCACGGAAGTATTCGCGCATCTCCGAGGGGATCATGCGGCGCTGCGGGAGGGCTCCGAGGGGCGTCTGGAGCGGCGTGATGGCACG
This sequence comes from Sphaerisporangium sp., assembly GCA_025964675.1. Classification (GTDB taxonomy): domain Bacteria; phylum Actinomycetota; class Actinomycetes; order Streptosporangiales; family Streptosporangiaceae; genus Sphaerisporangium. The sequence continues at coordinate 24,265 of JAOPYI010000238.1, read as the reverse complement.
CTTCATCTCGATCATCTCGCGCTTGAGCTGGTAGATGCGGCCGATGTCGCGCGAGCTGACGTCGGCGAAGACGGCGGCCTCGACCTCCTCCAGCTCCGCCTGCATCAGGTCGGCCACCGAGAGGTATTTGTCCACGACGTGGTCGGCGATGGCGTGCAGCACGCCCGACGGCCCGCGCGAGAGCAGCTTGGGCTTGTCCTCCAGGCGCCCGCGCACCTCGGCGAGGGGGCAGTGCTCACCGTGCCGCACGGTGACCACGAAATCGGGGCCGACGAACAGCATGATCTCGCCGGTGGCGATGATCTCGCTGGACGCGGTCAGCTCGTCGTGGTCGAGGTAGGCGATGGTCTTGAGCACGACGAAGAGGGAGTCTCCGTAACGCTCCACCTTCGGCCGCTGGTGGGCCTTGATGGCGTCCTCCACGGCCAGGGGGTGGAGGCCGAAGACCTCGGCCAGCCACTCGACCTCGGGGGCCTCCGGCTCGTGAAGCCCCACCCATACGTACGCGTCGCCGACGCCCGCGGTCGCGTTGTGCTCGCGCACCAAGGTGACCGCCTCCGGGATGCCGGAGACGCGGATGCGCTCCCCACTTACGTAGGCGCCGAACTCCACGAGCGAGTCACTCGGCGGCACGCAACGGCCGTTCATCGGGTCACGGCGCATGGCACCGATCGACGCGGAAGCGCCGAACCGCACGTGAGTGGTGCGGGGGTGCAGGTTGATCCGCTGGAAAAGGGTGGAGGAGCGCATGGCGGTCCCTTCCCGCCCGACCTGGCGGAACCAGCACGCGAAAAAAAGTGATAGTGCGACAGAGGTCGCAATCAGATGGCGCGCGTGGCTCTCAGTCGGACACCGAATTGGAGTGGTCGGGTTTGCGCACGACGTACGTGCGCGAGCACGTACTGCTGGGATCACCAGAAGTCATCCCGATTCCACCTCCAATCGCCGAGAGACGGCTCAAAGCTGCCCCAACTTACCACAGCGAGACCTTGCCACCTAGCTTACATGCCCCTTAGTTCCCTCGATCATGTAGAAGCCGTGACCGCCGCGCGGCTCGACGGCCGGGATGTGGCCACCTGCGGTGACGCCGCCGCCGTCCGGTGACCCCAGAACTGACCCGTAGACTCCCCACGTGCGCGTTCTTGTGATTGGCGGCGGCGGCCGCGAGCATGCCCTGTGCCGAGCCCTCGGGCTCGACCCGACGGTGTCCGAGCTGCACTGTGCTCCCGGAAACGCCGGCATCGCGTCGGTGGCGACGACGCACCCGGTCGTGCCCACGGACCCTGAGCAGGTCGTGTCGCTTGCCGTGCGTCTGGGCGCCGAGCTGGTCGTCGTGGGGCCCGAGGCGCCGCTCGTCGCGGGCGTGGCGGACGCTGTCCGCGCGGCGGGCGTCCCGTGCTTCGGGCCGTCGGCACAGGCGGCTCGGATCGAGGGGTCCAAGGCGTTCGCCAAGGAGGTCATGGTGGCCGCCGGCGTCCCCACCGCGGGGGCGCGCGTCTGCGTGACGCCCCAGGAGGCCGAGGCCGCGCTGGAGGCGTTCGGCCCGCCGTACGTCGTGAAGGACGACGGGCTGGCGGCCGGCAAGGGCGTCGTGGTGACCTCCGACCGCGCGGAAGCGCTGGCCCACGCGGCGGCCTGCGAGCGCGTCGTCGTGGAGGAGTACCTCCAAGGCCCCGAGGTGTCGCTGTTCGCGTTGTGCGACGGCACGACGGCCGTGCCGCTCCAGCCCGCCCAGGACTTCAAGCGCGCCTACGACGGCGACCAGGGCCCGAACACCGGCGGCATGGGCGCCTACACGCCGTTGCCATGGGCTCCTGCCGGGCTGGTCGAGCAGGTGATGGCCGACGTAGTGCTGCCGGCCGTCGGCGAGCTCGCGCGGCGCGGCACGCCGTACACCGGAGTGCTGTACGCCGGGCTGGCCCTGACGCCTGAGGGGCCGAGGGTCATCGAGTTCAACGCCCGCTTCGGCGACCCCGAGACCCAGGTGGTGCTCGACCGGCTCGAGACCCCGCTCGCCCGCCTGCTGTACGCCTGCGCGACCGGCACCCTCGGCGCGGAGCCCGCGCCGAGCTACCGCGACGGCGCGGCGGTGACCGTCGTCATCGCGGCGGAGAACTACCCCGGCGATCCCGTCAAGGGTGACCGCGTCGAGGGTCTCGAGCCCTCGATGAAGGACGCGTACGTCATCCACGCCGGCACCGCGCTCGACGACGAGGGCCGGGTCGTGTCAGCGGGCGGACGGGTGCTCAGCGTGGTCGGCACGGGCCCCGACGTCGCCACGGCCCGCGCCGCCGCGTACGAGCAGGTCGGCCGCATCACGCTCCGTGGCTCCCACCACCGCTCCGACATCGCCGCCCAGGCCTAGCGAACCGATGATCGCGAAGGGGTAGCGCGGAAGCCGGGGCTCGCGATAAGCCGGGGACAGACGTTGACCCTGGAGGGCGTATGGCAGCCGACCCGGCCGTGCACGAGAGCGTGGCGTCGAAGGACGCGGCCGAGAGAGAGGTGCTGCGCTGGCCGGGCGTGTGGCGCGTCTACATCACCTCGCGCAGCGAGGAGGTACGGGCCGACGCCGCGCGCTGCCTGTCCTCGCGGCAGGGCGAACCCGGTCTGGACGCGCTCCACACCGCGATAGGCCACCATCTCGTGACGGCCGCGAGGTACGCCGGCGAGCGGCAGGGCTGGCGGCGCTGGCTGACCGGGCAGACCATCGAGGGCGCCTGGTCGAACCTCTACGGCGCCACCATCCTGCTCTACGGGCTGCTCCCGGCGAGCGAGCTGAACGCGCGCGCTCCCGAGGTGCTCGCCACCGGCCGGGCGTACCTCGCCGCCGACGACGCCCGGCTCAGCCAGCTCGCTGCGCGCGCCGCGGCGGGCGACATCGAAGAGCGCGACCGTTCGCTGCTCCAGTCGGTGCTCAGGGCCGCCTACAACGCCGCCTCTATCGAGAGCGGACGGGTGCGCAGCTTCCGCAACATGCTGCTCGGCGGCGTGGTCATCCTCACGCTCATCGTCGCCGGGCTGGTCGCCATCGGCGCGCGCTGGCCCACCGCGATCCCCATGTGCGGGAACGGCACGCTGCTCGCGAGCTTCGGGCCGAGGGACAACCAGGTGTGCCCGGCGGGCGCCGGGCAGCCGTCGCACGGGGACGTGCCCCTTGTCGCGCTCATGGGGATGCTGGGCGCGGCCCTCGCCACGGCCGCCGGCCTGTCCACCCGTTCGGAGCTGTCCACGCGGTACTCACTGGCGGTCGCGCAGAACCTGCTCAAGGTGCCCGCGGGCGTGGCGACCGCCATCGTGGGCCTGCTGATCCTTAACTCCGGATTCGTGCCGGGCTTCGCCGGTCTCAGCTCGCAGACCTCGATCCTGGTGTGGGCGATGGTGTTCGGGTACGCCCAGCAGGTGGTCACGCGATTCGTGGACCAACGTGCGAACACGCTGTTGCACGCGGCTTCGCCGAACGCTCCGACGAACCCTCCCGGGCGCTGAATGATCAGCGTTTTCCTGGGCAGCTCAGTGGAGTGAAACTGGCAGGCCCATCATCCCGAAAGGGCTACTGTGGGCGGATAACTTTGCCGCCGTCCGCTTGCCAGGCGCGTCATTCCCAGATTTCGAGGAGCCTCATCATATGGTTCGTTACCGCGTGCGCGGTGGCAACGCCCTGCGCGGAACCGCCTTCATCCAGGGAGCGAAGAACGCCGTTCTCCCGATGATCGGTGCGGCTCTGCTCGCCGCCGAGGGCCGTACGGTCCTGCGAAACGTCCCGATCATCGAAGACGTCCGGCGAGCCCTGGAGCTGGCCGAGGCGGTGGGCGCCAAGGTGGAGCTCCACGAGGCCGAGCGCACTCTGGTCATCGACGCGTCGAAACTCACCAGCCCCGTGCTGCCGGCCGAGATCGCCCGGCGGTTCCGAGGGTCGGTGCTGTTCGTCCCCGCCCTGCTGCACCGCCTGGGGGAGGCCATCATCGAGGGCGTCGGCGGGTGCAACCTCGGCAGCCGCAACCTCGACTTCCACTACCTCGGGTACAAGCGGCTCGGCGCGGTGGTCGACGAGGGCGAGAGCGTCATCCACGTCAAGGCCGCCGGCCTCACCGGCGCCCCTCTGTACCTCGACACGCCATCCCACACGGGCACCGAGAACCTCATCATGGCGGCGGCCCTCGCCAAGGGCACGACCATCATCGAGAACGCCGCCCTCGAGCCCGAGGTGCTCGACGTCATCAACATGCTGACCAAGATGGGCGCCCGCATCAGCGGCGGCGGCACCGGTTTCATCATCGTCGAAGGCGTCCATGAGCTCACCGCCGTCGAGCACCGCGTGATGCCCGACCGGCTCGACGCCGGCGTGTTCGCGATGGCCGCCGCCATCACGGGCGGTGAGGTCAACCTCGTCGGCGCGTCCCTGGAGCACCTCGGCGTGGTGCGCTGGAAGCTCGAGCAGATGGGCGTCGAGTTCGCCACCGACGGCGCGGTGCTCAACGTGCGGCGCGACCGGCCGCTGCGGCCCATCAACGTCATCACCGACACCTACCCCGGCTTCGCCACCGACCTGCAGTCCCCCATCATGACGGTGGCCTGTCTCGCCGACGGGGCGAGCTACATCCACGAGCGCATCTTCGACGGGCGCTTCGCGCTGGCGGGCGAGCTCAACAAGATGGGCGCCCACATCGAGATCGAGGGCAGCCGCGCCGTCGTCCACGGGCAGACTCCGCTCACCGGTACGGATGTGACGGCTCACGATCTGCGTTCCGGCATCGCGCTGGTGCTGGCGGGGCTGGCGGCCGGCGGCGAGACCGTCGTCTCGCCCGGATATCTCATCGACCGGGGCCACCACGACCTCGCGGCACGCATGAAGGCCCTGGGTGGCGATGTGGTAAGAGAGATTTCCTCTACGTCGTGACTGAGCCCGTAAACCGCCTCTGACCTGTTCGTATGACCATCACCACCATGCCTTGCGGGCATGGGTGGGCCTCATTCCGGCAAATCCGGGCGTGACATTAGTGCCTCGGCGAGCGATCGTTCCAAAGAGGACTAGACCGGATGGGAGAAGAACCCTTGCCGGAACGCCGTGGGAAGCCGTCCAGCGACCCGATCGGCGTCCCCGCGAGGTGGACTCGACCAGTGGATTTCGAGAGGAAGCCACGCCGGGCGCCCACCGGGCCGGACAGGCCGGCCCGGGGACCGCGCGGTGGGGCCACCTCGATCAGAGGTATGGCGGGATGGGACGAACATTGGTCGAGCGGGCCGAAGAAACTCCGCGAGGGTCACGCGTGGGCGCGTCGGCCCCGGACCTCACCATCGGGGTGGTGGGACCCCACGACCTGGTCGAAAGAGTGATGCTCATGGGTCATGCCGCGGCGCCGGTTCCATGCCGGCTGGTCGCCGCGGCCTACCGTGACGAGCAGGAGGCGGCCGACAAGGTGGTGCGGCTCGGGCCGGGCGTGGACGCGTGCCTGTTCGCCAGCCCCGTGCCGTACGAGCTGGCCAGGCGTTCGGGGGTGCTGACCATCCCCGCGACGTACGTGCAGCTCGGGGGCCCGGCGCTCACGGCCGCGCTCGCCAGGGCGGCGCTCGACGAACGCATCGACCCGCGACGGGTCAGCGTCGACGTGCTGAGCCGCTCCGACGTCGAGGAGGCCTACGCCGATCTCGGCCTGCCGACGGCGGGGGTACAGACCCGTGAGGAAGCCGGCGCGACGGGAACGGTCGCGGCCTACCACGAGCGCCTCATCAGGCAGGGCAGCACGACCGGCGCGCTGACCTGCCTGCCGGCGGTGGCCGACCGGCTGACCGCGGCCGGGGTGCCGACCGTGCGAGTGCGGCCGACGTCGGCGGCGGTGCGTACGGCCCTGCACACCGCGGCGCTGCTCGGCGCGCACCACAGACTGGAGGAGTCCCAACTGACGGTGGTGCTCATCGAGGTGCCCACATTACGCGAGCCCGTACGGCGGGCGGCACCGAGGTACTGGCGTGACGAGCTCAGGTTGTCCCTTCATCGCCTGCTGGTCCAGGAAGCCAATCGGATGAACGCCGCCGTATGGGCGATCGATGACCACAGCTATCTGGTGACGGCGACGCGAGGCTCGATGGCCGCCGCCACCGACGGGTTCCGGATCCTGCCGTTCGCGGCGCGGATCCGTGACGAGCTGGGACTGGCGGTGGAGGTCGGCCTCGGCATGGGTCGCACCACCCACGACGCGGAGACGCACGCCAGGGCCGCGCTGGCGCGCACGCAGGCCGGGAAGCAGCCTCAGGGCTTCGCGGTGGACCGCGAGGGCCGCACGCTCGTCCCCGCTCCCCGGATGCCTCCCCAGGCGCCCGGACAGGGCAGGCCGAAGGGCGTCGAGGTGCTCGCGCGGCTGGCCGCCAAGCTGGAGGGCGGCGACACGATTGTGGACGCGGAGAGCGCCGGGCGCATGCTCGGAGTGACTCCCCGCACGGCTAGGCGCCTGCTGCGCACGCTGGTTGACGAGGGACTCGCGTGGCCGCTTCCGCCCAACCGCACACCACAGCCGGGCCGTCCGCGCCAGCTCTACCGGCTCATCGTGGAGAAGCTCGGCCCGCGTTAGCCGCTCCCGGAGCGGGTCATCCGTGTGGGGCGGGTGACCCGCTGGGACGACGCCACCTGGCGTTGTGGACAGGGAGTGACATCGGAGGGTCCAATGGGCGATACGACGCCATTATCCACAGGGTGTGGATAAGCCTGGGCGTAACAGGCTGCGACGATTTCCCCGCTCAGATGCTGAAATGTAATGTCGGGCGCCGCCCGGCGAACTAGTTATCCACACGATGTGGACAAACCTGTGGTAGCGCGGCTAACCCCGCATCTCACGGGCCGAAACCCGCAGGCAATATGTCCCTGCTGCCCGATATTGTCATGACCCATGGGGCAAAACACTCGTGACATCAGGGTCTGGGCTGCGCTGGCGGCCGTGTATGTCGTGTGGGGGTCGACCTACCTCGGCATCAGGATCACCATCGAGACCGTTCCCCCGATGCTGAGCGGTGGTCTGCGCTTCGCCGTGGCCGCCCTGATCCTCGGCGCCGTGCTGGCGATCCGCCGAGGGGTCGGGGCCTTCCGCATGACCTGGCGGCAGTTCCTCGGAGCAGGGCTGGTCGGCCTCCTGCTGCTCACCGCGGGCAACGGCATGGTGGCCCTCGCCGAGCAGCACATCTCAAGCGGCCTCGCCGCGCTCCTGGTCGCCTCGGTGCCGCTCTGGCTGGTCATCTTCCGCTTGGTGGCCCGCGACCGCCCGCACCTGCTCACGCTGGCCGGAGTGCTCGTCGGCTTCTGCGGCGTCGCCGGGCTCTCCCTGACCGGCGCCACGTCGTCCAGCGCCGTCGGCATCGTGATCGTGCTCTCCGGAGCGCTCTCCTGGTCGATCGGCTCGTTCCTGCCCGGCCGCATCCCCATGCCTGAGGACCCCTTCGTGGCCAGCACCGTCGAGATGACCATCGGCGGCGCCGGGCTCCTCCTGGCGGGAACCGTGTTCGGCGAGCGCCTGGACGTCACGGCGGTCAGCGCGAGCTCGTGGCTGGCGCTCGCCTACCTGATCCTGGTCGGCTCGCTGGTCGGCTTCACCTCGTACGTGTGGCTGCTCGGCAACGCGCCCATCTCGCTGGTCTCCACCTACGCGTACGTCAACCCGGTCGTGGCCGTGTTCCTCGGCGTGGTGGTCCTCAGCGAGCAGGTGACCACCCAAATGATCGCCGCCGGGTTCGTCATCGTGCTCGGGGTCGCGCTCGTCGTCTCGACCGAACGCCACGGCCGGAGCCCCGACGTGGAGCCGCCGGCCGGAGCGACGCGACCGGGTGTTCCCTCGAAGAGGGTCACCCCTTCCTGAAGGCCTCGGCGGCGGAGAGGAAGGTGTCGTTCGCGTCGGGAGAACCGATGGTGACGCGGGCGCCCTCGGCTCCGAAGGGCCGTACGGCGACGCCGTCGATCGCGCAGCGGTCGGCGAACTCGCCCGTGCGCTCGCCGAGCCGCAGCCAGACGAAGTTGGCCTCGCTGGGCGGGACCTCCCAGCCCTGGCCGATCAGCGCCTCACGGACGCGCGTGCGCTCCTTGACCACCGTCTCGACACGCTCGAGCAGCTCGTCCTCGGCCGCCAGGGACGCGATGGCTGCGGCCTGCGCGATGCTGTTGACCGCGAAGGGCACCATCGTCTTGCGCACGGCCGCCGCCACGGGCTCGTGGGCGATGAGGTAGCCCACCCGGAGGCCCGCCAGGCCGTACGCCTTGGAGAAGGTGCGCAGGACGGCGACGTTCGGCCGGTCGGCGTACAGGCCGAGCCCGTCGGGCACGTCGGCGTCGCGGACGTACTCGCGGTAGGCCTCGTCGAGCACGACCAGGACGTCCTCGGGCACACGGTCGAGGAAGGCCGTGAGCTCGGCGGCGTGGTTTACGGTGCCGGTCGGGTTGTTCGGGTTGCACACGAAGATCATGCGGGTGGCGGGGGTGATGGCCGCCTCCATCGCAGCCAGGTCGTGGGTCTCGCCCGCGAGCGGCACCCGCACGGAGGTCACCCCCGACAGGTCGGCCAGCAGTGGGTAGGCCTCGAAGGATCGCCAGGCGTACATGACCTCGGCACCCGGGTCGCCGACGGCCTCCAATAGCTGCTGCGCGACGGTCACCGAGCCGGCCCCGAGCGCGATGTGCTCCTGGGGCACGCCGAAACGCCCCGCCAGGGCCTCGGTGAGCCCCACGGACGCCGTGTCGGGATAGCGGTGGACCTCCCTGGCGGCGGCGCTGATCGCCTCCACCACCGACGGCAGCGGGTCGTAGGGGGACTCGTTGGACGACAGCTTGAACGATCGGCCGTCGGCGGAGACCACGGCCTTCCCCGGCCGGTAGGCGGGCAGCTCATTGAGAATCGGACGGAAACGCGGCATGGACTCACCTTATGACGCGCGCCGCGCCGTGAGAGCCCGGACCATGCCCCCTAGCCGGCGAGGCGGAGCATGGGCGGGTGGAGCAGCTCGGCCGGGCCCCGGCAGTACAGCATCGCCGGGCGCCCGCCGTCACGCGTCGTCGTGCGGCCCGTGGGAAGGAGGAAGCCGTCGGCCTTGGTCACCTTGCGGTGGAAGTTGCGTGGGTCCAGCGAGCGGCCCCACACGATCTCGTACACCCGGCGCAGGTCGGCCACGGTGAACTCCGGCGGGCAGAACGCGGCGCCGAGCGAGGTGTACTCCAGCTTGGCGCCGGCGCGCTCGATGCCGTCGAGCACGATCCTGCGGTGGTCGAAGGCCATGACGTCGAGCGAGGACACCGGCTGCCAGCTCATGTGGACCTCGGTCGGCGCGGGCAGGTCGGGGGCGAGCCCGAGGTAGGCCACGCTCACGACACGCTGCCGGGGGTCGCGGTCGGGGTAGCCGTAGGTCTGGAGCTGTTCGAGGTGGACCGGCGCCCCGGGCAGCCCTGCACGCTCGGCGAGGATGCGGGCCGCGGCGGCCGGCAGGTCCTCCTCGAGCTGGATGAAGCCGCCGGAGAGCGCCCAGCGGCCTTCGTACGGGGGGCGGTCGCGCCGCCAGACCAACGCGCTGAGCTGCTGACCGCGCACGGTGAGCACGACGAGATCCACGCTGACAGGAATGCGCGGGACCATGGGACGCACGTTACACCGGTGGCGGAGGGCCAAAGACCGTCACGCCTGGCGATGGAGGTAGACCGGGGCGTTGCTCTGCCGCCCGTCGGCGGACGTGACGTCCACGCGGACCCACGCGGCCGACGGGACCGAGGTCCAGTCGACCGGCACCCAGATCTTCTGTACGTTTCCCGGCAGGCCGGGGATGGGCGTGGCGTCGGACCAGCCGACGGCCGCCGAGTCGGCCACGCGCGGCGCGTCGGCCCCGTACCAGCTCAGCGTGACCTTGCCCTGGGCCACGTTGTAGCCGCGGACCTCGATGCCTTCCTGGATGCCCCGCTTGCCGGAGATCGCCTCGATCGGTATCGGGCGGTTCCAGTCCTTCGCCACCTGCTCGGCTAGCGTCGGCGTCCCGCAGGTGAAGAAGCTGCTCCACTTGTAGGAGATGATCTTCGAGATGTACGGCCCGGCGAACCCGACCGCGGCGTCGAGGCGTTGCTTGTCCGTGACGCCGCGCTTTCCACCGGCCTCGCAGGCGCCGTCGCCCTTCGGCTCGAACGCCTCGACGTTGGCCCAGAGCTGGACGTCGTCCCCCTCGGCGCGCAGCTCCCCGAGCGCGGCGGACATCGCGCGGTAGTAGTCACGCGTGGAGCCGAAGTACGCCTTGCCGTAAGAGGTGCCGCCCACCACGGGCTTGAGCCGGTCGTCGACGGTCTGGCCCTGAAGGTTCGGCCAGTACAGGCCCACCTTGCCGGTGCCTCTGCTGTCCTGAGGGGCGATGATGCCGACGCCCGTCTTCGCGAGGACCTTGAAGCCCCGCTTGACCTGCTCGGGCGTCGAGGTGAACTCCTTGCCCCTGCGCGCGTCGAGGTAAGGGCTGACCATGATGGGCTTGCCCGGCAGCTCCTGCTGCACGATGTCGTGCTGCTCGGCGTACACCTGGAGGGTCGTGACCGCCGTCGGGTCGGGCCAGTCCCTGAGCTGTAGCTCGAAGGGCTGGTAGACCCCGCCGAGCGAGGTCCTGCCCCTGAAGCGGTCGCCGTAGTCCTGAAGGACACGCCGGGTCAGCGTGGTGAGCGTCCCGATGTGGCGGGGGTCGGCCGTGGTGGACTGGACGGGGTCACGCGGGGCCAGCGGGAGCGCGGGGAAGACCTTCATCGCGAAACGGTCGGCCAGGTCGAGGATCTCGGTCAGGCTGTCCTTCGTCGCCCCGTCGACGAGGATGAGGTGGTAGCCCTTCCCCTTGGAGGTGAAGTCGCACGTCGCGTCGTCGGAGCCGTCGTCGGGAGCGACGATCCGGTAGTAGACGTCACTGCCGACCGTGACGGTGTGCTCCATCAGCGGGCAGCGGAAGAGCCCCGGCCCGAAGGCCTCATCGGTCCGGTAGACGTACGTCCAGGTGATGCGGTTGCCGGGGTTGGCGGCCTTGAGCGCGGACTCGGCGGCCTGCACGCAGGTCATGCCGTTCTCCGCGCACCTCTGGTAGCGCGGGTCTGGGTCCTTGCCCTGCGCGTCCAGCACGCGTCCCTGGTCGTCCACCGCGCGCGGCTGGAGACCGAACCCGAGACGCACGACGGTGTCGCCGCCGACCTGGTGGATGGCCTGGAGCTGGCTGCGCCACGTGCAGTGGTCGGCGGTCGGCACGAGCCAGTAGCCGGTGACGGCGTACGGGGTGGGCGTCGTGGTGTCGAAGGATCCACAGGGGTCGCTGAACACGCTCGCCGAAGGTGTGGGGCTGCCCGGCTTGGTCTTCGCCGCCGGCGCGGTGGTCGCGGTCCTGGAACCGTCTTGGGAGTCTGGCAGGACTATGACAAATGCCGCGATAGCGGTCAGAAGAACCGCTCCCAGGAGCAAGGTGAGCCCGCGCACCTTCAGGAGATTACCGTCCTTAACTTGTGGCCCTGATAAAGAGTGATCAGGGCCGCGTACTCGCTGCCGGAGCCTCGTTGAAGACGCCGCGTGCCCTCTGTTCCCAGGGTTACTTCTTCACACCGGCCCAGGCTTCGAGCTGCGCCACGAACCTGCGGGCGGAGTTCGGCCAGTGGTGGTTGGCCCGGGCGGCGGAGTAACCACGCGCCCCCGCGGCCCTGCGCTCCGCGGGATCGTTTCGCAGCCGCAGCACCGCCCGTACCACCGCCTGGGGGTCGCGCCAGGGCACGACCACGCCGCTCTGGTAACGCTCCACCAGCTCTACGGCCCTCGGGGAAGGGGTGGTGATGACGGGGATGCCGTGCGCCATGTACTCGACGATCTTGGTCGGCATGGAGTGGCGGTAGTTCGGCTCGTCATGCAGCAGCGAGAGCCCGGCGAGCGCGCCGTCGAGCCGCTTGAGCGCCTCGTCGTTCGGCATGAAGTCACGCCACTCGAGCAACCCGTCGGCCACCGCCTGGTTCAGGATCGGCCTGCTCTGCGGATCGGCGTAGCCGATGAGCTCGACCGCGACGCGGTGCGGCTGGAGCAGCCGTCCCACCTCGACCGCCTCGCGCACGCCACGGGCCTCCGACAGCCAGCCGAGGTACACCACCCGGTCGTCCGACGGCTCGCTGACATGGTCCGGCACCCAGGTCTCGTTCGGCACCACCAGGTGCGCCTGCCGGAACCGCCCGGCGTAGGCCGTCTCGGCCAGCAGCAGGTGAAGGTGGCGCTCCGCCGTACCCTCCAGCATCCGGGCGAGGAAGCGCGTCGGCGGGCGCAGGAACGACGGCAGCCACGGCTTCAGCGACAGCGTGGCGGGCGTGTCCTCGTGGACGTCCCACACCACCGGAGGCCGCCGCCGCACGCCCGCCACCGCGAGCAGCAGCTCGGGGTCGTGGATGAGCGTCACGTCGACCTGGCCGCGCAGGCTCTTGAACAGCCGGCGCGCCGCCCGTACGGCGGACAGCCGCTTGCGTTCCGCGGCCCTTGGTAGGTCCACCCCCGTGACCCACGACCGCGGCACGACGCCGCGCGCGGTGTAGGGCGCGGCGTACGTGACCTCATGACCGGCGTCCACGATCGCGCGGATCTGCCGGTGCAGGATCCGGGCGTCCTCGGGGTGGTGGACCACCGTCATGACAAGCACGTGCACGCGCCGACCCTCCGCCCGTCAGAGCCGCTCGACGCGTTCGCCCTCGGAGAGGACGCCCCGGGTGTCGAGAAGTAGATGCGCTCGTTTCTCCACCATGTCCAGGTCGAACTCGGAGTGCTGCTGGAGGAGCACGGTCACGTCCGCCCTCTCCACCGCCTCCGCCAGATCGTCCTCCCGAGGCACCTCGACCCCGTCCACCGTCCACCGCTTCACATGCGGGTCGGCGAAGACGAGCTCGGCCCCGAGGTCGCGGAACCCCCGGGCGATGGGCACCGCCGGCGTCTCACGCTCGTCGGCGATGTCCGGCTTGTACGTCACGCCCATCAGCAGGACGCGGGAGCCGTTGACCGGCTTCTTGGCGCGGTTCAGCAGGCGCTGCACGCGGGCCACGACGTACGCCGGCATCCGCTCGTTGATCTCCTGGGCCAGCTCCACGAAGCGGAACGGGTAGCCGAGCTTGCGCACGGCGTGGGAGAGGTAGGACGGGTCGACCGGGATGCAGTGACCGCCGACGCCGGGGCCGGGCAGGAACTTCTGGAATCCGAACGGCTTGGTGGCGGCGGCCTCGATGGACTCCCAGAGGTTCACGCCGAGCTCGTCGCAGAAGATCGCCATCTCGTTCACGAGGGCGATGTTGACGTGCCGGTAGGTGTTCTCCAGCAGCTTGGCCATCTCGGCCTCACGGGTGCCGCTGACGGTCACGACCTGCTCGACGAAGCGGGCGTAGAACGCCGTCGCGCGGTTGCGGCAATCTTCGGTGTATCCGCCGACGACCTTCGGCGTGTTGCGCAGGCCGTACTTCGCGTTGCCGGGGTCGATGCGCTCCGGCGAGAAGGCGAGGTGGAAGTCGACCCCCGCGGTCAGCCCCGAGGCCTCTTCGAGGATGGGACGCACGACGTCGTCGGTGGTGCCGGGGTAGGTCGTCGACTCGAGCACGACGAGCGAGCCGCGCTGGAGGTAGCGCCCGACCGTCTCGACGGCGCCGCGCACGGCGGACAGGTCGGGGCGGTGGTCCTCGTCCAGCGGCGTCGGCACGCAGATGACGATGGTCTTGCTCGTGGCGAGCACCGACTGGTCGAGCGTGGCCGTGAAGCCGTTCGCCAGCATGGAATCCAGTTCGGCGTCGCTCAGGTCGTCGATGTAGGACCGGCCGGAGGTCAGGGCGTCGACCTTGCGAGCGTCGACGTCGAGGCCGACCACGAGAAGACCGGCCCCGGTCGCCTCCTTGGCGAGGGGCATGCCCACGTATCCCAGGCCGATGACCGCTAGATCATTTCCGCTCACGTGGTGACCTGTAGGAGTCCGAAACAACACTGCATGGTGGGAAAGGCTATCTCAACTCCGCACAGATCACGTCTAATGCGATTGAACGGGTAGCGAAGCCAAGGTTTCCGGCCGGTCATGAGGAGATGGTCACCTGGTAACGGACTGGTAGATCGTCCGGTAGCTCTCGGCGATCCTGCTCCAGGTGCGCTTCGCGGCGACCTCGGCCCGGCCCGCCTCGCCCATCTCGGCGCGGCGCGCGGGATCCTCCCGCAGCGCCGCCAGCGCCTTGGCGAGCTCCGCCGGATCGCCGGGCGGTACGAGCAGCCCGGCGCCGTCGGAACCCACCAGCTCCGACAGCGCGGGCAGGTCGCTCAGCACGACGGGCTTGCCGAGCGCCATCGCCTCCACCGGCTTGAGCGGGGTCACGAGGCGGCAGACGCGCAGGTCATCGCGGGGGCAGACGAAGATGTCGATGGCCGACTGCGCCTGCAGGGCCTCGTCGGGGCCGACCCTGCCGGGCAGGATCGCCAGATCGCCCAGCCCGAGCTTCTCGACCTGCGCGAGCAGCGCGGGCCGCTCGGCGCCGTCCCCGACGATCAGGACCCGTACGGGCGTCTTGGTGTCGCGCAGCAGCGCGGCGGCGGAGAGCAGTGTCGCGAAGCCCTCGTAGCCGACGATGCTCGACACCGAGCCGACCACGATCTCGTCCGGTGCGATGCCGTACGCGGCACGGAAGCCGGCGCCGTCATAGTCGGCGGTCAGAAGCGAGTCGTCCACGGCGTTCGGCGCGAGAAAGATCTTGTCACGGGGCACGCCACGCTCGGCGATCTCCACGGCCATCGTCTCGGCGAGCGTCACGACCGCGTTCGCGGAGCGCATGATGTGCGCCTCGCGGTCCCGCTGGAGTAGGTGCCGCTCGCTGCCGACCCGCGCGGGGTCGCGCGATGCCCAGGTCTCCTCGAGGAAGCCCCGCACCTCGTACACCAGCGGCGTGCCGGTCCGCTCGCGCACGGCTAGCGCCATGGAGCCGTTGCGGTGGTCGGTGGCGGCGTGCAGTACCTGTGGCCGCAGCGTCCTGACCAGCTCGGTCACCTCACCGGCGCCGCGGATCATCCGGCCGCGGCTCTCGAACGGCACCTCGCCGCTCGGAAGCAGGCGGTGGTACGGCACCCCGTCGATCTCGTCGTACGGCTCGGCGTCCGCGTGCCCCTGGAGCATCGGCCAGCCCCAGCTCGTCACCACGTGCGGGTCGAGCCCGGCCACGCGCTGGGCCGTCACGATGCGGTGCGTGCGTACGGTGTATCCGGCCTGGGTGTACGGCAGGGCGTTGGTCACGCAGTGCAGCACGCGGCCCTCGACCCGCTCGCCGACGATGACCTTGGATTTCGGCGGGATCGGGGCCGGGCCGATCGCGGCCTTCTCGCCCTCGTAGTAGGCGATCCGCCGCCGGATGAACGGCCAGCGGGCGTGCGGCTGGAGGACCTCGATGGCCTTGGTCATCCTGCCTTGCTCGAACTCGGCCTTGGCCGCCTCCAGCGGCCCGTCGGCCATGCGGCGTGCGATCTTGCGCGCCGTCACGCGGACGACGCGGGCGACCGGCCACGCCACCAGGCCGACGGCGGGACGCAGGCGTGGGGGCATCGCCTCCGCCGCGGCCTGCGCCACCCTCATCGGGTCGGATTTGACCCTGGTGACGAAGACTCTGGAGACAATGACCGGATGCTGGACGAAGCCCTTGAGGAAGCCGCGCAGGCCGGCGCGAGCCGACTTCGGGGAGACCTTCTCGGGCCGGCTGGCCTCGGAAACCACGCCGTGACCGTACCATAGGCACCGCTTAACCCATCTCAGTAACAGTTGACCCACTCCCGGCTGAAAGGCGAGGTCAATGAGGGAAAATCCCCTCGTCCTGCACGTGCTGGGCGCTCGCCCCAACTTCGTCAAGGCCGCGCCCGTGGTGCGTGGCCTGGCCGATCTGGGGGTCCGCCAGGGCATCGTCCACACCGGGCAGCACTACGACGCGCTTATGTCCGACGTCTTCTTCGCCGACCTCGGCCTGCCCGAGCCGATCGCCAATCTCGGCGTGGGCTCCGGCAGCCACGCGCGCCAGACCGCGACGCTGCTGACCGGCCTGGAGGAGGTCGTCCTTGAGCACACCCCGGACCTCGTCGTGGTCTACGGCGACGTCAACTCCACTCTCGCGGCGATCCTCGTCTGTGCCAAGCTCCACATTCCCACCGCGCACGTCGAGGCGGGCCTGCGGTCGTTCGACCGCGAGATGCCCGAGGAGGTCAACCGCGTCGTCACCGACGCGCTCGCCGACATCCTCCTGGTGACGAGCCCGGACGGGCTTTCCCACCTGGCCAACGAGGGGGTCTCCCCCACGAAGGTCCACCTGGTCGGCAACCCCATGATCGACAGCCTCTTCTCGGCGCTGCCGAAGCTCGACCCCGGGCCGCTCAAGGAGCGTCTCGGCCTGCCCGATCGCTACGCCGTCGCCACCCTGCACCGCCCGGCGAACGTCGACGACCCCGAGTCGGCCCGCGAGCTGGTCGACGCCGTGCTCGCGGTCGGCGAGCAGGTCCCCATCGTGGTGCCGCTGCACCCGCGCGGCCGCGCGCGGCTCGCCGAGGCGGGGCTGGTGACCGGCGACAACCTCACGATCATCGATCCCCTGGGGTACGTCGACTTCCTCTCGCTGGTACGGGGCGCGGCGCTGGTCGTGACCGACTCGGGCGGCGTGCAGGAGGAGACGACCATGCTGGGCGTGCCCTGCCTGACCGTCCGGCCGAACACCGAGCGGCCCATCACGATCACCCACGGCACCAACCGCCTCGTGACCCCGGCGACGCTGCCCGCGGCGGCGTCCAAGGCGCTCGCCGACGGCGCGGCGACCCCGAGCGGGGACCTTCCGCCGCTGTGGGACGGCGCGGCGGGGCCGAGGATCGCCCGCGTGATCGAGGCGTGGCTGCGCGGGGACAACCTCTCCCCCGCCGCCCAGGCGTTGCCACCCGCGACGCCGTGACGCAGGCGCGGGGTCGTGATCAGGGCAATCACGGCTCCGCGATCTACTCATTTGGGGTGAAAAGCACACCTTCTCATTACTAAGGCCGTACGATCGGACATTCCCGGGCGAGGAGCCGAAGCTCGCTCGCGGGAGCTCGCGGATACGAGGGAGCAAGTCCGACCATGGCCGAGAGTGACCAGAAAAATCCGGATGAGCCGCGCTTTCAGCGACTCGGGGCGGCGAACTGGCTACCCGAGGAGCGCAAAGCCGTCGAGCGCTACGAGGACCGCATCCGCGACCTCGAGCGGCGTCTCGCCACCGCCGAGGCACGTGCGGAGTACGCCCAGTGGCAGCTCTCGGCCACCAAGGCGCAGCGTCCGTACCGCGTCAGCACCGCGCTCGCCGGCGCCAAGCGCCCGTCCAGGCTCGTACGGCTCCCGCGCGACCTGTCCAAGGCCCTGAAGCCCAAGAAGGCGCCGAAGGCCCCCGCGACGGTCACCGCGAGCAGCGTCGCCATCGACGCCGTGCTCGCGCACGCGCCCGAGGTCAAGATCCCGAACCTCGCCTGGCCGGAGGGCCCGGTCACCCGCCCGGACCTGAAGGTCGCCGTCATCCTCGACGACTTCTCCCGCATGGCGTTCAAGTACGAGTGGGACCAGATCGAGTTCGGGCTCAAGGACTGGCCGGAGATCTTCGCCGAGAAGCGTCCCGACGTGCTGTTCTGCGAGTCTGCCTGGCACGGCAACCAGACGCGCTGGCGCTACCAGATGACCGGCACGAACGCGCCCAAGCAGGAGCTGCGCGACCTGGTTAGCTGGTGCCGCGAGCAGGGCATCCCCACGGTCTTCTGGAACAAGGAGGACCCGCCGAACTTCGAGTTCTTCATCGACACGGCCAAGCTGTTCGACTATGTGTACACGTGCGACGGCGACATGGTCCCCAAGTATCGCGAAATATTGGGACATGACCGGGTGGACGTGTTGCAGTTCGCGGCGCAGCCACGCGTGCACAACCCGGTCCAGACCAAGCAGGGCCGCCCGTACGACGTGGTCTTCGCGGGCATGTACTTCCGCGACAAGCACCCCGAGCGGCGCGAGCAGATGGAGACCGTGATCGCCCCCACCCGGGAGCTCGGCCTGCACATCTTCGCCCGCAACGACAAGGCGGGCGACAAGTACGCCTGGCCGGACGAGTACCGCCCGCACATCGTCGGCGAGCTGCCGTACGAGCAGATGCTGGCCGCGTACAAGATGTACAAGGTCTTCCTGAACGTGAACTCGGTCATCGACTCGCCGACCATGTGCGCCCGGCGCGTCTTCGAGCTGTCGGCGTGCTCCACCACCGTGCTGTCGGGCTGGTCGCGCGCCATCGAGGAGACATTCGGGTCGCTGATCCCGATCGCCCACACGCAGGAAGAGGCCTACAACCAGGCCCTCTACCTCATCAACAGCCCGGAGCTGCGCGCGCGCCAGGCCCACCTGGCCATGCGGGAGGTCTTCGACAAACACCTCTTCTCCCACCGCGTCGACCAGATCCTCACCGCGCTCGGCCGTCCCGTGGTCTCTCAGACGAAGAACGTGTCGGTCGTCCTGCCCACCAACCGGGCCGGGCAGCTAGAGCACGCCATCTCCCAGGTCGCCCGGCAGCGCCACCGCGACCTGGAGCTGATCCTGGTCCTGCACGGCCTCGACATCGACCCCGGCGTCGTGCGGGACAAGGCCCTCGCCGCCGGCATCCCCGCCGTGAAGGCGCTCACCGCCGACCCGTCGCTCACCCTGGGCGAGGTGCTGAACCTCGGCATCGCCCAGGCCGACGGCGACTACATCGCCAAGATGGACGACGACAACCTCTACGGCACGCACTACCTGTCCGACCTGCTGCGGGCCTTCGACTACGCCGACGCCGAGATGGTGGGCAAGGGCGCCCACTACACCTACTTCCCCGCGACCAACACGACGGTGATGCGCCTTCCCGGGCTGGAGCACCGGTACGCCCACCTCGTGCAGGGCGCGACGATCCTCGCCAAGGCCGACCTGCTGCGCGCGTTCGCCTTCGAGGCCGTCAACGCGGGCGAGGACACGCGGCTCGTACGGCGGTGCAAGGAAGAAGGTGTGCGCATCTACTCGGCCGACCGCTACAACTTCGTCTACATGCGCGGCGCCGACGCCTCCGCCCACACGTGGAAGGCCGAGGACTACAAGCTGACACGCAACGCCCAGTTCTGCTTCACGGGCCACCCCGAGTCGCACGTCATGATCTGACGCCTCGGGACGATGGGCCAGCGGTTCGTCTGATATCCGCACGCACCCACCCGCACGACGGTGGGATTGGTCGGCGCTTGTCGGTATACGCACCATTACGTGCTACGCAGGATAGGACAGACGGGAATGAATAGGGCGAGGCGGCAGTTGCGTACACGCGGGACCGCCATGCCGCCCGCAGGCTAGCCCGCCCTGATGTCGATGCCCAACGCGTAAGGAGAGCCGCGCACGTGACGACGGTAACCACCTCGAAGGGCATCGGTCTCAGGTCGGAGCGCGGTCCCGTACTGGGCGCCATCATGCTCTGCACCGGCCTGGTGGCACTCGACAGCACCATCATCGCGACGGCGGTGCCGTCCGTCGTCCGCGACCTCGGTGGCTTCTCGCAGTTCCCGTGGCTGTTCTCCATCTACCTGCTCACCCAGGCCGTCACCGTTCCCCTCTACGGCAAGTTCGCCGACATCTTCGGGCGCAAGCCGGTGATGTTCTTCGGCATCGCGGTGTTCCTCCTCGGGTCGGTTCTGTGCGGTGTCGCCTGGAGCATGCCGGCGCTCATCGTCTTCCGCGCGTTACAGGGCATCGGCGCGGGCGCCGTCCAGCCGATGAGCATCACGATGGTCGGCGACCTGTACTCCGTCGAGGAGCGCGCCCGGGTGCAGGGCTATGTGGCCAGCGTCTGGGGCATCTCCGCGGTCATCGGGCCCACGCTCGGCGGCCTGTTCTCCGAGTACGTCTCGTGGCGCTGGATCTTCTTCATCAACCTGCCACTCGGCGCCATCGCCGCCTGGACGCTCGCCCGTCGCTTCAAGGAGCGGGTGACGCGTAGCTCGCACCACATCGACTACATCGGTGCCGCGCTGCTCACCGCCGGGTCCTCCCTGCTCATCCTCGGCCTGCTCGAAGGCGGGGTGGCGTGGGGCTGGGGATCAGTCCCGAGCCTGGCCATCTTCGGGGCTGGTCTGGTGATGGTGATCGCGTTCTTGCTCGTGGAGCGCAGGGCCGCCGAGCCGATTTTGCCGCTGTGGGTGTTCCGCCACCGCACGCTCACAGGTGGCAACCTCGTCGGGCTCGGCGTCGGCGCTCTCATGATCGGCCTCAGCTCGTACGTCCCGACCTACGCGCAGGGCGTGCTAGGCACCGGAGCACTGGTGGCCGGCTTCGCCCTCGCGGCGCTCACCGTCGGCTGGCCCATGGCCGCGACCCTCTCCGGACGCCTGTACATGCGCATCGGCTTCCGTGACACGGCCCTCATCGGCAGCGCCCTGGTCGTGGGCGGCGCCGTTCTGGTCGCCCTGCTCAGCCAGCAGGCGCAGGTGTGGCAGGTCGCGGGCGCGTGCTTCATCGTGGGCGCCGGTCTCGGGCTTTCGTCGAGCCCGACGATGGTCGCCATCCAGTCGGTCGTCGGGTGGGAGCGCCGGGGCGTCGTCACGGCGACCAACATGTTCTGCCGTTCGATCGGCAGCGCGGTGGGGGCGGCGGTCTTCGGGGCCATCTCCAACGCCACGCTCGCCGACCGCTTCGCCCACCCGCCGGCCTCCGTGGCCGGCCGGCTGCCCAACAGTGTCGACGCCACGAGCCTCGTACTCGGCGGCCAGGGCGGGGACTCGGCCGCGGCGTCCTTCGTGCGCAAGGCGCTGTACGACGCCACCCACCACGTCTTCCTGGCGCTGGTCGTCGTGGCCGTCCTCAGCGTGGGCGCCATGTTGCTCATGCCTCGCCACACCGAGGAACTCACCTTCGACTGACGATTCTGTCGCGCTTCGCGGCGTCTCTGGCCCTGGACGCTGCCACTAAGCTCCGCCCATGTCCTCGCGCACCCCTCGTACTCAGCCGCAGCGGTTGAAAGAACCGGCCGCACCCAAGCTGAGGGCGGTGCTGACCAGCGCGGGGCTGGCCGAACAGGATCTCGTCAGTGACGGGATGTACCGGTCGATGGAGTACAAGGGCATCGACCTGACATCCCGTGATGCCGATACGGCGGAGGTCGAGGGGTGTCGTTTCATCGACACACGGTTCTCCGGCACGCACCTGCGCCGCGGCGGTTTCTCCGACGTGGAGATGGAGCGCTGCGACCTCTCGAACATGTCTGCCAGGTCATCGACGATGCATCGCGCCAAGATCACCGCGAGCCGGTTGACCGGCATGGCGTGGTCTGAGTGTGGGTTCCGTGATGTGCTGTTCGAGACCTGCCGCCTCGATCTGGCGGGGTTCCGCTTCTCGACGTTGAAGAACACCGTCTTCCGCGACTGCACCATGCTGGAGGTCAACTTCCAGAACGCCGATCTGAGAGGAGTCCGGTTCGAGCGCTGCGATCTGACGGGAACCCAGTTTTCCAACGCACAGATGGAAGGCGCACGGTTCGCCGACTGCGTACTGCTGGGGATCGGCGGCGTGACCAGCCTGAGGGGCGTGACGATCAAGAGCCGGGACGCGCAAGGACTGGTCTACAGCCTGGCGAGCGCCATGGGAATCCTCATCGAGGACGAAGGACGACGAGACTAGGAGAGTCCTGTGTCAGGCGCATCGGTGGGCCATGTCCTTCTTACGTCCGCAGAAGACGAACTCGACAGGAATTCGCAGGGTCCGGTCGTCACCATCGCTGGTGTACGTGACGATCAGGGCGGGGCTGAAGCCGGTATCGTCGCCGGTGTGCGACACCTGTAAGACCAGCTCGGAGAAGGCCTGCTTGTAAAAGATCTCCGGTCGGCACGCCTGGCTCACCACACGTGGGCCCTGTGCGATGCCCTTGCGCTGAAGAGTGATGGGTTCTCCCAGCCCGATCCCGTCGCCGCCGAAGGGTCTGTAGAAAGCGCGCAAAGCGAAGGCCTCGAGCCGGATCCCGCCTCGCGGGTTCTCGAAGTCGACCCTCGTGACCATGACCTCACCTTGACGATCGATGCACACTGGCATGTCGCCGAACAGATACGGCTGTCCCGGCTTGCTGATCTGCATACCGGTGGTGAATCCGAGGCTGTCGTCGCCTACCGGGATGAGCGCAGGACCCAACGGTGAGCCATCCATGCTTACCGATGCCGCAATTAGGATCCCACATAACACTAATATCGTACATTTCCTACCTTGGCCGCTTTTCATAAGTCTCAGAACCTATCATGCGAGGCCGCTTCTGGACCAGCATGACGTTGGACAGGGATCGGTTGGCCGCGATCAGATATTAGGCAGTTCCGACAATCGACTGCGTTACAACAAGACGCATTAATTACTTGTATCGGACATTTGTTAAATGACGAGAATCGCGTTGCGACCGGCTCAAGCGTGTGCAATTATTCGTACAAGCTTTCGAGTCGGGGGTGAGGCGGGTGGCGGATTTCTCGGGGCGTGGCCGATCACGCTCGCCGGCCCAGGGCGTGCTCGGGCCTGAGTGGTGGGCGGCGGTGGTCGCGCGCTCATCCGGCTGGTCCTGCGACGGCTCGGCAGCACATGCACTCAACCCGCTGGATGACGCCCACGACCCAGGTCCGCGTGGCCGGAGTCCACGTGACGCCGAGATGGCGGGTGGTGGTGCGTCTGCCGCTGCCGCCGGCAATACCACCGACGACAGGATCCCGCCTGACAGCACCGTGGACGGCCGTCCTCTGGACGACCAGACCCTTGACAGCCGGACCCTTGACAGCCGGACTCTTGACAGCCGGACCGACGGGGAGCACTGGATCCTGGACGCCCGTCGGGTCCACGTCGAGGACCCCGCCGGTGATGATCAAGCTGATAGTGGTCGCGCTGATGGCGCCGATTCCGATTCCGCTTCCGCAGGAGCCGGCGACGTGGCCGATGCACGCGGTCGCAGCCGGGGGTCATGGGTGTTGGTCGGGTGTGCGCGGGAGGCGGCCGAGGCCGTGGCGGGAGCGCCGGTGCCGGAATCGGCGGCGATCTGCATGGCCGAGGCGGAAGATCTAGTGTTCGCGCGGGATCGGTTGACCTCCGCGATCGCGGCCCGGGTGGGTCGAGTGCACGCGGCGGGTGAGGCCAGAAGCCAGGGGCATGCCTCGACGAAGACCTGGCTGCGGTCTGCGTGCGGGATGAGCATGGCCGAGGCGGCGCGTCTCCTCGGTGTAGCGGTGGAGTTGGCGCGTCTTCGGGTGGTGCGGGATCGGTTCGCGTCAGGCACCTTACCCGGGGGGATGGTGTCGGCTATCTGCGGGGCCACGGCCCGTTTGACCGATGAGCAGGCGAGCCTGGCCGAGCCGATCTTGTTGGGGTTGGCCGACGAGGCGAGTCCGGCCGAGGTCGCCAAGGCGGGTCGTTTTCTGGGCGAGGTGCTCGCCCCAGATGAGATGGCCGACGCGGCGGAGGCTGATCACGCTGCGCGGTTTCTCATCGTGCGGGAGAGCGCTTCTGGCGGGATGGAGGGCGAGTTTCGGTTGCCGCGTGAGGCCGCTGCCCGGTTGAGGACGCTTCTCGATGCCTATGCGAAGCCCCGAATCGAAGGCGATGATCGCCCATTGCGGGTGCGGAATGCCGACGCGTTCATGGCGCTGCTGGAGAAGAACATCGCTACCCAATTGCTGGTGCTGGTCAATGCCGGTTCCCTGCCCGACGACCCACTTCTTCCCGAATCTACCCAGCCCGCCCCGCCTGCCGCAGGTACACGCCCTACACAACACGCCGGAGACGGCAGAGACGGCGCACCCGACGGAGACGGCAAACACTACGGACCTGCCGGACCTGCCGGACCTGCTGCACCTGCTGCACCTGCTGCACCTGCTGAACCCGCTGAACGCGCTGGACCTGCTGGACCTGCTGGTGATCGTGCATGTGACAGGTGTGGACATCGAACCGATCGCCGGCTGCCCGCGATGTTGCCGGCGACCGGGCAACTGTTGCCGGTGGGTGATGTTCATCGGCTGGCTCGTACGTCTGCCTTGGTGCGGGTCGTGATGGACGCCGAGGGGCAGGTGCTGGACATGGGCCGCCGGGTGCGGCTGGCCACCCCGGCCCAGCGGCGGGCGGTGATCGCCCGGTACGCGACCTGCTGGGTGAAAGGCTGCCCGCTGCCCGCCACCATGTGCCAGATCGACCACGCCGACGGCTGGGCCGACGGCGGACCGACCGACCTGGCCAACCTCGG
>JAOPYI010000235.1 GCA_025964675.1 Sphaerisporangium sp. | reverse complement strand
CGGTCACCCCCCACACGATAAGGAGACAGGGGCTCCCCCTCCCCGGGCCGGCGCCCGGGACGCCCCGCGATTCCGATGAGCGTCACAGACGACACGACGGCCGAAGAGCAGCCGGAGCCCACGGGGCCCGACACCGCGGCGTCCGGCGTCAAGAAGAAGTCCGGCTGGCGGGAGTCGATCCTGCTGGTGCTCGGCGGAGTCGTCGCCGCGCTGCTGGTGCGCCTGTTCGTCCTGAACTCCTTCTACATCCCGTCCGAGTCCATGGAGAACACCCTTCTGATCAATGACAGGGTGATCGTCAACCGGCTGTCCGGCGACGTGGGGCGTGGCGAGATCGTGGTATTCAAGGGCTGGGACGGTACCACCACCATCAAGCGGGTCATCGGTATCGGCGGTGACCACGTGAAGTGCTGTGACGCCAAGGGGCGCATCACGGTCAACGGCGTCCCCATCGACGAGAAGTCCTATCTCAATCCTCAGGACTTCCCGTCCCAGCACAAGTTCGACGTCACCGTGCCGAAGGGGCGGCTGTGGCTGATGGGCGACCATCGCGCCGCCTCGGAAGACTCCCGTGCCTTCATCGACGACCGGTTCCACGGCACGATCTCCGCGAACGACGTGATCGGCCGAGCGTTCGCGCTCTACTGGCCGCTGTCTCGGATCATCACGTTGCCGGTTCCGGAGACTTTCTCAAAGGTGCGATAGCGTACCCCTCCGGCCGATTGGGGCGTAGGCTTGCTCCATGGTCGCGCTCGTATCGCCGTTCATCGGCCAGGGGGCTCGACTCTCCCGCAGGCCCGTTCCCTCGCGGCGGGGCGCCGAGCCGCCTGCCATATGACTGTTCTTTTTCGCCCGCGCCCCAGCATCGTGCGGCGGGATTCGGGGCTCTACGGCTACGAGCGCGCGCTCGCGCGGCGTGGCCTGTTCCCGATCGCCGGTGTCGACGAGGCGGGCCGGGGGGCCTGTGCCGGTCCTCTGGTGGTGGCGGCGGTCGTCCTCGGCTCCGAGATCGAGGGCCTGGCCGACTCCAAGCTGCTGACCCCCGCCAGGCGCGAGACCCTCCACGGACGCATTCTCGCGACGGCGCGAGCGGTGAACATCGTGGTGATCCCGCCCGAGGAGATCGACACGCGGGGTCTGCACAAGTGCAACATCGCCGGGATGCGGCGGGCCGTCGCCGGTCTCGGATGCGATCTCGGGTACGTTCTGATCGACGGGTTCCCGGTGCCCGGCCTCCCCGCGCCGTCGCTGGCGGTGTGGAAGGGCGACCAGGTCTCGGCGTGCGTGGCGGCGGCGTCCATCGTCGCCAAGGTGACCAGGGACCGCATGATGACCACGCTGGACGGCCGGTATCCGGAGTACGGCTTCGCCGAGCACAAGGGGTACGTCACGGTGGCGCACAGGCGGGCTCTGGCGGCACACGGCCCCAGCCCGCATCATCGGTTCTCCTTTGTAACAGTGAACTCGGTGGTGCGGTCTGGACCGGGCGCTGACATAGGCGAGAATGGAGTGGGGGCCGGTGTCGCCTGATTGGTCGCGCCGGGGCAGGAAAGGAAGTGGAGGACCGGGATGAGCGCAGAGGATCTCGAGAAATACGAGACCGAGATGGAGTTGCAGCTCTACCGGGAGTACCGCGATGTGGTCGGCCTGTTCACCTATGTCGTCGAAACCGAGCGGCGCTTCTACCTGACCAACTCCGTCGATCTCGACGTGCGAACGGCCGAGAACGGCGACGTCTTCTTCGACGTCAAGATGCAGGACGCCTGGGTCTGGGATATGTACCGGCCTGCGAGGTTCGTGAAGAACGTCCGCGTCGTCACGTTCAAGGACGTCAACGTCGAAGAGCTGGCCAAACCCGACCTCGAAATGCCCAAGGAGGGCTTCTCCAGCTGACCCCGTTTTCCACAGCCGGACGCCCGTGTTGACCTTTCCGCAGCGTGATGGTCCGTATTGGCCATCCACAGACGCGTAGCCCTCGCTCTCTTGTCCACAGAGCGCGATTCCACCGCGAGGCGAGTGGACGGTGTAGGCGAAGGTCGGGGCCGGAGGTGGTCCCATGGCCGCGACGCACGAGCTCGGCAAGCACGGCGAGCAGCTCGCCGTCGATTACCTGCGGGCAGCAGGCTTCAACATCCTGGAGCGCAACTGGTGGTGCCCTGAGGGCGAGATCGACATCCTGGTTCGTGACGGGCCCGTTCTCGTGGTCGTGGAGGTCAAGACCCGCTCGGGCCGCAGCCACGGCACCGCGTTCCAGGCCGTGACGCCGGCGAAGCTCGCCCGGCTCCGCACCCTGGCGGCCAAGTGGCTCAGCGGCCAGCCCGAGTGGTTCTCCTCGATCCGCATCGACGTCGTGGCGCTGGAGCGGTTCGCCGGGGAGTTCTCCATCCGGCATGACCGGGGGGTGTCGTAGATGGCCGTCGCCCGCACGAGGTGCGTCGCGCTGGTCGGCGTGAGCGGTCATGTGGTCGAGGTCGAGGCCGACGTGGGGCAAGGCATCGCGGGCGTCAACCTGATCGGCATGCTCGACACCGCGCTGAGCGAGGCCCGCGACCGCGTCCGTTCGGCGATCATCAACAGCCGGTACGCCTGGCCGGACGCGCGGGTGACCGTCAGCCTGTTCCCCGCCAGCCTGCCGAAACGCGGAAGCCTTTTCGATCTCGCCATCGCCATCGCTTTGCTCGGCGCCGCCGGCCTGGTCCCGAAGCAGCGCATCTCGCTTCCGTTCTTCCTGGGAGAGCTCGGGCTGGACGGCTCGGTCAAACCGGTGCGCGGTGTCCTGCCGGCCGTTCTGGCGGCGGTCGAGGCCGGTGCCCGTACCGTGGTGGTCCCCATGGCGAACGCGGCAGAGGCGGGCCTGGTCCCGGGGCTGACGGTGGTGCCAGTGCTGACGCTCGCCGCGCTGGTCGAGTGGCTGCGAAGCGGCGATCCAGCCGGCGTGCCCACGCTGCTCGAGACAGGCGAGCCACCGCCACGCACGTATCCAGCCGCGCCGGCCTTGTGCTCCGTGCCCTCATTGGATCTGGCGGACGTCGCCGGCCAGGCCATGGCCCGCCGGGCTCTCGAGGTGTGCGCCGCGGGTGGACACAACCTCTGGATGACGGGGCAGCCCGGCACAGGGAAGACCATGCTCGCCGAGCGGCTGCCCACCCTTCTGCCGCCCCTCGACCGTGACCAGGCGCTGGAGGTCACGGCCATTCATTCGGTCGCGGGCACCCTGCCTCCGGGGCGCCCGTTGCTGACGCACCCGCCGTTCATGGCACCTCACCACACGGCGACCATCGCCGCGATCGTCGGCGGGGGAAGCGGGGTGATCCGGCCGGGCGCCGTCTCGCTCGCTCACAGAGGCGTGCTGTTTCTAGATGAGGCTCCCGAATATCCAGCAAGGGTGCTCGACTCGCTGCGCCAACCGCTGGAGTCAGGGAGGGTGACGGTGGCTCGGGCTGCGGGCACCGTGTCGTTCCCCGCCCGGTTCATGCTGGTGCTGGCCGCGAACCCCTGCCCCTGCGCTCAGCCGTCCACTCCGGAGACCCCTTGCCAGTGCACCCCCAACCAGCGGCGACGCTACCTCGCTCGTCTTTCCGGCCCGCTGATCGATCGCATCGACGTCAAGGTGAGGCTCGCTCGTTCGACCCGGCGTGAGCTGCTGTCGGACCGCCAGTTCATCGAGCCGAGCGCGGTCGTGGCCGAGCGCGTGTCTCTGGCTCGTGAGCGCACGGTCAAGCGGCTCGCGGGCACGCCATGGAAGTGCAACGCCGAGATCCCCACCGCAATGCTGCACGGCGACTACCGGCTGCCCCCATCCGCGATGTCCCCCCTCTACCGATGTCTGGACACCGGGGAGCTGAGCGCCCGAGGGCTCGACCGCGTCATACGGGTCTCCTGGACACTTGCCGACCTCATCGGCAAGGAAAGGCCCGAAGTGGCGGAGACCAACACCGCCCTCGGCCTATGGCTCGGCGCCCAATGAACGGCATCCGTACCCACGTTCGCGGCCTCGGTCCAGACACTCCCACGACCATTCCCGACACCGACCGTTGGCTGGGGGTCCAATGAAGGGCATGGGGTCCGGTGCCGACGAGGGCGGCGGTTCA
The DNA here is from genome assembly GCA_025964675.1 of Sphaerisporangium sp. GTDB lineage: Bacteria > Actinomycetota > Actinomycetes > Streptosporangiales > Streptosporangiaceae > Sphaerisporangium. The sequence continues at coordinate 30,677 of JAOPYI010000235.1, read as the reverse complement.
ATCGTTCGTACGCCCGCTCTCACCGGCAGTGACGATGCCAGTCCTGTTCCGGTTCCTGATCCGCGGCCGCAATCGCGGTCGGAGGCCGGTCGGGGCGGTGACGACCAATGGGGTTCCGGTTCCAGGGCTGCTGGCGTCGGCGATGCCCCGGCCGGTGTCAGCCTCCGGTGGGATTCCGGGCGGCTCGCCAGGGCCACGCTGATGCGGGTGGCGGATTCGGGAGACGGCGTCATGGGCAGGCTGGTCGCCACCTATGGTCCTGAGGGAGCACTCGGGCAGGTGCGACGAGGGAGGCTCGATCCCGGTTTCGTCGAAGAGCTGGTACCGAAGAAGGGCCGTTCTCCTGACCTTGATCGCATCCTTGCGGCTTGGCGAGCACGCCTGCGGGTGGCGGATCCGGTTGCGGACCTCACCGAGGGTGAGCAGCTCGGGGCCCGTCTGATCGTGTCGGGTGATCTGGAGTGGCCTACTCAGCTTGACGATCTGGGGCCTGAACGCCCCTTGGGTCTCTGGCTCCACGGGGACGCCGATCTTCGCTTCTCGTGCCTTCGCTCCGTGGCGGTGGTGGGCTCCCGGGCGGCCACGCCCTACGGCGCCCACGTCGCGGCAGAGCTGGGCGCAGGCCTGAGCGAGGCGGGGTGGACGGTTATCTCGGGAGGTGCGTACGGTGTGGACGCGGCCGCGCACCGAGGAGCTCTGGCGGGTGCCGCCCCGACGGTCGCGGTGCTGGCCTGTGGCACCGACATCGCGTATCCAGCCGCCAACCAGGATCTGTTCGCCGCCATCCGGGCCAGGGGCGTGGTCGTCAGCGAGTGCCCTCTCGGTGTCCGGCCAACGCGGCTGCGCTTTCTGGTTCGTAACCGGGTCATCGCCGCGCTTTCCCGGGGCACCGTGGTCGTGGAGGCGGCCCTACGCAGCGGAGCACTCAACACCGCGGGCCATGCCGTCACCCTCAGACGCCATCTGGGGGCCGTGCCTGGCCCGATCACCTCCGACAACTCCGCCGGGTGCCACCGGCTGATCCGGAGGGCGGAGGCTGTGTGCGTGACCTCGGCGCGAGAGGTGATCGAGTTGGTCGGAGCTATAGGCGACGATCTCGCGCCGGAGCCCAGGGGGCCGGTGCTGCCCCGAGACATGCTTGACGACGAGACCCGAAGCGTCCTGGAAGCGGTGCCGGCGCGCATCGGGGCCGGGCCCGCGACGATCGCACTCGCGGCAGGTGTAGATCTTGGAACGGTGCTGGGCTGTCTTGGGGCCCTTGCCGCGGCGGGATACGTAGAGCGAGTCGATCGCGGCTGGCGTCTCCGACGAGGCCAATAACACGACCAGGGTATGGCGGGTGCGTGTGCGTGCCCGCCGTACTACGCGCGCTTCGTGGCGGCTGTGCCGCGCCGTACTCGGCGGGACTCGTGGTGAGCCCACCACTACGCGCGCTTCGTGGCGGTTGTGCCGCGCCGTACTAGGCGGGACTCGTGGTGGGCTCACCGGACTGCGCGGAAATCATCGTGGTGTGCCGCCCTGAGCAGGGCCGTCGACCTTAAGCAGATCAGAAGCTTCATCGCATCAGCGCCTGCTTGACGGCGGTGGCTCAGGCGGCGGATTCGGCTCAAGCAGACGCGCGGCCATCTCACGACCCTGCCTGTGAGAGGAGGGCTCATGGCCATCTTGGTAGGAGGCGTACCTGCCCTAGGCCGATGAGCAGAAGGGCGTCAAGGTAGTGATTCTCCTTGATCAGCCCCCAGTGCAGGCAGGAGGCGTCGCAGTGACCAGTCGTTTCCTCGACGGAGCCGATGACGTCGCCGCGGCTCACTGTCTGCCCTCGCCGAACCGACGCGTGAACAGGCAAGTACGTAGTACGCAGCCCTCCCGGGTGAATGATCATGATCACACCTCGACCGGCCAGCGGTCCGGCATATCCCACGGTGCCCGGGCCTGCTGCTCTGACCACCTGACCGGGCCGTGCGGCGAGGTCCACACCTCGGTGACCCGGCAGCCAAGGCTGGGCAGGTGGAGCGAAGCCGCGCAGGACTCGGAGAGGCCCGTCGACTGGCAGCGCCCAGCGCGACTCCGCCATTTCGGGTGGAGCGAGGTCATCTAGTTTGGCGGGCATGTGAGGTTCGGCGGGTGGAGCTGGATCGGGGATGGCATCGGGGATGCCGGGCTTACGTGAACCTGCGGAGATGCGGCTCACCCGGTGCGGGGTCGCCGAGTTGGGGGAGGCTCCGATCAGCGGTCCGGGCGCGTCTTGGGGAACTCGGCGCATGGTCGCCAGGGCGGCGGAGCTGGGTGCGGTGAAGTCTGGCGGCTTGGAGATCGCCGTGGCGGCCCCGGGTGTGGGAGATGTCGCCGACGTGGTGCCGACAGTGATGAGAAACACCATCAGGAGCCGGACCGTGAAGAGTCTCACGGGAGGACTCTGGCGTACAGCACCTGTCGCGCGGGCAGCCGAGCGCTGTTCTGTGGATGAAGCGCCAGAGATCATCGTCCGGAGGCAGCCGTTGGCAGGTCGAGTTGGGCCGAGCCGACGCGTGGGGCTGTCCGGTGGCTTGGTTGGTCGCGTGCGGTATGAGAGGAGCGCCCGGATGATCGGCAAGATCATTGAGGAGCTGGGTGCCGAGGTGGGGCTTGAGTTGCCGGTCGTTCACGTAACGGGGGACGATCCAGTCTTGCCCTCTGTCTTCAAGGTGGGAACGGCAGCCGCCGCAAGCGTGGGCGCGGTAGCGGCCGCGGTCGCGTTGCTGCACTGGAAGCGATCCGCCGAGGCCGATTTCGACACCATGGGACATTATCGGCGCCCTCAACCCGGGCCATCCGAGATGGATCCGGGGGGCGTACACGCGGTCGTAGGTGATGGTGGGCCGGTCGTGTCGGAGCCCCGCGTGGACGACGAGGTGGCGATGGGCGTGTCCGGAGTCGGACCCAGGGTCACTGTCGACGTCCGCCATGCCGCTGTCGCGTTCAGGGATGAGCGTTACTTCCAGATCAACGGAAAGGTGCCAATTTCGTGGGCGCCGCTCTCTGGTGACTACCCGACGGCTGATGGCTGGGTCCGGTTGCACTGCAACTTCGACCATCACCGGGATGCCGCGCTCACAGGGCTCGAGCTTCCTTCCGGCGCCGACAGGGTGGCCGTGGCGACGGCCTGCGCCGGCCGTACCGCACTCGACGTCGAGCAGGCCGTGACGAACGCGGGAGGCTGCGCGGCCGCGATGCGAAGCCCCGCGGAATGGCAGACCCATTCGCAGGGCCGCGCCGTCGCGAAGCTTCCTCTCATCGGCTTCAGCCGTCTTGACGATGCCGGGCCCCGCACCGCGGGCAGGGGAGCGAGCGGGCGTCCGCTGGCGGGTGTCCGGGTGCTGGACCTTACGCGGGTGATCGCGGGACCGGTGGCGACCCGCACGCTGGCCGCCCATGGGGCCGAGGTGCTGCGGGTCGGGGCGGCTCACCTGCCGGAGGTGCCGGGCCTGGTGATCAGTACGGCGTTCGGGAAGCGGTCCTGTGAGCTTGACCTGCGTACCCAGGAAGGCGCCGCGGCGTTCAGGGAACTGGTCGCCGCCGCGGATGCCGTCGTCCAGTCCTACCGGCCCGGGGCGTTGGCGGCTCTGGGGTTCGGCCCAGAGGAACTGGCGGCCATCCGTCCTGGCATCGTCTGCGTGGACATCTCCGCGTACGGCTCGCGAGGCCCGTGGGCCGGGCGGCGCGGGTTCGACAGCCTGGTGCAGATGGCCTGCGGTATCGCTCACGAAGGGGGAGACGGCACCCGGCCCGTGCCCTTGCCCGCCCAGGTTCTGGACCACGCCACCGGCCGGCTGGCCGCATTGGCGGTGATCGCAGGACTGCTGCGCCGGGAGGCGGAGGGCGGTTCGTGGCACGCCGAGGTCGCCCTTGCCCGTACCGCGGTGTGGCTGGACGGGCTCGGCCGGGTCGACGGTGCGGGTCTCCCCGAGCCCGAGGTGGACGATCTGCTGGACGAGATGGGCAGCTCGTTGGGGAATCTGACGTATGTCCGGGCCCCGGGGGAGATCGGCGACGCGAGGCCGTACTGGTCCTCACCACCACCTCGCAGGGGCGAGCACCCGCCGATGTGGGGGTGACCTCAGCATGGGAGCTGCGAAGGGCGGACACTTTGTGCGGTGGGCCGGGCGTGGCTCGGTTCCGGGTACACTTTTTGGTGGCCCGTCAGACGGGTCGACTTCGCACGCCCACACACGAATCGTCCCCTCGGTCCGGGTCCTGATCCGGATGGGACGACTCAGGGCGTCAGGGCGGAAGCCGCAGGCTTCCGCATACAACCGAGGCACGCGCCTTCGCGGCGCTCTACCCAGGAGGACCATGCTCATGGCCCCCGTCGTCACCATGCGGCAGATGCTTGAGAGCGGTGTTCACTTCGGGCACCAGACCCGTCGCTGGAACCCGAAGATGAAGCGCTTCATCCTCACCGAGCGCAACGGCATCTACATCATCGACCTGCAGAAGTCGCTGGCCTTCATCGACCGCGCCTACGACTTCATCAAGGAGACCGTCGCCCACGGCGGCACCATCCTGTTCATCGGCACCAAGAAGCAGGCCCAGGAGGCCATCGCCGAGCAGGCCGCGCGGGTCGGCATGCCCTACGTCAACCAGCGCTGGCTGGGTGGCATGCTCACCAACTTCTCCACCGTGCACAAGAGGCTTCAGCGGCTGAAGGAGCTCGAGGAGCTCGACTTCGACAACGTGGCAGGCTCCGGGCTCACCAAGAAGGAGCTCCTGATGCGCCGCCGCGAGAAGGACAAGCTGGAGCGCACCCTCGGCGGTATCCGCGACATGGCCCGCGTTCCCAGCGCGGTGTGGATCGTGGACACCAAGAAGGAGCACATCGGGATCAGCGAGGCCCGCAAGCTCAACATCCCGGTCGTCGCGATCCTCGACACCAACTGTGACCCCGACGAGGTCGACTACCCGATCCCGGGCAACGACGACGCGATCCGCGCCGTCAGCCTGCTCACCCGCGTGGTCGCCGACGCGGTCGCCGACGGCCTGATGGCCCGCGCCGGTGCGACGCGCGGCGACGACAAGCCGTCTGGTGCCGCCGTCGTGGAGCCGCTCGCCGAGTGGGAGCGCGAGCTGCTCGCGCGGGACGAGGAGGCCGCCGCTCCTGAGGCCGCCGACGAGGCCGCCCCCGTCACCGACGAGGTCGTCACCGCTGAGGAGGCTCCCGCCGAGGCCGCCGCCGAGGCTGAGGCCGCCCCCGCCCCCGCCGCGGAGGCTCCCGCTGAGGAGACCGCCCCCGAGGCCGAGGCCGGCGAGGGCACCGAGCAGCAGGCCTGAGGCTCGCGTCAAGCCGTACGGGCACTGTCCGTACGGCAAGCAAGGCTCTTTCCGGGTGGGTGCGCCAGAGGGGCGCACCCACCCGATCCACGACGACTCGACGAGGAAAAGACAATGGCTTCCGTGAACATGGCCGACGTCAAGCGGCTTCGTGAGCTGACCGCCGCCGGCATGATGGACTGCAAGAAGGCGCTCGAGGAGTCCGCCGGCGACATCGAGAAGGCCGTCGACATCCTGCGCGTCAAGGGCGCCAAGGACGTCGGCAAGCGTGAGGCGCGCACCGCCTCCAACGGCCTGATCGCCGTCAAGCACGAGGGCGAGTCCCTCGCCGCCCTGCTCGAGCTCAACTGCGAGACCGACTTCGTCGCCAAGGGCGAGCGTTTCCAGGAGCTGGCCGCCCGGGTCGTCGGCCATGTCCTCGACTCCCGTCCGTCCGACGTGCCGAGCCTGCTGGAGTCCGAGCTCGACGGCAAGACCGTCAAGGACCACCTCGACGAGGCCAACGTGGCGCTCGGCGAGAAGATCGAGGTCCGTCGCTTCGTGGTGCTGGAGGGCGGCTACGTCGCCTCCTACATGCACAAGACCGACCCGCAGCTTCCCCCCACCGTGGGCGTCCTGGTCCAGCTCGACACCCCGAACGCCGAGGTCGCGAAGGACATCGCCCAGCACACCGCCGCGATGGCCCCGAAGTACCTCAGCCCCAACGCCGTCCCGGCCGACGTGGTCGAGAAGGAGCGCACGGTCTTCGAGCAGATGACCCGCGAGGAGGGCAAGCCGGAGGCCGCCATCGGCAAGATCGTCGATGGTCGCGTCAACGGCTGGTACAAGGACTTCACCCTTCTCGAGCAGTCCTTCGTGAAGGACCCCAAGAAGACGATCTCCAAGGTCGCGTCCGAGGCCGGCGTCAAGGTCCTGGGCTTCGCTCGCTACAAGGTCGGTCAGGCATAGGCTTAGCCCCTAGAGGGGTCTGACCAGCTTCGCACCATCTTCGAGGAGGCCGCCGTCGTGCAGGAAAGCCAACAATCCGCTACGCCGGCGGCTTCGTCGTACAAGTCGTTCACCTGGCCGCTCCGGTGGAAGCGGGTGATGTTGAAGCTTTCGGGCGAGGCGTTCGCGGGTGCCGAGCCGCTGGGGATCGACCCCGTGGTGGTCGCCAAGCTGGCCGACTCGATAGCCGAGGCCGTGCGCGAGGGAGTGCAGGTCGCGGTCGTCGTGGGCGGCGGCAACATGTTCCGCGGCGCCGCGTTGTCCGAGCGTGGCATCGACCGCGCCCGCGCCGACTACATGGGCATGCTCGGCACCGTGATCAACTGCCTCGCGTTGCAGGATTTCCTGGAGAAGCGCGGCATCGACACGCGTGTCCAGACCTCCATCACGATGCAGCAGGTCGCCGAGCCCTTTCTACCCCGGCGTGCGATCCGCCACCTCGAGAAGGGCCGCGTGGTCATCTTCGGCGCCGGGCTCGGCTCGCCGTACTTCTCCACCGACACCTGCGCCGCCCAGCGCGCTCTGGAGATCGGCGCTGAGGGTCTGCTCAAGGGCACCCAGGTCGACGGGGTCTACGACTCAGACCCCCGCAAGAACCCCGACGCGGTCCGCTTCGACCAGCTCGACTACAGCGAGGTCCTCACGAGAGGCCTCGGGGTCATGGACTCCACGGCGATCAGCCTCTGCATGGACAATGGGCTGCCTATCGTAGTCTTCGACCTGATGGGCGAGGGGAACATTCTGCGGGCGGTCCGCGGTGAAAAGATCGGCACGCTGGTGAGTCCGGCAGGGAAATAGGGAGCCGCTGTGATCGACGAAACCCTCTTCGAAGCCGAGGAGAAGATGGACAAGGCGGTCGGGGTCGCCAAGGAGGACTTCGCGGCGATCCGCACCGGCAGGGTCAGCCCGTCGATGTTCAACAAAATCAATGTTGACTACTACGGGTCGCCGACACCGGTTCAGCAGCTGGCCTCGTTCCACGTTCCCGAGGCCCGCATGGTCATCCTCCAGCCCTACGACAAGGGTTCGATGACCGCCATCGAGAAGGCCATCCGTGACAGCGACCTCGGGGTGAACCCCGGCAACGACGGCGCGGTGATCCGCGTGGTGTTCCCCGAGCTGTCGGAGGATCGCCGCAAGGAGTACATCAAGGTGGCCAGGAACAAGGCCGAGAGCAGCAAGGTCTCGGTGCGCAACATCCGCCGCCACGCCAAGGAAACCCTCGACAAGATGATCAAGGATGGCGAGGCCGGTGAGGATGAGGTCCGCCGCGCCGAGAAGGAGCTCGACGACCTCACCCAGAAGCACGTCGCCAAGATCGACGAGCTGCTCAAGCACAAGGAATCCGAGCTGCTCGAAGTCTGAGCGCGGTAGCAGTCGCAGGTCAGGTCGGGGCGTTTCCACTCCGGTGTCAGCCGCGAGTGGGAGCGCCCTCGCCGCGTTCCGGCCCACCGCGCTCCCTCCCCGCCGCCCGGCGGCACTGGCAGAGTGGGCCGCCGAGCGTGGTTGACCGGTACGAGAGTGGGATCACTGTGGAAGGTACGGCGGCGGACGGCACCGGGCCGGCCAGAGGCCATTGGTCTGACGAGCGTCCGCCTGAGGCTCCCGAGGTTCGCCCTGGAGACGCCGAAGGTCGCCTTGGGATGTCCGCCGACCCTGAGAACGCGGGTGGGCACGGCTCCGAGGGTCGTTCGGATGGCGGAGACTCGCACGGCGACCTCCCCGAGCCGGCCGGTAAGCCGGGCCGCATCCGTACGGGGCGCAACCTCCCCGCGGCCGTCGGCGTCGGTGCCGCCCTCGGGGCCGCCGTCCTTGGTTCGCTCTACACCGTCAAGGCTCTGTTTCTCGTGGTGCTGGTAGCGGCGGTCGGGATGGGCATCGTCGAGATGGTCCGCGCGCTCGCCGTGCGGGACATGCGCGTGCCGATGCGCCTGGTGCTGGCGGGCTTCGTCGCCATGATCGCCGGTGCGTACTGGGGCGGCCCGATCTGGCTGCTGGGCGCCTTCACCCTTACCGTGCTCGCCCTTCTGAGCCGGCGGATGTTCCAGGGCCAGGAGGGGTACGTCCGTGACGCCTCCGCGAGTGTTCTGACAGCCGTGTATCCCGCGCTCATCGCCGGGTTCGTCCCGCTGATGCTTTCCAAGCCCGACGGCGCCGATCGTGTGGTCGTCTTCGTGGCCGTCACCGTCGCCAGTGACATCGGCGGCTACTTCGCGGGGATCCTCTTCGGCAAGCACAGGATGTCCGTCATCAGCCCCAAGAAGACCTGGGAGGGCTTCGCCGGGTCGGTGCTGGCCTGCGTCGTGTGCGGCGCGCTCCTGGTCCGGTTCCTGCTCGACGGCCAGTACTGGCAGGGCGCCGTGGTCGGTGTGGTCGTGGCCGTGTGCGCCACGCTCGGTGACCTGGTCGAGTCGATCATCAAGCGTGATCTCGGCGTCAAGGACATGGGCAACCTGCTCCCGGGCCACGGCGGCATGATGGATCGCCTCGACTCCCTGCTCGCCACGCTGGCCCCGGTCTGGCTGCTCCTTGCCGTCTTCGTTCCCATGTGATCATCGTTTCGAATCACGGGATCCGGCCGGACAGCGAGAGCGCCTGGTGGCCCTGCTGGGCGACGACCTGGAGTTCCTGCTCGGTGACGGGGACCAGCCAGAGCCATCGGATCTCGTCGCCGCCGAAGGAGAAGCCCGACAGGTCGGGTAGCCCCGGCACCGTGTCCAGCATCAGCACCCCCTGGTAGGCGGCGCCGAACGGGAACGACGCCGCCTCGCGGTACCAGCGCGCGGTGTGGCCGTGCCCGAGCCAGGTGATCGAGTGCCACGGGTACCGTGCCAGCCACAGGAACAGCTGGGCCGTATCCGTCGCCTCCCCACGGGTGGCGATGGCCAGCTCGATCCGGGCGTAGGTGTCCGGCCGTTCGATGTACTGCTCTACCGTGGGCATGCGCTGGCAGCTCATCCCCACCGTGGAGAGCACTGTGTACCCGTCCCTGGGCCGTTCGGTGATGCCCACGGTCGGCAGCAGGTCGCCGCCGATGTCCCAGTACCTCGCCGCCGGGCCGACCCTGGCGTCCAGGTGGCTCATCACGAACTGCTGGAACGACGGCCAGGAGCCGTCGCCGTCACGCCATTCCCAGTACGAGCGGGCCTTGGCGATCCGAGGCGCCAGCCCTTCGAGCGCCTCCTCCAGGGACCAGGCGAACGGCGATTCTCCGACGGCGTCCCTGGCGTAGCCGGGCATTCCGCGCTCGAGGTCCGACCAGCCGGGAATGACGGCCAGGAGCTCGCCGTTGCGGTACAGGGCGGCGCCGTCGCCCTCCTCGAACCAGAGCACATCAAGCTCGCCCGCCGTGAAGGGCGGTGAGCCCTCGGGGACGCGCGTGTTCGCCACGGGCATCACGGGAGCCTGGATCCGGTTCTGATCGACGGAGGAGGGCGCCTGACCATGGTTGGCGAGCCACACCGCCCCGTGGATCCCGCCTTCGGCGTCGCGCAGGTAAGCTACCGAAGACACCCCGTCGCATTCGACGGTCACCGCGCGACTGCCGTAGGGGCTGGTGTCGGTGAGAACGACATCGGTGGTGCCCAACGCTTATCCGCCTTTCCGGTGGACGTCTCCCCGTTCGGCCGAGGATCGCAATAGATCACACGGAATGGCTGTCCAGTGCAGCTTCCGGCAAACCGTTAAGAGAAGGACATGTCCGCCGAGCTAACCTTTGTCGCCCCTCGTCGTGCGAAGCCCTCCCGCCATCTGGCCGACCTGACGATGGCGGAGCGCCGTACGGCCGTCACGGAGCTGGGGGAGAAGCCTTTCCGCGCCGACCAGCTCTCCCGGCACTACTTCGAGCGCCTGACCACCGACCCCGAGCACATGACCGACCTGCCGGCCGCGTCGCGTGACGAGCTGGTGACACGGTTGATGCCCGATCTGCTGACCTCAGTCCGCGAGATCACCTGCGACGATGGCATGACCCGGAAGAACCTGTGGCGGCTCTTCGACGGCGCGCTGGTCGAGTCGGTGCTGATGCGCTACCCGGATCGCGTGACCATGTGCGTGTCCTCCCAGGCCGGATGCGGTATGAACTGCCCGTTCTGCGCCACCGGGCAGGCCGGGCTCACCCGTAACATGTCGACGGCCGAGATCGTCGAGCAGGTGGTCGCGGGCGCTCGCGCGCTGGCCCGCGACGAGGTCCCGGGCGGCCCGGGGCGGGTCAGCAACGTCGTCTTCATGGGCATGGGTGAGCCGCTGGCCAACTACAAGGCCGTGATCGGCGCCGTCCGCCGCATCGTCGACCCCGCTCCCGAGGGTCTCGGCATCTCCGCCAGAGGCGTCACGGTCTCCACGGTCGGCCTGGTTCCGGCGATCGAGAAGCTGTCGAACGAAGGGCTGCCGGTGACGCTGGCGGTGTCCCTGCACGCTCCCGACGACGAGTTGCGCGACACGCTGGTCCCCGTCAACACCCGCTGGAAGGTCGGCGAGGTGCTGGACGCCGCCTGGAGCTACTCGGCCAGGACCAAGCGGCGCGTCTCGATCGAGTACGCCATGATCAAGGACATCAACGACCACGAGTGGCGGGCCGACCTGCTGGGCCGCCTGCTCAAGGGCAAGCTGGTCCACGTCAACCTGATCCCGCTCAACCCGACCCCCGGCTCCAAGTGGACGGCCTCCCGGCCCGAGGACGAGCGCGCCTTCGTCCGGCGCCTGGAGTCACACGGCGTCGCCGTGACCGTCCGCGACACCCGAGGCCGCGAAATCGACGGCGCCTGCGGCCAGCTCGCCGCCGCCACCCCCGAGGCGTAGGCCGCCGGAGGGTGATCCGTTTCAGGCCCCGCACGGGCATCCACGGGTAGAACCCTGATGGATCACTGTGTATCAGGTGTATCGGGACGCGTTCGCGATCACGGCGATCAGGAGTAGCGTCCCAGCGCCGATCACGACCATGCGCCGGACCGCCGCCCACGCGGCGGACTTCGCGCCGGGGATCTTCGCCGCCGCATCCGCCGCGGTCTTCACCGCCTTGCCCCACTCCGCCCATGTGTCCACCGTTCGCTGGAAGCGTCGCCCGACGGCGAACAGGATCGTCGCGATGATGACGATGATCAGAACCCGGCCGTCCGAACCGTCCATGGGCACACTCCTGCCTAGGGGGTAGATGGTTTCGCTTTCCGAACTTATTCCACGCCCAATGGACGTGACAGGAAAAGGGCATCCTCTAATCCCAGCCGGAATGCCGATTAAATGCGGATATTAGCGAAGATATACGCGATGCCTGGCGGGAAGTTTGGTCGCTTGCGTCCCCCCGGAGTCCTACGGAGCCGCCTCTCCGCCGGTCGACGGAGGTCCACCATGCGGCGGTGGCCCGCCAGGCACGCGGCCAGGCCGCGACTCCAGGCGCCGCTCGCCCGGGTTCATCCGTGACACTGCAATATCAGCGGTAGCGATTTGTGCATTAGCTGAGAACCGGTTGATTTCCATCAGTCCGGGCGGGCCACAAAGATCGGTTGCCGTCACGCGGCCAACGAGCTGTGAAAAGTTGGGCTCAGCGTAGATGCCGCGCCGAACGGGAATGGTCGATCTGTAGCATCCAGAAAACTTATTCGCTGAATCATCCGCTTACGCGAGGTGAGACTGGTTTCAGGGGCGCGTGCGCCGGAGGCGGATGTAGGTGGCCAGGGCTACGGCGCACCAGAAGACGGTGATGGCAGAGAGTTCGGGGAGTGAGCGGCTCAGGAACGACGGCCGGCCCGCCGCGCGCATCCAGCCGATCAGGGGAACGGTGAGCCAGGCGAAGGGCACGAGGCTGACCAGGAGGATCGCTACGTAGCCGCCGAGCATGGTCAGGGCCGACGTCGCCGGGTCGGGGAGGATGGGCCGGCTGGCGAGCGCTCCGAGGGCCGTGCCGGTGAGCAGCGAGAGCAGGTGCAGGGTGAGCCCGCTGATCAGCACCGCTGTGCTGGGCACCGCCCGGAAGCCGATGACCAGCGGCGCGACGAGGGCGAGTACGGCCAGCCCACCGCCGATGACCGCCGACGCGAGGAGGCCGCTCACCACCTCGCGGCCCGGCCGCCCGGCCGCCGTGATGGAGATCAGCCTCTGCACGTCAGGCTCGGTGTCGAGCAGCCCGCGGGCCGCCCACGCGAAGACGGGGACGAGCAGGGCCGCGGAGTCGGCGTACGAGGGGAGTTCCTGCCCCAAGGCCACGCGCGACGAGTACAGGACGATCATGATGGCCAGCAGCCCCACGAAGGGCTGGATGATCCGGTGGGATCTCACATAAGCGGCGATCTTGAACCGCACGAGGGACACCGTCGGTCTCACCGGGCCACTCCCGGCCGTGGCGACACGCGAGATCACGCGCCTCCTCCTCGGACCCTGGCCTCGTAGCCCTCGGCCTGGAGCTTGCGTGCGACCGCCTCCGCGTCGCCGTGGTCGACGAGGATCTCGATGATCGATTTCTCCGGTGCCGCACTCCTGTCGTGCCCCGGTAGAAGCCTCGTGACCCGCTCATGGAATGGGTCGTGTTCGTGCGCTAGCACCGTGCCGTTCTCCATGGTCAGGTGGGTGACGCCGGGATGGCCGGCCAGGCCGTTCTGGTGGTCGCTGACCACGACGATGCCTCCGGCCGTGGAGATCTCGTCGATGAGCCCGGGAAGCTCCGCCCGGGTCTGCTCGTCCAGGCCGGAGAACGGCTCGTCGAGGATCAGCAGGCCGGGTGGGGCGAGCAGGGCCTGCGCGAGCCCCACCTTGTGGGCGCTCCCCTTGGACAGGTCGCCGAGGGGAACCTCGAGAAGCGGGGTCATGCCCAGGCGCTCGGCCCACGCCTCGATCGCCCTGGCTGGGACACCTCGGACGTCCGCCATGTGTGAAAGGTAGGCCGTCACAGTGAACGGCTGGTCCACGGGGAAGATCTCGGGGGCGTACCCCACGATCGGGGGACGCCCGGTGATCGATCCGCGGCTCGGGCGTGTGGCGCCGGCCAGCAGCCTCAGCAGGGTGGACTTCCCCGCGCCATTACGACCGGTGACCTCGGCCACCGTGCCCGGTGGCAGGTCGAGATCCACCTGTTGGAGGACCCAGGGGGCGCGACGGGCGTAGCGGAAGGAGAGGTTGGCGAGCCGCATAGATCCGGAAGCTTACCGCTCCCGGGCTAACTGCCTGGATTTCCCCATGTCATCCCCCCAGAATGGTAGAGAAGAGAATTAAATGCGGGGTTGTGAACCGGGAGGACACGGAGTGAACCGCTTTCCACGCGTGCTGGGGGTGCGGACCGGCTACGACCCCGACCAGGTCGACGCGCTGATCGAGCGCATCGAGGCGACACTCGGCCGGGGCCCGATGGAGGGCGCCGCGGTGACGGCCGACGAGATCCGCATGGCTCGCTTCGACACCAAGCTGGGCGGCTACAACGAGGTGGCCGTCGACTATGCGCTGGACGCCTTCGTCGTCGCGGTGGAGACCCGTGGCCGCTATGCGCCGGATACTCCTAATATCCGGCCAATCCCGAATGTGGCATCCGTGGCCGTTGAAGCGGTGCGAGCGGAGATATTCTCCGCGCCGCACGATGAGCCACCGGAGGATGACGACGCGCCGACGCTCCCGGGACTGGCCGAGGCGGCCTCAGGGGAACCTGACAACGCCCAGATGCCGGTGGCGGAGGTGCTCATGGCGGCTTGGCTGGAGACCCAGGCGGTAAGGGTAGAGCGGGTGCTCTTCCGTCCGGGGCGGCTCGGGGCGGGCTACAACGAGGACGAGGTCGACGTCTTCCTCGACCGAATCGTAGCGACGCTGCGTGGGACGACCGACCAGCCGCTGACGGCCGAGCAGGTCAGGAAGGCGACCTTCTCGACCGTGGTGTTCAAGACGGGCTACGCCGTGGCCCAGGTGGACGCCTTCCTGGCGGAGATGGCCGACGTCCTGGGCCGCCACGAGGCCCTTGTCGGAGAGGAGCAGCAGACCGTCTAGCCGGCCGCCCCAGAGCGGCGCCGGGGGACGGCTGAACGGGTCAGCGGGTGCCCCAGGAGTAGGTCTGTTTGCGTAGTTTCAGGTAGACGAACGTTTCGGTGGCGCGGACCGTCGGGATGGCGCGGATCTTGCCGAGGATCTCCAGGAGGTGCTTGTCGCCCTCGCAGACGACCTCGACCATGATGTCGAGCGAGCCGGCCGTGAGGACGACGTAGTCGATCTCGTCGATGGACGACAGCTTGTCGGCGACCATCTCCAAATCGCCTTCGCACTTGATGCCGATCATCGCCTGCCGGGGGAAGCCCAGCGTGAGCGGGTCGGTGACGGCGACGATCTGCATCACTCCGGTGTCCAGAAGGCGCTGCACGCGCTGGCGCACCGCAGCCTCGGACAGCCCCACGGCCTTGCCTATGGCGGCGTACGGCTTACGGCCGTCCGCCTGCAGCTCCTCGATGATCTGCTTGGAGATCTCGTCCAGAACCACCGGACCCGGCTTGGCGTCGTGGTTGTTCTCCCGTCGCGCCTTCGGCGGCGTCGTCATCTGGCTGTGTCCTCCCTAGCACCCCGTCGGCTCCTGCGGAAGCACCCCTCCGGCCCGGCAGACCTGGCACCATGTCGCGTACCGCAAAGGGGTTACGGGGCCGTTCCCGCCATGTTGCCGTCCTGGTGCGACATGTTGTCAGTTCATGGTCCTCTGTCAAGCGATTTCGTAGCAATTTGATATATTCGCGACGAAATCCCTTGTCGTCCCGTCTGACCTCTGTCAGAGTCGCGACAACTCAGCCACCTCACGAGGAGGTCAACGTTGACCACCCGTCTGCAGAACTTCATCAACGGTGAGCTTGCGGACGCCAGGAGCGGCCAATTCTCCGACGTGATCGACCCGAGCACCGGGGAGGTCTACCTCCAGGCGCCCGTCTCCGGGCAGGAGGACGTCGACGCAGCCTACGCCGCGGCGGTCGCCGCGTTCGAGTCGTGGGGGCGGACGACGCCGGGCGAGCGCGCCGGTTACCTGTTGAAGATCGCTGACGCCATCGAAGCACGGGGCGAGGAGCTTGTCGAGGCGGAGTGCCTCAACACGGGTAAGCCCCGTGCGCGCATGGCCGAGGACGAGATCCCGCCGGCGGCCGACCACTTCCGCTTCTTCGCGGGTGCCGCGCGTACGCTCGAGGGCCCGACCTCCGGCGAGTTCCTCGCCGACCACACTTCGGTGATCCGGCACGAGCCGATCGGCGTCGTGGGACAGGTCACCCCGTGGAACTACCCCATGATGATGGCGGTCTGGAAGATTGCCCCGGCGCTGGCCGCCGGCAACACGGTGGTACTCAAGCCCTCCGACACCACCCCCGTCTCCACGGTGAAGCTCGCCGAGATCATGGGCGAGATCCTCCCCGCGGGTGTCTTCAACGTCGTCGTCGGCGACAGGGAGACCGGCGCCAGGGTCGTGAGCCACCCGGCCGCGTCGATGGTCGCCATCACCGGCTCGGTCGGCGCGGGCGTGCAGGTCGCCAAGTCGGCGGCCGACGATCTCAAACGGGTCCACCTAGAGCTCGGCGGCAAGGCGCCGGTCGTCGTGTTCGACGACGTCAAGAACATCGGCGCGGTCGCCGAGGCCATCGCAGGCGCGGGCTTCTACAACGCCGGGCAGGACTGCACGGCGGCCTGCCGCGTGCTCGTCCACGAGAGCATCCATGAGCCGTTCGTGGTGGCGCTGGCCGAGGCCGCCGCGGCGACCAGGACCGGCGGGCTGGACACCGAGGACGCCTACTACGGCCCGCTCAACAACGCCAACCAGCTCGCCCGTGTCGAGGGCTTCCTCGAGCGGGTGCCCGGCCACGCGAAGGTGATCACCGGCGGCAGGCGAATCGGCGAGAAGGGCTTCCTGTTCGAGCCGACCGTCGTCGACGGCCTCCAACAGGATGACGAGATGATCCAGACCGAGGTGTTCGGGCCGGTCATCACGGTGCAGACCTTCGCGGACGAGGCCGAGGCCACCGCCAAGGCCAACGACGTGAAGTACGGCCTGTCGGCATCGGTGTGGACCTCCGACCACGGCCGGGCGATGCGCATGTCCGGGCGGCTGGACTTCGGCGTGGTGTGGGTGAACACCCACATCCCGTTCGTCTCCGAGATGCCGCACGGAGGCTTCAAGCACTCGGGCTACGGCAAGGACCTGTCGGTCTTCGGCCTCCACGACTACACCCGCGTCAAGCACGTCATGCACTACATCGGCGAATGACACATATGCACTACATCGGCGCGCGGCTGCCGACATAGAAGAGGGATAGCCTGGAATGATCGAAACCCAGGCGGGCAAGGAGGCGGCCGTCGCGGCCGCCTCCGACATCTCCCCGGTGCCCGCCATCGAGCTCGACGGGGTCGTCAAGGAATACCAAGCGCACGGTGAGGTCGTACAGGCGGTCAAGGGAGTCAGCCTGGCGATCACCGAGGGCGAGTTCTTCTCCATGCTCGGCCCGTCAGGCTGTGGCAAGACCACCACCATGCGGATGATCGCCGGGTTCGAGGACCCCACACGGGGCACCGTACGGCTGCACGGACAGGACGTGACCGACGTACCGCCGAACAAGCGCGACGTGAACATGGTCTTCCAGTCCTACGCTCTCTTCCCCCACATGAACGTCTGGGAGAACGTCGCGTTCGGGTTGCGGCGCAAGCGCGTACCCGACCAGGAGATCAAGCGGCGGGTCGGGGAGATGCTGGAGATCGTGGCCCTCACCGGTCGCGAGAAGCGGCGCCCGCGTGAGATGTCGGGTGGCCAGCAGCAACGGGTCGCGCTCGCGCGGGCCCTGGTCAACAACCCCCGGGCGCTCCTGCTCGACGAGCCCCTTGGCGCGCTCGACCTCAAGCTCCGCCAGGCGATGCAGATCGAGCTGAAGAGGATCCAGCGCGAGGTCGGGATCACGTTCGTCTACGTCACCCACGACCAGAACGAGGCGCTCACCATGAGCGACCGTATCGCGGTCATGAACGACGGCCTGGTCGAACAGCTCGCCGGGCCCAGGGAGATCTACGAGCGGCCGGCGACCAAGTTCGTCGCGGGGTTCATCGGCACTTCCAACCTGCTGAGCGGTACGGCCGAGGCGGTCAGCGGCGGCACGGCGACGATCAGGGTCGGGGATCGCGACCGGGTGCTGGTGCCGGTGGCCGACGGGACCCTGGAGGGTGGTGCGGTCGAGGTCACCGTGCGGCCGGAGAAGATCCGGATCTCGCACGAGGAGCCGGGCGCCGACCTCAGCGCCGTACGCGGCACCGTGGCCGAGGTCGTCTACCTCGGCACCTACAACAGCTATGCCGTGAACCTCGCGGGTGGTGCCGAGTTCACGGTCTTCGAGCAGAACGCCAGGGACAGCAGCATCACGGCGGAGCGCGGTGACTCCGTCTGGCTGTCGTGGCAGCCGCAACACTCGTACGCGATTGGAAGTTGAACCACCTCATGACCAACCCTCCTCGTGACCTCGCGTTCCTGCGCGGCCTGACCCAGAGCCGGGGCCGTGACGGCTTCGGCATCACTCGCCGTGACGCCCTTCGCGTGGCGGGCGTGTCCGCCGCGGCCCTCGGACTCGCCGCCTGCGGTGTCCAGGGGAAGAAGGTCGCCCCCCCGAAGGCGAGCGCCGCCGCCGGCTACTGGGCCGACAAGAAGAAGAACGGCACCGTCCGCTTCGCCAACTGGCCCCTCTACATCGACAAAGATGGCAAGAAGTACCCGACCCTGGAGAAGTTCACCAAGGACACCGGGATCAAGGTGACCTACCAGGAGGCCATCCAGGACAACTCCACCTGGTTCGGCAAGATCCAGCCGCAGCTCGCCGCCGGGCAGGACATCGGTTACGACCTGATGGTCATGACCAACGGCATCCAGCTCGGCCGCGCGATCGCGCTCGGGTACCTCGTGCCGCTCGACCACTCAAAGCTGCCGAACTTCGCCGCCAACGCGGGAGCGAAGTACAAGAACCCGTCGTACGACCCGAAGAACACCTACACCGTTCCGTGGCAGTCGGGCCTGACGGGGATCGCGTACAACCCGAAGTATGTCAACGGGGACATCACGAGCATCAAGGAGCTCTGGAACCCGAAGTACAAAGGCAAGGTCGGGATGCTCCTCGACAGCCAGGAGATCGCGAACTTCGGAATGTTCCTGCTGGGGATCGACCCCGACAAGTCGGTCCAGGCCGACTGGGAGAAGGCCGGGCAGAAGCTCCAGGAACAGCGCGACGCCGGAATTGTCAGGAAATATTATGAAAATGACTATGTGGACGCGCTGGTCCGCGGTGACATCTGGATCTGCATGGCCTGGTCCGGCGACATCTACCAGCAGGTCGCCGAGGGGCAGAACCTGAAGTTCGTCGTCCCTGAAGAGGGCGGCAACATCTGGACCGACAACATGTGCATCCCGAAGACCGCCCAGAACCCGGTCGACGCGCTCGCCATGATGAACTACGTCTACCAGCCCGAGGTCGCGGCCACGCTGGCGAAGTACATCACCTACATCACCCCGGTGCCCTCCACCCAGCAGCTCGTCAAGGCCGAGGCCGACAAGGCGACCGGGGCCGAGAAGAAGTCGCTGGAGCTCATGGCGGCCAGCCCGCTGATCTACCCCTCCGAGTCCGACATGGCCAGGCTGCGCTCCTACAGGACCCTGACGCCCGCCGAGGAGAAGGTCTTCGAGGGAATCTTCCAGCCGATCACCCAAGGCTAGGACCATGAGACGCAAGATCGCGCCGTACCTTCTCATCCTGCCAGGTGGGCTGTGGTTGGTGATCTTCCTCGTGGTGCCGCTGGTGTTCATGGCCTCGGTCTCCACGCAGGAGGGCGACGTCGTCAACGGCTTCGTCCAGACGTTCCGCCTCGCCAACTTCGCCGACGCGCTGCTCCAGTACAAGACGCAGTTCCTCCGGTCCGCCGGCTACGGCCTGGCGGGGACGTTGCTGACGATCGCGCTGGCGTATCCGGTGGCCTACTGGATCGCGTTCAAGGGCGGCGCGCGCAAGTCGACGTACCTGCTGCTCGTCCTGCTGCCCTTCTTCGTGTCGTTCGTGCTTCGCACCGTGTCGTGGAAGTTCCTGCTCGCCGACGACGGCATCCTGCTCCAGCCCCTGAAGGACATAGGGCTGGTGCCGGCCGACTTCCACGTCCTGCAGACGACGGTCGCGGTCGTCGGCGGCCTCACCTACAACTACCTGCCGTTCATGATCCTGCCGATCTACGTCGCGCTGGAGCGGGTCGACCCCCGCGTGGTGGAGGCCTCGTACGACCTGTACTCCACCTGGCGCGACTCGTTCACCAAGATCGTGCTCCCGCTCTCGCTGCCCGGCGTGTTCGCCGGGGTGCTGATGACCTTCGTCCCGATGACCTCGGACTACGTCAACGCCTCCATCCTCGGCGGCCCCGCCAACACGATGATCGGCAACATCATCCAGACGGAGTACCTCGTGAACAACGACTATCCGGCTGGCGCGGCCCTGTCCTTCACGCTGATGGCGGCGATGCTGATCGGCATCTTCGTCTACGCCAAGGCACTCGGCACCGAGAACGTCCTTGAGGCGGCGGCGCGATGAGCGGACCACTCAGCCCAGCGCTACCGCCGCAGGCCGTGGCCGACGAGGTTACGCCGTCCGTCGGCCCGCTACGCCGCAGGCGCGTCCGGTGGGGCGACCGCCTGCTGTTCGGCTACACGTGGGTGGTGCTTCTGTGGCTGTTCGCGCCGATCGCGGTGATGATCGCGTTCGGCTTCAACGACACCAAGAGCAAGTCCAACGTGAGCTGGCAGGGCTTCACCTTCAAGTGGTGGGGGCGGCTCGGGGACTACCCGGACCTCACCACCGCGGTGACCAACTCGCTGAGCATCGCCCTGCTCGCGACCCTGGTGACCACCGTGCTAGGCACGCTGATGGGCATCGCCCTCGGCCGCTACCGCTTCCGCGGCCAGGCCGCGACCAACCTGGTCATGTTCGCCGCGATCTCCTCGCCCGAGCTTGTCATGGGCGCCTCGCTGCTCTCGCTGTTCATCAGCCTAGGCGTGCAGACGGGGTACATGACGATCGTGCTCGCGCACGTGCTGTTCTCGGTGTCGTTCGTCGCGGTGACCGTACGGGCGCGGGTGGTCGGCCTGGACGGGTCCATCGAGGAGGCGGCGCGTGACCTCGGCGCCTCGACGTGGATCACGTTCTGGCGGGTCACGTTCCCGATGATCCTGCCGGGCGTCGTCTCGGGCGCGCTGCTGGCGTTCGCCCTGTCGATCGACGACTTCGTGATCACCCAGTTCACCAGCGGCGCGACCATCACCTTTCCCCTGTGGATCTACGGCGCCGTCCGGATCGGCGTTCCTCCGCAGGTCAACATCCTCGGCACGCTGATCTTCGCGGTGGGCGTGGCGATCGCCGTGGTCAACACGGTGACCTCCCGGCGCCGCACCTGACGCGGGAGATGACGACCCGGCCGGGGCCACAGCGTTCCCAGCCGGGATCCAGGACATGGTTCGTTAGGACGTGAAATTCGTGGATCCGCTGAAAGCATTGGCTGACGCGGAACGTAAGCCGTACTGGTTGGAAAGTCCGGACAAACCCGAGCCGTTGCGGCGGCTCTTCGACGACACGGCCGCCGACCTGGCCGTGGTCGGCGGCGGGTTCTCCGGCCTGTGGACCGCCCTCATGGCCAAGGAACGCGACCCGTCGCTCGACGTGATCCTTTTGGAAGGCAGGCGTATCGGCTGGGCCGCCTCGGGGCGCAACGGCGGCTTCTGCGTCGCGAGCCTCACCCACGGCCTCGGCAACGGCCTCGCGCGCTGGCCCGAGCAGATCTCCACGCTCGTACGGCTCGGCCGCGAGAACCTCGACGAGATCGAGCGGACGGTCGCGAGGTACGACATCCGCTGCTCCTTCGAGCGCACCGGCGAGCTGCACGTGGCCACGGAGCCCTGGCAGCTCGACGCGATGGCGCAGGACACCGAGATCGCCCGCGAGCTCGGCATGGACATGAGGGTCCTCGACCAGGACCAGGTCCGCGCCGAGGTGCGCTCCCCGACGTACGCGGGCGGGCAGTGGGACCGCGACGGCTCCGCGATGCTCGACCCCGCGCGGCTCGCGTGGGGCCTGCGCGAGGCGTGCCTGTCGCTGGGCGTGCGGATCCACGAGCGCACCCCGGTCCGCGGGCTCAGGGACGACGGGACGGCCATCGAGCTGACCACCCCGCACGCCAAGGTGCGCGCGGGCAAGGTGGCCCTCGGGACGGGCGTGTTCCCGCCGCTGCTCGGACGGCTGAAGAACTTTCTGGTGCCGGTGTACGACTACGCGCTGGTGACCGAGCCGCTGACCCCGGCCCAGCTCGCGTCGATCGGCTGGCACAACCGGCAGGGCATCGGCGACGGGGCCAACCAGTTCCACTACTACCGGCTCACGGCGGACAACCGCATCCTGTGGGGTGGGTACGACGCGGTGTACTACAACGGCGGCATCGTCAAGGAGGAGTACGAGCAGCGCGACGCGACCTTCGCCAAGCTCGCCTCGCACTTCTACACGACGTTCCCGCAGCTCGCCGGGGTACGGTTCACGCATCGCTGGGGCGGTGTGATCGACACGTGCAGCCGCTTCAGCGCGTTCTTCGGCAAGGCGCACCGAGGGCGGCTGGCGTACGCCGCCGGCTACACCGGGCTCGGCGTCGGCGCGACGCGGTTCGGCGCCAACGTGATGCTGGACCTGCTGTCCGGGGAGCCGACCGAGCGCACCGAGCTGCGGATGGTACGGGAGAAGCCTGTGCCCTTCCCTCCCGAGCCGCTCCGGTCGGGCGTCATCCAGCTCACCCGCTGGTCCATCGCCCAAGCGGACGCCCACGAGGGCCGCCGCAACCTCTGGCTCCGCACGCTGGACCGGCTTGGGGTGGGTTTCGACTCATGACGTGGGGGAGCGGCGTCTGCGCATGATGGAAGAAATCACAGTCCGAAGAATCCTGCCGTGACGTGCATTTAGGTGCTTTCTGGGCAGACCACCATCAAACACTCCTGGTTGTCCGGGCGTATGAAGGATGGTGGGATGACGGGTCTCGCGGAGTCGGTCGCCGTAGGCGTCGAGGAGGAGTTCCACGTCGTTGACCTGGAGACTCGCCACCTCGTACCACGTGCCGGCCACCTCCTCCAGCGGTTGCCGGACGAGCGCTTCACCCAGGAACTGCAGCGGTCGGTCGTCGAGGCGAACAGCCGTCCCTACGTGCGGCTGGAGGATCTCGGGCACGATCTGACGGCGCTGCGCCGCACGGTGATCGAGGCCGCGGACGGCCTCGGGCTCGGGATCGTGGCCGCGGGGGCCGTTCCCCTGGTGGACCCGGCGGCCCTGGAGATCTCGCCGAACGCCCGCTACAAGCAGATGCTGGAGGACTATCAGCTCCTCACCCGCGAGCAGCTGATCTGCGGAGCCCAGGTGCACGTGGACGTCGCCAACCGCGATCTCGCCGTCGAGGTGGCCCACCGAGTCTCCCCCTGGCTGCCGCCACTGCTGGCGCTCAGCGCCAGCTCGCCGTACTGGCTCGGGGCCGACAGCGGGTACGCCAGCTACCGCACCCTGGTCTGGCAGCGCTGGCCCACCACGGGCCCGGTCCGCCGCTTCGCCTCCGCCGCGGAGTACGACCAGATGGTGACCGACCTCGTACGGTCCGGAGTGATCAGCGACCCGGGCATGATCTACTTCGACGTCCGCCCCTCGGCGCACGTGTCCACGGTCGAGCTTCGGATGTGCGACGCCTGCCCGAACGTCGGGAAGGTCGTCCTGCTCGCGGGCATCTTCCGCGCGATCGTCCTGCGTGAGCTGCACGCCATCGAGGAGGATGGACCGAGGCAGCAGATCCGCATGGAGATCGTCCGGGCCGCGACCTGGCGCTCCGCGCGGTCGGGACTCGAAGGCACGCTTGTCGACCCGGTCGAGGGCACCGCGATGCCGGCGGCCGACGTGATCAGGCGGATGCTCGCCGGCCTGCGTCCCCAGCTGGACGCGACGGGCGACTGGGACCTGGTCACGACGCTGGCCGAGGACGCGCTGCGCACGGGCAGCTCGGCGGCGCGCCAGCGGCGGGTGCTCGAGCGCGGCGGGACGTTCGCCGACATCGTGGACCTGCTCGTGGCCGAGACCCGGTCGGACCTCTGGCAGGCGACGCACGGCGGCCCGAACCCGGGGCTGGAGACCAGCCTGCTCAAGGGATATGACGCGGTGCAGGACGAGGCCGTGATCGAGGGCACCGTGCGAGAGCCGTACCAGCCGGTCTTCAAGGTGCTCGACCGGCTCGGCCCCGTGGAGCTGAGGGAGCGTGAGGTCGTCCGCGACCGCTACATGAACGGGAACGGTATGACCTTCCACGTCAAGGGAGCGGAAGGGCTGGAGGGCGAGGCGGAACAGGACGAGAAGGACGGCCGCCGGCAGATGCCCGTGGACCTCGTGCCGAGGCTGGTCGCGGCCGACGACTGGGCGAAGATCCAGGAAGGCATGCCCCAGCGCGTCCGCGCCCTGGAGGCGTTCCTGCGCGACGTGTACGGCAGGCGCGAGGCGATCAAGGACCGCGTGCTCCCGGCCTGGGTGGTCGACGAGGCCCCCGGCTACCGGCCCGCGGGCTGGCGGGTCCACAGCGGGTCCGTCCGTTGCACGGTCGCCGGGCTGGACGTGGCCCGTGACGGCGCCGGGCGGTGGGTCGTCCTGGAGGACAACCTCCGGGTGCCGTCCGGCATCGGGTACGCCGTGGGCAACCGCCGCATGGCCGCCCACGTGCTGCCCGAGCTCGACCGTTCGGCGGTTCTCGATCCCGAGGGCACCATGGCCCTGCTGCGCGAGGCCCTGCTGGCGGCGTCGCCTTTGGACGACCCCACCCTCGGCGTGGTCAGCTCGGGACCGGGTGACCCGGCCTACTACGAGCACCGGACGCTGGCCGAGGAGATGGACGTGGTCATCGCCGGGCCCGACGACCTCGAGGTCCGGGACGGCGTGGTGTACGCCGCCGGGCAGCGGGTGGACGTGCTCTACCGCAGGATCGACGAGGACGACCTGCTGGCGAGCCCCATCGGGGCCGCACTCCTCGACGCGGTCGAGCGGGGCTCCCTCACCCTGGCCAACGCGCCGGGCAACGGCGTCGCCGACGACAAGAGCCTGTACCGTTACGTGCCGCGTCTCATTGACTACTACCTGGGAGAACGTCCCCTGCTTGCCAACGTCACGACCTACCTCTGCCGCGACCCCGACGACCGTGAGCACGTGCTCGACCGCCTGAACGAGCTGGTGGTCAAGCCGGTAGACGGCTTCGGAGGTCGGGGGGTGATCATCGGCCAGGACGCCTCGGCCGAGGAGCTGAAGGCCGTCCGGGGGGAGATCCTGGCCGCGCCCGAGCGATGGGTGGCCCAGGAGACCGTGGCCCTGTCCACGCACCCGACGTTCGAGGGCGAGCGGATGCGCCCCCACGTGATCGACCTGCGCGCGTTCGTCCTGCTGGGCAAGCAGACCGTCATCCCGCAGGCGGCGCTGACCCGCGTGGCCCCGCCCGACAGCATGATCGTCAATTCCTCGCAGGGCGGGGGAGCCAAGGACACCTGGCTGATGAAGGAGGTCGTCTGATGTGCGGCCTCAGCGGTGAGATCCGCTTCGACGGCCGCTCGGCCGACGTGACCGCCGTCGAGCGCATGACGGCGGCCATGGCCGCGCGCGGTCCCGACGGCACGGGCCTGTGGTCGCTCGGCCCGGTCGCCCTCGGGCACCGGCGGCTGAAGATCATCGATCTGACCGACCGGGGGGCGCAGCCCATGGTCGACGCCGAGGCCGGTCTGGCCGGGGTGTTCAACGGCTGCCTCTACAACTACCGGGAGCTGCGCGAGGTGCTGCTGTCGGAGGGGTACCGGTTCTTCTCGACCTCCGACACCGAGGTGCTGCTCAAGGCGTACCGTCACTGGGGTCCCCGGTGCGTCGACCGCTTCAAGGGGATGTTCGCGTTCGCCGTCGCGGAGCGGGACACCGGGCGGCTCGTGCTCGGCCGCGACCGGCTCGGCATCAAGCCGTTGTACGTCACCCGCGACGCCTCCCGGCTGCGGTTCGCCTCAACGCTGCCCGGGCTGCTGGCCGGCGGGGGAGTGCGCACCGACATCGACCGCGTCGCACTCCACCACTACATGACCTTCCACTCTGTGGTGCCCTCGCCCCGGACGATCCTGACCGGCGTGGAGAAGCTGCCGCCCGCCACGGTCCGCACGATCGAGCCCGACGGCACGGCCCACGACGACCACTACTGGAACCCGCCCTTCACTCGCCCGGAGCCGGGCGCGGGCCCGATGGACGCCGGCGAGTGGCGGGACGCGGTCCTCGCGGCCCTGCGGGTGGCCGTACGGCGGCGCACCGTCGCGGACGTACCCGTGGGAGTGCTGCTGTCCGGCGGGTTGGACTCCAGCCTGATCGTCGCCTTGCTGGCGGAGGAGGGGCAGAGGGGCCTCGCGACGTTCAGCGTCGGGTTCCACGCGGCCGGCGGTGAGTCGGGGGACGAGTTCTCCTACTCCGACATGATCGCGGAGCGCTTCGGCACCGACCATCACCGCATCATGGTCGACGACCTGCGGCTCCTGCCCTCCCTGCGCAACGCGATCTCCGCGATGAGCGAGCCCATGGTGAGCCATGACTGCGTCGCCTTCCACCTGCTGTCTGAGGAGGTGTCCCGCCATGTCAAGGTCGTCCAGTCCGGCCAGGGCGCCGACGAGGTCCTCGCGGGCTACGACTGGTACCCGCCCCTTGCGAGCGTGCCGCGCGCGGACGCCGCCGACGCGTACGCCAAGGTCTTCTTCGACCGCCGGCACGAGGACCTGGCCGGGATCCTCGGGGACGACTACCTGATCGGGGACGACGTCAGCGGGGCGTTCGTCCGCGAGCACCTCGCCATGACGGGCGCGGACACCGGGCTCGACGCCGTGCTGCGCCTGGACACCAACGTCATGCTCGTCGACGACCCGGTCAAGCGCGTCGACAACATGACCATGGCCTTCGGGCTGGAGGCGCGCACGCCGTTCCTCGACCACGACCTGGTAGAGCTGGCCGCTATGTGCCCGCCCGACCTGAAGCTCGCCTCAGGCGGCAAGGGAGTGCTCAAGGACGCCGCCCGAGGGCTGGTACCTGACGAGGTCATCGACCGGCCGAAGGGCTACTTCCCGGTCCCGGCGATCCGCCACATCCATGGGCCGTTCCTCGAAATGGTCCGCGACACCCTCACCGGCCCGACCGCGCGCTCGCGCGGCCTCTTCCGCCCCGCCATGGTGGAGAAGCTGCTCGCCGCCCCGGACTACTACAGAACCACCCTAGGAGCCAACGCATTGTGGCAACTTGGACTCCTGGAGTTGTGGCTGCAAGCACAAGGAGTCTGACCGTCGACGTCTCGTGGACCTGCCGGTTCCCCGCACTATCGCCCGACAAGAAGGCCGTCGCGTTCGTCAGCGACCGCGACGGCTCACCACGTGCCTGGATCCAGCCCCTCCCAGGGCACGCGGAAGGAGGGCCGGAGGCGATGCTGGAGGGCGGCCCTCCCGTGCCCCCGGCACGCCCGCCGCGAGCATGGGTGGTCGACACCGGCCCCGAGCCGGTCGGCAACGTCCTCTGGTCGCCCGACGGCGAGTGGCTGGCCGTCATGGTCTCGCCCGGCGGGGGAGAGCACACGCAGGTGTGGGCCGTCCGTCCCGACGGCACCGACCGCCGGCTGCTCGCCGGGCCGACCGACGTACCCGCCCGGGGCTCGGCCGTGTTCGTACGCTGGACCGGGCAGGGGTCGACGCTGCTCGTCGCCGAGCTGGCCCCGTCGGGATCGACGGAGGCCGTCCTCATCGACGCGGGCCTCGGCCACCGCGACACCATCGCGGTCGGCCCGCTGATGTGGCCCAGCGCGGTGAGCCGCGACCACACCCGGGTGCTGCTGCGCCACGGGCCCCGGGGCAAGCGGGAGATGTCGGTCGCCGACCTGCCCTTCGGTGAGGAGCGGCCGCTGCTGCCGCCCACGACCGACCTCGGCGCGCTGTCCCCCGACGGCGAGGTGGCCTACATCCGCTCCAACGCCGGCCGCGACCGCAGCGCCCTGATCGCGATGCCGGTG
Source organism: Sphaerisporangium sp. (assembly GCA_025964675.1). Lineage (GTDB taxonomy): Bacteria > Actinomycetota > Actinomycetes > Streptosporangiales > Streptosporangiaceae > Sphaerisporangium. The sequence goes on along the minus strand of JAOPYI010000235.1, from coordinate 3,317 downwards.
GGCGGCGTCCCCCAGGTCGTCGCCGAGCGACCCGACGCCGAGCTCGACCGGTTCGCCGTGAGCCTGGACGGCACGGTGGCCCTGCTGGTCTGGAACGTCGCCGGCCGCTCGGAGCTGGAGGTGGCCGACCTGGTCGAGGGCGTCCTCCGGCCGCTCCCGCCGCCGCCCGCCGACGTGATCAGCTCCGTGCGGCTGTCCCTGGACGGCACCACGGCCGTCATGGCCGGTGAGGCGCCGGACACGCCCTCGTACGTCATGCTGTGCGACCTCGCGACCGGCGACTACCGCCGGGTGGCCGGCGACGACCCTCTCCCGGACAGGATCGACGCCGAGCTGATCCGCTTCCCCGCGAGGGACGGCCTGGAGCTGACCGGCTGGCTGTACCGCGCCGGTCCGTCGCGTACGCCGTGCGTGATCTATCTGCACGGTGGCCCGGAGAGCCAGGAGCGGCCGACTTACAACCCCCTCTTCCAGCGGCTCCTCGCCGCCGGCATCAGCGTCCTGGCCCCGAACGTCCGGGGATCCTCGGGCTTCGGGCGCGCCTTCCTCGACGCCGACAACCACGCGCTGCGCTTCCACGCCATCGACGACGTGGCCGACTGCGTCGAGGAGGTCGTACGGCTCGGGGTCGCGGACCCGGGCAAGGTCGCCTGCATGGGCCGCTCGTACGGCGGCTATCTCACCCTCGCCGCCCTCGTGACCTACCCGGAGCTGTTCCGCGCAGGGGTGGACGTGTGTGGGATGGCTGACTTCGCGACGTTCTACGCCCTCACCGAGCCGTGGATCGCGGCGGCCGCGGTGTCGGAGTACGGCGACCCGGTGGCCGACCGCGACCTGCTACGCGCGCTGTCGCCCATCCACTCCTTCGACCGGCTGACCGCCCCGCTGCTCGTCGTCCACGGGGCGCAGGACACCAACGTGCCCGTCCACGAGGCGGAACAGGTCGTGTCGGCCGCCACCGCGCGCGGCATTCCTTGCCGTTACCTGCTCTTCGACGACGAGGGGCACGAGACCGTCAGGACCGCCAACAAGATCATATTCGTGGAGACCGTCGTGGATTGGCTGGGGCGGTGGTTCGAGGAATAGGCCGGAGGTGCGTTCGGTTGCGTTGCGCGATGGGTGATCGAGTCGAGTTCACCGCGGACGGCATCACGCTCGTCGGCGACCTCAGGGTGCCAGACGGCGAGGGCGCCCGTCCGGCGCTGGTGCTCACCGGCCCGTTCACGGGCGTCAAGGAGCAGGTGACCGGCCTGTACGCCACCCGGCTGGCCGAGGCGGGGTATGTCACGCTGGCGTTCGACCACCGCGGCTTCGGGGAGTCGGGCGGCGTGCCCCGCTGGCACGAGGACCCGCAGGGCAAGCTGGGCGACCTGCGGGCCGCCGTGTCCTACCTGCGCCGCCTGCCCGCGGTGGACGGCGAGCGGATCGGCGTCGTCGGCATCTGCCTGGGAGGCGGGTACGCCCTGCGCTTCGCGGCCTTCGATCCGAGGGTGAAGGCCTTCGTGGGGATCGCGGGCGCGTACAACAATCCGTACGCCATGCGGTCCGGCATGACCGAGCAGGGCTACCAGCAGGCGCTGGCCTCCTTCACCGAGGTGCTCGAACGGCAGGACCAGGGGGACGAGGTGCGGTACGTCCCGGCGGTGGCCCTGTCCGGCGAGGCCGCGATGGTCGGGGAGGAGCCCTTCGCGTACTACGGCACCGAGCGGTCCGCGTCGCCCTCTTGGGTCAACGAGGTCACCAGGTCCTCCATCCGGGAGCTGATCACCGTGGACAACATGATGGGCGCCGACTTCCTGTCGCCCAAGCCCGGCCTGATCGTGCACGGCCTCGTCGACAGGTTCTGCTCCCCGGAGGGCGCGGAGGAGGCCTACAAGCGCATGGACGGGCCCAAGAAGCTCGTCTGGCTCGACGCCAAGCTCCACATCGACCTGTACGACACCGAGCCGTACGTCACCCAGGCCGTCACCGAGACCACTCGCTTCCTCACGGAGCACCTGTAGCCGGGCCCTTCCCCCGCGGTTGCCCTATCGTGGCGCAGGTGTCACCGCGCGAGATCGTCGTCCTGGGTACCGGCAGCCAGACGCCCACCCGGAACCGCAACCACAACGGGTACCTCCTGCGCTGGGACGGCGAGGGCCTGCTGTTCGACCCCGGCGAGGGCACCCAGCGGCAGATGATCCTCTCCGGGGTCGCCGCCACAGACGTGAACCGCATCCTGATCAGCCACTTCCACGGTGACCACTGCCTCGGCCTGCCCGGCGTGATCCAGCGGATGTCCCTCGACCGGGTGCCCCATCCGGTGCACGCCCACTTCCCCGCCTCCGGCGCCGAGTATTTCGACCGGCTGCGGCACGCCAGCTCGTTCCACGAGACGGCGACCCTCGTACCGGAGCCGGTGCGAGCCCCCGGAGTGATCGCCGAGGGCCGCTTCGGACGGATCGAGGCGCACGCGCTCGATCACCCGGTGCAGGCGTACGGGTACCGGCTGGTAGAGCCCGACGGGCGGCGGATGCTGCCGGAGCGGCTCAGCGAGCATGGTGTGACCGGCCCGAGCATCGGCGATCTCCAGCGCGAGGGCACCATCCGGGCGGGCGGCCGCACGGTCACCCTGGAGCAGGTCAGCGAGCCCCGGAGGGGCCAGCGGTTCGCCTTCGTCATGGACACCCGGCTCTGCGAGGGAGTGTTCACCCTGGCAGACGGCGCCGACCTGCTGGTGATCGAGTCGACGTTCCTGGACGAGGACGCGCGCCTCGCGCACGACTTCGGCCACCTGACCGCGGGCGAGGCCGGCCGCGTGGCACAGGAGTGCGGAGTACGCCGGCTCGTCCTGACGCACTTCTCCCAGCGCTACCCCGACCCCAGGGAGTTCGGCGCGCAGGCCCGCCGCCACTTCACCGGAGACCTCGTGGTCGCCGAGGACCTGACCCGGATCGCGGTACCACCCCGGCGGTGAGCCGGGTACAAAAGAGAGGAGGGCGAGCCCTCGGTCTCCCAAGAACTCGCCCTCGACACCGCGTGGTAGCGGGGGCAGGATTTGAACCTGCGACCTCTGGGTTATGAGCAGTCGTTCAAGCGTCCCAGCAGGCTCGCGACGTCCAAGCGACCAAGGACTGACCTGGTCGGACACGTGGTCGCCATCTCAGCGCGTCTCCCCCATGTCCGCGCGGATCAAGGCGTCTTGGTTACCGCCCTGGTTACCACTCCCGAGCGGTTCCTCCACTTCCGCTGGAACAACTGGGGAGCGGAGCACCAGTCCCGCATAGGAAGGATCTCAGCGCCCTTGGGACATCTCCGCGTACCAATCCGCAGCCTCC
>JAOPYI010000151.1 GCA_025964675.1 Sphaerisporangium sp. | reverse complement strand
TACTCACGGCCGAGATACGCCGATTGCCGGTGGGCTTTATGCACAAAGATGGGACAATGGCCATCCCACCCGGTGCGCCGGTCCGCGTACGGACTCGGCGGGGGTCGCACCCCAAGCCTTCTGCCCTGGACCGTCATGACGGCTGAGGATGGGCAGGGGTTCCCCCAGGCGAACGCGGCCGATGCCCTCGCGCACGTGCTGAAACGCTGCGAAGAAGGCCGGTTCCCGTGGGCCCGTGCGTATGTGGACCGGCTGGCGGTCGACCAGCCGGCGGATCCTTTCCCTCTGCTGCTCCAGGCGTTGATCCATGCGTACCGCGGTGACGCGGATGCCTGCCGTACGGCCCTGACCGCTGCCGATGGCCTCGGCCCGGTCACCGCCCATGCCGACCTGCGCGCCACCATCGCCGACCTGCTCCTCAGCCCTGGGACATCACGAATCCCCGGGCGCACCGTCGCCGACGATGAGGAGGGGTTCAGGGCCAAGGGTGCCGCCGGCTGCCTGCTGGGGATCGTCGTCGTGCTGGCGCTGGCGGTGGCCCAGCACGTCTGGAGCTTGCTGATGGACGCCGGTGGCGATCAGGTCGCCTCGCTCCTTGGCATTGGTGCCCCACGTGTGGACGGCCACTCGGTACCGGGCCTGCTCATCCTCTTCGTGGTGATGGGCCTGCTGTGGTGGGCGGTCAAGGCCGTCCGTGCGGGCCGCGGCACGCGAGGCGAGGGGTCGCGTCGACGTGCTCGCGTCCGGAGCTTCGCGGCCGAACTGGACGACGACAACGTCCGCATGTACGCGGGCACGGTGGCCATGTTCCTGCCCTTCTCGCCGTTGTTCGCGCTGGTGCCGAGCGCTGTGGCGGGGATGAATCCCACCGGCGGGTGGCTCGTCGCCGCCTGGACGTTGGGGGTCTCCTGCGCGGTCGTGTGCTGGTTCTGCGGCATGGTCGGTACCCGTACGGTCACCAGAGCCGTTCGGCTCAGCCGCCTTCTCACCGTGCACACGCTCGCGGCCTACGGCGTGATCGGAGCGTTCGCCGGGGCGTTGATCGCCGGGGTTCCCGAGGATGAGCTGAACGCGGCAGGTCCCTATTGGTTTCCGGCCGCTCTGCTCGCCTTTCTCGCGACCGCCGGATACCTGATCATCCGGCAGCGGCGCCTACAGAAAGCCGGCCGTCTGAAGATCTGGCGCGAGAGCGGGTAGACAATGTCGTCTCCTGGCGCCGGCACCAGACGTTTCACCGGCCGGCCTTGTCGTCTGGCGGAATGCCGGATCGTCGCTTCCGGAGCCATACTGAGTGTGTGGACGACGACGAAACGCGGCTGTTCGAGGATCCTCCGCCTGAGGCATATGAGCGTGTCACCAACCCGGGGCGGTTCCGGGTCCTCCACGACTCGGCGCGGGAGCTCGTCGAAAGACTCGCGCGCGAGTTCGCGGTCGAACGCCACGACGTCACCGAGCCCGATCCACAGGGGCGGGAGTCCACCGTGCCCGGCGTGCGCCTTACCCCGCACAGCCCGGAGGCCGGTCCGCTGACGGTGGTGTTCACCGCCTTTCCCGGGCTCGAGGTGCGGATGGGACGCTGGTATGAGTTCCTTCTCCCCGCCTGCGGCTGCGATGCCTGTGACGAGGACCCGCAGGATCTCATCGAGGAGTTTCTTACCAATGTGAAGGCCCTCACCGATGGTCGCTTTCGCGAGCGGCTCGGTCACGGCCGCACGCCGTGGCTGGAGTTCTCCTTCGCCGGTGAGGACTGGCAGGAGGGCGAACGACAGCGTCTGACGCGTGCGGAGGCGACGGCCGCCAGACGCTTGGGACCAGCCGACACGCTGCACTGGGCACCCTGGCCGCGCCGCGACTGATGAGCGGCCCTTCCACTTCTGCGCCCGGCCGCATGCTGTCGCACCCGGACCGTTCCGTCTTCACTACAGTCCGTCGAACCGGCCGGTTCCGATCGCCCGAAGGGTCGCGTCGGGGACCACGAGGTCGGCGTGCCGGCGGGTCCTGGAGATGAGGTCCGCGTTCCGCTGGTCGGTGCCCATCACCCAGGCCACCGCAGCGCCGTGTTCCTTGCCGAAGTGTTCGTGGCGGGCGACGAGGCGGCGCACACGTTCGTCCGTGCCCAGGTCGCAGTACCAGACCTCATCGAGCTGTGGCCGCACGCGCGGCCAGTCACCGTCATCGAGCAGCAGGTAGTTCCCCTCGGTGACGATGAGCCGGGCGGAACGCGGCACCGGGATGCTCCCGGCGATCGGCTGCTCGATGTCACGTTCGAACGCGGGCGCGTAGATGACGTCGTCGGCATCCTCGCGCAGACGGCGGAGCAGGGCGGCGTAGCCGGCGGCGTCGAAGGTGTCGGGAGCGCCCTTGCGGTCGCGCCGTCCGAGGCGGTCCAGCTCGACGTCCGCGAGGTGGAAGCCGTCCATCGGCACGTAGGCGAGCCACTCGCCAGGTGGCTGTCCTGCTGGAGGCGTCTCCCGCAGTACGCGGACCAGGTGTTCGGCCAGCGTGGTCTTCCCCGCACCTGGGCTGCCGGTGATACCCAGGATGGCGCGGTGCCCGCCCTGTACGAGGGAGCGGGCCCGCGCCGCGAGGTCGTGGGGGGTTGTCATCGGGGGCGGCTCGCCGCGAGCTGGTTGGTGATGAAGTCGTGGGCGTGCCGTGCCAGGTCCTCGCCGTCGGACCAGAGGTTGCGCCAGATGGCCAGACCGTTGGACAGGCCGTCCATCACGACGGCCGAGGAGAAGGACTCGAAGAGAGTTCGAGCAGGTCGAACCCGGTGGCCTTCGTCTTCTCGATCGCGTAGCTGAGCGAGGCGGGGGAGGTGTCGCCGACCCAGACGAGGGCGTGTACGCCGATCGGGTTCGTGATGGTCTCAACGGTCATGAATGGTGATCCTTCTGTTCGCGGACGGGACGAGCTCACTCGCTCTTGGCCCCGGTGATGAGAGCGACGATTTCCTCGCCAGTGGTCTCAGCCTTGCGGCGACCGGCGACGCGGCGACCGGCGCGCATGACCCATATCTGGTCGCTCAGCCGCATGACCTGCGCGAAGTTGTGGCTGATGAGCAGGATGGCGTGCCCCTCCTCAGGTGGAAGTCGGTATTCCTGCTGTCTAAGCGGCACATCCAGCCAGCGGGATGAGCGTACCGACGTTCAGCGAGACAGCCGTGCATCTCCCAAGACCGCGCCCCGGTCATGCCCGGACCGGGCGCCCTTGATACGGCTGACTTCGATGCGCAGCTTGACATAGCCCCCGATGGGCACCGAAAGGGGGACCTCGCGCGCGTACGGGACCGTCTTCCTGGAAAGCACCTTGCCGTTCCCCGAGACGACGAACTGTAGTTCCGAATCGGGTTTCAGCTCATCGTTCAGGCCAAGGATCGCGTTGAACGTCTGATATGTGCCGTCGGTGGTGTATTCGACGAAGGTCTTATCGGATGTATAGACGGCTATGCCCAGGGTATTCGGGTGGATCTTTCCGTTGATCGCGTATGGGCCCTCGCCGCGGGAGCCCCTGCCGTCCGTCACGCTGTCCTCCAGACCGGTGAGATACACCGTGTCACCGAGGGCGCCGGGAGAGCTGGTGGGATCGGTCGGCGTCGCGTCAACCGGACTGCTCGGGGTGACGGTGACCGTTGCCGTTGCCGTGGCGGTTACGGTGTGGGTGGCCGTCTGTGTGATGGCGGCGCCGGGCGCGATGGCCCCTGATACCTGGGTGGGAGCGATGGCGCCCGCGAGGAATGTTCCGCCGACGGTGATCACCGCCGTCACCACCGTGGCTGCGGCCGCGATCCAGGCGCCGCCCCGATCGGGTTTCGGCTGCTTCTCATCGTCGTTTTCGGTGGGACGCTGCATATCGGCAGTCATCTTTCACCCCATTCCATGCGGATCATAGCGAACGTAACCGCACGGATGGGGTGTCGGTGCGCGATTACTAAACCGTTATTAGGATGACCGCTCCGATATCACGAAATTTCGTGACTAAAGGGATGTCACAAGATGAAGACGACCTCAATCCTCGCCCTTTCTCGCCCGTTCCAGCCACGCGAGTGCCACGTCGGTGTGTCCGTCCAACGTGGACTCGATGTCGTCGAGGAACGTGCGGTCGCCGTGATGGGCGAGCTCTTGCAGGATGAGGTCGCGATCGCCGCCCTCGATCAGCCCCAGCAGCCGGCGATGTCGCCCGACGTTTTGAACCAGGTTTTCCTGGTCCGCTCTGGCGCGGTGGTTGAGGGTCATGCACAGCAGCATCTGCAGTTGCATCGTCCGGTAGGCCGCTTCGAGGCGCTGGTGTCCGGAGAGCCCGATCACTGCGGCGTGGAACTCGAAGCTGCACTCCGTGAACGCGGCCTGGTCGCCGGAGCGGGCGGCTTCGGCCATCAACTCAAGCCTGGCTCGGCAGCGGTCAAGGCGCTCGGGGTCGCGCACCGGGATGCCAAGGCGCACCGCAAGCAGCTCGAGTTCGTGGCGCAGGGTGAAGATCTCGTACACGTCGTGCAGCGTGAGCGGTGTGACGATCGCACCCTTGCGGGGTAGGGCCCGGACGAGCCCCTCCCGCTCAAGGACCCGCAGGGCCTCGCGCAGTGGTGGCCGGCTGATGCCGAGCTGCTGCGTCAACCTGTTCTCCACCACGCGGTCGCCGGGCAGCAGGTGCCCACCGATGATCATGCGACGAAGTTGGCCGGCGGCGACGTCGACGAGACTGGGCGGCAGGACGATCTGCGATTCCTGCGCTCCGACCTGGTGGCGGTAGGCCACAGGCGGGTCTGTCACTGGCGACCTCGATCCTTTCGCGCTGTCACGCCGGGGCTGCGGAGCTGGTTTTCCTGGACCGGACGTTCCTTTCGTGGTCAAGCCTGCCTGGCTACTGTAGACAATAGTCCAGGCTGCTTCTGCTTTCGAGGAGAAACCGTTGATGAACGATGACGTCGATCGTCCGCCCGAGCCCCTCGCGCCGCTGGCTGGGATCCGTGTACTTGAGATCGGTGCGTTCATGGCGGCACCCTTCGGCGCGATGCAGCTCGCCGACCTCGGGGCCGATGTGATCAAGGTGGAGAATCCGGACGGTGGAGACCCGGTCCGGTCGATCGGCCCATACGTCGCGGGACAGAGTTCGCCATTCGCCCGACTCAACCGCAACAAACGCTCGATCGCGCTGGATATCAAAGCAGAGCAGGGAAAGCGGGTTCTGCGGCAGATGCTGAACAGTGCGGACGTCCTCGTCGAGAACCTGCGCCCAGGGGCCCTTGCGCGGTTGGGTTACGACTACGAGACGGTCCGCGAGATCAACCCGCGGATCATTTACGTTTCGGCCTCCGGTTGGGGGCTCGACGGACCGCTGGCCACACTGCCGGGGCTGGACATCATGGCGCAGGCTCGCTCGGGGCTGATGAGCATCACCGGCACCCCGCAGGGTGATCCGGTCAAGATAGGTGTGCCGATCTGCGATCTCGTATGCGGCCTGTACATGGCGATGGCCGTGCTCGGGGCACTGCGCGCCCGCGAATCGACCGGCACAGGCCAACATGTCGACGTGTCGCTGTTCGAGTCGGGCGTGTCATTCACGATTTGGGAGGCGGGCCGTTACTTCGCCACCGGAGAGGTCGGTAAGCCGCTGGGTTCGGCACACCAGTCGACCGCGCCGTACCAGGCGATCCGTACCGCCGACGGTTGGGTGACGCTCGGTGCGGTCACGCCGGCGACGTGGACCGGTCTGTGTGCGGCGCTCGATCTCACCGAGCTGGTGGACGATCCGCGCTACCAGGACGCACACGAGCGCCACGGTCACCGCGACGAGCTGATCGCCGCCATGGAGGCGGTGACTTCACAGTGGAAGACCGACGCCGTGATCGCCGCGCTCGAATCCGCCGGTGTTCCGTGCGCGCCCATCGCCGACACCGCGCAGGTGTTCAACGATCAACACCTGAACCAGCGCGGTTTCTTCTGGGATGCCCCGCACCCCGTGATGGGCGACGTGCGGCAGATCGGGTCGCCGATGCGGTTCTCGGCAACGCCTGCGGTACGCGGCGCCGCGGGACCGCTGCTCGGCGCGGACACCGAAGCCGTGCTCGCCGAGTCAGGCTTCGAGCCCGACGAGATCGACGAGCTGATCGGCGCGGGGGTCGTCGCCGTCGTGCACAGCTCCGGCTCAGCCGCGGACACGGTCGACGTGACCGCCCGCGATACTCCCGCCTGACCCCTGTCCCGACGCTGGTGAAGAGGCTGACACATGTCGAACGAGCTGCTGGTCCATCGTGACGGACCCGCGTTGCGGGTGATCTTCAACCGACCCGACCACCGCAACGCCTTGACCTGGCAGATGTATGCCGACCTCGTAGCGGCATGCGAGGTCGCCGACACCGACCCGGACATCCGGGTGATGGTGCTTCGCGGTGCCGGTGACGTGGCCTTCGTCGCCGGCACCGACATCGGCCAGTTCGCCGAGTTCCGCACCGGCGAGGACGGAATCGACTACGAGGAGAAGATCAGCCGGGTCGTGGGCAGGCTGGCCAGTGTGCGCGTGCCGACCGTGGCCGCGGTCTCTGGATTCTGCGTCGGGGCAGGGTTGGCACTGGCCTCCGTGTGCGACATACGCGTCGCTACGCGTTCCGCGCGCTTCGGCATCCCCATCGCCCGCACGCTGGGCAACTGTCTCACCATGAGCACGTACTCGCTGATCGTCGGCCACCTGGGACCGGCGCGGGCCCTGGACATGCTGATGCGGGCGCGGTTGTTCACCGGCGAGGAAATGCACGCCTTCGGTTTCGTGGCCGAGCTGTGCGACGAGGCCGAGCTCGACGCGTGCACCACGAGCGTCGTCGACCAGTTGGCGACCCACGCACCGCTGACCATGTGGGCGGCCAAAGAAGCGGTGCGGCGGCTCCGGCAAGCCAACGTGCCCAACGGCGATGACATCGTGCGCACCGTGTATGGCAGTGAGGATTTCCACCACGGAGTGGAGAGTTTTCTTGCCAAGCGGAAACCGCGGTGGCAGGGCCGCTGACCGCTGGCTGAAAAGGCTTCGGGGCGGCGGATCCCCTGGTGCGGGATCCGCCGCCCGTGCGACGCCTGCTCGCGCTCAGGCGGTCGCCGCGATCACAGCCAGCCGGGCACCACCAAGACCAGCCAGGTGGCGATCGGCGCGACAAGCACCATGCTGAAACCCCACCGCATGAGGCCCTTGTAGACGGCGTCCCGCCTGTCCTCCGGCGCGTTCGCGACGACGAGTGCGCCGCTGGTCGAGAACGGGCTGGAGTCGACGACCGATGAGGAGATGGCCAGGGCGGTGATGAGACCGACCGCTCCGACGGCGTTGCTACCGGTGAGGAAGGGAACGGCGAGCGGGATGAGCGCGCCGAGGATGCCCGTGGTGGAGGCGAAGGCGGACACCGCGCCGCCGATGAAGCAGATGATCAGCGCGGCCAGCAACGGAGCGCCGATGGTGGCGACCTCGTTGCCCAGCCACTTGATGGTGCCGATGCTCTGCATGAGGCTGACGTACATGACGATGCCGCACACCAGCAGCACCGTCGGCCAGGCGATCTGGTTGACGCTGTTCTTGGCGGACGCCGGCGAGATGAGCGACAGGACCGCGGCCACGGTGATGGCGACCATGCCGACGTTGAGGTCGAAGAAGAGCGCACCGACGGCCAGGACGACCAGGCCGAGCAGGGTCAGGATCCGGTCACGGTCCAAGGCGATGACCGCGCCGTCCACGCCGCTTGGCGCGACCGTCGCGGTCGTGACGCCTCCGCCCGATGACGCGGTCGCGACGCCTCCGCCCGGTGAACCGGGCACGGGGGCTACGCCCGGGCCACCGGGGTGGGCCTCCGCCTCGGCGGCCTCGTCAAGGGTGTCATCGGCACGGCGGCCGAGCAGATCACGCCCGCCCCAGAGGAAGAACACCACGAGGCTGATGGCGAGGTTGAACAGGAACGAGGCCAGGAACAGCAGCGTCGGGTTGCCCGGCAAACCGGCCTTCGCCACCACGCCGTTGGTGATGCCGCCGAAGATGCTCATCGGTGAGAAGCCGCCCGCGCTGGCGCCGTTGATGATCATAAGACCCATCAGGAGCGGGTTGATCTTGTAACGGACGGCGAAGCCCATGCCTATCGGGGAAATGATCGCCACCGAGGCCGGCACCACGGCGCCGATCGCGGTGAGGCAGGCCGTGACCAGGAACATCACCCACGGGATCAAGCCGATGCGGCCGCCCACCGCCCGGATGGCGGCATGGACGAGCCAGTCGACGGTTCCGTTGTTCTTCGCGATGGCGAACAGGAATGTGACACCGGCGAGGACGATGAACAGGTCACCGGGGAAACCGGCGAAGATGGCGTCGGTCTTCTCTCCGACATCCGCCCCATGGAGCACAGAGATGCCGAGGACGAACGCGGCGACGATGGCGAGGGCGCCCAGGTTCACCGGCCGCACCGTGGCTATGAGAAAGATGCCGGCGAGGACAAGGATCGAGATGACTTCAACGGACAAGGCGACCTCCCGTGTCGGGGTAAGGGTCTAGGTCTGCGGATGGTCGTGCGCCAGGTTCGCCCCCGCCGTCCTCGCGCCGTTCAGGTCAGGGAAGTTTTTCCACCATGTGAAATCACCGTTCCATTTTTGTTTCATTTTGGCGCCGAGTATGAGCTACGTCACACGCGCAGGTCAAGACCTTCCGCTTGATCGCCCGCGGCGGGCCGGCCCTCGTCGCCACACCTGGGCGGTTGATGCTTCTTCCGTTCTGCGGTATTAATTTTCCGTATGATGGACTATTCGACAGCAGTCGACGTCGAGAGGTGCCTCCCGCGATGACCCACACCGGTCGCCACTTTCTGCAGATCCCCGGCCCGACCAACACCCCGGATCGGGTGCTGCGCGCCATGGCGGCACCGACCATGGACCACCGTGGTCCGGAATTCGCCAAGCTCGGGTGGGAGATCCTCCAGGCCATCAAGCCGGTGTTCGGGACCACCCAGCCGGTCGTGATCTACCCTTCGTCGGGCACCGGCGCATGGGAAGCCGCCCTCGTCAACACGCTCAGCCCAGGTGACAAGGTGTTGTGCTTCGAGACCGGCCACTTCGCGACACTGTGGCAGGAGATGGCGGAGGGCCTCGGCCTCGAGGTGGAGTTCGTCCCCGGCGACTGGCGGCACGGCGTCGCCCCGCAGGCCGTCGCCGACAAGCTGAGCGCCGATACCGAGCGCACCGTCAAGGCCGTCCTCGTCGTCCACAACGAGACATCGACCGGCGTGACCAGCCGCATCCCGGAGATCCGGGAAGCGATCGACTCGACAGGACACCCGGCCCTCCTCCTCGTCGACACGATCTCCTCCCTCGGCTCCTTGGAGTACAAGCACGACGAGTGGGGGGTCGACGTCACGGTGGCGGGTTCACAGAAAGGGCTCATGCTCCCGCCCGGTCTCAGCTTCAACGCCATCAGCGAGAAGGCGCTGGCGGCGTCGAAGACGGCGAAGCTGACCAGGTCCTTCTGGAGCTGGGAACCGATGCTGGAGGCCAACAAGCGGGGCGTCTTCCCCTACACCCCGGCCACCAACCTGCTCTACGGCCTGCGTGAGGCACTGAGCATGCTCGATGAGGAAGGCCTGGCCAACGTCTACGCCCGGCACCAGCGGCACGCCGAGGCGACCCGGCTCGCGGTGCGAGGCTGGGGTCTCGAGGTGCTGTGCGCGGACGAGCGCGAGCATTCCGGCTCGCTGACGGGCGTCCTCGTCCCCGAAGGCCATGACGCCGACAAGATCCGTGCCATCATCCTCGACCGCTACAACATGTCCCTGGGTGCCGGCCTCGGCAAGCTCACCGGCAGGATCTTCCGGATCGGGCACCTGGGCGACTTCAATGACCTGATGCTCGCGGGCACGCTGGCCGGCGTCCAGATGGGCCTCGTCGTGGCGGGCGTGCCGATCGACACCACGGGGATCAACGCGGCGCTCGAGCGTCTCCAGCGCTCATGACCCGGCTTTCCCTCCGCTGCCGTCCGGTGTCCCGGCGTCACCGCCGCCTGGTCCAGGGAGCACCGCGGCCATGACCATCAGCCTCGATCCCACCAGCAAGGACGCCGGCGACCTCGGCAAGGATCTCGAGCGGGACCTCGCCAGGGAACTCGACGGCGAAACGCAGTTCGACGCCTACACCCGCCACTTGTTCTCGCGGGACGCGAGCATGTACTCGATCACGCCGCTGGGCGTGGCCTTCCCGCGTCACGCCGACGATGTGGCGGCGGCGGTCTCGATCGCCGGGAGGTACGGTGTGCCGCTGGTGCCGCGGGGCGGCGGCACGAGCCTCGCCGGCCAGACCATCGGACCGGGCCTCGTGCTCGACCTGTCCCGGCACATGAACCGGATCGCCCGGATCGACCCCGATGCCCGTACAGCGCTGGTGCAACCCGGTGTCGTCCAGGACGAGCTGAACCGCGCGGCGGCGCCGTACGGCCTGATGTTCGGTCCGGACACCTCGACGAGCAACCGCGCCACCATCGGCGGGATGCTCGGCAACAACTCGGCGGGCAGCGGGTCGGTCCGCTACGGGATGACGATCGACCATGTCCGCGAGCTCGACGTCGTGCTCTCCGACGCGTCGACCGCCCACTTCGCCCCGTTGGAGGAGTCCGAGCGGGCCCGCCGCGCCGGTCTCTCGACGCTGGAGGGCAGCCTCTACCGGAAGCTCCCCGAGCTGCTGGCGACCCATGAACGGGCCATCGCGAACGATTTCCCGCCTTACTGGCGGCGGGCCTGCGGCTACCGGCTGGACCGGCTCGCTGACGACACCCCGTTCGACCTGGCGAAGTTCGTCGTGGGGTCGGAGGGCACTCTCGTCGTCGTGACCGAGGCACTCGTCGATCTCGTCCCCAAGCCCCGCCGGACCGTGATCGCGGTCGGCCACTTCACCTCGATGCTCGCGGCCATCGCCGCGACCGAGGACGCCATGACCTGCGACCCCTCGGCGGTCGAGATGATGGACCGCACCATCCTCGACCTGTCCCGCGGCAAGATCGAGTACGCCGGCCTGGGCACGATCCTCGAGGGCGATCCGGATGCCCTGCTCTTCGTCTCGTTCAGCGGGGACGACGAGCTTGATCTCATCGGCCGGCTCGACCACCTCACGATGCTGTGGAAGAAGCACGGCCATGGGTACCACACGCTGCGCGCGGAGACCCCGGAGAAACAGGCCGCCCTGCTCAAGGTCCGCAAGTCCAGTCTCGGCCTGCTCATGGCGGCGGGCACCGGATCGCTGCGCCCGCTGGCGTTCGTCGAGGACACGGCGGTCGACCCGAAGCACCTCGTGGACTACACCAGACGCTTCAGCGAGATTCTTGACACGCATGGCCTCAAAGCCGGCTTCTACGGGCACTGCTCGGTCGGCTGCCTGCACATCCGGCCCTTCGTCGACGTCAACAAACCTGACGGCGTCCGTACGATGCGCACCGTCGCGGAGGAGATCAAGAACCTCGTCAAGGAGTACGGCGGAGTCAACTCAAGCGAGCACGGCGACGGTCTCGCGCGCAGCGAGTTCAACCGGGAGATCTTCGGGGAAGAGCTGTACGAGGCGATGCGCACGGTCAAGCGCGTCTTCGACCCGGACAACCGGATGAACCCCGGCAAGATCGTCGATGCCCCGTCGATGACCGACAACCTCCGCGACGCCGCGCTTCCCGCGGCACCGCCGATAAGGACGCGGTTGACCTTCGAGGTGGTCGGCGGCGGCATGCGCGACGCGGCGGACCGGTGCATGAACATCGGGCTGTGCCGCAAGAGCGAGACCGGTGCGATGTGCCCGTCGTACATGGCGACGCGCCAAGAGGAGCACGCGACGCGAGGCCGCGCCAACGCGCTGGTCAAGGCCCTCTCCGAGCCCGACCCCAAAGCGGCGCTCGGCGACGAACGGCTGCATGAGATCCTCGACCTGTGCCTCATGTGCAAGGCATGCAAGAGCGAGTGTCCACTCGGGGTCGACATGGCCTCCTTGAAGGCCGAGGCGCTCTCGCATCACCATGACGCCCACGGAGTGCCGCTGCGCTCACGTATTTTCGGCGGCATCCGGTTCCTCAACCGCCTCGGCTCCGCCACGGCACCGTTGTCCAACCTGCTGGCGGGCATCCGCCCACTGCTCCGCGTCACGGGCCATGCGATCGGCATCACCGCGGAACGACCGCTGCCCACCTTCCAGCGTCGCAACCTCATCCGGTGGTTCCGCGACCACACGGCACCCGAGAACGCGGCGGTCCCGCAGGGCGAGCTGACGTTCCTCGCGGACTCGTTCACCACCTTCACCGAGCCGCAGATCGGTCAGGCGGCGATCGGGCTTCTGGAACGCGCCGGTTGGTCGGTCCGGCTGGAGAGCCGGGGTTGCTGTGGACGGGCCAGCTTCTCCAAGGGACTGCTCGACGACGCGAAGCAGAAGGCGCGCTCGCTGGCGGCCATGCTGGTGTCGTCGTCGGCGCCCGGGTCGCCCATCGTCGGATGCGAGCCGTCGTGCATTCTCACCCTGCGCGAGGAGCACCGGCAGCTGCTTCCCGACGACCCCGACGTCCGCGATGTCTCCGGCCGGGTCCGTCAGATCGAGGAGCTGCTCGTCGAGGCCATCGACTCCGGCCGGCTGACGCTCCGCGAGTCGTGGCTGTCCGGCCGGCGGATCCTCTACCACGGGCACTGCCACCAGAAGGCCGAGGTCGGCACGGCGGCGACGGTGGCGCTGCTGCGCCGCATTCCGGGTGCCGAGATCGTCGAACTCGACGCGGGGTGCTGCGGGATGGCGGGATCATTCGGATTCGAAGCTGAGCATTACGACATCTCGATGACCGTCGGCAACGATCGCCTGTTCCCGGCCATCAAGGCCGATTCGGCGGACACCGTGGTGGCCGCCACCGGAGTGTCCTGCAGGCAACAGATCCTGCATGGCACCGAGCGCACGGCATGGCATCCGCTCGAGCTGGTCCACGAGGCCTTCGCCGGCGCCAAGAATCCCGCGTGAAGCGGCCACTAGACTTCTGCGATCCGGAAGCGATTCGCGTCGCCGGAGTACCACGGGGTGACCCGGGTGATCGGGGCAGGACGGAGGGACTCGCTTGACCGAGCCGAATCAGGGCCTGGCCACAGGCGAGGCCGAGCCGCAGCCCGAGAACCGGTCACGCGGCGGCAGTGTGCAGTCGGTGGAGCGGGCCTTCGAGTTGCTCGAGACCATTGCGGCCGCGGGAGGGACGGCCAGCCTCTCCAAGCTCGCCCAGGAGTCCGGGCTGGCGCTGCCCACGATCCACCGGCTGGTCCAAACCCTGGTGGGCCTCGGCTATGTCCGGCGGGAGTCGTCCCGGCAGTACTCCCTCGGTCCCCGGCTGATTCGGCTCGGCGAGAGCGCGAGCCATCTCCTCGGCACCTGGTCCCGGCCGCACCTCACCCGGCTCGTCGACGCGGTCGGAGAGAGCGCCAACCTCGCGATGCTCGACGGAGACCAGATCGTCTATGTGGCCCACGTCCCCTCCAAGCACTCGATGCGGATGTTCACCGAGGTCGGGCGGCACGTCTACCCGCACTGCACCGCGGTCGGCAAGGCAATTCTCGCCCGACTGCCGCCCATTGACGTCCAGGCGCTGCTCCGCCGTACCGGCATGCCGGCCCAGACCGAGCACACCATCACCGAGCCGGGTCTGTTCGCGGAGGTGCTTGACCGCGTCCGGGTCCAGGGTTACGCGACGGATGACGGCGAACAGGAGATCGGAGTGTCCTGCGTCGCCGTCCCGGTGCTCGGTACCCTCAACCCTCTCGCCGTCTCGGTCTCCGGGCCGGCCCCACGGATGACGGCCGCCGTCGTAGACCGGGCGGTGCCGTTGCTCCGCCAGGCCGCCGATGATCTCGCCCGCGAGCTCACACCTTGACCCCAACAGGCGTGGCCGTCGGCCAGGCGCGCACCAATGCGTGCCGGCGTCGAGCCGGCCGCGCTACGACCCGTGAGGAGCGCGTGGCATGTCCGATGACATCCTTGTGGAGGCTTTCTTTCAGGCACGGCGGAAGGGCGTCGCGGGTCCCGAGCTGGCCGATCCCGAGCTGATCGCGGCCGAACACGGCCTGCGAAAGGCGCTGGATCTGCAGCTGGCCGTCCTCGATCGGTTGGTGGCGTCGGGTGAACGACTGGGCGGGTGGAAGGCCGGACACACCTCGGGCAGTCGCCGCGGCATGCTGGGCAGGGACTTCCGGCCCTTCGGGTACATCCTCGACGGCCGCATCATGCGATCCGGCGACGCCGTCAGGCACGGCCGGATCACCTCATGTTTCATCGAGCCCGAGCTATGTCTTGTCCTCGGCGAGCCCCTGCGGGGCGACGATGTCGATCCGGTGACCGCGAGAGCGGCCGTTCGCGCGGTGGCCCCCGCGTTCGAGCTGAACGAGACCCGGCTGCCGCCGGAAGCGAGCCATCCGGCGATCCTGGCCGATGGCCTGAGCAACTGGGGCATCGTGGTCGGGGAGGAGGTGCCCGTACGGTCGAATCTGACCGGCACCACGGTCGAGCTGTGGCACGACGGAGAACTGGTCACGACGAGGACGCCCGGCGATTCCATGGACGACCCGTTCCTCTCGCTGTCGCGCCTGTGTGCCCTGCTCCACCAGCACGGCCGCGGACTGGAGCCGGGTCAACGAGTGATCACCGGCTCGTTCTGCAACGAGACGGTCAGAGGTCCGGGCAGCTGGCGGGCCGTCTTCTCCGGCCTTGGAGAGGTGGCGGTGCGGTTCAGTTGACGGGCCGCTTTGGACCTCACAGGTGCATGACCATTCCCTGCTGGGCTACTGAGATCTCGGCGTCGAATGCCGTCCGTGCCGCGGCGATCGCCTGTGGCGGTGGGGTGTCCGGCCACAGGTGGGTGAGCACAAGGCGCCCGGCTCCGGCGGCGGCGGCGACCTGGCCGGCCTGGAGGGCGCTTGACAGGTAGGGGGCGTCTTCGGCGGGAACGGTCTCGGGATAGGTGGCCTCGGCCAGGAAGAGGTCGGCGTCACGCGCGAGGTCGTACAGGTGCGGGCTGGGCCCGGTGTCCCCCGTGTAGGCGATGGACGTTCGGCCGGTGGTCAGCCGCAGGCCCGCGTTGGGGACGTGATGGGGCAGTGGCCAGGTGTCCACGTGGAAGGGCCCCACCTCCGAAGCGGAACCGGCCGCGAACTCGCGTAGCTCGTAGGAGCCGGCCAGCATGCCGGGACGGTCCAGGGCGAGGATCGGGTCCAGCGCGCCGGGCAACGTGTGGACGGGCAGCGCGGGCGGCGGATCGTCCGCCAGAGCGCGGGCGCGCAGCAGTGGGTTCAGGTCAGCGCAGTGGTCGGGGTGGCCATGGCTGACCAGCACGGCGTCGAGACCGGCGGCGGGCATGAGCTCCAGCAACCGGGGCAGCGTGGCATACCCGGGATCGACCAGCAGCCGGAAGCCGTCGTGTTCGATCAGGTACCCACTGCATGCCTGCCCTGCGGCCGGCCAGGCGCCGCACCCACCCAGCACGGTGATCTTGATCATGGAACCATCATTCCTGGACCGTGAGGGCCGATTCGTCAGGACGTCGTCGATCACGCCGAGGGGCCGTGAAGGTGACTCATCCTTCCGCAGGCCGCTCGCGATCAATTGCGGGTGAACGACCAGTCGCCGTCCGCCTCAATCTCTACGAACGCGGTTCCGCTCGGGAGTTGCACCTCGCCCGAGTAGTTGCCGATCTTGTTGATTACCAGGTCGAGGTAGCTGGTGCCGTGAGCGATAACGGCGAAGTTCCTCTGGCCGGAATGCGTGGCCTGGACCACGGTGAGGCCCTGGGCGGGCGGATCAAGTCTCAGCACGTCATCCCCGCGGCCTTCGGCGTGGGGGCCGGACCATACCCGGGCGGCCGACATCGGTTTCATCTCAGCAGTCCAGTCGCCATCCGCCTCGATCTTCAGCGCTGCCACGGTCTTGTTGTTCTCCGGCCGGATCAGACGGGTGCCCACATAGCCGCCGATCGTGTTAACGAGAAGGTCCTGCATGGCGCCTGAGCTGTCCAGTGCGGTCACCGCGAAATTCCGACTGCCGTTGTGCGTGAAGGTGACCACGGCTCGTTGGGAGATCGGGTCAAACTGGATCACTTGATCGCCGTGGCCGTTGTAACTCTTGGGCGTGATCTCCAGAGTTGTGGAGGTGGACGTGGCTGCAGGTGATGTAGCCGCCGGTGAGGTAGGCGAGAGCACCAGGGCAGGCTGATCTGTCTGCTGAGTCGAAGCGGGCTCAGTCGAAGCGGGCTCAGTCGAAGCGGGCTGAGTGGCAGGGGGCTGAGTGAGAGCGGGCTGAGTGAGAAGGGGCTGAGTGGCTCCCACGTCCGACGGCACCTGCTGCCCGCTTTGGCCTGGCGGGTTCTGTGTCTCGACGGCTGGCGCGGGAGGCTGGGTGGGCGGGTGCCATTCCGACGTCGCCGCGGCGGGGTCGTACACTCCGGGCGGCAGGTCGGGGTTGGCACATCCGCCTAGCATGAACATCACGGCGGCGCCGATCAGGACGGCGCACCTGGGCGAGGGCATTTCGACTCCGGGGGGGTGGAATACGTGACGGATCATTGACGAACGGCACGCTCCAATGGGTTACCGGGCGCGTGGAAATTCTCATTCCTCGACGGGCCCAACTCGCAAATACGCACATTCACGCCGAGATGGCCGGCGACCTCCACCATCGTCCGGTAGTCGTCGTCTGACACGACGCCATTGCGCCGGGCCCCCGGTAAACAGCGATTATTTATGCGGCCCGTGCGTTTTGTCTGGATTCTTGTCCGGTGGCTGCTTGGTTTTGGCAGGAGGTCCCGACTGCTCGGTCGTGGGCGGTTGGTTCGTCGGCCGTCCGGTGTACGCATTCACAGGTTACGGTCAGATCCTGACCTCTCGGCAGGAGGGTGAGGACGTGGATGAGACTGCGGATCGGCAGATGAACATCGAGGTCTTGGACGCCGCCGCTGCGCGCGGCCTTGCTGATGAGATCAGCGCCGCCTACCAGGCGGCGTTCGGCGCAGCGCCCAACAGCGAAGGTGAGCACGAATTCGAGCGCCAGCGTTCGACGTACCGTGCGCTGCTTGAGCGGCCCGGGTTTCGGCTGGCGACGGCACGCCGCGACGGGTCGCTGGCCGGGTTCGCCTACGGCGTGTTCCTGCTGCCCGACACTCAATGGTGGGACGGGATGCTGGAGCCGCTCCCCGGCGAGATGACCGCTGAGACCGGCAGCCGCACCTTTGCCCTCATCGACTTGGGCGTTCGGCCGGAGCTTCGCCGCCAAGGTCTGGGCCGGGCCTTGCACGACGCGGTGCTTGGTGAGACCTCGGCCGTCCGGGCGACGCTTGCCGTGGAACCACGGCTGGAGACCAACCAGCGGCTGTATCGGTCGTGGGGGTGGGTCCGCGCCGGCCGGATGACCGGCGCCGCTGGAGGTATCGCCTATACCTACGACATGTACATCCTGGCTTTGCCGACCGGCAGGCCGTAGACGCGTAGCTGCTCAGCCGCATTACCACGGCATCGCCGCCCCACCTGCCAGCGGTTCCTTGTCATGACAGCGTGTCCTCAGCTGTGTCCTTGTTCGCGCGCAGGTCGGCGCCGAGCGCGTCGAGCCAGTCGCTGGTGCCCTGCCGCCGCCAGCTGGGGTCTTCCCGGCCGTCGAGGAACGT
>JAOPYI010000141.1 GCA_025964675.1 Sphaerisporangium sp. | reverse complement strand
TTGCAGCGGCACAAGAGCGAAGCGACCTTGAGATGATCGAGATCCCCCGGGTGCTGACCGACCAAGCACAGCTCTGCCGCTCGATGGGACTGGCGTTGACCTATATGCCCGAACAGTCGGCGCTGGTAACGGTAGTCACAGGCGAAAGGATTGTCATTCGAGTGTGAAGGCGATACGAACTCCCGTGGAAGCCTATACATCGCATCCTTGACGAAACTCTAGGGTAAATAGGAAACCCCCGGACAAGTCTTATCCGAGGTTGGTTCCCCTGTGCATAGTCATGCGATTGTATGAATGATCATGGTGTCTGAGGGGGGACTTGAACTCATCCCAGGGAGGGATCACCGGGGTACATGCAAGAGCGCTCGACTCCGTGTTGAGCTGGTATTTCGGCTAGTTCGATCACCGCCGGATGCACCGGAACGCATCCCCATGCACGCGCGGCAGTATCACGCGAAGTATCACGCCGAGAATCAGCCGGCCCCGGAGTGCCCAGGTGCTGCTCACTGAGGGAGCCAATCCCGGCGTCCGGCCGGGGCCGCTTTGCCCGCGGAGGCCGGCCGCCCTTCCGTCACACCCGCTCGACGAGCCCCTGGCCGCCGTTCACCGCCACTGAGCGCGAGCCAGGGTGAGCCCGTACACCATTGCCGCGCCGCTCGCCTTGAGCCGCAGAGCGACCGCGTTGAGACTGTTGCCGCCTGTGAAGACGTCGTCGTAGACCATGATGCTCAGGCCTCGTACACGGGCCGGGTCCGGCACACGCAGCGCGCTGTACAGTTCGCGCGCCGCGAGGTGCCGCTCAACAAGGGACGCTGTTTCTCGCATCCGGGTAGTGGCTCGCGTCTTCTCGACGAGAGGCGGATCCAACACGAAGGGGAGACCCTGATCGTCTTCGAGGATCGCCCGTTCGATGACGTACCCGGTGTGATCGGCGCCTTGGCGGGCCTGATGCGGCTCCAGATAGGCGGGCATCGGGATGATGGCATCCACCTGGTTAACGAGCTCCGGGTGCGTGTAGAGGTGACCCAAGACGATCCGCGCGAAGATCATCCCCCACCCATATGCACCATCCTTGAGCCGCAAGACCCCTTGCTCCAGCCTGCCGGCCTTGACCCCGACGACGGCCGTCCACTCGAAGGCGCGCTGCTGATCGTTACAGAGCCTGTTAGAGCAAGCGTGCTCTCCATCCCGCAGTGCCTGGCGACAGATCCGGCAGTTGGGTTCATCAGGCGGCTGAAAGCTCTCCGATGCGCACTCGTGGCAGATGCGGACGTGCCCCGCCTGTAGGTAGGGGCATTCGCCGCAACTGCCGAAGCCCGTGGGGGGTGGGCCGTCGCCATAGGCCGGCCGTCCCGGCTGCGTCACCACAGCCCACCGGGCGCCGGCTCCTCCAGCTTCAGGTCTTCGAATTCCAGGGTCAGCTGAGCGCGGGAGGCATTGACCGCCTGAATCCGGTCCGGGCTGGACAGGCTCGTCACGACTTCGTCCACGTCTTCGACCATGAGCGCTCCACGCGACCTGACGTACTCCTCTGCCCACGGTTGAGCCTCGGTGAGGCTACGCAGCAGGAACACCCTCTTGCCATGCTCCAGCGCTAGGCGGGCCTGCATCTTGGCCCCAGACGTGCTCGAGGCTTCGATCACAACCGTGCCTTGCGCGATGCCGGACATGGTGACGTTGCGACGGGGGAAGGTGTAGGTCGCGCCATTGGCGTCTGGCCAGAACTGTGAGACCACAGCCCCGCTCTCGGCGATCCGATCGGCAAGGCCACGGTTCTCGGCCGGGTAGCAGCGCAGGATGCCTGTCCCCACGACCGCGATTGTCCTGCCGCCGGCGTCGAGGGCCGCGGTGTGCGCTGCGGTGTCGATGCCTCGGGCGAGGCCGGACACGACGGTGACCTGACGTTCGGTAAGTAGGCCGGACATCCGGCGTGCTCGGCGTAGTCCGTCCTCGCTCGCTTGGCGGGTACCGACGACGGCCACGCTGCGCAGGTCCGTGTCTCGCAGCTCGCCGCGGACGAACAGGAACGGCGGAAGGTTGAAGATCAGGCGCAGGGTGGCGGGATACTCCTTGTCGAGGACGGTTATGAGTTGGGCGCCGCTGCTAGTGGCTCGGTCCGCCTGCTGCTCGGCGGCCTCGACGTAGCGATCGAGATCTTTGGTGCTCTCGTTGATGAGGGCTCTGGCTTTGGTCGCGTCGGGGGAAGATTCGATGATGTTCCCTGACCAGAGTCGCGCTAGGCCATTTGGGCGCTGGGCCTCTCGTGCAATGAGGTACCAGCTCACACCCTTGACCATGCATACAGCGAGCAGGCGTGCCTGCTCTTCGGTGATCCGCATCCTACTCTCCCAAACTAATGTTCGAATGCGTGTCTAACAGTACTCATAGTCGCTAATGTCGCCCGAAGATATGTCCATATTGCCAGGTAGTGCTAGATCTCCGACTATCGGCATCACGTTTGTCCAGGTGGTGAGCGGCGATCGACGTTCATTCGCGACCCCGATGTGACATGGCACACAGGTACTGCCTGTGCACGCTGAGTATACGAGTGACGGTCTTAGCAGCCAGGCATTACGCGCCTGTTGCCGATGCGAAGGACAGGGCACGGGAGGTCACCGCTGTGGCCAGCGCATGCGCCTTCTCCCGTCCGGCAACGAGCCACGTGCTCGTCACCTTTGTTGATCACGCCGAGTGTCGTCGGCCATGCGCGCCAGGCCGGGCGGCCTCGATCGCTCGGCACGTTGAGCACGTGGCGGGCGGCCGGCCGCAGGCGATGGTGTGGGCGCGGCAGGGGCCGCAGGACGGCAGATCGTCACCAGGCTGAGGGGTCGCCCCGCCGGGGTGGCCATGAGGGCACATGGGCGCTCTGGCGTCGAGGCAGGTGACGGTGCCCAGCGCGGCGCCTTGAGCGTGCTCCCGGTCGGGCTGGTCGTCCTGGGGGGCGGGTGTGGAGTCGGCGATCGCCTCGGCGACGGTGCGGTCACGGCGCTGCCGGGGCGCGGCCGCGCCCGGTCGCTGCGCGGCGTCGGTGGCGTCCATGACGGCGGCGACGATGTCGGCCAGGTCGCCCTCGGCCATGCCCGCCATGTAGGGCACGAGGTTGGTGACCGGCCGCGCCGCGCGGCGCCGCACTTCCCTGATCACCTGCGCGGCCTCCTCGTCAGTCAGTCCGAACAGCGAGCGGAGCCGACGCGCGGCTTGCCGATCCTGCGCT
>JAOPYI010000308.1 GCA_025964675.1 Sphaerisporangium sp. | reverse complement strand
ACGAGGCCCTGACGACGGCGGAAAAACTGCTACGGGTCTCGAACGCGCAATTCCCCGATTCCCATATCGCTGGACCGCTCGAAGCGCTCCTCGGCGGGCTGTTCAACGAGGGCCGTTCGCCGGACCGCCGGGTGCAGCCGATGCCAATGGCAGTGGTCCGCACCAAGGACGGCGTGCTGCGCTCCGGGCCGGACGTGATCCTGGGAGATCTGCTCTCCGGAGCCTCGGCCAATTTTGAACTGCGTCCCGAAACAGTCTGCCGCCGCATCATCATGGAAGACGGCCATGCCGTTGGCGTCGAACTCTGGGGCACCGAGACGCACGAGACGACACGCGTCGAGGCTGGCACGGTGGTCGTTGCCGCGGATTCGCTGCACTCGCCGCAATTGCTGTTCGCCTCGGGCATCCGTCCGCCGGCCCTGGGGCACTATCTCAACGAGCACCCGCAGGTCACGATCCTTGCCGAGTTCGAAGGGGTCGATCCCGGTGAAGCCTCGACGCTGAGCGATGGCGGCGCGGTGCTGGCGGACAGGACCGTGGTGACGCGCATGACGAGCGGCGTGACCTGGATCCCCTATAACGGGGAAAGCTTTCCCTTCCACGTGCAACTCACCCAGGCCGAGCCGGCATCGCTGCCGCCTGATGACCGGGCGATTGCGGAGAAGCGGCCGGTGCTCTCAGTGTCGTTCTTCCTGACCTCGGACCTGCAATACGACAATCGCGTCGAATTCAGCGAAACCGAGAAGGATTGGTACGGACGTCCGAAAATGACGCTGCGCTTCAAGATGAGCGACAAGGACCGGGAGCGGATGCAACTGGCACGCGACACGCAAGCCAAGATCTCCGCAGCCCTGGGACGCTCGCTACCCGGCCACAAGCCGCGCACGCCGCCCGATGGCAGTTCGCTGCATTACCAGGGCACCATGCGCATGGGCGAAAAGGATGACGGCCAATCGGTTTGCGACAAGAACAGCCGCGTCTGGGGCACCGACAACGTCTACGTCGCCGGCAATGGCCTGATCCCGACGGAGACGGCGGGCAATCCGACGCTGACCTCCGTCGCGCTCGCCATCCTTGCGGCGCGGCATATCGCGGAAGAGCAGGCCGGCCGCTAGTCCGAAACGCAGATCTGCAGCGCGCGCGGGAGGCCATCCGGTCGTCCGCGCGGCGCAGCTATTTGGGCATGAGCTTTCGGAGAAACAGGGTGCTACTTGCGCTTAAGCGGCAGATTATACCTATTTAGACCTTGCGGATGGAGCCACGGGCGGTCACATACAGACTTTGGAGCGAAAGACAGCAAATGGCGCGCACACCTAACTTCAAATTCGACCGCATGGAACGAGACCGCGCGAAGGCGTTGAAGACCGCCGAAAAGGCCAAGGCCAAGCTCGAGAAGGCGGAAGCGGCCAAAGCGCAGGACGCGCCTGCCGAGCCCAAGGGCGATTAGGCATCCCTGCATCCAAGTCTGACTAACACCCCCAAACTGCTTATCGAAAGAGAACGAGACAATTGAGCGCATTCAAATACCAGGGTTTTGCGGAGCGAAAGAGCGCTTCCGACGCTGCAAAAAAGGCGAGCGTTGAGAAACTTCGCCGCGAGGCAGAGGAAAACGGTCCGGCGATCGCTGCAGCCCGTGCCGAACGACAGGCCGCCCAGGCCGAACGCGACGCCCAGGCCAAGGTCAGGGCCGCCGAGAAAGCTGCCCGCATCGAGCGGGAAAAAGCTGAACAGCTGGCTCGCGCCGAATTGGAGAAGGCCGAGAGCGCCCGCGAAGCCGAAGAGCGCATAGCTCGCGAGGCGGCCGACGCTGTGGCGCAAAAGGCTGCCCGCGACGCCCGCTATGCGGCGCGCAAAGCCCGGAAGAAGTAAGCGTCCGCCGCTACAAGAGCTGGTTATCGATCAGCCGGGTCTTGCCCAGGTAGGCGGCAACGGCGATCAGCGCGCCACGCTCGCCGATTGTCGCGAGCGCTTCGAGGCTCTGCGGATCGCGGACTTCCCAGTATTGCACGGTAAAAGCCGGGTCTCCCTCAAGGAGCGGCCGGCCTTTTGCCACGAGAGTGGCTGCGTTGCGTTCGCCCGCGGCATAGGCATCGACGGCGGCAAGGATGCTGTGGCGGATCAGCGGGGCAAGACGTCGTTCCTCCGGGCTGAGATAGACGTTGCGCGAGCTCATGGCCAAGCCGTCGGCTTCGCGGATAATGGCGCCGCGAACGATCTCGACCGGCACGTCGAGGTCGCGCACCATGCGCTCAATCACGGCACACTGTTGCGCATCCTTCTGGCCGAAGAAGGCGCGGGTCGGCTGCACAAGGTTGAAGAGCTTGAGTACAATCGTCGCCACTCCGCGGAAATGGCCAGGACGGAACGCGCCGCAAAGCGGCAGGCTGACGCTCTCCTCGACGACATAGGTCGAGGCACCGGCGGGATAGAGCTCCTCGACCGATGGCAAGAACACAGCATCGGCCCCCGCCGCGAGCAAGGCGAGATCGTTTTCCAGCGGCCGCGGATACTTTGCCAGATCCTCGTTCGGCCCGAACTGCAGCGGGTTGACGAAGATGCTGGCGATGGTCACGTCGCACTGCGTTCGCGACAATGAAACGAGGCTTATGTGCCCGGCATGGAGCGCACCCATGGTCGGCACGAGGCCGACGCTTGCCTCATGCGGCAGGGC
>JAOPYI010000075.1 GCA_025964675.1 Sphaerisporangium sp. | reverse complement strand
GTGAGGATGGTATCAGTCATTCCTGCGCGCAACTGAGCAAAAATGAGCATCAATGCCCGTCAACTCTTGATATGGGCCGTCGTAACGTGCAAGAGTGCGCACACCTTCGCACCGTCGAGGAGGACTCACTCCCGTGTCTGTCCAGGCGTACGACCCACTAGCCGGCCAACGGAGCCCAGACGGGCCGGAGTTCGACGTGTTCACCGCGGGCACCGTCTTTCTCGACATCGTCTTCACCGGGCTCCAGGCGATGCCGGCCGCAGGCACCGAGGTGTGGGCCGACGGGATGGGGTCGTGCCCGGGGGGCATCGCCAACCTCGCCATCGCCTCCAGCCGCCTCGGCCTGCGCACCTCGATGGCCGCCGCGTTCGGCGACGACGACTACGCCGACTTCAACTGGCGGATCCTGTCCGAGCAGGAGTCGGTCGACCTGTCACGGTCGCGGCGGTTCCAGCGGTGGCACTCCCCTGTGACGGTCTCGATGGCCGTGAACCGCGACCGGAGCATGGTCACGCACGGCCACCCCCCACCCATGGCGTCCACCGAGATGATCGGCCGCCCGCCGCGCTCGAGCGCCGTGATCGCGCCGCTGTCGGTCGAGGAGCCGCTCGGCAGCGCGGAGGCGTCCACCTGGGCCGACCTCGCGCGCGAGGACGGCGCGCTGATCTTCGCCGACGTCGGCTGGGATCCCTCCGAGACCTGGTCACCCGCCCTGCTCGACCAGCTCGCCGTCTGCCACGCCTTCATGCCGAACGCGGTGGAGGCCATGGCGTACACCAACACCGAGACCCCGCGCGAGGCCCTGTACGACATCGCCGACCGGGTGCCGCTAGCCGTGGTCACCGACGGCGCCAACGGCGCGATGGCCATCGACTCCACGACCGGCGAGGAGGCGTACGTCCCGGCGTTGCGGGTCACCGCGCTCGACCCGACGGGGGCCGGGGACGTCTTCGGGGCGGGCCTGGTGCTCGGCACCCTCTCGGGCTGGCCGCTGAACGACCGCCTGGCCTTCGCCGGGGTCTGCTCGGCGCTGGCCGTGCAGCAGTTCGGCGGGTCGCTGGCCGCCCCCGGCTGGGGGGACATCGCCGACTGGTGGCACGACGTACGGGCCGCGGCGGGCCACAGCGGCGCCTACGTCGACTCGCTCGCCCGAAGGTACGCCTTCCTGGACAAGCTGGTCCCCGCGGTGCCCGTGGGGGCCGTGCGCAGGGCTGCCGCGACCATGTCCCGGCACGCCGACGTGGGCGCGGCCCCCGCCGACATCACGGAGAAAGACTGAGCACGCGAGGCTCCGTCATCCGCCGAGCGGAGGCGCTGTTCGGATAGGGCGTGATGCCCAGCCCGCTCAGTCGGTGGTGTTCTCGCGTGCCTTGGACGGCTGGACCCGTTTGGGCTCGCCCGGCATCTTCGGATAGTTGGGGGGGTACGGCATGTCGCCGCGCTCGTCCTTGGCGTACCACTCCAGCAGCGGCTCGATGGAGAACGCCCGGTCGTCGATCTCGCGGTGCACGTCTCCCAGCTCGGCGAACCTCGGCGGGACGGTGCGGATGTCGAAGTCACGGGGGTTGACGTCGGCCAGCTCCTCCCAGGTCACCGGCGTGGACACCGGGGCGTACGGCCTGGCGCGCACGGAGTAGGCGCTGGCGATGGTGCGGTCGCGGGCGTTCTGGTTGTAGTCGATGAAGACCTTCTCGCCACGCTCCTCCTTCCACCAGGCCGTGGTGGTGAGGTCAGGGCGCCGGCGCTCCACCTCGCGGGCGAGACCGATGGCGCTCTGCCTCACCTCCGTGAACGACCAGCGGCGCTCGATGCGTACGTTGATGTGGATGCCCCGGGTGCCGGAGGTCTTGGGGAAGCCGCGGAAACCCAGCTCGTCGAGGACCTCGCGCACGGCGAACGCGGTCTCCCTGGCGTCGTCGAAATCGGTGCCGGGCTGGGGGTCGAGGTCGATGCGCAGCTCGTCGGGGTGCTCGACGTCGTCGGCGCGGGTGGGCCACGGGTGGAAGTCGATCGTGCCCAGGTTGGCGCAGTAGGCGATGGAGGCCACCTCGGTGACGCGCAGGGCGTCGGCGGTGCGCCCGCTCGGGAAGCGGATGGTGACCGTCTCCAGCCAGTCGGGGTGCCGCGGCGGCACGCGCTTCTGGTAGATCGCCTCGGAAAGCACGCCGTCGGGGTGGCGCTTGAGGTAGGTGGGCCGGTCCTTGAGCGCGCGGAGCGCGCCGTCACCGACGGAGACGTAATATTCGACCAGCTCGCGCTTGGTCGCCCCGATGTCTGGGAAATAGATCTTGTCGGGGTTCGTGACCTTGATCACCCTGCCCCCGACGTTGAGCTCGATGAACGGCGACGCCATGCATCGACCGTACCCCGCGCCTCCGACAGGATCCAGAAAGCCGTCCCGGCTCCGGGGGCGCCGCCGCTCCGCGCGCGCATAGGCTGGAGGCATGGAGAAGGTGGTCAAGAGTGACGCCGACTGGCGTGTCCAGCTGTCCCCCGAGGAGTTCCGGGTGCTTCGCCACGCGGGCACGGAGCGTCCGTTCACCGGAGAGTATGTCGACACCAAGACGACGGGGATCTATTCCTGCCGTGCCTGCGGTGCTGAGCTGTTCCGTTCGGACACGAAGTTCGACTCGCACTGCGGGTGGCCGTCGTTCTTCGAGCCCTCGGAGTCGGAGGCGGTGACCCTCATCGAGGACCACACGCTCGGCATGTCGCGCGTCGAGGCGCGCTGCGCCCGCTGCGACTCCCACCTCGGGCACGTCTTCCATGGGGAGGGCTACCCGACCCCCACCGACGACCGTTACTGCATCAACTCCGTCTCGCTGCGCCTGACGCCGAGCGAGTAGTCCTTCGATCACGGCGCGGGCCGCCGGGCCGGCACCGTGGTCGAAGGACCACGGAAAGTAGCGACAGGTGCATGCTGGGGTGAGCGCCGGGTACGAATGCGGACGAGTCCTCCGCCACATCGAGCCAACAGGTTCCGTCCTGGGAGCTGCGTGCATCTGCGCCACAGGTGGGAGACCATCGAGGCCATCGGCCAGGTGGTCACGCAGCGATGCGAAGTGTGCGGCAGGACGCGGGTGCGGGTGAGACGGCCCGAGCCTCCTAGCCCGGAGCCGGATTCGTGAGCCGGCACGACCTGTCGTCCGGGCCGAGGATATTGGCCAGCACCGGGTTGCCGTTCTGGCCGTACTCCGCCTGCACGAACACGACCGGCTGCTGATCGCCGACCTCCTGGGCGAGGTACTCCAGACCCCGCTTGCACAGGTCGATCGCGGACTCGGAGTTGTGGGCCGACTCCGGCAGGTTGGTGTAGATCCGGAGATACTTCCCGACGGTGCGGATGTCGGTGATCCGCTTCACCGCCTTGTCCGTGACCCACCGCTTCTTGAAGTAGGTCACCGCCTTGACGTCGGTGTGCTTCGACGGGCCCGACGCGGTCTCCGCCGCGTCACGCGACTTCTTCGCGCCCGCGCTCGCCGCCGCGACCTCCGGGCCTGCCCCGCCCGAGGCCCTCGCCGCCTGTGGAGCTGCCGTCGCGCTCGGCGCGGGTGACGCCGCGCCGGACGCGGCGGAACCGCCGCCCGGCCGCACGAACACCGCGCCGGCCGCCAGGACCGCCACGACGACGGCGGCCAGCGCGACGAACCCCTCGAGAGCCACTGCCCGGCGTGACTTGCGCCGCCGGTGCCCCCCTCGCCTGGAACGTGCCAGACTCTTGCCCCTGTTCACCCTTTGCCTTACGTCGACACGGGATTTACCCCGAGTATGCCAAAGATCGCGAAGACACGTGGGTTGTTCCCGCAATAACAGGCATGGGGTGTTTGGGGCAAGAGTGGCGTACGTCCCACTCTGTAGAGGTTTATGTCGTGTTGGCCGTTTATGGCAGGGCGGCCACCAGCTCCTCCAGAGGCTTGCGCGTGCCGGTGTAGAAGGGCACCTCGATCCGGGTGTGCCTGCGGGCCTCAGAGGCGCGCAGGTGCCGCATCAGGTCGACGATGCGGTACAGATCATCGGCCTCGAACGCCAGGATCCACTCGAAGTCGTTGAGCGCGAACGACGCCACCGTGTTGGCCCGCACGTCGGGATAGTCACGCGCGAGCTTGCCATGCTCGGCGAGCATGGCCCGCCGCTCGGAGTCGTCCAGGAGGTACCACTCGAGGGAGCGCACGAAGGGGTAGACGCTGACGTAACCGCGCGCCTCCTCCTCGGCCAGGAAGGCCGGGATGTGCGACTTGTTGAACTCCGCTGGGCGGTGCAGCGCCATGACCGACCACACCGGCTCGCTCGCCCGGCCGAGGGAGGTGCGCCGGAAGCGGCCGTAGACCTCCTGGAGGTCCTCCGGGGTCGCGGCATGCCACCAGAACATGTAGTCGGCATCGGCCCGGAAGCCGGCCACCTCATAGCACCCCCGGGTCACGACGTCCTTCTCGGCGGCCTGCGAGAGCACCGCCTCGACCTCGGCGGAGACGTCCTGGCGGTCGCCCGGCAGCGGCTCCCGCACCCGGAAGACCGACCACATGGTGTAGCGGATGACATGGTTCAGATCGCGCGCCTTCGGCCGTGCACTGCTCTCCGTCATTGATCGCACTCGCCTTCCATCGACAGCTTGCATCGCCTCAGCACTGCGGGGCACGCTCAGCGGGTGCCGGCCGCTCGCTGGTCCTCACGCCATTCTCCTCCGTGCTCCTCCTGGAGGTACGACAGGATCCTCGCCGCGGCCGTCCGCGCGGTCGCGACGCAGGCCGGGATGCCCAGCCCGTCGTAGGCGGCGCCGCACACGGCGAGGCCCGGCTGCACCGCGACCGCGGCGCGGACGCGCGCCACCCGGTCGAGGTGGCCCACGTCGTACTGTGGGAGGGCGCCGCCCCAGCGGCTCACCCGGCTGGAAAGCGGCAGGCCGCGGACCCCCATGATCTCGGTCATCTCACCCATGGCCAGCG
Source organism: Sphaerisporangium sp. (assembly GCA_025964675.1). Lineage (GTDB taxonomy): Bacteria > Actinomycetota > Actinomycetes > Streptosporangiales > Streptosporangiaceae > Sphaerisporangium. Next base: position 51,610 of record JAOPYI010000075.1, on the reverse strand, counting down.
CCACAAGCTCGTTGTCGTCGCGCTGGAGGACGAACTCCTCGCCCAGCCGCCCGATGGAGCAGCGAAGGATCAGCAGGCTGGGGTCGGCCTCGCCCAGATGGGGCCACTTGACCGTGCTGAACGTCACGGCCTTGACCGGACGGCCCTCGATCGGCGGCACGAGGTAGCCGCTGCCCTGAGGCGGCTCGGGGAACGCCGAGCGGAGGTAGGCGAGGGTGACGATCGCCATGCTGGCGTACTCGATGCGGGCCAGCTCGGCGGCGGCCTTCGGCACCTCGTCGGCGAGCAGCCGGCCCGCAGACGGCGCGGGGACCGCGACGATCACCGCGTCCGCCTCGATCGTCTCCGGGTCCCTCGTGGGCCCGGTCACCAGGCGCCAGCCGCCGGGCGTGCGCCGAAGCTCGCGCACCATGACTCCGGTCCTGATATCGGCGCCGGACGCCGCCGCGACGGCCTCGGGCAGGCCGCCCATGCCGCTCCTCAGCGTGGTGAACACCGGGCCCGCGTCCTTCGGGGCGTCCCGGGCGATCACCCGCGCGGCCTTCAGCAGCGAGCGCTCGGTGCGGGCGGCCGTGGCGATGTGGGGCATGGTCGCGTCGAGCGACAGGGTCTCCGCGCGCCCGGCGTAGACGCCGCCGAGAAGCGGCTCTATGAGCCGGTCGACCACCTCGCCACCCATGCGCGCCCGGATATATGCCGCGACCGAGACGTCGGAGGAGACCAGCGTCGCCGGCAGGATCTGGTCGAGCGGCACCCGTGCGAGCCCCGCCGGCGACAGGACACCCGAGCGGCCGAGCTCGGTGATGTCGGACGGGATGCCCATGACATGGCCTTTGGGCATGGACCTGAGCGCTCCACGGGTCCAGACCGAGGCACCCATGGGGCCGGGATGGACCAGCTGGTCTCCGAGCCCGACCATGCGCGCGAGCTCCTTGCCCTCGGGGCGGCGGGCCAGCATGGCCTCGGCGCCCTCGTCGACGACGACACCCGCGACCTCCGAGGCGCGAAGCTTGCCGCCGACGCGCGAGGCGCCGTCCAGAACGGTCACCGCGAGGCTGTCGTCCTCACGGCGGAGGTGCCACGCCGCCGCCAGACCGGCGATGCCCCCGCCCACGACCACGACGTGCCGCCGAGTCCCTTCCATGTCTTCAGACGTTACCCGGCCCTGGACACCTCGTGGGCTGGCCACGACGCCCCTGAGAGAGCCCGGCCGAGAACGTGACGCCATTGTGACGCGGCATACCAAACCCGATGCCGGAGGGGCGAGTCAACCAATACATGAGCAGATTACGGTGCCGCTCGCCCCTCATGGCCGCCCTGGCGGCCGTTGTCCTCCTGGTCTCCGGCTGCGGCTCCGGACAGGGGAGCTCGAGCGCCGGTGACGCGCCCGCCGTCCAGTCCATGGACCGGCAGCCCGTCGCACCGGCGGCCACCTCGATCGCCGGGCCGCAGGGGAATGAGGCCTTCACCCCAGCGGACTCCAAGGTCAAGATCCAGGAGCCCGACCGCGCGATCGTCTACACCGGCGACATGACGATCCACGCCAAGGACGTCACCGCGGCGGCCGACAGGGCCAAGCAGATCGTCACCTCGGCCGGGGGGCGCCTCGACCGCGAGCAGTCCACCTCCGACGGCGGCGAGAGCAGCTCCACCATCGTCTTCAAGATCCCTCCAGATCGGTATCCGGCGGTCGTCGAACAGCTCGGCAGGGAACTCGGCAACAGGAAGTCGCTGAATCTCGGCACCGAGGACGTGACCCAGCAGATCGCCGACGTCGACAGCCGGGTGAAGTCGTCCAAGGCCGCACTCGACCAGGTCCGGAAGTTCCTGGCGAGGGCCAACACCATCGCCGAGGTGCTGAAGGTCGAGCGCGAGATCTCCTCCAGGGAGGCCGAGCTGGAGTCGCTCCAGGCCCGCCAGAGAAGCCTCGCCGCCCAGACCGCCCTCGGCACGCTGACGCTCAACATCAAGCGTCTCGTCGCACCCACGCCCACTCCCAAGCCGAAACCGAAGCCGAAGCCCCAGCCGCCGAACTTCTTCAGCGGCCTCGAAGCCGGCTGGCACGCCCTGACCTCCACGACCAGGGTGGCCCTGACCGTCCTCGGCGCGCTGCTGCCCTGGCTCATCGTGGTGGGCGTGCTGTGGATCGCCTACATCGCCGTACGGCGCCGCGCGCCGTGGCTCCAGGGGCCTCGGACCACGCGGCCGTCCGCGCCGGACGGGACCGGGAACGCGGAGGAGCCCGATGAGGTGAAGGCACCTGGAGAGAGGGAAACCCACGGGAAGGCAGACGAGCCCGACGGGAGCTGATCAGCGGGCGGAGGCCTCGTGCACCAGGTCGGTCAGGCGGGCGAGCTGGTCGGGGTCGGTCGTGGGCAGCACCCCGTGGCCGAGGTTGAACACGTGGCCCTCCGCCGCCCGGCCCCGGGAGAGGATGTCGCGGGCGCGGCGCTCGACGACCTCCCAGGGCGCGTAAAGGATCGCCGGGTCCAGGTTGCCCTGCAGGGCCTTGCCGGGGCCGACCCGGCGCGCGGCCTCGTCAAGGGGCACCCGCCAGTCGACGCCCACCACGTCGGCGCCGGCCTCACCGAGCAGCCCGAGCAGCTCTCCCGTGCCCACGCCGAAGTGGATGCGGGGCACCTCAAGGCCGGCCAGGCCCGCGAAGATGCGGCTGGTGTAGGGAAGGACGAACTCGCGGTAGTCGTCGGGGGCGACGGCGCCGACCCAGGAGTCGAAGAGCTGGACCGCCGAGGCTCCCGCGTCGATCTGCACCCGCAGGTAGGCCAGCGTGATTTCGGTGAGGCGGCCCATGAGCGCGTGCCACAGGGCGGGCTCGCCGTACATCATGGCCTTGGTGTGGTCGTGGTTCTTGGAGGGGCCGCCCTCGATGAGGTAGGACGCCAGCGTGAAGGGCGCGCCGGCGAAGCCGATCAGCGGCGTGGAGCCGAGCTCCTTCGTCAGCGCCTGGATGGCCTCGGTGACGTACGGCACGTCACCCGGGTCAAGGGGGCGCAGCGCGGCGGCCCCGGCGGTGTCCCTGATCGGGTCGGCGACCACGGGGCCGACGCCGGGTTTGATGTCGAGGTCGATCCCGATGGCCTTGAGCGGCACCACGATGTCGCTGAAGAAGATCGCCGCGTCGACGCCGTACCGCCGTACCGGCTGCATCGTGATCTCCACGATGAGGTCCGGGGTGGCGCACGCGGTGAGCATCGGCACATCGGCGCGCACCGCGCGGTACTCCGGCAGCGAGCGCCCGGCCTGGCGCATGTACCACACGGGTGTGTGCGGCACGGGCAGGCGCCGGCAGGCGCGTACGAAGGGGGACTCGGCGGTCTCGGGATTCACGTCTCCAGGGTGCCATGGGAGGGGGCCGGTCCACGCACCAAGTAGGGGGGTGCAGGTTTCGTGTCGGCCCTGAGTCCTGATACCAAAGCTTGCCGCGAAAAAGATATTTACCGGGCGGATGTCCGGTCATGCTAATGGAAGCCGCGAACCGTACACTATGTCTGGTTCGGGAGCGCAGGTCAGGGGCCCGGACGACCGCCGGCCGGGCCATCCGGTTCCCAAGCGCCGGTACAGTACGTCTCACGTGAGGTCCGTGATCATGTCGCGGCTGGCTCAAATGTTCGTCAAATCACCGCGCGGCGCTGATTCGGTGACCACTTTCGGGACACGCCGAGCGCGTTGCGGGGAAATGTCGCCGTGACGTGTCAACGTCGGACCAGCCCTCGAGTTCACGGACTAGGCGCGCGGGAGGGAGCGCCGGCCAGGCGGCGCGCACTCCTGTCCGTGCGAACTCTCGATGTTGGGACCCGACGAAAGGCCCGCGATGACCGCGATGTGGAGTTCCTCCGAGCACCGCACTGTGCATTGTGCGCTCCGTGCCGGCGAGCGGCGGTTCGAGCGGCGACCCCGCCTCGACGGGCACGACCGCCATGGCCGGTCCGATGTGGAGCGTGGCGGCACTCCAGTGATGGCGGCTTGATCACCGACCATGTCCCCAGCGCATACCCCCCTGCTTCCGGCACCGCCCGCTCCGGCCTACGCTGCCATCATGACCATCGGTGACGCCCCACCGGCGCCTGCCGCCTTCAGGCGGGCCCTGGAGAGCCTGCGTCCCACCGAGGTCAGGCCCGAGATCGAGCTGGAGGACATCCCCGCCCCGCAGCGGCTGGCGCCCTATTCCGGCGCGGTGGGGGCATCGGTCTACCGCGACGACGACGAGCTCGCGGTCGGCCGGCTGATCATGTTGTTCGACCCCGACGGCCAGCGCGGATGGGACGGCCCGTTCCGCCTGGTCGCCTACGTCCGCGCCGACATGGAGCCGGAGATCACCTCCGACCCGATGCTGGGGCCGGTGGCGTGGAGCTGGCTCACCGAGGCGCTCGACGCCCACCGCGCGAGTTACGCCGCCGCGGGCGGCACCGTCACCCGTGCCGTGTCCGAAGGGTTCGGCAACAAGGCCGACGACCCGGTCACCACCGAGTTGGAGCTGCGCGCGTCGTGGTCCCCACTCGAGGAGGACCTGTCGGCGCACGTCGCCGCCTGGTGTGACCTGATGTGCCTCGCGGCGGGCATCCCACCCCTGCCACCCGACGTCGCGGCCCTCCCGCCTCGGTCCGCGCGTCGCGAAGACCCGGAGTCCTTCAGGACGTGACCGACGACGAAATCATCCCCGCATCCGAGATAGTCCTGCTTCTAGAGCCCCGTGAGGGTATCCCGCCGGTCATCGAGGACCCCGCCGCGCTCGCGGCGGCCGTAAGCGCGTTCGCCGGAGGCACCGGCCCGGTCGCGGTCGACGCCGAAAGGGCCTCCGGCTACCGTTACAGCGGCCGGGCGTACCTTGTGCAGCTCCGCCGCGCCGGCGCCGGCAGCGCGCTGATCGACCCCATCGCCTGCCCTGACCTCTCCGAGCTGGACGCGGCGCTGGCCGACGCCGAGATCGTCCTGCACGCCGCCACGCAGGATCTCGCCTGCCTGGCGGAGGTCGGCTTCACGCCCCGGAGGCTGTTCGACACCGAGCTGGCCGGACGGCTGCTCGGCTACGAGCGTGTCGGTCTCGGCACGATGGTCGAGAACGTCCTCGGCCTCCGCCTGGAGAAGGGCCACTCGGCCGCCGACTGGTCCCACCGGCCGTTGCCCGAAGACTGGCTGCGCTACGCCGTGCTCGACGTCGAGGTGCTCATCGAGCTGCGTGACGTGCTGTACGAAGAGCTGGCCGGCAGCGGGAAGCTCGAGTGGGCGCAGGAGGAGTTCGCGTCGATCCTGGCCGCTCCCCCGCCGCCGCCGCGCACCGACCCGTGGCGTCGCACCTCCGGCATCCACCGCGTGCGCACCCTCCGGGGCCTCGCCGTGGTCCGCGAGCTGTGGACGCTGCGCGACGAGCTGGCCCGGGAGACCGACCTCGCACCCGGCCGGGTGCTGCCGGACGCCGCGATCGTGACGGCCGCGCTGGAGCAGCCGCGCACGACCAAGGCCCTGACCGAGATCGCCCCGTTCACCGGGCGCAGCGCCCGGCGCCACCTGCGCGAATGGCTCAACGCCATCGGGCGGGCGCGCGTGCTGCCCGACGCGGACCTCCCGCAGCCGAGCGGCCCCGGTGACGGGCCTCCCCCGGCGAACCGCTGGGCCGACCGTGACCCGGCCGCCGCCAAACGGCTCGCCGCCGCCAGGGGCGCCGTCGCCGCGCTCGCCGACGAGCATCGCATGCCCACAGAGAACCTTCTGCAGCCCGAGGCCATCAGGCGTCTCACCTGGGAGCCCCCCGCCGACCTGGGCGACGAGACGGTGGCGGCGCGGCTGCGCGAGCTGGGCGCCCGGCAGTGGCAGATCGCCCTGACGGCGCATCCCCTGTCCAAGGCCCTGACCCGCCTGGCCGCCAGCGACGAGTTCGAGGACTGAGCGGCGGAGGCCGCCCGGCGGGCACGGGTGCCGCGGTGGGGCCGGTCACGCCCGACGCCCTTTACGAAGTAAGGTCAGGTCAGCCTCCTGACGCTCTCGCGGAGCACGCCCCCCTTCGACGGCCGGCGCGGGCAGCCCCAGCTCGGCGAGCCCCTCGGCGAAGCCGGCCGCCCGGTCGACGGCGGTGTGGATCCGGAGGTGCGGCGGTCATGGGCCAGGACTGCCCGTGTCACCTCACGGGGACGGACGGCCTCTCGCCCACCCGGCTGTGCCGCATGCCGTACGCGAAGTAGAGCGCCACCCCGATCGCCATCCAGATGAGGAACCGCAGCCATGTCTCGACCGGGAGGTTCAGCATGAGGTAGAGGCAGGCCAGCACCGACAGGATGGGCACCAGCGGGACCAGCGGGGTGCGGAAGGACCGGGGCAGCTCGGGCCGGGTCCGCCGCAGGATCACCACGCCTACCGACACCAGGATGAACGCGAACAGCGTGCCGATGTTGACCAGCTCCGCCAGGGCCGACAGCGGGATCAGGCCGGCCAGCAGAGCCGTGGCCAGGCCGATGATGATGGTGATGCGGTATGGCGTGCCGAACCGGGGATGGACGGCGGCCAGCCGTCGGGGAAGCAGGCTGTCACGGCTCATGGCGAAGAAGATGCGGCTCTGGCCGAGCATGAGGATCATCACGACCGTCGTCAGCCCGGCCAGCGCCCCGACGCTGATGATCGTGGCGAGCCAGTCCTGCCCGACGGCACGGAACGCGCCGGCCAGCGGAGCCGAGCGGCTGAGCCGGTAGTACGGCTGCATGCCGACGACGACCAGCGACACCGCGACGTAGAGGACGGTGCAGATCACCAGAGAGGCGATGATGCCGATGGGCAGGTCACGCTGGGGCTTCCTGGTCTCCTCGGCGGCGGTGGCCACCACGTCGAAGCCGATGAAGGCGAAGAAGACGATCGCCGCGCCGGCGAAGACGCCGAGGACGCCGTACGCGACCGGGGTGATGCCGAAGAGCACCTGGATCAGCGGGGCCTTGAGGCCGTTCACCGCCGGGGTCGGCTGCGCCGGCGGGATGAACGGGGTGTAGTTCGAGCTCTTCACGAAGAACAGGCCCGCGACGATGACGAGCAGGATCACGGTCAGCTTGATGCCGACCACGACCAGGTTGAACCGCGCGGAGAGCTTGATGCCCGCCACCAGCACCGCCGTCAGCGCCAGCACGACGACGACGGCGGGGATGTTGAAGGTGGCGTGCTCGCCCGCGAGCGAGGGAGGCAACTTGATGCCCAGCGTGGAGAGCAGCTCGGTGAGGTAGCCCGACCAGCCGACCGCGACGACCGCGCCGCCGAGGGCGAGTTCGAGCATGAGGTCCCATCCGACGATCCACGCGGGGAACTCCCCGATCGTGGCGTACGAGAACGTGTACGCGGACCCGGCCACCGGCACGGTCGAGGAGAACTCGGCGTAGCACAGGGCGGCGAGGGCGCAGACGACGCCGGAGACGACGAAAGACAGGGCGACGGCCGGGCCGGAGCTGTCCCGGGCCACCTGGCCGGTGAGGACGAAGATGCCCGTGCCGACGATCACGCCGACGCCGAAGACGGTGAGGTCGAGCGCGCTCAGGCTGCGGCGGAGCCGATGCTCGGGCGCCTCGGTGTCCTCGATCGATCGCTCGACCGACTTTGTGCGAAAAATCGACATGAGCACGCCCCCTGATCATCGTCGATCACATAGGACGCCTTCCCGAGAAAGCGCAGGTCATGAGTACCCCCGGCTTGGACAAACATTCCTCGTCCTCTCACCGGGCTCGAATCGGCCAGGCAGAGGGGGGAACGGGCAGAGGGGACACGCGGGGCCCGGCGGGGCCCCGCGGACCGCGATGTCAGCGCGCGGGGTCGGCCTCCAGCGCCGGCGAGCGCCTGGCGACGGCCTCGGTGATCTCGCGGGCGAGATCCTGGCCGGTGAGCCCGATCTCGGAGAGGATCTTGGCACGCTTGGCGTGGTGGAGGAACCTCTGCGGGACCCCGAACGTGCGCACCGGCACGTCGACCCCCGCGTCCCTGAGCAGGCGGGCCACCGCGTCGCCCACCGCGCCGACGCGGCCGTTGTCCTCCACCACGGCGACGAGCTTGTGGGCGGCCGCGGCCGGCACCAGGGCCTCGTCCAGCGGCTTGACCCAGCGCGGGTCGACCACGGTGGCCGAGATGCCCTGGGCGTCCAGCAGCGTGGCGGCGTCGAGGCACATCTGCGCCATCGGGCCGGCGGCCACCAGCAGGACGTCGGCCTCGCCGGCGGGCTCGCGCAGCACGTCCATCGCGCCGAGCCTGCCCACGGTCTCGATCTCGGCGCCGACGGCGCCCTTGGGAAAGCGGACCACGGTGGGGGCGTCGTCCACCTCGACCGCCTCGGCGAGCAGCTCGCGCAGACGAACGGCGTCACGGGGCGCGGCGATCGAGAGGCCGGGGACCACCTGGAGGATGGACATGTCCCACATGCCGTTGTGGCTCGCCCCGTCATCACCGGTGACACCCGCGCGGTCGAGCACGACCGTGACCGGCAGGCGGTGGAGCGCGACGTCCATCAGGAGCTGGTCGAACGCGCGGTTGAGGAACGTGGCGTAGATCGCGACCACCGGGTGCAGGCCGCCGAGCGCGAGACCCGCCGCGCTGGTCAGCGCGTGCTGCTCGGCGATGCCGACGTCGTAGGTGCGCTCTGGGTAGGCGGCGGCGAAGGCGGCCAGACCGGTGGGGTGCAGCATGGCCGCGGTGATGGCCACGATGTCGTCGCGCTCGCCGCCGAGCCGCAGGAGCTCCTGGCCGAAGACGTTGGTCCAGCTGTGGGGCTTGGGCTGCTCCTCGCCGGTCAGCGGGTCGAACGGCTGCGGCGAGTGGAAGCAGTCCTCGTCGTGGTTCTCGGCGTGGGAGTAGCCGTGTCCCTTGGTGGTGAGGACGTGCACGATGACCGGCCCGCGGAAGTCGCGTGCCTTGCGCAGCGCCACCTCGACCGCCTGCTCGTCGTGGCCGTCGATCGGGCCGACGTACTTCAGGCCGAGGTCCTCGAACATCACCTGCGGCGCGAGGACGTCCTTGATGCCCTTCTTGACGCCGTGCAGCGCGTCGTACAGGGGGTTGCCCACCACGGGCACCCGGCCGAGGTTCTCCTTGACGAACCCGAGCAGGTGCTCGTAGTTCTGCGTCATGCGCAGTGACGCCAGGTGTGAGGCGAGCCCGCCTATCGTCGGGGAGTAGGACCGGCCGTTGTCGTTGACGACGATCACTAGCGGGAGGTCGGGGTCCTTGGCGTGACCCGCGATGTTGTTGAGCGCCTCCCAGGCCATGCCCCCGGTCAGGGCGCCGTCGCCGATCACCGCGACGACCGTGCGGCCGGTCTCGCCCCGGAGCTTGTAGGCCTTGGCCAGCCCGTCGGCGTAGGACAGGGCGGTCGAGGCGTGGGAGTTCTCGATGACGTCGTGGTCGGACTCGGCCCGGCTGGGATAGCCCGACAGGCCGCCCTCCTGGCGCAGCGTGACGAAGTCGGCCGCGCGCCCGGTGAGCATCTTGTGGACGTACGACTGGTGGCCGGTGTCCCAGAGGATGCGGTCGGCCGGGGAGTCGAACACCCGGTGCAGGGCGATGGTCAGCTCGACGACCCCGAGGTTCGGGCCGAGGTGGCCTCCGGTGCGGGAGGTCGTCGAGACCAGGAGATCACGGATCTCGGCCGCCAGGACCGGAAGCTCCTCGGCGTCTAGGCGCTTGAGATCTCCCGGACCCTTCACGGACTCCAGCAGGTCGGCCCGCTCCGCGCCTGAACCGTTGGTTCGCTGGCTCCGCTCGCTCACGGAATCATCCCCTCCGCCTTCTGTCGACGAGCCCGAGTCTATTTGCCCCAGGGGCCCCGCCCCTGCGGGGTTGTGGGGTCGCTTAAGGGTCCCACCCCTGTGACGCTCTCGGGGCAACCTCATGGAACCTTCACGACTTCACCACATTAGATGGGTTTTACGGCAAGCGGGCAGCTCGCGTACCCTCACAGAACCATGCGAAAGCCCTTCATCGCCATTCTTTGCGTCGTGGTCGCGAGCCTGCTTCCGGCCGGCACGGCCAACGCGGCCCGGGCGGCGGGCTACCCCATCAGGAACGCGGACGCGCTCACGAGCAGCCCGCTGTATCTGACAGGCCGCCTTCCAGGCAGTCCGTGCCCGGAGCCCCCCGTCCGCGCCGGCGACGTGGCGTCGGTGAAGAGCTACCTGCTCCCGCTCGTGAGGTGCCTGGACGGCGCGTGGGCGGCGCAGTTCAGGAAGGCGCGCATTCCCTTCGTCAAGCCCGCTGTGAGGTTCATCACCAAGCCCCAGCGGGTCTGCGGCGGCCAGTGGGGCCAGGACGTCCAGGCGCTCTACTGCAACACCGACCACGAGATCGTCTTCATGCTGGACAGGAACGTCGTGGACCATCCGGAGGACCTGTTCCTGATGAACGTGATCGCCCACGAGTACGGTCACCACGTGCAGAACCAGGCCGGCATGTGGGCCGCCTTCGACAACCTGCCGAGCGCGAGCAAGGCGGAGTACTACGAGCAGACGCGCAGGCACGAGCTCCAGGCCGAATGCCTGGCGGGCGCCTTCATCGGCAGCGTCTGGGCCTCACTGGGCCGTAAGGGGAAGGACTGGAGGACGCTGCTCGCCGACGACCGCGCGAGCGGCGACGAGACCGCGGCGGTGCGTGACCACGGCAAGGGACGCAACATGGCGAATTGGCTGAACCGCGGTTACAGGGCCGCGGCGCCCGGCGGGTGCGACACCTGGACGGCCGGCTCGGCGGCGGTGGCCTGAGCCATACCGTCCACGGACCCCGCGCGGCGAGGTCGGCGAGCGGTGGCGCGGGACGTCAGGAGCCGGACGGGACCACACCCGGGGCTGAGCTTCGCCGGGTCAGACGCCGACGCGGGCCAGGGCCTCCAGGGGGTCGGCGAGCACCTGGGCGAAGGCAAGCTCGGCGGCTCCGACCAGGGTGGTGTCGTCGCCGAGCACCGGGGTGCGCAGCCGCAGGCTCTCGCGCGAGGCGTGCAGCACGTCGGTGGTGATCCGGCTGCGCACCTGGGCGGCCGCGGCCAGGTAGATCTCCCTCAGCATCCCCCCGAAGATGACCATCTCGGGGTTGAAGATGTTCACCAGGTTCGCCACGCCGAGGCCCAGCCAGTCGCCCACGCGCGCCAGGGCCTGCTGGGCCACGATGTCGCCCCGGTCGGCGGCGTCCACGACGGCTCGTACGGCGTCGCGCCCGATCTGCGGGCCGAAGCGGCCGGCGGCCTCGAGCAGCGCCCGCTCCCCCACCTCGGCCTCAAGGCATCCGCGTGACCCGCAGCCGCACGGCCGCCCGCCGGCGTTGATCACCATGTGGCCGACCTCGCCGCCGTAGCCTCCCTGGCCGCCGAGAAGCTGGCCCGCCGCGATGACGCCGCCCCCGATGCCGACGTCCCCGTGCAGGTAGATCAGGTCACGGCAGCCCACGCCGACCCCGCGTGCCTGCTCGGCGAGCGCGCCGAGATTGGCGTCGTTGCCCACGGCGACCGGGATGCCGAGTGACAGTTTCCGCTCGAGCTCCTCGCCCAGGGGAGCGTCCGTCACTCCCATGTACGGGCTGAACCGGACCACACCGTCGGAACGGCGCACGCCTCCGGAGAACGCCACCCCGACGCCGACGCACAGCGTGTCGGATCGGGTCTTCTTCAGCATCTCTCGGGTGAAGGAGCCGAGGCGCCCGACGACGTCCTCCATGACGAAGATCCCACGCTCACGGGCGGCCTCCCGGCGGTCGAGTATCACGCCGCCGAGCCCCACCCGGGCGGCGACCAGCCTGTCGACGCCGATGTCGAACGCCAGGACGTACACCCGCGCCGACTCGGGGCGCACCACCAGCGACGGGCGCCCCGCCCGGCCGGTCTCCCTGGGCAGTTCCTCGCGCACCAGGCCCGCGGCGGTCAGGTCCGAGGTGAGTGCCATGATGGTGCTGCGGTTGAGCCCCATCTTGGTGGTCAGCTCCGACCGGGAGGTCGGCCCGCCGAGGTGGACGTGGCGCAGGAGGACGCCGAGGTTGTGGCGCCGGATCTCCTCCTGTGAGGGGCCCGCGCGCATCATCCAAGATCCTCTGGTTCCTATCGCGGTCCGGTCGGGGGTCAGGCGGCGGAGCCGCCGGGGCGGTGACCGTGACTCACCGCAGGCCGGAGGCGGCGGCGCGCTTGCGGGACAGGGCGTCGACCCCGGCGGCCAGGAGCAGGACCGACCCGGTGACGATGTACTTCACGCTGGCGCTGTAGCCCATCAGGCCCATGCCGTTGTTGATGACCGCGACCACGGCTCCGCCGAGGAGGGCGTCGAGCATACGACCCTTGCCGCCGAACAGGCTCGTGCCGCCGATCACCGCGGCTCCGACCGCGAACAGGAGCACGTCGCTTCCGCCGGTGTTGGGGTCGACCGAACTGGCCTGGGAGGCGGCGATGATGCCGCCGATCGAGGCCATGCCGGAGCAGATGACGAAGGCGCTGATCCGGATGCGGTCCACTCTGATGCCGGCCCGGCGCGAGGCCTCGGCGTTTCCGCCGACCGCGTAGATGTGCCTGCCGAAGGCGGTACGGCGCAGGACGAAGGTCCAGAAGACCAGGAGCACCAGGACGATGGGGACGACGATCGGCACACCCTTGAGTGACACGAGCAGGGCGTTGCGGCTGCGCTCGAGGTTGAGCGCGTAGACCGCGAACCCGCCGAGGAGCGCGATCACTCCCACGCGGAAGGCGATGACCGTCACGGGGTCCACCGTCAGGCCCCTGCCCGCGCGGCGGCGCGCCCGCACGATCTGCACGACGGCGTACACGGCCACGGAGACGATGTAAAGGCCCCAGCCGAGGGCGGGCGGCAGGTTCTTGTTCTCGATGGCGATGATCGTCTGGTCGCGGATCGCGATGTTGGTGCCCTCGTTGACCAGGACGAGTAGCAGGCCCTGGAAGGCGAGGAAGGCGGCCAGCGTGACCACGAACGACGGGATGCCGACCTTGGCCACCAGCGAGCCGAGCAGAGTGCCGATCACCACGCCGGCGAGGATCGCGGCGGCGACGGCGATGTACCAGGGCTGCCCGTGGTTGGTCAGCGTGACGGCCAGCACCGCGGCGCAGACGCCGCTGGTGAAACCGGCGGACAGGTCGATCTCGCCGAGCAGGAGGACGAAGACCAGCCCCATGGCGATCACTGTGATCGCGGCGCCCTGGGTGAACAGGTTGGCGAAGTTGATCGAGGACAGGAACACCGGCCGCAGGATCGAGAAGGCCGTGCAGAGCACGATCAGCCCGAAAACGGCCGGCAGGGCGCCCATGTCACCGCCCCTGACGCGCTCGATGTAGCCACGGAGGTTGCCGCCGACGCTAGGCGCCTCAGCCGCGGGCTTCTCGGGAATCGTCGTGGTACTCATGCCGTGACTCCGTTGACCTTCTGCAGGCCGAGCTCTCCGCTGCGCCCCGAGGTGATGAGCTCGACGACCTGCGAGTGGGTGACGTCCGACGTCTTGACCTGCGCCGCCATCCGGCCGAGGTACAGCGCCGCGATCCGGTCCGACACCGCGAAGACGTCGTTCATGTTGTGAGAGATCAGGATCACCCCGAGGCCGTTGTCCGCGAGCCGGCGCACCAGCTCCAGGACCTGGGCGGTCTGGGCGACACCGAGAGCGGCGGTCGGCTCGTCGAGGATGACGACCTTGCTGTTCCATAGCACCGCCTTGGCGATGGCCACGGTCTGCCGCTGGCCGCCCGAGAGGCTGGAGACGAGCTGGCGGATCGACTTGACGGTGCGGACGGAGAGGCTGTCGAGGGTCTTGGCCGCCATCTCCTCCATCGTCGCCTCGTCGAGGACGAGCCCGCTCTTCTTCTCCCGTCCGAGGAACATGTTCTGGACGATGTCGAGGTTGTCGCAGAGAGCGAGGTCCTGGTAGACGATCTCGATGCCCAGGTCGGCGGCCTCGCGCGGGCTTGCCACCTGCACGGGCTTGCCGTCGAAGAAATATTCACCCGCGTCGATCGAGTAGGTGCCGCCGAGGCACTTGACGAGGGTGGACTTGCCGGCGCCGTTGTCGCCGACCAGCGCGGTGACCTCCCCCGTGTACGCGGTGAAGGCGACGTCATGCAGGACCTGCACGGGACCGAAGCTCTTGTCGAGCCCGCGGATCTCCAGGACGGGTTGGGATGGCACGTTGCTCCTCAGAGACTGACGGTACGGCTTGCGCGTCCCGCTGGGGAGACCTCTTGTGGAGGCCTCCCCGGGAGGTGCGAGCCGTACCGGACCTCGCTGCTACTGGATTCCGGCCTCGGTGCACTTGGCGGCGAAGTCGCCGGTGCACAGCTCGTCCTTGGTGACGTATCCGTCGGCCACGACGTCCTTGACGGTGTCGAAGGTGATCGACTGCGGGTCCAGCAGGACCGAGGGGACGTCCTGGCTGGTCTGGGTGTCCTTCGTGGTGCCGCTGACGGTCGGCTTCTCGCCCTTGGCCAGCGCGATGGCCAACCCGGCCGCGGCGTCGGCTTCCTTCTTGACCGCCTTGTAGACCGTCATGCACTGGTCACCGGCGAGGATGTTCTGCAGGCCCTGGACGGTCGCGTCCTGGCCGGTGACGGGCACCTTGCCGTTGAGGTTCTGCTTCTTCAGCACGGTGATGGCGGCGTTGCCCAGACCGTCGTTGGCGGCGAGGACGCCCGCGATCTTGGACTCGGAGGTCAGCATCTGCTCGAAGATCGTGCCGGCCTTGGTGTTGTCCCAGTCGGGCACCGACTGGTCCGGGCCCTTCTTGTAGTCGCCCGAGTCGTACTTCGGCTTGAGCACGCCGTCGTAGCCGGCCTTGAACAGCGTCGCGTTGTTGTCGGTCGGGGAGCCGTTCAGCTCGGCGACGATCGGCTTGTCGACCTTCTTGTCCGTGAGGCACTTGACCAGGCCCTCACCCTGAAGGGTGCCGACCTTGGTGTTGTCGAAGCTCACGTAGTAGGAGGCGCCGCCGCCCAGCGTCAGGCGATCGTAGTCGATGGTCGCCACGCCCTGCGCCTTGGCCTTGTCGAGGACGGCCTTGCCCGTGCCGCTGTCCAGGTTCACGATCGCCAGCACCGTGGCGCCGTTGGTGATCATCTGGTCGGCGATGGTCTGGAAGGCGGTCTTGTCACCCTGGGCGTTCTGGATGTCGTAGGCGACACCCGCGGCCTTGAACGCTTCTTCGAGGTACTTGCGGTCCGCGGTCTCCCAGCGGGCCGACGACTTGCTGTCGGGCAGGATGACGCCGATCTTGCCAGGCTTGGCGGCGGAGGTCGTGGAGGCGCCGCTGCTGGGAGCGGCGGCAGTGTCACCGCTCCCGCCCCCGCAGGCGGTAAGACCGAGAGAGAGCGCCGCGGCGGCGGCGGTCAGTCCGAGGATCCCATTGCGCATGGGTGCACCGGGTCCTTTCTGCAGAGATGGCCACTCGAGGCGTGGCGTGGGGGTCTAATTCGGGAGGTGCCCGGCCGAGCTCTGACCGGGGAAGCAACGGCCTCGACCGGGTCTCGGCTCAGCCGTTTCTTTGAATGTTGTTTGCGGCAACGTATTCCGTCCCGCGTCCGCGCGCCATACCTCGGACCCTCAAAGTTTGTTGTCGCCGGTAACAATCAGGAAACGCCAGATTAACCGGCCAGGCTCTGCGTGATCAGCACGAAGGCCGAGGCAGCGGCCACGACGAGGATCCCGGCCCGTACCCGCCCGCCGTCCAGGAAGCGCCGCAGAGGCCCCGACACCGCGAACCCGGCGACCACGAAAGGGATCAGCGCCGCCCCCGCGATGACCGACCGGCCGGGCAGCTTGCCCACCGCGGCGAGGATGGCGAGGGACTGCGCCGCGGACAGGAAGAAGTACATGGCGAGGGTCGCCCGGATCTGCGGGCCCTTGGCGTGCTGGTAGACGATCCCCATGGGCGGGCCACCGATGCCGGTCGCCGTGCCGGTGATGCCGGACACGAAGCCGGCGGCCGTCAGTGAGACCCCGTTCCTCGGGATCGCCACCGCCGACGCGGTGACCGCGACCGCGATCAGCACCATCACGCCGACGAGGACCCCGAGCGCCCGGGTGCTGACGTACACGACGATGAACGCGCCGATGGCGCTCCCGGGCAGCCTGCCGAGCAGAGCGAACCCGAGTCCCCGCCGGTCGATCCGGCGCCACTCGGTGGCCAGGGTGAACAGCGGCAGGGTGACGTTGACCATCTGGACGGCCCCGGGCATCACCGTGGGATCGAGCACGGTGATCATCGGGGCCGCCACGAGCCCCAGCCCGAACCCCACCCCTCCCTGGACGACCGCTCCAACAAATACCGCCAAACCACCCAGAAATAGGAGAAATAGCTCATGACTCATGGCTGGCACCGTAGAGGGCGATCACCCACCGCCCGCAACGGGTTATCCGGGCGGCTCAGTGCTCTGGAGAGCGCGGCTCGCGGCGTTCACCAGGCGACCGGGAGCCGGTGGACGCCGTAGATCGCCATGTTGGAGCGCGTCGCCACCTGCTCGGCCGGCACGGCGAGACGCAGGCCCGGGAAGCGCCGCAGCAGCGCGGGATACCCGACGCGCATCTCGATGCGGGCGAGCTGCTGACCGAGGCACTGATGGATGCCGTGGCCGAATGCGAGGTGGCCCGTGGCCGGCCGCGTGATGTCCAGGGTGTCGGCGGCCTCGAACTGGCCCGGGTCGCGGTTGGCGGCGGCCAGCGACAGCGTCACCGACTCGCCCGCCTTGATCATGTGGCCCTCGATCTCGACATCCTCCCGGGCCGCGCGGACGGGCCCCAGATGGACGATGGTGAGGTAGCGCAGCAGCTCCTCGACGGCGGTCCCGGCCAGGGAGGGATCCTCACGCAGGGCGGTGAGCTGGGCGGGGTTCTGGAGCAGGGTGAAAGTGCCCAGCGCGAGCATGTTCGCGGTGGTCTCGTGACCGGCCACGAGCAGGAGCATCGCCACGCCGGTGATCTCGTCGCGGGTTAGCTGCCGGGTCGCCACCATGGTGCTGATCAGGTCGTCGCCCGGCTCGGCACGCTTGTGGACGACCAGCTCGCGCATGTAGTCCATCAGGTCGTCCATCGCCTCGCGCACCTGCTCGGGCGTCGAGTCGAGGTTCAGCATGATCTCCGACTGCGCCTGGAACCGGCGGTGGCCGGTGTACGGCACGCCGAGCAGCTCGCAGATCACCAGCGACGGCACGGGCAACGCGAAGGCCCGCACCAGGTCGGCGGGCGGGCCGGCGTGCTCCATGGCGTCGAGCCTGTCGGAGGTGATCTTCTCGATCCTGGGCTGCAACCGCTGCATGTGGCGCACGGTGAACTGGCCGGTGAGCTGCCTGCGGAAGCGGGTGTGCTCGGGTGGGTCCTCGCTCAGGAAGAATCCCGGCACGTCCGCCAGGACCTGCTGGGTGATCCGCCGGCCGACCGGCGGGTGCAGGAGGCCTGGCTCGGTGCTGAAACGGGGATCGGCGAGCACCGACCGCGCCGTGGCGTAGCCGGTCACCAGCCAGCCCACGTGTCCGTCGGCGTAGAGCATCGGGCGTATCGGACCTTCTTCGCGCCACTCCCGGAGATCGCGGGGTGGGTCGAAGGGATTCTGGCGTTCCAGGGGAAGGGTCACGGGGCTCGACATGGCGTGCGTCATCATGCACTCCTCCCTTTCTTGACATGACCCTACAAGCCATGAAATTTCGGTGAATGAACGGAGTCTCCGGGAGTAGTAAATTTCGTCCACGAACGCCGGATCACCGCCCCGGCCAAGCGAATCGGCCCCTTAGAACCGGCGAAGACAAGCCGCAGACCGGCCTGGACCAGCGACGACGACCGGCACCTCTCCATCAATCCCCGACAGGGAGAAAATCTCACCCAATATTCAAGGACGAGCGGCAAGAATCAGAGCAATCAACGCCAAACCACCCCTGACTGTATTTAGCGACATGTCATTTCATCCGAGAGCACTTGAACCCCCGGCCACGATTTCCAAGCAATGGAGTTCCTGGCCGAGCGCCTCGGCCGGACAGTGGTCTGACCCATACTGTCGATTCGCTATAAGTGAGGAAGTCAGGACAGTGTGCCAGCCGGGCCCTACGGCAAGGTGATCGGCGGCGACCTGCGCTACCAGACCACCGACGAGACCTGCGTGACGCGATAGGCGCATGGCGAACAGCCCGGCGGATGGGTGTTCCGCCGGGCTGCCCGTTGTGTCGGAGTTATACCCCCGAGAGCGGGGCCTCGGCCCCGCCGTACCCTGCTCAGCTCTTGGCGAGCAGGGAGCGCAGGACGTACTGCATGATGCCGCCGTGGCGGTAGTACTCCGCCTCGCCGGGCGTGTCGATGCGCACCACGGCCTGGAACTCCTTGTCCCCTGCCCTCACCGTCACGGTCGCCGGGGTGGTACCCCCGTTGATCTCCTCGACGCCGGTGATGTCGAAGGTCTCCTCGCCGGTCAGGCCGAGCGAGGCGGCGCTCTCGCCCTCCGGGAACTGCAGCGGGAGCACGCCCATGCCGATCAGGTTGGAGCGGTGGATGCGCTCGTACGACTCCGCGACCACGGCACGGACGCCGAGCAGGGCCGTGCCCTTGGCCGCCCAGTCGCGCGAGGAGCCGGAGCCGTACTCCTTCCCCGCCAGCACGACCAGCGGGACGCCGGCCGCCTGGTAGTTCATCGAGGCGTCGTAGATCGTGGAGACCGGGCCGCCGTCCTCGGTGAAGTCGCGGGTGAAGCCGCCCTCGGTGCCCGCCGCGACCTGGTTGCGCAGGCGGATGTTGGCGAACGTGCCCCGGATCATCACCTCGTGGTTGCCCCGGCGGGAGCCGTAGGAGTTGAAGTCCTTCAGCGCGACGCCGTTCTCCTTGAGGTAGCGACCGGCGGGCGAGTCCGCCTTGATCGACCCGGCCGGGGAGATGTGGTCGGTCGTGACCGAGTCGCCGAGCACGGCGAGCACCCGGGCGCCCGCGATGTCGGTCACCGGCTCCGGCTCGCTGGGCATGCCGTCGAAGTACGGCGCCTTGCGGACGTAGGTGGAGTTGGGGTCCCACTCGAAGGTGTCGCCGGTCGGGATCGGCAGCGACCGCCAGGTCTCGTCGCCCTTGAACACGTCGGCGTAGTCACGCCGGAACATGTCCTCGCCGATCGAGGAGTTGACGACCTCGGCGATCTCCTCGGTGGACGGCCAGATGTCCTTCAGGAAGACCGGCTCGCCGTCGGACCCGGTGCCGAGCGGCTCGGTGTCCAGGTCGAGGTCCATCGTGCCGGCGAGGGCGTAGGCGACGACCAGCGGCGGCGAGGCCAGGTAGTTCATCTTGACGTCGGGGTTGATCCGGCCCTCGAAGTTGCGGTTGCCGGACAGCACCGCGGCGACGGCCAGGTCGTTCGACTGGACGGCCTCGGAGATCTCCTCGGGCAGCGGCCCGGAGTTGCCGATGCAGGTGGTGCAGCCGTAGCCGACGAGGTTGAACCCGAGCTTGTCGAGGTAGGGCGTGAGACCCGAGCGCTCGAAGTAACCGGTGACGACCTGCGAGCCCGGGGCCAGCGAGGTCTTCACCCACGGCTTGCGCGCGAGGCCCCTGTCGACGGCGTTCCTGGCCAGCAGGGCCGCGCCGATCATGACGTACGGGTTGGAGGTGTTGGTGCAGGAGGTGATCGCGGCGATCACCACGGCGCCGTGGTCGACCTCGAAGGACGTGCCGTCCTCCAGCGTGACCGTGGCCGGGTTGCGCGGCCGGCCACCGCTGGGGGCCGCTGCGGGCGAGGCTGCGGCCGGCTTGTCCCGCTCCTTGTCGTGCCCGTTGGCCTGGGAGTTGGAGGCCGGCGCGTCGGAGGCCGGGAAGGACTCCTTGCCCTCCTCGTCGAGGCCCTCGGCGTCCGGGACGAACACCCGCACGTCACGCCGCCAGGTCTGCTTGGCCGAGGACAGCGCGATGCGGTCCTGCGGGCGCTTCGGGCCGGCGATGGACGGGACGACGGTCGAAAGGTCCAGCTCGATGTACTCGGAGAAGACCGGCTCGAGGGAGGGGTCGTGCCAGAGGCCCTGCTCCTTGGCGTACGCCTCGACCAGCGCGACCTGCTCCTCGGGGCGGCCGGTGAGCTTGAGGTACTTCACGGTCTCGTCGTCGATCGGGAAGATCGCGCAGGTGGAGCCGAACTCGGGGCTCATGTTGCCGATCGTGGCCCGGTTGGCCAGCGGCACGGCGGTGACGCCGTCGCCGTAGAACTCGACGAACTTGCCGACGACGCCGTGCTGCCGCAGCATCTCGGTGATCCGGAGCACCAGGTCGGTCGCGGTCGCGCCCGGGGGGAGCTGGCCGGTGAGCTTGAAGCCGACGACGCGCGGGATGAGCATGGAGATCGGCTGGCCGAGCATCGCGGCCTCGGCCTCGATGCCGCCGACGCCCCAGCCGAGCACGCCGAGGCCGTTCTCCATGGTGGTGTGGGAGTCGGTGCCAACGCAGGTGTCCGGGTACGCCTTGCCGTCGCGGGTCATCACGACGCGGGCGAGGTGCTCGATGTTGACCTGGTGCACGATGCCGGTGCCCGGCGGGACGACCTTGAACTCGTCGAACGCGGTCTGGCCCCAGCGCAGGAACTGGTAGCGCTCGTGGTTGCGCTCGTACTCCCGGTCGACGTTGCGCTGGAAGGAGTCGGGGCCGCCGAAGAAGTCGACGATGACGGAGTGGTCGATGACCATCTCGGCCGGGGCGAGCGGGTTGATCTTGCTCGCGTCGCCGCCGAGGTCGCGTACGGCCTCGCGCATGGTGGCGAGGTCGACGACGCACGGGACGCCGGTGAAGTCCTGCATGATCACACGGGCGGGCGTGAACTGGATCTCCACGCTCGGCGCGGCGGTCGGCTCCCACCCGCTCAGCGCGCGGATGTGGTCGGCGGTGATGTTCGCGCCGTCCTCCGTGCGCAGGAGGTTCTCCAGGAGGATCTTCAAGCTGTACGGGAGGCGCGCCGACCCCTCGACAGCGTCCAGCCGGTAGATCTCGTAGGCCGCGTCACCGACGCGGAGTGTGTCACGGCTGCCGAAGCTGTTCGCGGACACGGAGACTCGCCTCCCTCATTTCACGCTCATCGTCACTGATGATGGGTCGCACACTATGCCGGGTTCGCCCCATAGATCCTGCCGCACCGGTGGAAGTGCCATCGCCGTTAGGCTCGCCTAACCACCTCTGGTCGCAGCGGATGTCTCGATATCAAGATATCCGGTCATATATCTCGACATCAAGTTACCCGCTGGTAGGCGGTCAGAGGGACGCCGGCATGAGACGTGCCGCGAACAGGCCTATCACGACGACCGAGAGCACGGGGCCGAGGATCTTCACCTCGAACGCCCTGCCGGTCTTGATGCCGATCCTGTACGGCAGGACCCAGCGGTGCTTGAGCGGCCAGAGCACCGGGCACCCCCGCTCGGTCAGGCAGTCGCCGACCACGTGGGCGAGGCATCCGATCGCGATGGCGAGGCCCAGCCAGAGGTACTGCACCTCGCGGGAGTGCAGCATCAGGAAGGTGCCCGCGGTCAGGCCGATGTTCACCAGCGCCGAGGTGATGGTCCTGCCCGGGATGCCGATGCCGATGGCCCGTAGCGCCAGCCCGATCATCAGGATGACCACGATGTCGCGGCCCACCGGATAGCGGCCGGCGAGCATATGGGAGCCGAGGCCCGCGACGACGGCGAACAGCAGCGAGTGGGTCGCGTGCCGGTGTCCCCCGCTGGCCCAGTTGAACGCCTTGGCGAGCACCCAGGTGGCCGGGCCGAACGTCTGGGCGATCGTCGCGTGCGGATGGTCGAGATCGGGGAGCATCGCCGCGCCAGCGCAGACCAGCGTCCCCGCGATGAGCTCGGCCGGCGAGAGCATGTTGGCCACCACCGGCGTCAGATCTGCCGCGGACCCCGTGGCCGCCGGGAGCGCGGCCAGCCCGGGCGCGAGGAGGAGCCAGGCCGTGGCACCGCTCAGCGCGTGTGTATGCCCCATCATGCGTAAATCACGATCGGGCACCTTACGGCAAAAACTCGGCCAATTGCCGGAACCTTCTCGTTAACCGACCGGCGTGTCGCCGCCGGGCGAAGCCGCGGCGGTCACCGTGCGGCATCCTGCCTGGCCACGGCACGGAAGGCCGGGCAAAGGGAAGACGGGACCGTTCCGCTCCAAGAGCACCCCCCAGCCCTCTCAGAGCAGAACGATCCCGTCCGAAACCTGATAACGCTCGGATCTCAGAGTCTGTTCCCGGGTACGGGTGATCTGCGTCACTTGTTTGGAAAAAGTGGCCGCCGGTTCCCTGCCGGTCACCGTACGGTGCGCGGCGACCAGCCCGGGACCCGCGTGTACGCCGAGCGACGACGGCGGCGCCAGGCATCTGACGCTTTTTCGCGTTGGCTTGCTTTTCAGAACGTTCGCGATATATCGTTGAGGCATCGAGAGCGGTCGGAAGTCGATCGCGATATTAGGGGAACGACATGACACACGCGTATGCGATGGGCGGACCGCCCTGGCCACACCCTCGCGCCTTCAAGGGGGCGGCCATCGCCGCACTCGGGTCGATGGCCGCCTGGCATCAGGCACACCACCGCGACCCTCAGGGCCACCACGGCCCCGTTGACGAGGACGGCGGGGAGCGCCGTCACAGGGGCCGCCCGGGCCCGAGGCCCTGGGACTTCGGGCGAGGCCCCTTCGGGCCCGGTTTCGGGTTCGGGGGCGGGCGGCCGCCCTTCGGCAGGGGCGGCGGCCGCAAGGCCAAGCGCGGCGACGTCCGCGCGGCCATCCTGGCCCTGCTCGCCGAGGAGCCGCGCAACGGCTACCAGGTCATCCAGGAGATCGCCCAGCGCACCCAGGGCGGCTGGAGGCCCAGTCCCGGCGCGGTCTACCCGGCGCTCCAGCAGCTCACCGACGAGGGTCTCGTACGCGCGGAGGAGACCGAAGGCCGCAAGACCTTCCAGCTCACCGAGGCGGGCCTCGCCTACGTGGCCGAGCACCCCGACGAGGTGCGGTCCCCCTGGGAGGACATGACGCCGAACGTCGACGACACGGTGTACGAACTCTTCGATCTGTCCCGCCAGGCCGCCGCGGCGCTCTTCCAGATAGCGCAGACTGGCAGTGACGGGCAAATCGGACAGGCGAAGCAGATCCTGGCCGAGACCCGGCGCAAGCTCTACCAGATTCTGGCCGACGGCGACACCTCAGAGGAGTGACCCTCGATGACCTCGCGGGACGATCTGCGGATCGGTGACGCGGAACGCGACGAGGTGATGACCGCCCTCCGCGAGCACTTCGCGCAGGGCCGTCTCACCCACGCCGAGCTCGACGAACGGCTCGACGGCACCCTGGCCGCCCGTACGGCCGGCGACCTGCGGCGGGTGATCGCCGACCTACCCGTGCCGCCCGTGCCCCGCCCGGTGGAGTACGACCACCGCTGGGCGGGCGGATGGGCACCGCCGCCCCGTGCCGATCTCGGAACCTGGGGCCACTACATGGCCGACGCGCGCCGGGAGCGGTTCCAGCGGCGCCGGCGCGGCCACGGCGGGCCGCCGGTCTTCCCGCTCCTCCTGCTGATGGTGCTCGCCGCCTGCCTGGTCTCCGGTTCGCTGTGGCCGCTGTTCGGGGCGATGAAGATGCTGTTCATCGCCTGGATCGTCCTAGCCGTGCTGATGGGCCTCCTGCGCCACCGGCACCATCAGCCTCGCGTGCGGCGCCGCCTCTGAGGCCCCGCGGGGCCGGTCGAGCGTCACGGCCGGGTGGACCCTTGTGGTCCACCCGGCTCTTGGCGTCTCCGCGATTTGGGTCTTGACGCTCCCAGTCAGCCGTCTCATGATCGGCCTATTCTCCCGACAGCCGCCATTCCCGGGTTTCGGCTCGCGCGGGTCCGGGCATGGTGGCGCACGTTCTTCGCGAATACCCCAGCGCCACCAGCCCTCTGGCGACCCGCCACGGGCTCCGCACCCGAACGACGAGGAGTAGCCGATGGTCCCGATAACGGACAATCAACTTGATTGCCACGTTTTCGAGCGGGTGCGTTATGTGGAGGCGGCGGTAATGCCGCCGGACATGTACGGCCCGGAGTTCCGGGAGGCCTACGAGAGCGCCGAGGGCGTCGTCTGGAAGCTCGAACGCGCCCAGAACTTCTACGAGCCCTACGAGCCGAGCTGGGTCGCGATGACCGAAGGCGACTGGGAACGTTCCCTTCAGCTGATCGACGGGCTGCGCGGCTCGCTGGCCGCCGAGTACGCCGGGTACGCCGAGTTCCGGCGCGTCCGCGTCGTCGAGCCGCCCCTCACGCCGTACATGCAGTGGGAGCTGCACGTACTCGACGCCCGCTCGGAGGCCGGGGAGCAGGCCCGGGTGGTGCCCGCCTCGGCCGTCCGGCCCTACGAACGGTCCGAGCCGCTGCCCGAGCTGCTGATCTTCGAGTCCACCCTCATGTACGAGGTGCTGTACGACGCCGCAGGCACCCACCTCGGCGGGCGCCGCATCACCGACCCGGTCGTGGTCGAGCCGTGCCTCACCGCCCTGGTGGCGCTGTACGAGGGCGGCGAGGAGCTTCAGGCGTACCACCGCCGGGAGGTCGTGCCCCTGCCGGCCCCGGCGGTCCGGCCGATGGCGTCCTGACGTGCCTTGAAACCCGGGGCCTGGCGAACCTCGCCCTGGGGTCGGCGCCCCTCAGAGCCTCGGGTCGACGGGCTCCGATTCCAGGGCGAGGACCGCGAACACCGCCTCGTGGACCCGCCAGAGCGGCTCACCTCCGGCCAGCCGCGCCAGCGACTCCAGCCCGAGCGCGTGCTCGCGCAGGGCCAGCGACCGCTTCCTGCCGAGGAAGCGGCCACGCAGCGCGTCCAGGCTCTCGGTGTAGTCAGGCCCGTAGATGATCCGGAGGTACTCCCGTCCGCGCACCTTCACCCCCGGCTGCACGCGGCCGGCCACAGGGTGCGCGGGCTTGACGACCATGCCCTCGCCTCCGGCCTCGGTGAGCGCAGTCCACCACTCGGTCGCCGCCGCGCGCGACTCCTCTGAGGCCAACGAGACGAAGATGTGCCTGGTCGGGGTGATGATGTCCGAGGTCAGACGCGCCAGCGTCGACAGGTGCCAGGAGTGCGGCTCCTCCCCCGCCGCCGCCCGCCCCTCCATGGCGAGGATCTGGAACGGCGCGAGCCGTACCCCGGCGATACCGGACACAGGCCAGCAGTACCGCGCGTAAGCGTCCCTGAACCGGGCAGCGTTGGCGAAGCGGCGTCGGGTGCGGTCCACCAGATCGCCCACATCCAGACCGCGCCCGGCCGCCGCCTCCAACACCGCCACCGCCTCGGGCAGGGCCGCTCGGGCCGCGGCGCCCACGGCGGCGTACTGCTCGCGGATCAGCCCCCCGGCCTTGGCCGACCAGGGCAGCAGCTCGGCGTCGAGCACCAGCCAGTCGGTGCCGAGGTCCTCCCAGAGCCCGGCGTCCGTCACGGCCCCCCGCAGCCGGGCCACCAGCTCGCCCATCAGCGCGGGATCGTCGAAGAACGGGCGCCCGGTGCGGGTGTGCACGATCCCGCAGGTGCCGTCGGCGATCCCGAACCGCGCCGCGGCGGCCTCGGGCGTGCGCGCCAGCACGGCGACCGCCCGCGAGCCCATGTGCTTCTCCTCGCACACCACCTCGGTGACCCCGGCCCTCACGAACTCCTCGAACGCCTCCGCGGGGTGCTCCAGGTAGCCGTCCAGCCGCGAGGTCTCCGGCGGGGCCATCGTCGGCGGCAGGTAGACGAGCCAGCGCGGGTCGACGGCGAACCGGCTCATGATCTCCAGCGCGGCGGCGGCGTTCTCCTCGCGGATCTTCACCTTGCCGCCGTCGCGGATCTCGACGTACCTGGTGCCCTGGACGTCCCCGATGTCGAGCAGCCCGGGATCGCGCACCACGACCGGGGCCAGCGGTCGGGTGGGCTCGTACCAGACCCGCTCCGCCGGGACCGAGACCACCTCTCGCGCGGGGTAGCGCAGCGCGGTGAGCTTCCCGCCGAACACGCAGCCGGTGTCCACGCAGATGGTGTTGTTGACCCACTCCGCCTCGGGGATCGGTGTGTGGCCGTACACGACCATGGCCAGGCCCCGGTAATCCTTCGCCCACGGGTACCGCACCGGAAGGCCGTACTCGTCGGTCTCCCCCGTCGTGTCGCCGTAGAGCGCGAAGGAGCGCACCCGTCCGGACGCGCGGCCGTGGTAGGCCTCCTTGAGGCCGGCGTGGGCCACGACCAGTTTGCCGCCGTCGAGCTGGTAGTGACTGATCAGCCCGTCCATGAACGCCCTCGCCGCCTCGCGGAACTCCTCCGGCTCGCCGGCGAGCTGCTCCAGGGACCGCTCGAGCCCGTGCGTGATCTGGACCTTGCGGCCGTTCAGCGCGCGGACGAGCTTCTGCTCGTGGTTGCCCGACACGCACAGCGCCGTACCCTCCGCCACCATGCCCATGACCAGCCGCAGCACGCCCGGCGAGTCGGGACCCCGGTCGACGAGGTCGCCGACGAAGATGGCGGTCCTGCCCTCAGGGTGCTCGGCGCCGACGGGCCGTCCCGTGTCGTCGTGGCGCAACTCCCAGCCGAGCCCGGTCAGCAGGGTCTCCAGCTCGGCCCGGCAGCCGTGCACGTCGCCGATGATGTCGAAGGGGCCGGTCAGCTCCCGCCGGTCCGTCCAGGCCTTCTCATAGCCGATCGTGGCCTCGTCGATGTCGCCGCCCCGAAGCACGTGCACACGACGGAAGCCGTCCCTGGAGATCTTGGACAGTGATCGCCGCAGATCCTTGCGCTGCCGGGTGATCACGTGGGCGCCGAAGTCCCTGTCGGGGCGCAGCGCGTTGCGGGCGACCGCGACCTCCTCGGGCACGTCGAGCACGATGGCGTCCACCAGCACGTCGTGGCTCCTCGCCAGCTCGACGAGCTTCCCCCGGGCCTCCCACTGGACGTTGGTGGCGTCCACGACCGTCAGCAGCCCGCGCCTGAGCCGCGTGCCGACGATGTAGTGCAGCACGTCGAAGGCGTCGGGGGTCGACTCCTGGTCGTTCTCGTCGTCGGAGACCAGGCCCCTGCAGAAGTCCGAGGAGATCACCTGGGTCGGCTTGAAGTGCTTGCGGGCGAACGTCGACTTGCCGCTGCCCGACACTCCCACGAGCACGACCAGCGACATCGCCGGCACGCTGATCTCAGCCACGGCTGAACACCCCCATCTGGGTCGGCGGTCCCACCTCGGGGTCCTCATCGCCGACGGGCCGGTACGTCGCGTGGTAGCCGTACTCCTGGCAGACGCCCTCGGCCCACGCGGCGAACTCCGCGCGGGTCCACTCGAAGCGGTGGTCGGGGTGGCGCATGCCGGTGAGGAACTCGTACCGGACGTTGTACTCGCTGTTGGGCGTCGTCACGACCACGACCCGCGGCCTGGCCGTGCCGAACACCACCCGTCCGAGCGCGGCGAGCCGGGGCGGGTCGACGTGTTCCACCACCTCCATCAGCACGGCCGCGTCGTAACCGGCGAACCGCTCGTCGGTGTAGGTCAGGGCGCCCTGGAAGAGGTGGAGTCGGGCCCGCCGCGCCTCCGGCATCCGGTCGAGCTTCAGGCGGCGGGCCGCCATGGCGAGCGCCCGCGCCGAGACGTCCACGCCGGTGACCTTCCCGATCTCGGGGTTCTTCAGCAGCTCGCCGACGAGCTGGCCGGATCCGCAGCCGAGGTCGACGACGGTACGCGCGCCCACCTCGGCGAGCACCGCGACGACCGCCTCCCTGCGCAGCAGGTTGAGCGGCGTCCGGGGCTCCTGGGCCCGCGGCTCCTCGGCGCCGTCCGTCGCGTCCGTCGCCTCAAGGGTCTCGCGGGCCTCTACCGCCTCCCCGGTTTCGGCCACCTCCGCGGTCTCGGTGGCTTCCTCCTCTACCGGAGGCTCCAGGTCCTCCTCGACGTCATCGCCCAGCTCCGCCAGGCGGGCGAAGGCGGTGTTCGTCAGGCTCCTGCGGCGGCCGAGGTAGCGGCGCGTGATCCGCCCGCGCTCGGGGTGGGACGCCAGCCAGCCCTGCCCCGCGCGGATCAGCTTGTCGACCTCGTCGGAGGCGATCCAGTAGTGCTTGGCGTCGTCGAGCACCGGGAGCATGACGTACAGGTGGTTCAGGGCGTCGGCCAGCCGCACCGGCCCGCGCAGCACCAGCCGTACGTACCTCGAGTCGCCCCACTCCAGGAACCCGTCGTCGAGCGGCAGGGCGCGCGCCTCGACCTGCCAGCCGAGCGGCTCGAAGAGCTGATGCGCGAGCTCAGGACCACCCCGGCAAGGCAGCGCGGGCACCGTGACCTCCAGCTCGATCGGCCCTGCCGCCAGCTCGGG
Source organism: Sphaerisporangium sp. (assembly GCA_025964675.1). Taxonomy (GTDB): domain Bacteria; phylum Actinomycetota; class Actinomycetes; order Streptosporangiales; family Streptosporangiaceae; genus Sphaerisporangium. Next base: position 23,341 of record JAOPYI010000075.1, on the reverse strand, counting down.
CCTGGCCTTGCAGTGGCCCGCGCGGGCGGTCCTGAAGACGTCCGCGAGCGCGACGGCGAGCATCGAGGAGGCCGCGTACGGGCGGTCGTTGACGTACTGGCTCAGGCTGAAGTCGGGCGAGGCCTTGCCGCGGGAGCGCACCAGGCGGATCGGGTCCACCTCGAGCATGAGCGCGGCCGTGCAGCGCCCGGCGGTGGCCTCGGGGTAGAAGACCCGGGCCATGCCGAAAGACTGGCCGAACTCCTGCACCCGGTCCGGATGCTTGTGGAGCAGGAAGCCGAGATCGGTGGCCGGTCGCGTGGTCGTCGAGATGGTCAGGAGCACGCTGCCCGATTTTTCCCTATCGGCGATCAACCAGCCACTGTATTCCGGCACGTTGCTCAGACGTGCGGCAGAATCACGGCCGCGATGAACTCCAGGTGGTTCTTCGACAGATGCCGGAGCATCCAGTACTGCGGCTGGGTAAACCCGAGCTCGGCCTGCTGTCGCCGGATGAATCCGATGATCTCCTCGTAGGCCACCCCGGTCCAGTACGCGACCGGCTGCGCAGCAAGCTCTCCGAGCGCTGAGCGCTGTCGGGTAGCCGCTGTACCCGCCACCCCGAGGCACTGAGCCGCGAAGGGGCGCCGCCCCGGTAACCGGTGCCAGACGCCGATCCCTGTGGTGGAGGTTGCTCCGCAGGGGCCGGCGCGCTACACGGTTTGATCCGAGTCATCGGGTCGCCGCGGTTATCTGGCGAGTCAGGGCGAGACGTTTGCGCAAACGGCAGACGCAATCACAGTTCGGTCTCCACCGCTGTTGTTGGCGAAGATGACCATCCAACCATTCGAAAACGCCTGGCTATGTGTGACCGATATATCGCTAGCGAAGTTGGAGGTCCAGCCGCCGCCGAGTGGCCTTTTCGCTCCAGGGCAAACCACTAGAGCGGTGCAGCCCGACGAAGGTGAACCACACGTTCGCGGATCTCCGGATACTTGCTCGTAGCCCGAGATTCCCGGCGGCCCAGGCTGACCCGCCGCCCCCGGCAGGCCCTGAGGACCCTGCGTCCCGGGCGGACCCTGCGGGCCCTCGCACGTGCGGCAGTTCGTCTTGTGGTGGCAGCAGGGACTGCTCCTGTATGAGCAGCTTGATTTCCTGCACTGCTTCTGTGTGCCGAGAAGTGAGTTTTGGTGCGTGGGTGCCATTTTGGTTCCGCCAGCGTTCGCAGGCGACTGATATGACCAGGGCAGGATGACCCCGGCCAGGGCCGTCGTGACAGCGAGAGCCAAGGACCACTTACCCGGTGGGACGCTTAGAGCCCATCTGTTAATGCGAGAAAGCATGTCACATCCATGCGAATCGATATTATGAAAAATCGGATTCCTCCTGTGGCACCGTGATGGTGCAGCGAGAAGATACCCGCATGGATCATGCCGAGCATGTTGGTGCGGTTATCGTGAAGCAAATATGTCGATACGAGAGTTGTACATTCCAATCCAATACCGCGAGACGCTATCGTGCCCTGCGATCCCCACGTAACAATTGGCATAGTCAGTACCGAAATGGTGGCTTGCGGGTGGTACCCGAACGCCGCGTCACCGACCTGCCTGCCGACACGAGGTGGCGGCCTAGAGACCTTCAGAGGGTGTCCCACGAAATGGACTCATAAGGCCGCTCAGAAGTACGGTGATCTCGGCGTTCCGAGGGATCTCCTGGTCGTCGCGGCCGGACCCGAGCATCCGTGCCGGCGCAACTGCCGTCCGGGTGGGCGGGAGTGCACGGCAAGCATGAAACCCTCAATTACATTCGCGTCCGCCCCGACCTGGTCGTCGAGATCGAGGTGGACGTCGCCACCGGGCATGGCCGCTGGCGCCACCCTGTCCGAGTCCTACGCCCACGACCCGACCTCACCCCCGCCGACGTCCCGCTCGATCTGGAGTTCGACGGCGGGCGACGGAATCAGGCGCACGTGGTAGCGGCAAGACAGAGGCCGAGCTGGGTGTACAGCTCCAGCTGGTCGTAGTACTCCCTGTCAGTGATGATCTTGCCGTTTTCGATCGTGCACGCGCCCGAACCGCGAATGGCGACGTGACGGCCGGTTCCATCCATTTCGCGGCCATCGGGCATCAGGAAGGGCCCGGTATGGGTGCCGGTGATCGTCCATTCGGTGTGCGCGGACTCGCCAGCGGTCAGGACCTGCCAAGCGACGATACGCATGTCTGCGAAACCGCTGAGAAGATGCTCGTAGTACCAGGCGATCTGCTCATGGCCCTCAGCTACCCCCACAGGCGTGACCAAGACGGCCTCTGGAGTGAAGCACTCGAGTACCCGATTGATGTCGTGATCATTCAGAGCCTCGAGCAGCTTTTCCTTGACCTCTAGAACATCGGCCATGACTCGCCTCCTTGCTGGTGAGTTGCCACCAAGGCGCATCTAGGGTCAACGCTATCAACCGAACCTGCTGCCGCGCATCCGGAACTTCCGTGATCTGCCTTCCACGGCTACTACCTGGGGCCGGCCACCGTCGGCAACGGCACACCGCCGTTCGACGTCCGCGACTGAGGCCGGCTACTGCGCGGCCGCGCGCTTCACCAAGGGCATCACCACAGGCCGCCGGTACGGCTGACCCCGCCACCGGCCTCTGCCACCGATGTGGTCGACTGGTATCAGGGGTTTCGCTATGCGTCCGCGGCCGCAATGGCCGATCAGAACCCGCTTCACGGTGTTCGCCGGCGTGGCGGCCGCTGTGCTGTGCGCGCTGTGCGCCACGGTGCTCACGATCGCCATCCATCGGCTCGCCACCCAGTACCTCACCAACGAAGTGGCCGCCGCGACCCAACGTGTGGTTTACATGGTCGAACGAGGCACGCTCCACAATCCCATCGCGCACAGCCAGATCCGTCACCTCCAAGTGGTGGACTCCCAAGGAAGGGTCGTCGCGGCCAGCAAGGAGCTACAAGGCAAGCCCCGCATGGCTGCCTTCACGCCCCAGGACTCCAGGAACAGCGCCGTCGTATGCGACCGCGTCTTCCCTCATGATGAATGCGACATCGTGGTCGCCCAGCAGGCCAACCGCGCCGGCCAGACCTTGACCGTCTACAGTGCCGCCCCGGTCGTCCCACCGCTGGTCCATCCCCAACTGGCAACGCTGCTCTTCGGCATAGTGGTCATCCTCACCTCCCTCATCACCTACGGCACCTACCGGATCGTCGGGGGATCCTTGAAGCCGGTGGGCGCCATCCGATCGGAGTTGGACGAGATCAACACCACCTGCCTGGGACGCAGGGTGCCGATCCCCCAGCACCAGGACGAGCTCCACGAACTCGCCGAAAGCGTCAACCACACCCTCGAGCGGCTGCAGGCGGCTGTGGAGCAGCAGCGCCGGTTCGCCTCGGATGCCTCCCACGACCTGCGCAGCCCGATCACCGCCATGCGCGTCGAGGTGGAGGACGCCATGCTCGCGCCAGAGCAAACCATCGCCAACACCACGGGAAAGACCTTGCTCGCCAACCTGGACCGGCTGCAGGCGATCATCAGCGACCTGCTGATCCTTGCCCGCCTGGACTCGGGGATGCCCTGTGCCCGCGACCGTGTCTGCCTGGCACAGTTGGTCACCGCCGAAGTGGACAACCGCCTTTCCTCCACCAAGCAGATCCGCTGCGAGATCGAGCCTGGCGTGGCGGTGCTGGGCGACTGGCTGCGGTTGGCCAGGCTGCTGGACAACCTGGTCAGCAACGCCGAACGGCACGCCGATTCCGCGATCACCATCAAGGTGTGCCGGCAGGACAACGGGCAGGCGGGTGATCCGCGGTCCCCGGCCGGCGTCGCGATCCTGGAAGTGCTGGACGACGGCGCAGGAATTCCCCGCGACAAGCGCGACAGCGTCTTCCAACGGTTCGTCCGGCTGAGAGACAGCCGCGAGAAGGACCCCGGGGGCACCGGCCTGGGCTTGGCGATCGCCCGGCAGATCGCCGAGATGAGCGGCGGCAGCCTCACCATCGAGGACAGCCCGCGTGGCGCTCGTTTTGTGCTTCGGTTGCCTGTGGCGCCTGCTGTATCCGCATGAGTGGTGAGGCCCGGGCTGATGAGTTGATGGGCGAGCGGCAGCCCCCCGACCAGCCGCTCGACGTTTGTCCGGAGCGATTCCTGCGCCATCGTGCAGTACTTCCAGGATGGCGGGCCTTCCACCCGTTTCTCCGGCTGATCACTCGAGGGCGCCTAGACCGTTCTCCTCAACATGGCCGTCGGCCAGTCGGTCGACGCGGACGAACGGCGCGCGCCACATCGGATACATGACCGGACCCTCGGGCAGCCGGAGCAGCTCGGGCATGTCCACGTAGCCGTGCCGGAGATAGAGCCGGCGGCTCGCCTCACTGCTGGCCTCCAGGTAGGCCGGCATCCCTTGGGCGTCGAGCCGCCGGTGGTGCTCCTCCAGCAGCAGGCTGCCGAGGCCGCGGCCGGTTCGCCCTCGTACCAGGGCGATGAACGCCAGGTGGTGGTGCGGCTCGTGCGGGTGGAGCTTGTCCATCTGCCGGCCGAGGATGCCGAAGCGTTCGGCGTGTTCCCCGGCGAAGGAGGCGATCGCCTCGTCCTGGCCGGGGATCTCGGGGAACGGTGCGGTGAACCAGACCGCGACCCCGGCGAGCTCGCCTGACTCGTGGATCCCGTAGACGTCGCCGTGGTCGAGCGCGTGCGCGGCGTGCATGGTGAAGAACCGCCGCTGGATCGGCAGCCGGTCCTGCACCGGCGGGATGAGCCAACTGGTGATCGCATCGAGGCTGAACGTGTCGGCGATGATCTCGCCGGCCACGGCCGCGTCCGTCATCGGGGTGATCTTGGCCGTCACTTGGAGCCTCCGCTGACGGCCTGCGCGCCGAAGCCGATGTTGGCGTACACCTCCGGCCTGGTCACCTTCAGCACACGAGCCCACGCGACGCCAAAGACCATCGCGACGACGAAGATGCCGGGCAGGATCCAGCGGATAACCGAGTCGGACGCGACCCCGAGGACCGTGTCGAAGTTGATCAGCGTCAGCGCGATGATCGCGCATAGCGCCAGGGCCGCCAGGGCCGGGGCGATGCGCGTCCGCCACGCCGTCTCCCCCGAGGGGTTCCGGGAGAAGAACACGATCACCGCGATCGAGGTGACGGTGAGCAGGGTCAGCAGCCCGAGGCCACCGAACGCGCCGAAAGTGAAGAACAGCTTCGTGACCGGATCGAGGCCGAAGATCGCGTAGACGGTAATCACGATCAGCCCAAGCGCCGTCTGCAGCACCGATCCAGCCGTCGGAGCGGCGGTGCGGGCCGAGGTGCGCCCGAACACCGAGGGGAGCACGTTCTCGCGGCCCAGGGCGAAGATGTAGCGCGCCGTAGTGTTGTGGAAGGCGATCATGCAGGCGATGCTGCTGGTCACGAACAGCACGGAGCCGATCGTCGCGACGGTGGAGCCCATGTGGGCGGCCGCCTGATTGAAGATCAGCATGGGCCCCTGCTCGGACGCCGCCTTGACGATTCCGTCCGGCCCGGTCGGCACCGTCTGGGCCCAGGCGGAGATCGCGTACAGAACCGCGATGATCGCGATGCCCAGGTAGGTGGCAATGGGCACGGTCCTGTTGCGGTCCTTGGACTCCTCGGCGAAGACCACCGAGGACTCGATGCCGGCGAACCCCGCGACGACGGTGGCGAGCGCGGCGCCCACGCCGGGCACGAACAGCGAGCCGGGGGTGAAGCCCTCGAAGCTGATGCCGCTAGGGGCGGCGTGGAACAGGTCACCGATGTCGAACACCAGGACGACGGCGATCTCGCTGACCAGCAGGACAGAGAGGATCTTGCCGTTGACGTCCACCCGCAGCAGGCCGAGCAGGCCGGTCAGCGCCCACGCCACCAGCGCGATCACCCACCACGCGGGCGAGGCGCCGAACCAGTCGAGGAGCAGCGGCTCGGCCGCCGACCCGATGATGCCGTAGAGGCCCAGCTGCAGCGCGTTGTAGGCCAGCAGTGCCACCCACGCGGTCGCCACCCCCTGCGTCCGGCCGAGCCCTTGGGCGGCGTAGGCGTAGAACGCGCCCGCGTTCACGACGTGCCTCGCCATCGTCACGTACCCGACAGCGAAGAGCGCGAAGATCGCGCCCAGCATCAGGAACGCGAACGGCACACCGATGACGCCCGTCACCGTGTACGCCGTCGGGACCGAACCCGCGACGACCATCAGCGGCGCCGCTGCGGAGATGACGAAGAACACGACCGATGGGACACCGAGCCGATCCTTGGCCAGTGCGGCGGAAACGGCGCTGGGCCGTTGCTCTGTGAGAGACATCCGGAACTCCGTGAGATGGGGGTGGGGAGGGGGGTCAGCGACGGCTGATGACGGCTTCACCGACGGCGACCTCAGTCTGAACGATGAGTCTCTGCAGCGGTACGGGAAGCATGGCAATCGTGGCGGCCACGAACGCGGGATCGTGCTCCCACAGAGCCCGCTGGGCACCGCCGGTAGCGACGAAGAGCCCGTAGAGGACGCAGTCCCTGACCACGGGCGGCTCGCGCCGCTGGACGGCGAGGTTGAGGCGGGCGAGCGGCCACGCGGCCGTGTTTGTGTTCACTGGGGCCGGGGGCTGCTGTTTCAATAGGTGCCTTGCTGGCGGGTTGAGCAGTTTCGCGGCGATCATCCTGGCCGTGATGTCGGCGTAAATCGTACGGGCGAAGAAGAGGAGCCAGGTGACCACCGGGTGTTGCGGCTCGACGATGACGTGGTCGAGCACGCTCTGTGTGAGCGGATCGCCAGTGGCGTCCCGGGCGGTCGCGTAGAGGCGGTCCTGGCCCGACGCGAGGTCGAGAGTGACACGCTCGGCGAGCATCAGGTCACCCAGGACGGCGCCCGCCAGCCCCAGGCTCGCGAGTCGGGGATGTAGTCGCGTACGACCCGTCACGTTGTCGTGCATGACAAAGAACAGATCGTCGGCCAGCGACGGGCTCGAAAGATCACCTTTAGCCACGAGCGGTGATGATATATGCGAATTGTTAAATCTGTTTATCGATGAAAGTTGTGATCGCTATGGGAACAACCGCGTCCCAGATCCCCCAGTGAGCAGATATGTACTGGAACGTCCCCTTCCGGTTTATACATTGCATCCCTTTTGGGCAAACGACGGACGACATGGGAATTGAATCTCGGGGGTGGTGTAGGGGTCCGTACGGATCTCCGCAGCGGGTAAGAAAGCGCCCATGGGGGGACTACCTGCCTACACGCCGATGCTGGCCCAGCTCGGACCGCTTCCGCCGCCGAGCGAGGAAGACGCGTGGGGTCACGAGATGAAGTGGGACGGCGTGCGGGCCCTCGCGTACATCGAGGACTCCGCCCTCACGCTCGTCTCCCGCAGCGGCAAGGAGATCACGGTCGCCTACCCCGAGCTGTACGCCCTGGCCGGCGCGGTGGGAGGCCACGATGTCGTGCTGGACGGGGAGATCGTCGCTTTCGACGAGGCGGGCCGCCCGAGCTTCTCTGCCCTCCAGCCCCGCATGCACCAGCGGCGCGAGGAGCGCGTACGGAAGCTCGCCCAGACGGTCCCGGTGACGTACATGCTCTTCGACATCCTCCACATCGGCACCGAGCCCTCCATCGCCCTGCCCTACGTCCAGCGCAGGGAGCTGCTGGAGAGCGTGGTGTCGGCGGGCGCCCGGTGGCAGGTGCCCGCGTGGTTCCGTGACGACGGCGCCCACGCCCTGAATCTGAGCCGGCAGCTCGGCATGGAGGGCATCGTCTCCAAGCGGCTGCAGTCGCCGTACCGGCCCGGCAGGAGGTCCCCGGAGTGGACCAAGGTCAAGAACTTCCGGGCGCAGGAGGTCGTCATCGGGGGCTGGACGCCCGGACGGGGGCGGCGGGCCTCGACGATCGGCTCGCTGCTGCTCGGCGTCCACGAGGGCGATCAGCTCCTCTACGCGGGCAACGTCGGCACGGGGTTCACCGAGGAGACGCTCCGGGAGCTCAGCGAGATCCTCGCCCCCCTTTCCCGGGCCACGTCCCCCTTCGACGGACCGGTGCCCCGCGAGCAGGCCAGGGACGCCCGCTGGGTGGATCCTGCGCTGGTCGGGGAGGTGCAGTACGCGGAGTGGACGCACGACGGGAGGCTCCGCCACCCGTCATGGCGAGGGCTACGCGACGACAAGTTGCCGGAGAACATCACCCGCGAGGACCAACCGCTCACAGCCGGCAGGCGGGACATCACCCGCGAGGACGAGCCGCCGCAGTTGGCAGGGTGACCAGCTCGACGAGCTCGTCGAGATCGACGTACTTGGAGACCTCGGCGACCGAGCTGCAGTAGGACACCAGGACGCCGTACTGGCGCACCCGCAGCAGCGTCCGCCCGTCTAGCCTGATCGGCTCGACCTCGTACCCATTGCTCCCTACCCATCGCGACATGCCGGAATAATAAGAAACCGCAGGTCAAAGGCATGTAAAGAGGCGAGGCTCGCAACCAACTGCGCCGAGCGAAAACGGACCCGGCAGGGACGGCAGCGCAATGGGCGGCCAAGAAGATGGTCGATCTGCTCAGACACCGCGGACCCCCCCGTACACGGTGGGGCCGGCGAAGCCCGGGTCAGTGACTCTGCCCCGGGCTCTCCAGGTCGTCGGCAGGGGCGTCCGCGGCGGGCTCGTAGCCGGCGGCGATCTCCCGGAGCGCGCTCAGGTGGCGGTCCAGCACCTGGCGCCCGACCGAGGTGAGCGCGAGGTAGGTTCGCGGGCGCTTTCCGACGAAGGTCTTGCGCATCTTCACGTATCCGGCGTCCGCCAGGATCGAGATCTGCTTCGACAGGGCTGAATCGGTGATCTCGATGGTTTCGTAGAGCGACTTGAAGTCGGCTTCATCGATCTTCGACAGCGCGGCGACGATCGAGAATCTGATCGGCGCGTGGATGACGGCGTCGAGCGCCTTTCGCGGATGGTTCACGGTCCGCTCTTCGCGTCTTTACCCGCCCTGAGGTTGAGCAAGGCCACGAGGAAGAAAGGCGCGGCACAGAGGAACGCCCCCGGCACCCACCACCACAGCGCGTCCTGGAAGAACACCTTCCCGAACACCACCGTGACCGTGTAGAACACGGCTCCGAGTGGCGTGATGATGGAGTACAGGGTGCGATGGTACCGCGCGACCACGGATTGGTTGGCGGTGTACACCACGAGGACGAACAGCGGGATCAGGAGCAGCACGGAGGTCGTGCTCTGGGCTGGGCTGTCGATGAGCAGCCCGTAGGTCAGTGTCAGCACCAGCATGGCGACGCCGAGCAGGAACACCGAAGTGACGTGCCACCGTCCCTTGCGGCGCATCCGCGATGACAGCTCGTCGGCCACGGTCAGGGCTTCCTGGGCTTCACTCTTGTCCACTCAGTGGCTCCTTCCAGTCGTTGCCATATTAGTAAGTACTTGCCAAACCGGCAAGTACGCGACCGGCAGCGGGGTCCGCCCGTCAAGCCTGATGGGCTCGACCTCGTACCCATTGCTCCCTACCGCTCTCGAACGGGCTGCCGGGCACGCCGCGAGTCACCTGGCGGGATGAGCTTTACTCGCAATATCCCCACATAGTCACGTTTGGGTGTTAATGTCTGCTTCACATTCCAACCTGGCAAGATCCGCTCGACCAGCGATGGCCTTCACCCTCGCGAGGCGGCGACGACATCTCCCACTTCCGCTGCGACGTCCGACTCGCCGCCCGACCCCCGGGCCGGGTCTTCCCTGAAACGACCAAGCCTTATGGAAACCATGAGAGCCCATGAGCACGACCTGCCCCAATTGCCTCGCCCGTCAGCAAGCCGCCAACGACTATGACCGGCTCCGCTGGACCATCGCTTCCACCAGCCGTGACCTCGAACAGGCCCGTACCCACAACAAGGTCACCGGGCTGCGCCTCCCCGCCGTCTACTACGTGGCCGTAGTGCTGTTCCTCGCCCTCTCGTTGTTCATCGTGGCCGCGTGCATCGTCGGATATCTGGTACTGCCCTTGCTGCCGCACCGGCCGATGGGACGGCACACGGTCAGGTGGATCCGGTGGGCGAGATGACACGCCCACCAACGCGACCAAACCAGACCAATTTCACGCCGGCCGTAACGGGGTGAGAGGCGGGGCGCTTACCCGGGGTTGAAACGGCTCAACTCGGCGCGTGGGGCTACGCTGGCATTGATGGCAGGGGGCGTCCATGAGGGTTGACAATCCCCGCACTTTCGGCCCTTCGCGCACTCGGGGGAGGGTAAGCGCGCGCCGGATGCGTTTGGTCGGCGAGCTGGCGCTGCTGGCGCTTGCGGCCCGAGGCGTGGCCTGCATGGTATCCAGCCGTCGGATGCAGCGCATGATCGACGGGATCAGCGACGACCTCTCCAAGATCAATAGTAGTGCTCAGCTCGCCAAGCTTTCTCAGGCGCCCTCCGGCGGCGCCGCCCATCTCATGCAAAACCTCGAAACCACACTCGACCGATTCGACGGGCTGCGGTGGTTTGCCGCAGATCTGTCCCACGAGCTTCGTACCCCGTTCACCGCCCTCCGCGCCGAGCTGGAGGAGGCCGAGCTGCATCCTGACCAGACCGATGTGCGGCAACTGGTCAGATGCTCGATGCGCAACCTCGACCGGACGCAAGCGGTCATCACGGACATGCTGTTACTCGCCCGCGTCCAAGCCACCAGGGAGGAGGATCGAGAGCGGTTCGACCTGGGACAATTGGTCAAGGACGAGATCGATATGCGGATGGACCGGGTCCCGATCGTCGTGAGGACGAAGCAGCCCGTGACCATCAAGGCAGTGCGCGAGCAGATCCGCCAGGTGGTCACCAATCTGCTCGACAACGCTGTGCGGCACGCTGACCAGAGGGTCGAGGTCGAGATATGCCGTACCGGCGAGATGGCGCAATTTTCGGTCGACGATGATGGGCAGGGAGTCCCCGAGGCTGACCGGGAAAGCATCTTCGAGCGGTTCACCCGGCTCAAGGATCGCCGCCGCTGGGACCAAGGCAGCGTCGGTCTGGGGCTGCCGATCGCCTGTGCCATCGCGCAAGCTCAGTGTGGCGGCATCCAGGTCGAGGATGCGCCTCTCGGTGGTGCCCGGTTCGTCTTTTGGCAGCCCGCCGCGTCACCAGATCAATGACGAGACGGCGCGGGTAGGCCGAGGTGGGGTGGGGTGTCCACCGGTCAGACAAACGCATTGTCGACGCGAGCTTGGCCGGCCTCTCGATGCTTCAGCTGAGGGAGGAGAGTGGCGGAAGAGGGCCGAGGTGGAGATACCGACCTACGGCGGCTAGGGCCTTTTGGAAGTCGTCGGTGACACGCTGGCCGGCTGCGTCCTCGGAGAGATCGTGGGAGCGGCCGAAGTCCAACCAGGCCTCAGCTGTGGTGCGGCCACGAGAGACCCGTTCTGTGTACTCGCCTGGTACGAGATGCCCGAAGACGATCAGCTCCTGCAGACCGGCAGGACGCCACCATGCGAGCCAGTCCGGCGACTCGTTGACGGATAGGGCGAGTCTTTCCGCGGCTTTCGCGTAGGCGGTGCTGGGAGGCAAGCTTCGGTCGGCGATGGTCCAAAACGCCTGGAACCATTGCTCCTTCAGGTGGGAGAAGTCCGGGACGAACGGGGCCGGCGGGTCCTGGGGTTCACCATGCAGAGCCTTGCGGTAGGGCTCCAGATAGTCCAAGAACGCCGGCCAGTCTCCGGCGCGCCCAACCTCGCTGAGGTGGTTGCCCTCAAGACGAGTAGCCAGCGTGAACGCGGCGGCGGCCAGTTCACGCAGGTCGTCGGAGACGGTGAAGGGATTGCGATTCAGCCAGTGAAGGGCTACCTCGTCCGGGGCGATCCCGGAAATCCGGGCAGCGACCAGACAGCTGATCGCCAGGGAAGATTCCACATAGCCCTCCTCGGCGTACTCCTCGTTGTCTTGGACGAACTCGCCAAGCGCCTCGGTCATCACCGCGGTGATGTCGTCCTTTTCCTGGATTTCCGCGATGGCGTCGGAGGCCTCATCGCTGTCGAAGGGGCCTTCAAAGGGCATCAACTCGTCCACGCGGCAGTTCCTTTCCAGGGAGTTCGGTGGTCAGGGGTATGCATGAAGAGCGTCATCGGGATCTGTGCCGGCCTCCGCAAGCTGAACGGACACACCATCGCCGAGAGATGCTGTCATAGTCGCCGGGTGCGGTTAAAGGGGTGTGCGTGTCGGCGCCGTCTGCCATGAGTAGCTCGGAAATGGTGAGGGGCCTACAGGAAAGAGCGGCCCGGGCTCTTCCGGCCGAGCACATCAAGGATGTTGAAGGGTGGTGGCTGCGCCATGCCCCCAGCTGTGCCTGGTGGGTGGGAACGGTGCTGCCACATGGTGATGCCAGGCCTGGCGAATTGGTGTGCAGGGTCGTTGGGGCGGAGGAGTTCTATGCTGGTCACGGCGCAGCCGCACGGTTTCAGATCAGCCCGGGAGTGTGTCCAGAAGGGCTCGACACAGTCTTAGCAGAGCGTGGCTACCGCCGTCAGAGCTTGATGTCGTTGCAGGTGGCGTCGACCGCGCGTGTCCTGGAACAGGCACCGACAGGCTCGCTGCGGGTTCGATTGGACGACCGCCCGACACGCGCATGGTTCGATACCTGGCACGCTGTGCATGGTCATGGTGGCGACTCTCGTTCCGAGTGGGACATGCTCGGTCGTGTGGATCTGCCGTGTGCCTACGCCTCTGCGATGATCGGGGATGATGTCCTCGCGGTGGGCCGCGCGGTCGCCGACACCGGCTGGGCGGGAGTGTTCGGTATGGCCACGCTCCCCGAGGCACGCGGGAAAGGCGCGGCCCGCAATGTGCTCGCCGCGCTGGCCGACTGGGCCGGTGCACACGAAGCCGACCGCATGTATCTCCAGGTGGAGCGCGACAACATCCCGGCTCTCCGGCTGTACGAGCGGATGGGTATCAGCGAAATATGCGGTTACCACTACCGCACCGCAGGGTGAGCCTCATGCTCTACCTCCTTCGAATATGGTCACAGCCACTCGTTGATGCGGGCGATGTGAACCCTTCTTTTCGCCTGCCGGGGTATCGGAGCGAAATCCAAGGAAGCCCGGGTGGGGTCCACCCGGGCCGGTTCCTTTTCCTTCTACCGGTGTGTGCCAGGGCACTTGAGAACGCTGTTATGCGCCGATGGCCTGGTCGGTCATCCGTACAGCGATCTCCAGGGCCAGGCGCACGATGAGGGACGCGCCGGCGGCCTCTGCGACCGCGGGCAGCGCGATGACGGCCAACGGCCATAGCGCGCGCAGCGCGCGCCGAAGGTCGGCGCTCATTGGCAGCCGGGGCAGCGTGATCGTGATGGTCATGGCGGACCTCCTCCACCTACACAAGGGGGACGCCTCGCAGAAGCATCGCGCCGGGCGCTACGACAACGGCACGTGAGCGGCCTGCCGCCCAGGAGGTCCTGTGCGGGCCGATCGGTCAGTCGTGCTGACGCGGGCGATGGGTGCGGGGTGTCACGGAATGGGACAGCTGACTATGGCAATCGCCGTCCATCTCGCTTCACCTCCTAAGCCTTCGCCGCCTGCGGGCGAGTCTGCGGGGACGCCTGGGTGCCCGAGCGCGCCTGCCTCGACGGCAGTTCCATGGGTCACCAGCACTCCTCATGTAAGAGCTTTGGCACTGCACGGCGTGATCCCGTACCGGGAAGCCACCTGGGGTCACCCCTTAAGCCGGGGAGACCTGTCCTGACCCTGGGCGTCTCTCGATGTCGTGGGGTCAGTGGCCTGTATCCGCACAGACGCCTCACCGAACGAGGTGCTGCTCATCCAGGACACCTGCTGACCCCTGGCCTCGTCAAGCGCCCCACAAAAGATCTCCCTTGACGCCGGGCGTGCGGGCCGGGCGGCCAGGTCGTGGCCCGGCTTGCGAGCGGTGGTTGTCGGGCCGGTTCGGCCGGTTCGGGTCGATTCCCGGCGCCCGTGTGTCTCACACAATGCTGAAACGGCAAGACGGATGGCAATGATCTTTTCGGGCAGATAGACGCCCCACCCTGCGGGCTTGACTCCTGAGACGGTATTTATCCGGCCGCGAGTGCGGTGCGGGTGCCGCGGCGCCAGACCTCGCGCAGGTTGAGCGTGTCGCTGATCGTGGTGGTGGGGTCGCCGTCCACTAGCAGCAGGTCGGCCCGGAGGCCCTCGCCGATGCGGCCGCGGTCCTCCAGTCCGAAGCGACGCGCCGGGGTGAGGGTCGCCGCGCGCAGGGCCTGGATCGGGGTCAGACCGGCCCGGACGAGGTACTGGAGCTCGTGGTGGACGCTGGCGCCGTGGGCCACGCCGCCCAGGAACGGCAGTGGCAGGGCCGCGTCGGTGCCGACGATGAGGTCGACGCCGGCGTCGTGCAGTGCCTTGACCGAGGCCAGTACGTCCTGCAGCTTGGCCTGGGGATAGTGGTTGTAGCTGCTGTGCAAGGTGTCCGTCCAGGCCTCGTCCAGGCGCGAGCGGACGCGCGGATCCTCGGCGAGGGCCGACCCGGTGATGCCCATCATGGAGGCGTTCAGGACGACGCAGGGGACGACGAACGCGCCGGACGTAACGATGAGGTCGATGATCTCGTCGGTGTGCGGCTGGTCCATGAACAGGTGGGCGAAGCCGTCGATGCCGGCCTCGACCGCCATCCGTGTCGCGTCGATGGTCAGGGTGTGAGCGATGGTGAGCATCCCGTGCCGGTGGGCCTCGGCGACGCCGGCGGTCAGGGTCGCCTGGTCGAGCATGGGGAGACCGGGGTGGCCCTCGACGGAGCCGTCGTCGACCATGAACTTGATGTAGTCCGAGCCCGCCGCGACGAGCTGGGGGTTGAAGCCGACCGCTTCGGCCGGGGTCGTGGAGAACGGCATCAGGGGTGCCGCGCGCGGAGCTTGCTTGCCGTCGGGGCCTGGTTCGCTGCGGCCCGCCGGGCGGAAGCCCTCGGGGATCAGTTCGCTGGGGTGCCCTCCAGGCGGGGTGATGCCGAACCCTGCGGAACGGACATCGGCGACGGAGTCGTTCTCGGTGATGTGCGCGCGGTTGTTCTTGGTGTTCATGCCCTGCATCTCCAGTTCGGTGGTGACCCCGAACCGCAGCGCCAGCGCGAGTGACTCCTCGGAGGTGTGGACGTGGGCGTCGAACAGACCGGGCAGCAGCGTTCCGCCCCTGGCGTCGAGGATTTCCGCCTCGGCGGGCGGCTCACCGCCGACGGCGACGATCCGCGTGCCGTCCACGACGACGGTGGTCTCCCGCAGCGCACGCTCGCCGTCGAACACGCGGGCGTTGATGATGGCTGTGATCATGACTCTCCCTTTTGGCAGGCCCGTCGGGCCGCTGCGGCTGAGGTCTTCCACCGCAACGAACACGCTAATGCAAACCACAACTCCATGCATCTTCGCACGTATGTGCTGTCTGCAGATGCGTGCGATAAGCTGTCGGCGTGACGACCTCGGACGCCTTCACCCCGCAGGGACAGGCACTACTGGACGCCGTCGGCGCGGCCTTCGCCCGGCTGCGGCGGCGCACCATGCAGGCCCCTGTCGACCCCCCGGTGGGCCGCAAGGACCTCAAACGCAACCTGGTCCTCAACATCGTCGATGAGGCGAACGAGGCCGCCACGGAGATGACGGTCGGTAGGCTTGCCGATCACCTCCTGGTGGACCCGTCCGTGGCCAGCCGCATGGTGAGCGACTGCATCTCCCACGGCTACCTGGTCCGCGCGGCCTCTCAGCAGGACGGCAGGCGCACCGTGCTCCACCTCACCGAGGAAGGCATCGCCCTCCTCAATCATTTCCGCCACCAACAGCGGCAGGCATTCGAATACATCACCCGCGACTGGCCCGCAGCCGAGCGGCTCGAATTCGCGCGCCTGCTCCTTAAGTACGCGGACTCCACCGCCCAACTGCCCGCGCCGGGCGCCGGGAGCAGGCCCCCCGCTCGGTGACCTCCTGCTCGTTCGTCCCGCCCGCGGCAACTGCCGCGACCACGAGCGGCCCGTGCGGCACAGCGAGATACTGTCAGCTCGTCGGGATCAGGGAGTGTGCGGCGAGTGGTGATGGTCGCGGAGTGGGCCGATGGACAGGCCCCGCGCATGGACTTCTTCGAGGATCGCGGGTAGCGCGCCGAGGGTGTTTCGCCACGAGCCGGGCGCGGAGGTGCAGTCGGAGTCGTGCAGTAGCACGGTCGCACCGCCGTCCATGTTCCGGGTGAGGGTGGCCAGGACAATCTGGGGGGTGGCGTCGCGTTGCCAGTCCCGTCCCCAGTTGGTCCACAGTACGGGGGTAAGGTCCAGCCTGCGCGCCGCGATCAGGGTAGAGGTGCTCAGGACCCCGTAGGGCGGCCGGTACCAGCGGGGTGTCTGCCCGGTGACCGCGGCGATCAGGTCAGTGGCCCTGGCCAGGTCGTTGTAGATGGCGCGCGGGCCCCGAATCAGCGTGGGGCGGTGGTCCCAGCCGTGTACGGCGACCTCGTGCCCGGCCTCGACCAGGTCCCTCCCCAGTTCCGGCGCGGCCCACAGCATTTGGCCGAGAAGGAAGAACGTGGCCTTGGCCTGATGCTTGTCCAGCACTGTGAGGAACGCCGGGGTGGAGGCCGGGTCCGGCCCGTCGTCGAAGGTGAGCGCGATGTGGCCGGGGTCCCCGACACCGGCCAGGTGGGGCAGCAGACGCTTGCGCAACGGCCCGATGGAGGTGAGCGCGGGGGCGGCGTGTGCCGCCAGCGCGAGCCCGGTCAGGCCCAGCGCGGCGCGGAGTGCGCGGCCCATCACAGTCCTGTGCCCGTGGCGGCGAGCTCTACCGGTTCCGTCCGGGCGTCCAGTCGTAGCAGCGGTGCGAGCACGTCCTGGCGGGCGAGGCCGGCGATGATCGCAGCCGGGTCGGCGTCTGCGGCGGATACCCATGCCCGTCTGAGCGGCAGAGCCAGCGACGCCGACAACACGTCGGCGAGGTCGTCTGGCCGCTGCACCCAGGGTGCCCAGCCGGCCAGGTCGAGGGCGGCGGCGTTGGTGCTGCCGTGCCCGGGCAGGCACCGGTAGCTGATCACCGGCAGGCCCGCCGCGAGTGCTTCCAGTGAGCTGAGCCCGCCGGCGTTCTGGATCACCACATCGCAGGCGCGGAGCAGGGCGGGCATGTCGTCCACCCACCCCAGCGCGATCCCGGCGCCGCTGGCGGTGATCGCGCCGCGCAACGCCGTGTTCCGCCCGCACAGGACGACCGGTGTGGCCAGCCCGGTGGCGGTGATGTCGCGAGCGGTCCGCTCGATGTCACCCACGCCCCATGATCCGGCGACCACCAGAGCGAGCGGGCCCTGCTCGTGCGGCAGTCCGAATCGCAACTGCGCGGCGCTGCGTTCGGTGGCTGAGACCGCCGGGCGGAAGCCGGGCGGGACGGCTGGCTTGGCGACCTGTACTGCGGCGGCCCCCAGGAGCTGTGCCTGAAACGCCGCCACCGGGTGCAGCGCCACATGGGTGTCGACTCCGTCGGCGACCCACAGCGGGTGCACGGACATGTCGGTGAGGTAGGTGATCATCGGGGCGTCCAGAAGGCCGCGCCGCCGCATCCCTGCCAATGCCTGGCTGGCCAGCGGATAGGTCGACACGACGGCGGCGGTGTCGGCCGGCACGATCCGGCGGAGTCTTTTGGTGGCCAGCCGGCAGAGTCCGGTGGCGGCCGCGGTGAGGGACCGATGCCGGCTCAGCACGATGAGCAGCCATCCCCAACTGTCAGGGGCGACCCGCAACTGCAGCGCGTAGGTGCTGCGCAACGCGCGCCCGAGCGCTACAGGCAGCAGGTCGAGAAAGTCATGGCAGTCGACCTGGAAGCCCCGCTCGGTCAGGCGCCGGGCCAGTTCCCTGGCCGCGCCGTCGTGCCCGGCGCCCACGCTGGCCGACACGACCGTGATCCGCTGCGCTGCTGGTCCCATAAGGTGGTGGCCTTTCAGTAGTCGATGCTTTACGTCGGGAAAACAGGCGGCGGTGGACCAGGAACAGGGCGGCGGCGACCGCTCCGGCCATGGTGGCGTGGTCGCTGGGGAAGGACAGGTGACCGCTGTGGTCGGCGAGCGCCAGGATGTGGGGCAGGCTGGTGTACGGGTGTGGCTGCGCCACCGCCGAGACGATCTGCTGGGTGAGCGCCAGCAGTGCGCCGATCGGCGCACACGACGCGGCGGCCATCTTCACGGGGTCGCCGTCACGGCGGCCCGCCCCCACCCGGTGGAGTTGATCGCTGACAGCCCGGTGTGCGCCGCCGCAACGTGCGGGCCGACCGCCGTCAACGGCATGATGTCCCCATTCAGATCTCTCTTCCGGGCAGTCCGGCTATTGCCTGTCCGCCGGCAGCGGCGCTGGCTGCGCCACCGTGAGCGGCGGCATACGGCGGCGTGGCACACCCGGGCCAGAGGCTCATCTTCTACAATGAGTAGAAGTTCTACGACACTGTAGATGATGCGGAACGGCAGGAGGTCACGCCCTGCCACTGTTGACGCCAGGGGGCTGCTGTCCTCTACGACGGGGCCCACATCGTGCTGAAACGGGTCTTCGGCACGCTGGCCGACCGGGTCGGACCCCGCCGCGCATACTGCTGGGCGGCGTGGTGGCCTTCGCCGCCGCCTCCGCCCTCGCGGGGTCTTGTTCCGCGAGCTCGAGCTCACCCGTCGAGCTGACGCGCCCGACGGGCGGGAGCTCGCGGGATCATGTGCGCCCGGTGAGCGGGGTGTCCGGGCGATAGGTGTAAGCCGCCTCACGCACGGCGTCGTCGCTCTCCAGCCCAGCGCCGAGCGCGCCACCGACGGTGGCGATCGAGGCCGCCAGCCACGCCAGATCGAGGTGGTCGGAGAAGTCGACCGGGTGGCGGAGGACGCTCGCGAAGAACCCGTCCGGTACGAGCGCCGCCGCCCCGGCAAACGCGATCAGGAAGAGCGCGATGTAGAAGACCACCACCCCTATGATCACCGTGGTCACCGTGACGATGTTGAACAACATGACCTGCTCGCGCGCATTCGCGTTGGGATGCCGTTCCCAGAGGTTCGCGCCGATGACGATGGTGAGGGTCATGGCAAGCACCGATCCGATGGTGAGCACGCTCAGCCGGACATGTCCAAGGTGGTCGGCCAGCCGCCAGATGTCGCTCGTGACCAGCGCCGCGGCCACCGCCGCGGCCGCGGCCACCAGCACGCGTGAGAGTCGTATCGCGAGCCGCCAGGGCCTGTTGGCACGCAGCATGCCGAGCAACAGCCACACGTTACCGGTGATCACCCGGGCGACGAGGTGCATGCCTCGGTCGTCGGCTTCGAGTCGCCCGCCGAGCTCCCGTGCCCGCCGGGCGACGGCGGCGGATGGCCGCCGTCCCGCCGTCCCGCCGCCCGCCTCCTCGCCGCCCTCCGGGCTCACCGCTCCGAGCATGGCTTCGACCAGCCGCACGCTGGCGGAGATGGCCCGCCGGCGGACCCCCACCGGGCCGAGCGCGGGCAGGGACAGCACCGCCACGCCGTGCGCGGCGCTGGCGTGGGCGATCACGGGCCGCCGGGCCGTCTGGAGCGGAAGATCGGTGACACAGAGCGCGAGGTGCCAGCCGCGATCGAGCATGGCTCTGCGCCCGGCGGCGATCAGCTCGCTGAGCTCGACCGGCGGGTCGACGAGCCCCTCCTCGACGACCTCAATGCTCCATCGAAGGTCCGGCAGGCGCGCCGCGAGCTTTTCCGCGAGCTCGGGCAGGAAGGTCGCGGCCAGCTCGGAGACCACGCCGGGTGACGCCAGTATGCCGACACTCACCTCGGTCTGAGCTGCTTCTTCCCCGGGCACCCCGCTCGCCCCCTCCTCGCCCGAGAGTACCTCTCCGTACTCGGGGCATCACGGAGGGGGGCTGTCGTTCGGCACCTGCGGGCCGAACCCCCGGGCTCTAGCAGGCTCGCGAGAGGGGTCGAGCGGGCTGATCAGCGCCACGACCTCGTCGTAGGTGGGCAGGCCGGCCGTGACCGGAGCACCGTCCCGGACGGCGAGGGCGGTGCGGACGGTGGCGTGGAGTGCCGCCCGGAACAGCAGTGAGCCCGTGCTGATGCGCCGGACGCCGAGCGCCGCCAGCCCCTCCACCGTGTGACGGCCGGGCATGAAGAGCACGTTCAGTGGGACGCCGATCTTCGCGGTGATGGCCGCGATGTCGGCGTCCGCTGCGATCCCCGGCACGAACACGCCGTCAGCACCGGCGTCGGCGAAGGCGGCCGTACGGGTGAGGGCCTCGGTCAGCGGCTCGGGCGTGCCGAGCCAGAAGGCATCGGTCCGGGCGTTGACGAACAGGCGCGGCACCCGGGCCTTGACCGCGCTGATCAGTTCCCGCTGTGCTCTCAGATCGGCCAGCGCGCCGTCCGGGCGGCCGTCCTCGATGTTGACCCCTGCCACCCCGAGCTCGGCGAGCTGCTGGGCGAGGTCCGCCACCTGCGTGGGACCGCCGCCGAAGCCGGACTCGACGTCCACGCTGACCGGGCATGGCAGGCCTGTGATCGACCCGGCGAGGGTCAGGGTCTCCTCGAGGGTGGCCGCCTCGGCGTCCGGCTTTCCGGCGGCCGCGGCGACGCCGAGACTCGTCGTACCCACCGCGGCGAACCCGGCGTCGGCGAGCGCGGCGGCCGAGGCGTAGTCCCAGGCGTTCGGCAACAGCAGTGGTTCGGCGGCGTGGTGCAGTGCCCGGAACTCGGCGAACCGATCGGCGGTCACGCGATCACCTCCAGGCGGGACGGGACCCGCAAGTTGGTCGAAGGGGCATAGCGGATATCAGCGAGCTCGCAGCCCAGGGCGGCTTGGACGAACCCGGCGGCCATTTCGAAGGCGGCCTTCTCGCCGGGACAAGACCGGTGTCCCGAGCCGAAGGTCAGCGACGCGCGTTCGGGTCTGCCCGGATCGAACCTGCCGGGATAGGCGAACACCGCTGGATCGCGGTTGGCAGCGGCCAGATCCAGGATGACCGTCGCGGTGGCGGGGATCGCGACCTCGCCGATCGAGACGGGCTCGCGGGCGATCCGTACCGTGGCGCGGACCGGCGGATCGAAACGCAGCGTCTCGGCCAGTGCCGCGTCCACCGCGCCTCGGGCACCGTGCGACAGCACCTGGCCCAGAGTGTTGCCGATCAGCCCGGCGGTGGCGTCACAGGTCTGCACCAGCAGGACCGCCAGGGCCGCGAACCTGCCGGGCTCGGGGTGCCCGAGCAGTGCTTCCAGCCGGGTCACGGCCCGGTCCGCGGGCACGGGCTCCACCACCGCACCAGGCGGGTAGGCGGCGGCGATCACCGCGACCACCTCCGATACCTCACTGCTCAGCCCGGCCTGTAGGCCCATGGCGGTCGCCAGCACCCCGACCGGGATCGCCCGTGCCGCTGGCATCAGGTCGATCCGGCCGCCTCGGGCCGCTGCCAGCTCCACGCACACGCGTGCCCCCACCTCGGCGCGCAGGGCCGCCACCGCGATCCTGCCGTACTCCGCCACCGCCGCGGACCGCCGGGCGGTGTGCTCAGCGCCGTCGCTGAACCTGCTGACCGCCCTCCGCAGCCTCGCCATCGGCCCGTCACCCGGCGCCGGCGGCGTGACTTGCAGACGGGGGTCTGCCAGTGCGGCCCGGACGTCGGCCTGCCGGGTCATCCGCCAGCGGCCTGGCTCCTCTTCATACGGTTCACGACAGGGTGCGTTCATAGGAAGGACGCTAGGTGCACGACGTTTCGGTGAGCGCCGAACTATGGGTGACCGATGATGGAGCCATGACAATCCCGCTGGCCAGGCTGGCCAAACTACTAGCCGACGACACCCGTGCCACCTTCTGCACGGCCCTGCTCGACGGTCGGGTCTGGACGGCCGGCGAACTGGCCCACCACGCGGGAGTGGCCGCGTCGACGGCGACGGCCCATCTGTCGATGCTGGTCGAGGGCGGGCTGCTCACCGAGGAGCGGCAGGGCAGGCACCGGTATGTCCGCCTGGCTGGTCCCCATGCCGCCCAGTTACTGGAGGACCTGGCCGCGTACTCCGCCGACCCGCTCCCCACACCAAGGACGCTGCGCGCACACAACGCGAACAAGGCGCTGATGTTCGCCCGAACATGCTACGACCATCTGGCCGGACGGCTGGGCGTGGCCGTGACCGATGCCCTCACCTTCAAGGGCCTGCTCCGGCAGGACACCGGCTTCGCTCTCACCGACGAGGGCAAGGCGTGGTTCGAAACCGTCCTGAGCATAGATCTCACCGCACCCAGCAGGCGTCCCATGGCCAGGTCCTGCCTGGACTGGACCGAGCGCCGGGCTCATCTCGCGGGCACCTCCGGCGCCGCGCTTCTCCGCACCCTCCTCGATCGGCATTGGCTGGTCAGGGTCGGCTCGACCAGGGCGTTGAGACCGACCCCCGCAGGTGAGCAGGCGATGGCGGAGGTCTTCGGGATAAGCGAGCGCAGTCGAACCGGCTAGTCCCCCACTCCCGGTACGACGTAGAGCCGATCCCCTGGGTTGCGGTCCACCGTCGCATTCGATCCGCATAGCTCCGGCGTACCCACCCTGGTGCACGCCTTCTCCGTCGGGGCGTACGCACCCGGGCCCAAGGACGGGCCGGTGGACGAGAGCTGACCGACCCACGGCTCACTACCCAGCGCAGGACCCAAACAAAAATGTCACTGAAGTAAAAGCCCCTAGTGTCCAAATACGCCTTTTGCCTCCTCTTTGTGTCGATCAGGGCTTGGGTGCCGCACAATGTCGGGATGAGCGGTGCGCAGCCTGCTGCGGCCGGCGAGGTGTGGTCGACCTCGGTGGTCGAGCCGCCGTATGCCTTCGAGTACTGGCGTGATCGCATCTGCGACACGTTTGTGCAGTTGACCGCCGCACCCACCCGCCCGGGTCACTTCGCCGGCCAGATCACGCACGCTGATATCGGCGGGCTGGAGATCTCCACGGTGCGCGCGGGCGGGCAGCGGGTTCGCCGGACCTCACAGCTCATCGCAAGGGCCGGTGAGCAGTACCTACTTGCGAGCATTCAGACCCGAGGGCGGGGCCGGGTCGAGCAGGACGGGCGGGTGGCCGTGCTGGATCCGGGCGCGATGGCCCTCTACGACAGCACCCGCCCGTACACGTTACATTTCGACGACGACTTCGAGCAGGTCGTCGTGCAGGTGCCGCTGGTCGACATCCTTGCCCATTCCGGCCTGCGCGACGCTGGTCAGGTGACCGCGGTGAATCTCGGCAAGGGCGGGCCGGCGGGCGTCGTGGCGGGGTTTTTCCACGGGCTGTCCCGAACCTATGCGACGGACCCGCAGGGAACGGCGGCCCTGGCCGCGCACGGGCGCGGCCTGATGGCATCCGCGCTCACGTTGCCCACCGGCCGTCCCCTTCAGGAGGGTCCCGCGAGTTCGCTGACCCAGGAACGGG
>JAOPYI010000060.1 GCA_025964675.1 Sphaerisporangium sp. | reverse complement strand
AGCCGGGACGGCAGGCCTGGGCGTGTGAACGGGAACTCATGGACCGCGTCGACTGCGTACACACGGCCCATGTCATCGGCGGACTGGCTGATAGCGGCTTGGCGGAAACGCTCCAGAACCTCACGCGCACCAACTTCTTGCTCGCCGAGTGCCGCTCGCCTGGAAGTCACCTTGCGGTAGCTGATCTTCCAGCCGTCGGGTTGGCGCGTGACGATGTCGTCGTAGACGACACTGCCAGCCGTTCCGTCGGCCTTGATGCCGATTCCTTTGGATTGGACCCGCGCCGAGCGATCGTCGATCCGTGTGATCACGATGTTGGTGACGTGATGGCCGACCGGGTTGGCGTCGCCCAATGCGAGCGCTGCCTCACGTATGGCCGCGGTCCCGTGCAACGAGCCGCGGCCGAGGTCGTCCAGGTCATAGGTGGCATCTGGGGTGAACAGCTCATCCGCTTGATCCAGCTTGCCCACGTCCGTGAGGTGGCCGTGGAGATTGATCAGGTCGTTGATGTCGATTCGGTCTTGTTCCGACAGCGCCATAGGGTCGGCCCCTCCATGCTTTGAGGTGCGTCATGCCACTAAGGTGAGACATAGTCCGGTTAGGTGGGCACAGTAGCGGACTGTGTCCCCGGTTAGCAAGGGTGTGGTGATTGCGCTGGCAGGCCACGAATCGCGGTCGCGTGCCGGGCGTCCGAGGCGCGCAGACGCCCGACGTAACTACGAGCAGTTGGTCAAGCAGGCGCGAATTGCGTTCGCCGAGTTCGGCGTGGACGCCTCCTTGGACGAGATCGCTCGGCGGGCAGGAGTGGCCGGCGGGACGCTGTATCGGCATTTCCCCACTCGGCTGGATCTCATCGAGGCGGTGCTCGCCGAGCAGATAGCCGAGTTGGTCGACCTTGGTCGCGGACTGCTGACGGTCGAGGACGACTTCGACGCGTTGTCCACGTGGTTGCGTGCTGCGCTCACGCATGCCTTGACCTATCGGGGTCTGGCGGCCGCGGTGATGAACTCGGCGCTCGACCGCGGGAATGGCCTGGTATCGACCTGGCATGCGGAGATGTTCGAGGTGGGGGCTGCGTTGCTGGCGCGGGCGCGGCAATCGGGCGTGGTCGTCGCCTATGCGGACGAAGCGGATGTGCTGAAGATGGTCGGCGCTATCGCCTGGGCCGCCCAGGACGCCCCGGACAGCTCGGCTCAAGCCGACCGCCTGCTCGCCCTCCTCATGAACGGACTACGTTACGTTGGCCTTCCGCATCAAACTGGCGATTAACAACCACCCCATTCGTGTACAGATGGGACGGTTGGGGTTCGTTCCCCTGGTAACCGGACGGCCAGGGAGCAACGACATCGCGCCGGGTGTGGGCCGCGCAGCGGCATCGGTGAACAAGTCACGGGTGCGGGCGCGCAGATCGGCGTGACCGGGCCCGTCGAAGATCCGGTAGACGTAATCGTGAGCACCTGGGCCCACAAGTGTCCCACCACGCCTTCACCGAACAAGGTGCTTTTGTGGCTCTTGCCGGCGGCGCGTTTGCGCTGGTAAGAGGTGCGTTCCGGCGAGTCGTATCGGATCCTGACCAAGGCGGTCGAGCAGGTGGTGACCCCAAAGCCCGTTCAGTCCAGGCGGGGGCCTATCCGGGCTGTTCGCCACACATCCACTGATGTCCGACCGCATCGAGCGGCTCAATCAAATGGCACGGCGGCCTCAACAGTGCGGCAACGCACCAACTGCGATTCGGCATGAGCGGAAGTGTCGCCGGGCGACATGATGGGCAGTCCGCGCAGAGCTTGGGTTGGTCAGCCTCGTGATCATGTAAAGCACCAGGCGGGGCCGAAGCGTCAAGCATCATGCGAGAACAGGCAGGGTAGGGCGCTCGGATGATCTCGTGTTGGGTCCGGGGTCTTCTTGTGGTCCGGCTACTTCTCGGCATCGAACTGCAGGATGGTGCGGTCTGCGGGGAGTAGGCGGGGTTCTTCGCCGGGCTCGGTGATGACGAGTATGGGGACGCCTTCGGGGGCCCATTGATCGAGCCACTGAGCGAACGCGAGCTGCACGTGCTTCGGCTGCTCGGAACCGACCTGAACGGCCCGGACATCGCTCGCCAGCTCATAGTGTCCCTGAACACCGTACGGACTCACACAAAGAACATCTACGCCAAGCTCGGTGTGAACAACCGTCGGGCAGCGGTCCGCCGGGCCGAGGAACTCGACCTGATGTCGCGGGCCCGCGACCGCTAACCCCGGCGCGTCGTCG
Source organism: Sphaerisporangium sp. (assembly GCA_025964675.1). GTDB lineage: Bacteria > Actinomycetota > Actinomycetes > Streptosporangiales > Streptosporangiaceae > Sphaerisporangium. The sequence continues at coordinate 15,640 of JAOPYI010000060.1, read as the reverse complement.
TTCGCGACCCGTAGGGACAGGGCGAGTCCTATCGCTGCTGGATGCCCTCACCGTCGTGTGCACGGAGGCTCAGCGTGGTCGATCCCATCCCATCCCGTCCCTGCCTCACCGTGTCCCGATCGGCCACATCACCACGTCAATCACCACATGTGGTGATGCTTCCTCATCACATCTCCTTCTACCTTTCGATCAGACCAAGGAACATCCGCAACATCGGCGAAGGGCCATCCAGGCCAGCAACATCGGAAGGAGCACCCATGAGCGAGATATCGACTGGCCATCATCACGGCGCCGGACGGTACGAAATCCGCCTCAAGGGGCACCTCGATGCCCGGTGGGCCGCCTGGTTCGACGGCATTAGCGTCACCAACGCGAGCGACGGCACAACCGTCCTTTCTGGCCAGGTCCTCGACCAGACCGCGCTGCATGGCTTGCTCCAAAAAGTGCGCGACGTAGGCCTGCCACTGGTCTCGGTCACCCAGGTCGACCCCGACCAGCCCGACGTACCCACCATCGCACCTCAATAGGTGCTCACCAATCCACACAAGGAGAACGACATGACCATCACCGACCGAACCACAGCAACGAAACGAGTCCCGATGGACTCACTGAGGAAGACCGCGCTTGCCGCGGGCGTGCTCTACCTGGTCACCTTTGTCTCGATCCCGACCCTCGCTCTCTACGGTCCGGTGCTCGCTCCGAACTACATCGTCGGCCCTGGCCCGGACACTGCCGTCTTCTTAGGCGGCGTCCTGGAGATGATCGTGGCCCTCACCGGCATCGGCACCGCCGTCGTGCTGTACCCGGTGCTCAAGAGGCAGAACGAAGGGGTCGCGCTGGGCTTGGTCGGCGCCCGGGTCCTGGAAGCCGCCACCCTCTTCGCCGGCGTCGTACCTCTCCTGTCGATCGTGACCTTGCGGCAGGCCGGAGCCGGAGCAGATGCGTTGGTCACCGGCCAGGCGCTGGTCGCCCAGCGTGAATGGACGTCCCTCCTCGGACAAGGCCTCATTCCGGCCCTGAACGCCCTGTTGCTGGGCTCCCTGATGTACAAGTCGCGCCTGGTGCCGCGGGTTCTTCCCCTGCTCGGATTCATCGGAGCGGCCCTGCTCGTCGGTTCCGCCGCCGCCACATTGTTCGGCTTCTGGGGACAAGTGTCCGTACCGTCGGCACTCGCCGCACTCCCGATCGCGCTATGGGAGTTCTCGCTGGGCGTCTATCTGGTCGTCAAAGGCTTTAAGCCCTCCCCCATCACAGCTGCAATGGTCGCAGCCGACACCCCGCCCGCCTACCGCGACAGCGCCGTCTAATCAACGCCATCGACAAGCAACTCGCAGCGCACGATGACGACGAGGATGACGGAGCGGCGGGAGTGCTGGTCCCCACAGGGTGATCAACACCTAATGGCCGCTAATAGCCCGAGAAGATCGAACAGCTCCAGAAACGACCAGGGCCCCGATCGGGATTCACATCCTGACCTGGGCCCTTCGTATGTGGAGCGGGTGACGGGAATCGAACCCGCGCTGTCAGCTCTCTTCCAAGATCATGGTGCCTGAGCTGGAGAAACGCCGACCTGGGCATATGTCGGTCGAATGACCGTGAGTCCCCGTGACTCCCCGCTGTCCACCTCAGCCACCTACGGCCCTCGACGGGTTCGCCGCGATCACCCCGGGGCCCTAGACTAGCTTGTCTCCGGGGAGCTAAAGAGTGTCGGTGTGTGGCACTACCCTCGGTTGTCGTGGGTCTGATGATTGACACATCAAGAGCTTTCCGCTTCCCGAGCGAGTTGATCAAGCTGGTGCGGGCGGTTTATGAGGCGAGCGACGTCGACGAAACTCGGTGGATCGAGTGGAAAAGCAGATTGGACCTAACCGGTAACAACGTCGTTCACCATCTGGTTCGTCAGATACTCGGCTGCGCAAATCGCGAGCCTGCCGTCGCCGAGCGGTGGGCGGGCGGCTACGCCTACATCTTGATCGGTGTGAGCCCTGGCCAGCTCTATGGTGTGCAGGCGGTGGATCCGGAGCAAGTCGTCAGCAAGATACGTCCATATGTTGGCAGCGAGATTGTCTGGACACCCGAGTACGTCAGCGTGGACGGTGTGGACGTGCTCGTGGTGATCATAGATCCGCCTCAAAACGGCGACATGATCCGAACTCTTCGCAAAGCCCTGCAGCCCTATGAAGCTGGCACGGTTTTGACACGTCGCCCCGGGCAGGTCGAACGAGCAGATCCTGATGAGATGATCATGCTCCAGAAGCGGCTGATGGCGGGACCCACTCAGGTTGGGGTCTCCGTAATACTCCGACGTCGTTGGAACGAGCGCCAGACAGCGCTGCAACTGTCGAGGAACACACGTTTGCGGCTAGGGAAGCGTGTATGGCGTTTCTGGGCCAGAAGCCTTCCACGCTTCAAAGGCTTGACGCTATGAGTCGGGGCCTGACGATGCCCGATCCGCGGAATCCAGAAACCTATGTCTCTGAGGTAGACGAGTACATCGCAAGATTGAAGGACACCCTTCTGGCTCGCGCGGTGAGCACGCTGTTCTCACATATCCGGGCGTCGCTTCAAGTGGAGGTCACGAGCGAATCTGATCGCCCGTTCACGGACATCCACTTGACGATCCGTCTTGAGGGCCAGGTGCGCGGTTACGAAGGAGTGCTCTACGACCTCGGTATAGACGAGCCGCCCGAGCTTCCTTCCCCGCCAAAGCCATTCGGTACACCTAGGTTGCCTCTGGGCGGTATCGCCTTCCCCCGTGCCCACCCGGCTCCCTTCATCACCAACCGCAACTTCCCTCAGCTGAGTCGACCAGGCGAGATCGATTGGCACATCGCCAATGAAGCCGCAGGCGTAGTCATCAAGTTCGATCCGTTTGATCTTCGCCCCAGTACACCTCAAGTTCTCCCTGCTGTGCCGCTCTACGTCACTGCGCCGGTCGACGATCTGTTGGAATTGTCCTGGGCGGCGACAGCTGGTAATGCGAACGGGATATCAACAGGACGTGACCAGATCCGGATTGCAGCCACTTCTGTTGATCTTGCACAGGTCTTCTCCGAGTCGTCCGAATGAGGGAGTAGCCCGTAGGAGCGTTTCCCAGTGGCTTCTGAGACCACAGAGCTTGACTCAGGGAACTGCCTCACCGCCCCTACGCCTAGGCCAGGGGGCCTGGTCTCCGGGACGGCTTGCCAACGATCCCCCAGGTTGCTCAGGGGTTCAGCTGGTGCTTGCCCCGTCCTGTCGCAGGGCCGGCATCCTTCATGCGCTGCCTCATCGTGGCCGTGTGACCGGGACCACGGTGAGCAGGTGGTCCAGGCCTTTGAAATCCTTGGGGTTGCAGGTGTAAAGGGGGAGCCGGTTCGCGATGGCCACGCAGGCGATCATCAGGTCTGCTGTTCGGGGGCGGGGTTTGCGTCCTGAGGCGATGACGGCGGTCCACAACTGGCCGTACTCGCGGGCGGCGGTGTCGTCGAAGGGAAGAGGGTCGAACTCGGCTTCGGCGGTCTGAAGGATCTTCATCCGCTGGGCGAGTTCCTGCGCCCCGGTGGCCACCAGTACGCCGACCGACAGCTCCGCAGTGGTGATGGCACTGATCACCATCTCGTCCGGTAGCTCGTCGGGGTCGATTCCGGCGCGCAAGATGAGGATGTTGGTGTCGAGCAACCCTTGAGTGGGGATCATTCCCCGTCCTCTGCGAACTCGCCTCTGCCGTAGGCCCGATCGTAAGGGTCGTAGAGGTCGTCATTGACGTGGTGGTCCATGTCTTCGCGGTACTTTCGATCGTCCAGGTGCGGCATGCCGCGGGAGACGGCGGCGAACTCGGCCCGCGAGACGGCCCGACGCCGACGGCGGATGGGGACCAGATCGCCGATGTGGTGGCCGTTACGTGTGACGGCATACCGCTGTCCGCGTTCCAGGCCGTCCATGATCTCCGCTGACCGGTTGCGCAAATCGCGCTGGGAGATCTGGTGGGAGTGGCCCGGCTCAGGAGTGCTCACTCATCAACTCTATCCCCGCGTGCTATCTGGTGCTACTTGGTAGCACCTGGGGTGTCGCTCACGATCCGCTACATCGACCCTTGACACGGTCACCCTAGCCTGGGGATCGGCAGCCACAAGGAGGGCGTCGGCGAACCAGGAGGCTGCCGGCGTATCCAAGGACTGTCCGTGCGAGAGGCTGTCGAGCTGCTTCGTGGAGGGTGGGGTGCAACGTCGCCGGCGCCACCAGATCACCACGCCGCCATCGACGTCATGGCCCGTGCGATGGCGTGAATGACGTTGCCCAGACGGAATCGGATGTCTTTCGCGCCGCCCGCCAGATGCTGACCAGCATCCCGGGCTTGGCGATCACGCGTGAGTAATCGCGACCGCATGGAGTCAAATTGCGCTCACGCCAGGAGTTCGCGGACGCGTGGGGCGACTTGTGTGCCGTAAAGCTCGATGTTGGTCATGAGTGTTTCATGCGAGAGGCCTCCCATGCCGTATTTCAAGTCGAAGCGGGTCGCGCCAAGAGCGGTGAGAGTTACCGCGATCTTCTGTGCGACGGTCTCTGGCGACCCGACGTAGAGTGCCCCGTGCGGCCCGATCTCGTAGAGGAAGGACTCCTTGGTCGGGACAGCGAATCCGCGGGTCTTGCTGACGTGGCGGATGACCTCGAGGTAGCGCGGCCAGAACTCTTCGCGGGCTTTCTCATCGGTGAGGGCGACGTGCCCGGGAGAGTGCACTCCGACCGGTAGGGCGGCGTGTCCGAGCGTCTCCAGGGCCTCGTGGAAGAGCCGGGAGAAAGGTGCGAAGCGCGCCGGGGACCCGCCGATGATCGCGAGCATCAGCGAAAATCCATAACGTGCGGCGCGGATGACCGACTGAGGGCTGCCGCCGACGCCGATCTGACGCCCCTTCGTAACGGCGAGCACGCGGCCACAGTCAGCAGGACGCCAGATCGTTCTAGCAGCCCTGACTTGGTAGTGCCGCACCTTTGAGCTAGGTGGGGCTACCAGGACGTGAACCTGGGACGTCTTCCTTATCAGGACCATCCCGGCCATGGTCAAGGACTTACGACCTGCCCCCGAACGGTGCTAGGCGGGTGTGATCGTGAGCCGTTGTAAGGGGCTGTTGCAGTACTCGTTGCAGTACTGTCCTAGGTCGCTGACCGTACGGGCACGCAACGGGCACGCCAAATGCCTCGTGGATCTATCACATCGATCTCCTCGGATCCCGATGATCACGCCTCAAGCGCCTACGGCCGTCGGCCGCTGACCGTCGGCCCGCTGTCCATGAGGTGCTGGTTGGCCCATCGCGCCAATTCCCCCAGCGCGGGTTCGAGTGCGGCGCCGGACTCCGTCAGCCGGTAGGAGACGCGCAGCGGCGGCCCCTCATCGACTTCGCGGACAACCAGCCCTGCCGCGCCGAGTTCGGTGAGCCGATCGGAAAGCATGCGTTCACTCACGCCGGGGACGGACCTGCGCAGTACGCCGAAGTACACCGGGCCCCGCAGCAGCGCGGCCACGATCATGCCCGTCCAGCGCTTTCCCAGCAGCTGGAAGACGGGACCAATGCCATCCGCGACGCGCCCGCACCCTGCTTCATCGTGAGTCCCCTCATCGGCCATGAACCCATGGTACTACCCTCTTCTTCGCTAGTGAGAAAAAGTAAGCTAGTGTGAAAAGCATAGTTACGTACAAAACCCGGACGATGCTCCGGGCCTCTGATCACGGGAGATACTCATGGCCACCCTGCTGCACCTGGACGCGTCCGTCTTCCCCCTGTCGGCATCGGCCTCGCGTGCGGTGACGCAGACCTTCCGCAAGGCCTGGGAAGAGCAGCACCCGGAAAACGTCGTGATCTATCGCGACCTGGCCGCGAACCCTGTTCCCCACCTGGACGGCATCGCCGCGACCGCCGGATTCGCGGCACCTGCCGACCACAGCCGGGAGCAGGCCGCCGCCTTCGCCGAGCGCATCAAGCTGGTCGAGGAATTGGAGCAGGCGGACGCCGTGCTGATCGGCGCGCCGATGTACAACTTCTCGATTCCCTCGACCCTCAAGGCATGGCTGGACCATGTGATCCTGCCGGGGCGCACCGCGGGCGAGAACTCGACCGTCAAGGGCACACCGGTCACCATCGTCGCCAGCCGCGGCGGCTCCTACGCTCCGGGCACCCCGCGTGAGCCCTTCGAGTACGTCCAGAACTACCTGCGCGACGTTTTGACCGTGTATCTCGGCGTCGAGGTCGACTTCATCGTCCCCGAGCTGACCCTTGCCGCCACCAATCCCGCGATGGCCCAGCTCATCCCGCTCGCGGAAACCTCGCGCGCCAAGGCTCTCGAAGACGCGGCTACCAAGGCCAAGCACCTCGCCCAGCGCCTGCGTGCAAACGCCGCATAACAACCCGCTCCACCGCGGGTGGAGAAGCCGCGACCTTCTCCACCCGCCCGCTCAACGATTGTCGGGATCAACAACCTGGAGTGATCATGTTCATTGCCTACGCAGTCATCGCGGTCCTGCTTGCGCTAGCCCTGCTGCCGTCCGCCTGGGCCAAGCTGACTCGCCAGGAGCGCGCCGTGCAGACCTTCACCGAACAACTCGGCGTGCCTCTGCGGCTGTACCCGTTCTTGGCGGCGTGTGAGATCGCTGGCGCGGCGGGCCTGGTCATCGGCCTGTGGTACGGCCCGCTCGGCATCGCGGCGGCCCTGGGCGTGGCGCTCTACTTCGTCGGCGCCATCGGCACCCACCTGCGCAAGAGCGACGTCAAGGGCATCGTCATCCCCGTGGTGATCCTCATCATCGCCGTGGCGGCCCTGGTTCTGCGGGCAGCTTCCCTGTGACCAGGACCGGCCGTCCAGGTTATCCGCGAGACCCCGTGAGGACGGAAGCAGGGATCCAGGGGGATAGGTGCCGTCCGCGATCTTCCGCCGGATCGCCTGCACGATCTGGGCGTACTTCGGCGTGCTGCACTTCCTCCGGCACATCGGGCAACACCCTCGCGGCGCAGTCAGGGGCAAGTCTTGCGGATCTCAAGGCGCGGATGGGACATGACAGCGACCGGGCCGCGCTGATCTACCAGCACGCCACGCGCGACGCTGACCAGAAGATCGCAGATGCCCTGAGCGTGCGCGTGGAAGCGGAGCGAAGGAACGATGATGACGGCTTGGCCGGCGCGCTGGTCCCGGCGGGCTAATGGCACGTTAATGGCACGAACGCCGCTCTCCCTGACGAGGGAAGCGGCGTTTTGGCTGGTGGAGCCTAGGGGATTCGAACCCCTGACTTCCTGCTGCGCGAACACCCCCAGTTTGATCCACTCGTCGCGGCGGCTGCGAATCGTTGTCGCAGAGCAGGTGGTGTCGGCGATGGCCTGATAGGAGCAGCCGAACCGGAGCACCTGGATCAGCTTGTCGAACACGATACGATCGTCGAGACGGCGGCGGTGGACGCCGAGCGGGTGGGTGGGGTCGAACTCGGGCCGCACAGGTAAGAGGGCGGAGAACTGGAGCCACAACGGCTCGATAAGCCAAGCTTGGACGGCAGGCACGGACGGTCCTCGTACGATCACGTAGCGTAGACAACTAAGTGATCTTGAGGCTCCGTGCCTGTGTTACGTCCCTGGCCTGCCTCGTGCCCCTATTTGCGTGCCCTCTAATTAGATCTGATCATGCGCGTGTAAGGGGTGGCGGGAGCTCCATCGCGAGGGGACCACGGTGCACGGTGGAGCGGCTGATGGGCGAGCTGGCTATCGAGGGCGCGTGTGCTCGGCGGAAGCGGCCCCGCACCACCGTGCCAGACGCTGGGGAGCAACCGGCTGACCTGCTGGAGCGCGACTTCGACGCGTCGGCGCCGAACCGGCGTTGGGTGGCCGACCCGACGTACGTGCCACCGCGTCCGGGTGGGTGTACACCCCATTCGTGATGGATCTATACTCGCGGGTGATTGTTCGGATAAGTGGCCAGGTAACCGATTGTGGGACGACCGCAGGGCGGACATGGGAGGCTGGCGTGCTGGTCAGCGACGTCATGACGGCCTTCCCGGCCTACATACGGCTCGGCGCGACCATCCGGCGGGCGGCTGAGGTGGTCAGCGTGTCGGAGGTTGGCCAGCTGATGGTCCTGGACCACGACGGCCGGTTCGTCGGGTCACTGTCCGAGGAGGACCTGGTGCGGGCCATGCTGCCCGGCTTCGACGATGTGACCGGCGCCGGCGGCTCGCTCGCCGATGCGTTCCGGATTTTCCTGGAGCGGGGCCGCGCCCTCGCCGACCGCGTCATCGATCCCCTCGTCGTGCGCGACACGGCGACGGTCCGACCGATCGACGAACTCGCCCGGGCGGCGATCGTGATGATCGAACGCGGGATCCGAAGGCTCCCCGTGGTCGACGACGGAACCCTCGTAGGCACGCTGTCCCGGGCCGATCTGTGCCGTGCGGTGATCTACCATTCCTGAACTCCGGCTGATCGTCACCGATCGGCACACCCGAGAGGCCAGCGAGCGGGTGTGCGCGCTGCCGGCCACTCTCGGCCGGGACAGCGGTGCGGCGGCGGTGGTGTTGGACGACGGCACCGTCTCCCGGCGCCACGCGCGGCTGGAGTTCGTCGACAACCATCTGGTGCTCACCGATCTCGGCAGCTCCAACGGAACCTACCTGAACGACGAGCGGGTGACGCGCCGGGTGCTTGTCTCCGGGGATCGAATGCGCATCGGCCGATACGAGCTGACGTGGACGTTCATCGACCCGGAGACGACGGCGTTGGTCGATCCGGGCCAACTGACCATGCTGCGGCCGGTTGCGCCGCCGCGCGTCGCCGCACGACGCGTGGTGGAGGCCGCCGAGGCGCACAACCGGCGGGTCGGGCACGAACTCGATGGATTCCTGTCGCTTGCGCACGGATTTCTGCCGGCCGAGCCGCCGCTGCTGGCCTTCCCGGAATCGCACCGAGCCTGGGACGAGATGACCGACCGGCTCCCCGACCTGTTCCGTCGGCTGTCGCTGCGCCGGGCGTTCGATGCAATGCCGGTGCTCGACGCCCGGCCTGCGGCGTTGCCCGACCGATACCTGTTGCGCGCCTCGACTTTGCTCGGCGTTTTCGCCCACGCCTATCAGTACATGGTGACCGATCCGCCGACCGCTCTGCCCGAGTCGCTGCTGCGACCGTGGACCACGGTCTCGCGCCGACTGGGCAAGAAGATTCCGGCCGTCTCCTACATCGATCTGTTCTTCTACAACTGGCGGCTGCGCGATCCCGCCGGGCCGCGGGCGCTGGACAACATGGACCTGCTCGTGCCGACTTGGAACAACGCGGCGGAGCGGGTGTTCTACCTGGTCACCACCGAATTCGCGATGGGGCTCACGCCCGTGCTGGGCGCCATGCTGGATGCTCAGGAGGCCGTTGTCGCGGACGATCCGGCCGCCTTGGAGAGCGCGCTACTGGTGATCCTCGACCGGCTGCAGCACGTCACCCAGGCCATTTATCCGCAGATCGATCCCAACCCCCGCGCCCGGCATCCGCTCGACCAGGTGCTGTGGGCCAAGACGGTCGGCACCGCGGGCGTCCCGATCTTCGACGGCGCACCCAGCCCGAGCGGCACCGCGCAACCGCAGATCCACGCGATGGACGCGTTTCTCGAGCGCCGAGACTACGGCTCGCTGGTCGGGCAACAGAGCGTCTACCTCGCCGGATTCTTCCCGCGGCACTGGCAGGAGTTGGTGGCCGCGTTGCGCGAGGTGTCGGTGCGCCAGTACGTCGAGGACACCCGCAACAGCACCTTGCGCGGCATCTACAACGCCATGCTCGACGCCTATGTAGGCGACCGCGGCTGGATGGGCCTGCACCGCATCAAGGCGTACGGCTTTCTGGAGGTGGCGTTCAAGGTCGGACGGCAGGTGACGACCGGCGCCCGGTTCACCGGACTGTTCAAGGACCGGACCTGGGACAAGGTGGACGGCGAGCTGGCCGTCGTCCGCGAGGAGCGCCGCCCACCGGTGGGTCCGCCGGTGGCGTTCGGGACCGCCCGTCGGGGCCGTGTCGTCACCGGAGAGTCCGGCGCCTGGACCTGTTACCTGGAGATCGACGTCACCGGGCAGGGCGTGCACCACTTGCCCGGTGACCGGGTCGGCGTGCTGGCCGAGAACGACGACGAGTTGCTGCGCCGTACCGTCGCCGCCCTGCAGGCGACCGGCGACGAGCTGGTGCGGCTCACCCCGAAGTGGCGAGCGGCGGTGGCCTACCGGGCAGGCTACGGCGAGGTCGACGTGCTGCCGCTGCGGACATTGCTGCGCTTCGCCCAACTCCGGCCGATCGGACGGGAGGTGGCGAAACGGCTGGTGAAACTGACAGCCGTGGGCCCGTGGCAGCGAGTGGTGGACGCCCGTATGGAGGACCAGTGGGAGCTGTGGGACGTCCTGAACCTGTTGTACGCGGGCGGATATGACGTCACCCGGCTGTGGAAGGCCGATCCACAGGAGGACGACGCGTTCTGCGCGGTGATTCCGCCCGAGCCATTCCGGCTGTATTCGATCGCCTCGGCGCCGCCGCCCGGCCAACCGGCCACCACGCTGCAGTTGGTGGTCGCCGGCCTCGACTACACCTCCGCCCGGACGCCGTGGTCGTACCCGCGGGAACGGCAAGGCACGGCATCGCATTTCCTGCGCCGGGCGAGCGTCGAGGGTCGGCACCGGCTGTCGCTGCAGATCGTCTCCACGCCCCGGTTCCGGCTGCCGGCCGATCCTGCACGGCACGTCGTCATGTTCGCGGCCGGTTCCGGGATCGCCCCGTTCTTGGGGTTCGTTGCTGCGCGCACCGGGTCGGGCGAGAATCGGCTCTATCTGGGGATCCGGACGCCGGAGGAATTCGTCGAGCGCACAGACTTGGACGCGGCGGCGGCCGCGGGCCGGCTGAAACTCTCCGTCGCGTTCTCCCGCGCCGATGCCGCGATCGAATTCGACGGCCGGCGCCACGTCGTCCAAGCCGGACAGCGGCGCCGGGTGGACGACGTGATCCGCGCCGAGGCGGACGCACTCTGGGAGCTGTTGCGGTCCACCGACGACGGCGGCCGCGGCGCATTCGTCTACGTGTGCGGCAGCGCACGGTTCGCCGTCTCCGTGCTCAAGGCGTTGACCGACATCGTGCCCGGCGACGGCCGCGAATTCCTCCGCCAACTGGTGGCCGACGGACGTCTGGGCGAGGACGTCTTCACCACCTATATGGGCCACGCGCAGCAGGGTCCCCGCTTCGAGGTGTCGGATCTGGCGCAGCACACCACCTCCGACGTGGGCTACTGGATGGCGATCGGCGGCGCGGTGTTCGACGTCAGCGAATTCCTGCACCTGCACATCGGCGGGCCGCACATTATCCGCAATCACGTCGGGCTCGACGCGACCGCGGCGTATCGAAAGGTGCTGCACCACGCGCACGCCGAGATCGACGCCCAACTCTCGATGTACCAGATCGGCCATCTGCGCCGGCTGCAGTTCGGCGCCCGGTGGGGCGTGGGGCTCACCGAGGACGGTCTGCACGCGCTGCCGCTGGAGGAACTGTTCCGGACCTGGGTACGGTTCGTGTACCTGCTCGTCGGCATGGAAAATGCGTTGACCGCCGACTACGGATTCACCACGTCGGTCACCACCTTGGGCGAAGATCCCCGGGAGTTGACGCCCTTCAAGGCGCAGTACGTCCTCGAGGCCCACCGGCGGTTCCTGGTCAGTTATCTGGATGGGCTGGTGCACGAGGAACTTCGCACCTTGTGGCAACTCACCGTCGGCTTCTGCGATCCGCACCTGGACATCCGGTCCTTCGACATCGATCTCGCTGCCATGTCCGCGCGGTCGGATGTCGGGCTGGTCCGGCGTTCCGTATCCGCCGTTAAGGAGCTACTGCTCGCCGGGGACGACTTCCGGCAGGTCACGGCGCTGTGCCGCATCTACCCGCACGTCGACGTCCAACTGCTGCGCGACCTGAAAACTGCTGTGCTGGAAGGAATTCAGGCGTTCGAGATCCACGAGGCCGACGTCGTCGAGCAGGCGGGAGCCACGCTGCTGAACGCGGCGCACGAGGCGCTCGCTGCGGTCTCGGCCTACTACCAGCGCCTCGCTGAGCAGACCCGCGGCCAGGGCATCACCGCCGACGGTGCGGTCGAGGAGGCGATCCCGGTCGACCGGGGCCTGCCCGGCCACGGTGGTCCACTACCGCTTCCCGATTGACGCTCGATCGCGACAAGGGATCAGCGGCGGCGGACGGGAGGCCGGTCTCCGTACGATCTGGATCGACCGGGGAAGCTGGCCCAAGAGCACAACGCCGATCATGTCGTCGGCGATGTCCTGGAGACCATGACGATTTCGGCTACCTGTCACCCGATGAGCGGAGCTCCTCGCCGCGACATGCGCGGGATGATCTTCCCCGGTTGCGGGCAATGCCAGGCGGCACACCTCACACCAGGTTGGCCAGGCGTACCGTTGCTGCTCTCCTCAAGCGGGTGCTTTCAGGCTGCCACGCGTTTCCGGTCCTCGGGCCTGGTGGCCCTGCGGTCCGGGTCCACTTGGCATCGGGATACCGTGACTGGCCGCTGTGGGTGTGCATGCTAGCCGATGATCTTGCTAGCGGCAGTGCTTAGGAGTGCGCCAGAACGGCCCCAGACCGCACGCGCAGCGTGCGAGCCGGACACAGGATCGCGAGGCGCGATCGGGCGTACGCTGATCGTCGGTGGTGCTGGGTTGAACTGGACTCCCGGGCTGATCGACATGTTCGTGTTGCTGCTCTGCATGGTTCTCCCTCGCGTCTCGTACACCTTCAAGCAAGATCAGAAGCGAGACAGGAAGGGCAGGGCGGTGCGTGATGAGCGTACGAAGGACCTTCGGGTTTCGATCGGTAGCCGCTGGACGGCACCCCTCATGACAACGGTGTACGTATCCCTACTGGGATGGTCCCGTGTCAGCGGGGAGGCGGGTTGAGCCCAGCAACGCCCCACCGCACAGCAGTGCGTAGCGTCACGGCGGACGGCCGGCGCGAGCCCGGTGTCGTAAGGGGTCGACGGTTGCCGTTGCTGTATTTCGCTGCTGTACGCACCAAAAAAGGCCACTTCCCGATCATGGGATGTGGCCTTTGAGCTGGGGTGGAGCCTAGGGGATTCGAACCCCTGACTTCCTGCTTGAAAATCGGCCCGATCTCCAGCGAAACGCCCTCGACCTGGGCAGCGAGCGGTCCGTGAGTGAGCGTGATTGACCGCTGTTAACCGCCCTTAATGGCCCGCTAATGGCCCGACGATCACACTCGCACGTGGGCAACCCTCCTCGCCAGGAGGGGTCATGTCCGGGACGTCTGGCATCGCCTCCGCTACAAATCCGGCAGGCCATAGACAGGCGATCGTGAGGGCAATACAAATTGCCGACCGTGCTACCGAGCGCCGCGGCCGCCGTCCCGGGAGCCGGATCGACCGAATCATCCGGGTCAGCGCTCCGGACAGCGGAGCGGAACGTGACCGCGCGGATTGCCGGACTGCTGCCAGAAGAGACGGTCACGACGTTGTTGGTGCTGATCAACCAGGACACCGACGACGGCCAGGAGCCTTCCCCTACGGAGATCAGCAAGGCCCGCAGGAAGTGGCATACGTCCTGACTCATGTCCCGTGTGGGTCAGGGACGCCCACCGTACAAAGAGACTCGTTCGTCCTTGTCGTGGTCGATCTTCTCTGCCAGGAACAGGTCAGGCCGCCATGGCTCGTAGGCGATCCTCACGGTCCATTGCTCGTAGTACCACTGGGTGCTGTATCCGCTAAAGCGGAAGTTGGCCCGGTAACGCGCACGCTCTCCTGGGGAGAGCAGGAACACCTGGCCGGGGTAACGGTTAGTTGGGTACGCGGCCCACACGGGGGTTCGCACCACTTCAACCGCTGCCCCAAACAACTTGAACCGCAGCCCGTTGAGCTGCCCTGGGAAGGAACGGCTGTCGACTGCACCAGTCGGCGCGTATCCAGTCCGTTCGTCGGCGAGGAGATCGTGGACGACCAGCGGCGCGTCGGGCATCGGCGGCAGCTTGAACGCCGAGGGAATCTCGCGTCGACGCGTGGCCTCCTCGGCGCCACGCGCTTGCTTGGTCCACCGGATCACGATCCGCTGCACGATAACCACGCCGTCCCCCATCGGGTCTGTCCCGCAAGCATTGAACCGGCGAGGATTGCACGGTTGATCAGCTGGGATCCAGCGAACCTCATCAACCGCAATACCAGACGAGACCGGCATCTCACTCGAATCTCAGGCGATGGCAGCGATGTCGCCGTCGTCGAAGTAGATCGACTGATGAAGTCGACCACCTAGGGCAGTAGCGTATCGGGCGAGAACTTCCTGTCCAGAGATCTTTCCTTGCTCGATCTGTGAAACGCGCCCCTTGGTGACCCCCATGCGCTGCGCGATGTCCTGTTGGGTCAGCCCGCGCCCGCGGCGGATCTCGGCAAGCCGGTGTCCTTGCACCTCGGCGAGGAGTTCCTGCTTGCCCGCTTCCACGGCTTCCTCACCACCGGCACGTTCGATGTGCTCGGCACGAATGTCCTTCCAACGCACGTATCCCGTCATGATTTACCCTCCTCCGCCTGACGTTCCTTTAGATAGGTCTCATAGCGCTGTTCGGCGAGTGGGATCGCCTGCCTATACCAGGCGTTCCACTGCCCCGCTTTGTCTCCCGCAACGAGCAGGATGCTGGATCGCCACGGGTCGAAGGCGAACAGGATGCGCACTGTACCTGGCCGGAGTTCCTTCAAGTTCTGGAGCCGTGACGCGGTGATCGTATCGACCAATGGCCGTCCCAGACCTGGCCCTCCATCGGCGAGCGCGTCGATCGCTTGCACAACGCGCATGTGTGTCGCGTCGTCGAGCTGCTCGATCCAGTCACGCACCTCATCGACGATGTAGACATCCCATTCCTCAGCGGCCACACGCTCCAGTATAGCGAATGGTATACATCCGTAGAGTGCGGAACCGGCGAGGTGGCGCAGAAGCTCAACGACCTGGCACGCGGCACGCTTTGACAAGCCATCAGGCACGCAACGGACACTGCACCCGGGATAGCCAATGGAAAGATCAAAAGCCCAGGTACCTACCTGGGCTTTCGTATGGGTGGAGCCTAGGAGATTCGAACTCCTGACATCCTGCTTGCAAAGACGCATGCCGATCTTGGGCGACCAGCGAAGACACAGCTCACGGCAATCATCGTGTTCCCCGCGACTCCCCTCTGTTCCCCCCTGTCTCCCGTCCCATCGGGCACGCGACGGGCACGGCTGGCAGACTCACCACGTGATCGCGGATGCATTCGCCTTCCTTCAGTCCTGGTACGCCTCCTGCTGCAATGACGACTGGGAGCACAGTTACGGCGTGACAATCGACACCTTAGACAATCCGGGATGGCACCTGAAGATCGACCTTGTCAACACACCTCTCGCAGGGGCTTCGCTGGACTGCCTGGAAGTGGAACGCACCGAGGATGACTGGGTACAAGCCCGGCGTGACGGCCTTCGCTTCGAAGGAGCATGCGGGCCCCTGAACCTCGGCGAGATGTTGGGAGTGTTTCGGGACTTCGCCAGGACTACCGCCTCACCCTGTGACTGATGCTCCCATCAAGGGCGAAGTTCGCCATGAACCCACAGATTAAAAGATCGGCCTCGCGCTGTTCAA
>JAOPYI010000004.1 GCA_025964675.1 Sphaerisporangium sp. | reverse complement strand
CCGAGTGGCCGGTGACGGCCGGCGGCGGGGTCGGATTCGCCTTCGAGCCGGTCCGGGCGGCGGCCGTCAGGGACGTACCCGTCGGCGAGGTTCAGAGCATCGTCCGCAAGAGCGGCGACTCCTGACCCGAAGCCTGCTCCTCGGACAGTGTGAATGGTCCCCTTGCTCATCGGCGACGTGGGGTGACCGGACAGGTCAAGGAGGCAGCGCCAGCAGATCGAAGCGCTAGGCCCTGTCATCAGCAGTCGCTCCCGTTGACATTCCGGTGACACCCGACACCACACAATGTGTCGCTTCCGCCTCAAGGTCCAAGAGGCGGGCGGACCAGCCGATTCGTTCTGGCGATCTTGGGCGTGATTTCGCACGTGGTCTGGGATAGTGACCATGTGCGTACGGTTCACATCGAGGCCAAGCCAGATCATCTCCTCCGGCTCGCTCGCCTGAAGGATCCGGTGGGCGCCGTCGCGGAGATGATCTGGAACGCGCTGGACGCTGAGGCGTGTCACATCACGGTCGACCTTGATGTCAACGAGCTCAACGGCGTCGAGTCGGTCAATGTCACCGATGATGGTCATGGAATGCCGAACGCCTCTTGCGGGGGCTACTTCGGCGGCCTCGGTGGTTCGTGGAAGACCAAGGCCAAGGTCTCACCCGAGCTGAAGCGTGGCCTGCATGGTCGTAGTGGGCAGGGCAGGCTTCGCGCGTTCGCGCTGGGGGAAGAGGTGCGCTGGGTGACGGTCGCGAAGGGGCTCGATGGCCGGACCGAGCGCACGGTCATCAGCGGGGCGATCGACCGACTCGCTGACTTCGACATCTCCGAGCCGGACCATGTGGATGAGCCGTGCGGAACGCGGGTCGAAGCATCGCTTCCTGCGGACTTCGTCAACCGCCTGGTACAGGATGACACGGCTCAGCAGCTCGCCTCGGCCTTCGCACCCTTTCTCGCCGCCAATCCTCATGTGAGGATCACCTATCAGGGGGAGTCGTTGGATCCGGCCACCGTCTGGGCGGACACGGCTCAGTATCCGGTGGCATGGCCGGACTCCGGTGAACATGCTGAGCCGTTGCTTCGCGTCATCGAGTGGCCCAAAGACGTCGGCCGGGTCCTCGCCATCTGTGACGCCAACGGCGTGGTGCTGGACGAGGTTTCGCCTGGAATCCAGGCCCCGGGATATCACTTCACGGCCTACCTCCTGTGGGACGGGTTCGTCGAACGGCGGGGTGATCTCCCCATGGCGGAGATGGACGAGCTCGGGGGTCTCCTGGGGGTGGCGCGGGAAACCCTCCGTGGGCACTTCCGACAGCGTGACCGGGAACGCAGAGCCAGGCTGATCCAGGAGTGGAAGCGCGAGGAGGTCTATCCCTATTCGGGGGAGCCCACCGAACCCGCGCAGGCGGTCGAACGCCAGATGTTCGACGAGGTGGCGACCACGATCGCGCGTCGTATCCCAGGTTCCCAGCAGAACCGGAAGACAACGCTCCGGCTGCTCAAAGAGATCATCGCGCATGATCCCAGCGGGCTCTACCCAGTTCTGGACGAGCTGTTCCGGCTGCCACAGTCGGAGCAGGATGAGCTCAAGCGCATCCTCCAAAGGACGAGCCTGTCAGATGTGGTCAAGGCGACCGGACAGGTGGCCGACCGGCTGGATTTCATCGCCGCGCTGAAGAAACTTGTCTTCGAGCCGGAGATCAGCAGAACGGTCAAGGAACGGAGAGAGCTTCACAGAATCCTTGAGCGCGAGACGTGGGTGTTCGGGGACGCGTACGCGTTGATGGTCAGCGACCAGAGCTTGGACGCGGTGCTCATGCGTCACCTGAAGGCGCTGGGCCGTGAGCCTGAAGCGGGTCGGCTTGACCCGGTACGCAGGGAGGATGGCCGGCAGGGAATTATCGACCTCATGCTGGGCAAGGCGCATCGGGGAAGTTCCGGTCGTGAGCATCTCGTGGTCGAACTCAAAGCCCCCAGGGTGAAGATCGGCCAGATGGAGGTCGGTCAGATCAAGAGTTATGCCCAGGCGGTCGTCAACGATCCACAGTTCCGGGATGCTCGGGTTTCCTGGGATTTCTGGGTCGTCTCCACAGAGATGGACGACATCGTCCGGCGGGATGCGACAGCCCCGAACCGGCCACCCGGTTGTATCGCCGAGTGGGAGGGCGGTGTCCGTATCTGGGCGCGAACGTGGAGCGAGATCATCGACGACTGCGAGGACCGTCTGCATTTCTACCGTGATCGGCTGAATCACGATCCAGCCACGGAGCAAGCGCTGGAGTATCTCCGACGCGTTCATGGTGACGTCATGCCGGAGGTGGCCGCGTAGTGCAGTTGCCCATTAGCAACATGTCGCCATGTCACAGGGCGTTCTCGTGCTTGAGGAGCCATTCCTTGACGGGGGTGCCGTAGTAGTAGCCGCCGAAGCCTCCTATGGAGGGGAGCACGCGGTGGCAGGGGACGAACGGGGCGATGAGGTTCTGGGCACACGCCGACCCGGCTGCCCGTGCCGCTGTCCTCGGCAGCCCGGCTCGTTCGGCCAGCTGGGCGTAGCTCACCGTCGTGCCCGCCGGCACCGCGCGCAGCGCCGCGAGCAGCCGCTGCCGGGTCGGCGTGCCCGGCTGGTCCAGCTCCACGGTGTCGAGCGCGAAGAGGTCGCCGTCGAGGTAGT
>JAOPYI010000003.1 GCA_025964675.1 Sphaerisporangium sp. | reverse complement strand
CAGGCTTGGTCGAGGTGACCGGCGGGGTAGCTCTCACATGCGGCTGCCCACCGCGGTTTGGTGTGGCTCACTCATGGCATGCACCCCGCCGGACACTGCGGCGGGGAGAGGCTCAAGAGGGGTCTGCCCAGCTCGAAGTAGCGCTGCCCTCCTCGCCGAATCAGCACCGTCTGATCGAGGAGGAACAGCGTGACACGCGTCATCATCGGCATGGATCCACACAAGCGGTCCGCAACCATCGAGGTCATCGACGATCGAGAAAATGTGCTGGCAGCGGGCCGATTCGGCACCGACCGCGCCGGCTACCAGGCGATGCTCGTACTCGGCCGACGCCATGGCGACAGGATGTGGGCGGTCGAGGGCTGCAACGGCATCGGGCGGCACATCGCCCAACGACTCGTCGCCGACGGCGAGACCGTGGTGGACGTGCCGGCGAAGCTCTCCGCCCGGGCCCGGGTCTTCGCGACCGGTCAGGGCCGCAAGACCGATCCAGTCGACGCTCACAGCGTCGCCGTGGCCGCGTTGCGGGCCAAGGGCTTGCGGCAGGTCGTCGTCGACGATGCCACGGTGGCGCTGCGGCTGCTCGTCGACCGCCGAGATGGTCTGGGCCACGCCCGTACCGATCTGATCAACCGCATCCACAAGCTGCTACTGGAACTGCTGCCCGGCGGCGCGAAGAAGTTTCTGTCCGCCCCGCAGGCCCGGGCCCTGCTCAACACCATCCGTCCGCGTGACCTGGTCGGACGCACTCGCCGTCGGTTGGCCTCTGAGCTGATCACCGACCTGACCCAGATCGACAAGAAGATCAAGGCTGCCAACAAAGAGCTCACCGAACTCGTCGAGGCCACCGGCAGCGGTTTGCAGGACCTCAATGGCATCGGCCCGTCCGGGGCCGCCCGCCTGATCGGCGACGTCGGCGACATCAGCCGGTTCGCCACCCGCGGGCACTTCGCGTCCTGGAACGGCACCGCACCGCTGGACGCATCGTCGGGTGACCAGCAACGCCACCGTCTGTCGCGCGCCGGCAACCGGCGCATCAACCGGGTCCTGCACATCATGGCCGTCGTCCAGCTCCGCCATGACACCGAAGGCCGTGCCTACTACCGGCGCAAACTCGCCGCGGGCAAAACGCCGATGGAAGCCATGCGCTGCTTGAAACGGCGTCTGTCCGACGTCGTCTACAAGCAGATGATCAACGACGCCAAGGAGGCGAGGACGGGCCGGGAGGACACGTGGGGGCGACTCTTTAATCCAGCGCGGCCGACCCGATCCCCATGATCAGCACTTCGGAACAGTCACTTCCCGGACCCGCCGAGACCAGCCTAGAACACCACTCCTCGCCGCCTCTTGACACAGAGGGGAGCCATGAGCGGACGTATCGCGGCGCGACATGATGGCCAATCTACGCAGAGCCTTAGGTTGGCCAGCCTCCGTGATCATGTAAGGCATCAGGCGAGGCCGAAGCGTCTAGCATCATGTGAAACTCGGCATCTCGGTTGCTGGCCATGGTCAGTCCGTACGAGGGGGGTACGGCGTCAGTCCACGTGCGTTCGATGCTGGTCAGGTAGGCCGTCGCGGTGGTGATGTCGTCGTGGTTGCGGATGTGCATGACGGGGGCTTGGGCGGCTGGGGTGCCGTAGGCGTGGAGGTTGACGAGGATGTCGTCGTCTGCGCGGTAAATCGAGTTGTAGAGCACTGTGCGGTGTAGCCGGATCTCTACTCCCTCGACGTCCTGGAGCGGCCTATAGAGCTTGAGCGCATTCTTGATGCGCGCGGTCATGACGTCGGGGCCGATGCCTTCATCTACCCCACGGCTGGCGACCTGGGGGCTTCCGGGGTCTCCGAGCATGATGCGGACCCGTGCGCCGGCTTCGGCTCGCCCGGCGATGAGGCGGAGGGTGCCGACGTCTTCGGCAAGGAACAGGCCGCTGTAGACGAGGATGTCGATCTGCTGGCGGGCGGATGTGAAGAGCTGTCGCCAGAGGGCTTGGGGGACGGCCCAGCGGTGGGGGTAGACGGCTTTGATCTCTGGGCCGATGGGGCGGTGTGGCTTGGCGGCCTCGGGCCAGAGGTCGGCTTCGTCGACGTTGAGGAGGTCGGCGACGGCCCATCGGTGGCGCGGGTGGGGGATGCGTCCCTTCAGCCAGCGGTCGACGGTCTTAGGGTCGACAGCCAGGCTTGCCGCGACGTCGATGGTGCGCATGCGGGCTTGGGCGAGGGCGTGACGGAGGTTGTCGTTCATGCGCGTTCCTCCTTGGCGGATGCACCGGCACCGCGAAGCTAGCATAAGACGTCCCTGGACGTCCCTCATCGTGGTGTAGAAGTTCCACGGCTCAGAGCAGGCTCGTTGGCACACAGCGTGACCGGTGAGGCGGCACGCGAGCGCGGAAGGAATGCCCATGGGCAAGTTCAACGAGCGAGAGCGGCCGTACATGGACCGGCTGTTGTTGGGGCTGCGTGACCATCTCGTAGGTCGTGGCGTGGAGGTCCATCACCTCTCCGATCAGGACGACCGGCCGTTTCTGGAGGTGTTCGACAACAACCTTCGCGCCCGCCGGGTGTACGTGCACCTCGCATTTCTGTGGTTCTTCTGGGGAGATCGCCAGGACGAGCGCACCTCGTGCCATCAGCACGACGATGCTGCCGAGGTGATCGAGGCGGCGGCGAAGGCGGGGTGGCCTGCGGAGGAACAGGGGCATCTCGGACCGGACCTGCAAAAGATCCTTGACTCCTACCGCTCATGACCGGCTTAGAAGCCGGTGAATCGGTGGGAGGCGGCACGG
Source organism: Sphaerisporangium sp. (assembly GCA_025964675.1). GTDB lineage: Bacteria > Actinomycetota > Actinomycetes > Streptosporangiales > Streptosporangiaceae > Sphaerisporangium. The sequence continues at coordinate 1,770 of JAOPYI010000003.1, read as the reverse complement.
CCAGTAGGTGGCTGACCGGTTGGCGGGTTTACTTGCAGCTCGCCGACCGGCTACGGGATCGGATCACGACGGGCCTGTATCCGGCCGGCACCTATCTGCCATCAGAAGCGTCGCTCAGCGAGGAGTTCCGTGTGGCCCGGAACACGGTTCGGCGCGCGCTCGCCGTGCTGGTGGAGGAAAATCTCGTGATCACGGTCCGGTCCAAGGGGCGTCTGGTGTTGCGCGAGGAGGTCCGTCACTTGGATCGGGAGTACTTGTATCAGGCGATCGCGGTGGAGCTGCGCGGGCAGATCATCAGCGGTGATTTGCCGCCGGCGGGCAGGGTGCCGAGTGAAAGGGACCTTCGCCATCGCTATGCCGCCTCGCGTTCCACGGTGCGTCAGGCGCTCGGGGTTCTGGAGAGCGATGGGCTGATCGTCGCGGTTCACGGCAAGGGCCGTTTCGTCCGACCCGACTGGGAAGGACGTCTCAAGACGTCTAAGTCAGATCCCTAGATCGGGCGGGAGGGGCCTGCGATCGTAAGCCACATGAGGGACATAAATATCGCCTGGGCCCGTGAGCTGGCACGAAAGACGCTGCAAGACGCGCTTCCGCGTCGGTGGGAGCACTCGCTCGGGGTCGGCCAGCGGGCTGAGCAGCTCGCCCCGATCCTAGGCAAGGAGGCCGAACTGCTGGCCATGTCCGCTTACCTGCACGACATCGGTTACGCCCCGGACCTGGTGGACACCGGCTTTCATCCCATCGACGGGGCCCGCTACTTGCGCGACGTGCACGGGGCCGATGAACTCCTGTGCCGCCTGGTGGCACACCACACCTGCGCGGAGATCGAGGCCGGTGAGCGCGGCCTGCTGGACATCCTGCAACGCGAGTTCCCCAAGCAACGGCCGGACCTCGTCGAGGCCCTTACCTACTGCGATATGACCACCAGCCCGGACGGGGTGCCCGTCGAGGCCGTTGACCGGCTCGCCGAGATCCGTCAGCGCTACGGTCCGGAAGACCTGGTCACCGCGACCATCTCCAAGGCGACCCCGTGCATCATGTCAGCCGTGCTCGCCATCCAGGAGCGGATGGCGCTAACCGATGTGCGGCCCGACAGCACCGCGAAGGTAGTGGCCGATCCGCAGTCGCATCGAACGATCCATTGGATACCGCTCCACCTGGTCACGGCTCACCCAGCGCACTTCGCGTGACTCATCGCTTGGAGTCGGCTGGCCGCTGACGGCATGAGCCGTGAGCACGATCGAGAACTCCTGCCTGGCCTCGTCGTTGCTGGTGTAGAGGATCACATGCTTAGGGTCGCTGTAGGTTCCCACGATGCCGGTGATCTCGCACTCGATCCCGGTCTCCTCGCGCGTCTCGCGTACCGCAGCCTGCGGGATCGACTCACCCAGATCGATCGCTCCGCCCGGCACCGCCCAGTTGTCGTTGTCCGATCGGCGGATCATCAGAATATCGCCAGCCTCGTTGGTGACCACGACGTTCACCGACGGCACAAGGCTGTTGGCCGCGGGGGCGTCCGGGTCGTCGTAGTAATCGATCCTGCGGGCCATGATCAGGACTCTACCGGGCTGGCCTGCTCCCATACCCGTTCGAAGCTTTGGGTGTAGGTCGTCACCATATCGCCGCCCACCACCTTCTTCAGATGCAGGACGGGGGCGTTGGCGGCGGGCTGGCCGTACACGTGGGGGTTGACGAGGAACTGGTCATCGGCGCGGTAGATCGAGTTGTACAGGATCGTGCTGTGCAGCCGGATCTCGACGTTTTCGATGT
>JAOPYI010000300.1 GCA_025964675.1 Sphaerisporangium sp. | reverse complement strand
CGGTCAGTTCCAATAGTTCAACAGCCATCATTCATAGCCTCGCAAACACCGACCGCGTTCGTATAGGGATCCCAAACGGACAGTATGCGACGTGCGCTCTTCGGCACGAGCGCGCGCTTCGCGGCAGTTGAGTGCGTCGGCGGCTGGGCCCGGCTGACCTGTCAGGGCACGAGTAGGACCTTCCCGCGGATGGTCGGGTCGTCGGCGAGGCGGTGCCCTTCGGCCGGCTTGTCGAGCGGGACGCACGCACCGATCCGGGGGTGCAGCCTGCCCTCGCCGAGCTTTTCGACGAGGCTTTCCAGGGTGGCGCGGACGCGGTCGGGGTGCCGGCGCGCGTTCGTGCTGAGCCGGTAGAACGCGGCGCGGCGGCCGTTCGGCAGGGCGTTCCACAGGCGCAGGCGGAGCAGGTCTCTGGGTGGCGAGGCTTCGGTGGACAGGAAGCCGTAGGAGACGAGGCGGCCGCCGGGGCGCAGGCTGCGCCAGGAGGCACGGAGCGTGGCGCCGCCGATCATGTCGAGCACGATGTCGGCCTGTGTGAACGCCTCGCGTCCGCGTTCGACCGGCTGGGCGCCGTGCTCCTCGACGAGGGCGTGGTCGCGGGGTGCGGCGACGCCGTACATCTCGGCACCAAGGAGGTGGCCCACGTCGAGCAGGGCGGTGCCCACACCGCCGGCTGCGCCGTGCACGAGTACCCGTTCGCCGGGGCGGACCCGAGCCACGTGGTGCAGTAGCTCGTGGGCGGTGACGTGGGTGAGCGGGAGGCATGCAGCGGCGTACTCCGGGAGCGTGTCGGAGAGCTCGACCACGCTGGTGGCCGGCGCGCAGACGTGGCTGGCGTGGCCGCCGGTCAGGGTCAGCGCGACCACTCGGCGGCCGCGCCACCGCGCCTGGACGTTCGAGCCGACGGCATCGACGACCCCGGTGACGTCCCACCCGGGGGTGAACGGCGGTGCGGGCGCCCGCCCCGGGTAGCGGCCGGCGCGCATCAGCAGGTCGGCGCGGGCGATGCCGGCGGCGGTCACGCGGATTCGCAGGTGGTCCGGGCCGGGCTCGGGGGCATCGTCGGTGTCGACGCGCAGCACCTCGGGTCCGCCGGTGCGGGTGACGACAATCCGCCGACGGCGGGTCATGCCGGCCTCGAGGGTTGGGCACGGAGGAACACCGCGGCCATGATGAGCGAGCCGGCGGAGCCGATGAGGCTGCCAATACCGATCCGGCCGTCCACGGCGTACGACACGGTGGCGGTGACAAGGACGCCGGCGGAGAAGCAGTAGGCGGCAAGGAGGGCCGGGGCGGCGATCCGGCCGGGCAGCGCGGCCGCGACGAGCAGCACCGCGCACAGGATCAGGTCCGGGACGAGGAAGGGGTTGTCGGCGCGCCACGAGTTCGCTGAGAAGAGGAACGCGAACTCCTGTTTGGGCTAGCTGGGGGTTACCCCAGTGTGTTGTTCGTCTCCAATGCGGCGTTAGCTCAATGGCAGGGCGGCGGACTGTTAGTCCGCTGGTCCTGGTTCGAGCCCAGGAACGCCAGCTCCACTTCTAGAGCATGATGCTCCATCGGGCGATCAGAAGCCCTACGGCGAGCGGCAGGCCAATTACGGCTATTCCCAAGTACAGTAGTTCACGCCTACGTTCCCAGAAGGAACACCTTCTTATGCGGAACCATTTGTAAGCGGATACACCTGTCACTGCACTCATAATGAGTTGCATGAGGACTTGTTCCCAAAGCCATCGCGAGGTGTGTTCGACACCCACGGCTCGATAGACTCTGTCGATAAAAAAGATACCAAGAATAAAATTAACGGTTAGAACTGCCTGCCATCCGAATACCAAATAAGGTATGACTTTCGCCCCCCGGCGCGGCTCCGGGCCTGGAGGGCCTTCGGCGGGCCGGGGTACTTCTCTCGAAGGGGGAGGTCTCTGCTGCGTTGCGTGGGGCTGGGCACCATAGGGGGCCATGGGCTCGAGCACTGGTGATGCTGCTTGTGCTCCTTGATCAGCCCTCTCTGCCTTGCTGCCCCGCTCATGCTTCCACTGGTCTTCAGCCAGGCGGACCTGCCTCCACTGGAAGTAGAGCTGGGGCACGCCGATACACACGGTGACGACCAGACCGATCAAGGCAACGAAGTCCACACCAATACAGTGCCCACCGCTGACCGGCGGGCGCAAGGAGTATCTGCGCATGACCTCGTGGAGGCCGGCCCTGCCGCCCTGGGGCTCCCCAGTGACCCCGATGGCAAGGCCTAACGAAGGAGGGCCGCGGCGGCCGATGGCCCAGCCACGTATGGCGAGAACCGAAGTGAGCGATCGTCACGGCGGTGACTTCTGCTGGCCTCTCGGGCGCGCGAGCGGTGCGTGCCCGGAACGCTGGGGCATCTCCTACCGGGCCTCCACGCTCATTCCTGCCACCGCCACGGCGGAGGCGCGCAGTGTCTAACACGCTGCTGATCGCGCTCTGAGTCCTGGCCGCCTCGGTGACCGGGCTCCGGGCCTGGCGCCGCCGGCACCAGCGCTCGTTCTGGCTGTGCCTGGTCTATCCGCTGATGGCACTCACCATCCATGCGAGCTGGCGCAAGGTCGCCCTCGGCTGCGGCCTGACCAAGACGCGGTAGCGCTTCTGGTTCACGTGCCAGGCGTCTCACCTGTGTGTCTCGGGGACGGCCCCGAGCGGCTAGACGTACTAGCGGCAATACGGAGTGTGGAGTGTCGACGAGGCTCGCCGGCTGCTTGAGCACCTGAGAGCGGAAGATGATCCGCTCTATGCGGCTTATGTGCTGATCCTCGTGCTCGGCCTGCGGCGCGGTGAGGTGCTTGGGCTGGCGTGGGACTGCATAGACCTCGTCGGCGAAGAACTCTGGATCTCCCGTCAGCTCACCCGGGTCCGCGGGCAACTGCTTCATCGGGAAACCACCAAAACAGACGACTCGACGGCCTCCCTTCCCCTGCTGGGACTCTGCGTCTCGGCGCTCCGACACCGTCAGCGGGTTCAGGACGATGCCAGCAACAAGGCGGGAGACAAGTGGCATGAATCCGACCTCGTCTTCACGACCCGCAACGGCACACCGATCGAACCGCGCAACTTCAACCGGGCCTTTGATACGCACTGCCGGAAGGCGGGCGTTCCACGTATCCGGGTCCACGACACCCGGCACACCTGCGCGTCGCTTCTGGCGGCTCTCGACGTTCACCCTCGGGTCGCGATGCGCATCCTTCGGCACTCGCAGATCTCGATGACCATGGATGTCTACACGCAGATTCCCTCAGCCGAGACGAGGAAGGCGCTCGACCGGCTGAACCAGCGTCTCGACGGTGAAGACTGAGGACGTTGCTGTATTTCACTGCTATACAAGATCAAAAAAGGCCCTCTGGGATGATCCCAGAGGGCCTTTGAGCTGGGCGCGGCCGACAGGAGTTGAACCCGTAACCTTCTGATCCGTAGTCAGATGCTCTATCCATTGAGCTACGGCCGCCTGCTTGCCTGGATAAGCATAGCGGGTCTTGGGCGGTGTGCCGAACCGGTTG
>JAOPYI010000290.1 GCA_025964675.1 Sphaerisporangium sp. | reverse complement strand
CCTTCGTATCGGGAGGGGGAGCAGTGTATCGCCTCTATTTTGTTATTGACACTGGTCGATGTGTGGTCTTTCGCGTTCGCGATGGCCTTCGCGGCCCCCGGACTTTTGCCTCCGGCATCGGGGCTGGTGCCGGGCACTCATGGCTGGCGCTTTTATAGTCACCTCTTTCCTCACTAGACTTTGGCCATTTCCGTGATCTTGGGTAGCTCGACCTGGTCTCGACGCGCCGGGTGAGCGTCGCGACGGGGCCTACCTTGATCACAGCATGATCGCGATCCGATCACTCGCACCGAATGTCGCCCTGACATGCGGAAACATCGGCGGTTCCTATAGAACCAGCCTCCAAAGAGGGGTCTCCGCCGATGCTTCCGCAGCCGCCCGTAGCGGCAACCTGGCAGTTGCTGCTAGCCCACTTCCGCCGCTGCTTCTCGTCGGCGACCTTCCCGATGTTCTGCGCGATGACCACCGGGCTGGTGGCCTGCACCCGGCTGCGCACCGTCACCGGGATGCTGATCGGCGCCGGGATGAACCTGACCTGGCGGCATGAACGCGCCCACCGCTTCTTCTCACGCGCGGCCTGGAGCATCGACCACGTCGGCCTCGTCCTGGCCCGACTGATCGTGTCCCACCTGCTCGATCCCGACCTGCACCCTGCGCCTGTACGACAACCAACGCACCATCCGCATCAGCGAGCTGACCTGCCTGTGGCACGGCTCCTTCGGCTCCCGGCCCGTCCGGGTGATCTGGATCCGGCACCTGGAATCGGGCAAGGTCTTCGACCTGGCGCTGGTCACCACCGACCTTGTCACCCCGGCCGAGCAACTTGTGATCCGCTACTCCTGGCGGTGGAGCATCGAGCAGGCGTTCCTTGAATCCCGGCACCTGCTGGGGTCGGGCAGGCGCGCAGCCGTACCCGTGACGCGGTGATGCGCACCCTGCCCCTCGGCCTGGTCGCCTACAGCCTGGTCATCGTCTGGTACGCCTAGCACGGCCACAACGAGCAGGTTGTCGCCGACCACCGCCGCCGCGCCCCCTGGTACACCAGCAAGACCCAGCCCAGCTTCGACGACATGCTCGCCCAGCTCCCCCGCACGATCATCGGTTCGCGATTTTCGGCCACCCGGCCTGACCAGCCCGACCTCACGAAAATCACCGGAGACGAGCTGGCCTGGGCTTACGCAATCGCATAACGGCCAAACCCGAGTTGTTCGGGAAGGCATTGGGAAAGATCAAGGCTGCTTGCATGCAGCAGCGCTCAAGCCTCGTCCAAGCCATACACAGCATCCCCCGCGACACCACCCGCAGCCTCGCCGCACTCAGCCTCCCGTGACCAAGGAATCGGACAAATCACCACTACGCCGAAGCCCTGGGCGCGTGCCATACTCTCACCAAGCTCAAACTAGTCACTCTCGCTGGCCGCCAATGCCCACAAGCATGGGGGTGTTGCCCAGCGCGAGATAGAGGTGACGAGTCAAATGCCACTCAATGCTCAACCTCGCCCGCAAGATCGATTCTTTGTAATTCTCGCAATCTTGTCATTCATTGCCGACGTATATGCCATCTATCAACTCGTCGCAAGCTTAACAGTGATCAATTTCTGGAGCTGGCGATGGTCTATTTCAATTGTTTTCATAGCAATCCTCGCTTTAGCTGGACTCGGTTTCCTCATCTTAGGTGGCAGTGAAGAGGTTGCCAAGCTTATGGTTCTAATGTATGGCGTATTCTATACATTCGCCTCATTGGCTACCTACCTTTATTGGGGATTTCAGCAGGCCGACAAGGGTGTGCGGCTGGGCGACTATCTCGGCTTTCTTATGCTCTTCGCGATATCTACTGGGGCGGGGCTGTTGGGCATTGCTTATCATGACTTGGGGCACCTTCGGTATCCTTCATATGGATATGCCGCCTCCAATCTCGCATTCATGTTCATGCTTACCAATGAGTATGTTCTCAACGGGTCGCCGTTTGGATTGTGGAAGTTTGTGGGAGAGCTATTCATCCTTCTCTTGGGGATAATCTTGGTTCTCGTTTTGTATGACGAATCGACGTGACTCGCTAGTACCTCCACTTTGGCCATCTCCGTGATCTTGAAGGTGGATTGATACGCGGTCCGGTCCTGGCGTCGAGATGACGGGCTGTTCGAGCGGTCAAGGGCGGACCATGATCTGATCACTTGTCCTGGATGAGGCCCTGACATGGGGAAACATCGGCGGTTCCTATCACACCGTCTCCATTGGAGGGTGTCCGCCGATGTCTCCGACGCCGACCCTACCGGCCACCTGGCAGGCGCTGCTGGCAGAGTTCCGAAGGTGCTTTTCATCATCCACCTTTCCGGTGTTCTGCGCCCTGACCACCGGTTTGGTGGCCTGCACCCGGTTGCGGACCATCACCGGGATGCTGATCGGCGCCGGGATGAACATGGCCTGGCGACACGAGCGGGCGCACCGCTTCTTCTCCCGCGCGGTCTGGTGCATCGACCACGTCGGCCTGGTGCTGGCCCGGCTCATCGTCGCCACGCTGGTCGAAGAGGGGGCGCCACTGCTGGTGGCGGTCGACGACAGCGTGAACCGGCACAGCGGCAAGAAGGTGCACGGCGCGTTCTGACAGTACGACGGCTCGGCCACCGGGACCAAGAAGACCAGCCGCGGCACCTGCTACGTCGTGGCCGGCCTCGTCGTGCATCTGCCGTTCCTGCCGCGGGCGGTCTGCCTGCCGGTGCTGGCCCGCCTGTATGTCAAGGACGGGCCGGGCAAGGTCGCCATCGCCGCAGAACTTCTCGGCCTGCTCGCCTCGCTCTTCCCCGAGCGGCGCATCCATGTGGTGGCCGATGCCGCCTACCACGGCAAACCCCTGCACACCCTGCCCGCCGGCGTGTCGTGGACCTGCCGCATCCCGCGCAACGCCGTCCTGTACGCCCTGCCACCCGCTGTCGAGGGCAAGCGGCGCGGCCGTCCCCGCACCAAGGGCGAGCGGCTCGGGCAGGTCGCCGAACTCGCCGCCACCCGCTCCTGGAAGATCCACCGGCTGCGGCTGTACGACAAGGAGCAGACCGTCCGCGTCAGCGAGCTGCGCTGCCTGTGGTACGGCCCCCCCGCACCGTGCGCGTCATCTGGGTCCGCCACCTCGACTCGACCAAGACCTTCGACCTCGCGCTGGTCACCACCGACCTCGACACGCCCGCCGAACAGCTCGTCATCCGCTACTCCTGGCGGTGGAGCATCGAGCAGGCCTTCCTGGAATCACGCCACCTGCTCGGTGTCGGCCAGGCCCGCAACCGCACCCCCGCCGCGGTCACCCGCACCCTGCCCCTCGGCTTGATCGCCTACAGCCTGGCCATCGTCTGGTACGCCCGCCACGCTCACAGCCCCGCCGTCGTGGCCGAACACCGCCGCCGCGCCCCGTGGTATCGCACCAAGACCCAACCCAGCTTCGACGACATGCTCGCCCTGCTCCGCCGCACGATCATCGCCGCCCGATTTTCAGCAACCCGGCCCGACCAGTCCGACCCCGCGAAAATCAGCTACGACGAGCTGACCTGGGCCTACGCAATTGGATAACGGCCAAAGTCGAGTTCCTCATGAGCAGCGGCCGCGGGATCATCGCCATAGCTTGCGCGCATCGTCACCAGGTAGGCAGCCCCGCATCGGGCGCCGTCGGCGCCGTTCAGCGAGCGAGCGCCTCCGCTGCGGTACGGCGGGCGCGCTCGGTGCTCGCAGTGAAACGGATCAGTCGGATCCACCTGGGGCGGCGGCCGATCCGGGTAGCCGGTGGACATGCACCCCGCCATCAGGGAGGACTTCCCTGGCGAGGTCGGTGAGGTGCTCGTGGTGGGTGAACACGATCATCTGGAATCGGTCGGCCATCTCGTCGAGCACCCCTAGGGCCGCCCGTGTCGGATCGTTGTCGAAGGTGTCAAGGGCCTACGCGAAGACATCCACAGGTCTGGACCCAGGAACGCGAAGAACTCGTCAACCCGCATGTCCGGACGGTCACCGCTTCGACGTGGTGAACCAGCACCTCGCACAGCCGTGAGTCCGCCGCTCAGGCAGCGGATGCTCGTGGCCGCCAGTCCAGCGGACAACTCGATCCCAAGCTCTTGCGGGCATCCGGGCGTACTCGGCGGCAAACCGGGCTACGGAGTCGCGGACGTCAGCCAGCAATGAGTCGGCACTGCGGCCAGCCCCAGCCTCGATCTGCTCGGCCCAGACTGCCATGCCCGGGTGTCAATCGGCCGGTCACCGGCCGTCACGAGGGCGGGGGCTGCTCACGCATCCCGCAGGGCAGCTTTCCGCTCCGCGTGGTCGTCCTGCGGCAGGGGCAGGAGGGCCAAGGCCGTTTCGGCGATCCCGCGCAGCGAGTCGGGGCTGCTTCCGCCTTTGCCCAGCGCTTCGATCCCGCGCAGCACAGCCAGGAGGAGTCCGGCAAGTCGAGTGGGGTCCGCGTCCTGTTTGATGTCGCCCGCCCGCTGCGCTCCCGCGATGCAGGAAGAGATCAGTTCCTCGATGGCTGCGAAAGTTCGGCGGGCCGTCGCCGCGACGGCCGGATCCTGCCCCGACAGCTCGGCGGTGCCCTTGGCGAGCAGACAGCCACGCAGACAGACGTCCGAGGCGGTGGCGTTCGCCACCGCCAGTACATGCGCGCGCAGCCGTTCAAAGGCGCTGGCATCCGGGCCGTCGAGCGCCCGGCGCACGGCCTCGATCAGCCCGGCGCAATGGTCGTCGAAGGTGCGCAGGAACAGTTGGTGCTTGTCGCCGAAGGCACCGTAGAGGCTGCCCTTGCCCAGACCGGTGGCCGTGGCGATGTCGTCCACCCTCGCCGCCGCGTAACCGGCCGACCAGAACTGGTCCCTGGCGGCGCGCAGGACCTCGCCTTCATCGAAGCTTCGGGATCGTGCCATGCCCTCACGATACCCATTCTTGACGGACTCGTCCAGAATCGACTACGTTCTGGACGAGGCGGTCAAGAAAAATCGACCGTCCGTCCCGTCGCGTAACGGCTACGAGCAGCGCAAACGACATAGTCATCTCGAAAGGGTGGGTGCCATGCGCCCCATGAACGGAAAGACAGCCCTGGTCACCGGTGCCTCCAGCGGTATCGGACGGGCGATCGCCAAGCGCTTTGCCGATGACGGCGCCCGCGTCTACCTGACCGGCCGGCGCAAGGACGAACTCGAAGCCGCAGCCGAGGACATCGGCCCCGACGCGGTCGCCGTGCCGTGCGACGTCTCGCAGGCCGCCGACCTCGACCGCGTCATGGACGTCATCCGTGGCGACGGACGGCAACTGGACGCCGTCGTGGCCAATGCCGGCCTGGGCGACGGGTCCCTCCTCCAGGACGTCACGGAGGAGCAGTTCGACTTCGTCTTCGGTGTGAACACCAAGGGCAGCCTGCTGACCGTGCAGAAGTCGCTGCCCCTGCTCGCTCGGCCAGCGTCGGTGATCCTGCTGGCGTCCTCCACCATCCATCAAGGCGCCGCCAGAATGGGCATCTACGCCGCGTCCAAGGCAGCCGTGCGCAGTCTGGGCCGTACGTGGGCCGCGGAGCTGGCCCCGCGGGGCGTGCGCGTCAACGTCATCACCCCCGGCCCCATCGCCACACCCGCGATCGACCGCCTGGCCGACAGGCTCGGCCAGGGCATAGACGACTTCCACAAAGTGCTGGCCTCGCGGCTACCGCTGCAGCGCATGGGCCGTCCCGAGGAGGTCGCAGCGCTGGCCGCTTTCCTTGCCGGGCCGGAGAGTTCGTTCATCACCGGTGCCGAGCACTTCGTCGACGGCGGACAGATCCAGGTCTGACCAACCGTGAGGAGGCGCCGCCCTGGGCTCCACCCGTACACCGGGATGGCGGCGGGCGAACTCGGCGCGGGGTGGACGACACCCGCGCCGAGTTCCTCACCTGGGAACCCGTCGCCCGCGGCACCGACTACTAGGACGAGGTGATCACTTCCAGGGCGGAGCGCGAGGGCTTGCCGAGCAGGGCGGCCAGGTCGCTGTGTACGTCGTCCATGAAGCCGGCGGCGACGCAGGACAGGATGCTGACGATCATGGGGATCTGGAAGGACTCCACGCCGAGGGCCGCGAGTGCCGCGCGGGTCTCGGCGAGCGTGCCGGGCTCGTACGAGACGGCGGCTCCGGTGTCGCCGGTGAGCGCGCGGGCCACGTCGGCGCCGCCGACCGCCTGCTCTCCGACCAGCTCGTAGACCCGGCCCGCGTGCGGGGTGGGGTCGGCGGCGACCGTGGCGGCGACGTCGGCGAGGTCCTCCCTGGCCACCGCCGCCAGCCGCCCGTCCCCGAGTGGCGAGGTGATCCTGCCGTCGGGGCCGGGAGTGGTGATCAGGGCCAGCAGTTCGGCGTACAGGCCGTTGCGCAGGATGGTCCAGGCCGTACCCGACTCCTTCAGCCGGCGTTCGGTCCAGCGATGCGCCAGGGCGTTGGCCGTGTGTTCTCCCGCGGCGGTGAGGCTGGTGTAGACGATGTGCCGCACGCCGGCCTTCTCGGCGGCCTCGATCGCCGCCCGGTGCCGGGCGATGACCACGTCGTCCTCGCCGTATCCGGCGGAGACGAGGACAAGCGTGTCGGCGCCCGCGAAGCCGCCGGTGAGACCGGCGGGGTCGTCGAAGTCGATCCGCCGTACGGGCACACCGGCCGGGACCTGCCCCGAGCCACGGGTGCCGGCGACGACATCGACGCGCGGGACGTCACCGCCCACGGCGTCACCGGCCACGGCGCCGTCGCGTGCGGTGAGGCGTTCGACGATGAGCCGGCTGAGAGCGCCTGACGCGCCGGTCACAAGGATCAACGGGATCTCCCTCTCGATGGTGGTTCTCTTCGGTAACTGCGACAATCATCGCCAGCGGCCGTGTCCGCCATAAGGAGGCACTTCAATGTCAGTGGGGCACATGGCGGTAACCACCGAACCGGTGGTCTCCTGTGGGGGAGAGGAGGAGGACTGCGGGATCCGTGAGGTCCTCGATCGCATCGGGGACAAGTGGTCGGTGCTCGTGATCGTCGAGCTGGCCAAGGGGGTACGCCGGTTCCGGGCACTCCAGCGCGGCGTACCCGGCATCTCGCAGCGCATGCTCACCCTGACGGTGCGCCGCCTGGAGCGCGACGGCCTGATCACCCGGACCGTACACCCGACGATCCCGCCTCAGGTGGAGTACGAGCTGACCCCGACGGGTCACAGTCTCACTCACCTTTTGAAGGCCCTCGCCGACTGGTCGGCCGAGTACCGCTTTGTCATCGCCGAGTCCCGTCACCGCTGGGACATCGGCCATCCGGACTCCGATATCCATTAGCGGAAAGTCAGTTCCATTCGGCGTTCTGGAGGATATGCGGGACGGTTATCGCCTGTAGGCCTCCCTTCGGCTCACCGGTTCGGGGGGTAAGGGTCTCGCAGGAGACCAGTCGCCAGCGGCTGACCTCCGGATTGGCGAGAATGGCGACCACTTGTGCACGAATATGGGCGGGACTCACAGTCTCGTCGGTATTTATCCGGATGGCGATGAACCCACCGGCCTGCCTGAAATCCTTGTCCCATTGCCTGGGCAGCAGCGCCAGCATGCGGGCGCCGTCTACCTGTGAATCGGCTGATGGCCGTCCCGTGACGTGGCGCATCGTCAACACGACCAGTATCACCGGATGCTCCCCTCGGTGCCGGGTTCTGTGGACACTTTAGAACCGGCCGGGGAGACGACGGGGTTCTTCATTTCTTTGTCTCTTCTCTTGGTCTGTGGAATCGTTCTCGCACGATCAACTGTGCGCTTTCCACGACCCGCGAACCAGAGATGTCAAAGGCAGGAAGCTGCCCGCCGATGACCGCTTGCTGCCAGTAGATCGGCGCATTTGCAGTGCCGTGCTGTGGCCACGAGCCCGGGCACCTCAGCCGGACACCGCCTCAGACGGACAGCGTTTCCGGGGGAAGGCCCAACTCGGCGGCGGTGGCTGTGCGGACCAGCTCGGTGAGCCTGGCCCGGCTGAGCAGGCGTTTGTGCACGGTGATCTGGACGGCCAGACCGTCGATGAGGGAGACGATGCGCCAGGTCGACGCGTCCAGGTCAGGGCACCGGAAGAGGCCCTCGGCGACGCCGTCCTCCAGGATCTTGCGTAGTGCCTGCTTCCAGCGCAGGTCGATGGTGCGGGAGACTTGTTCTAGCGCCGTACTGCGCAGGGACTCCGACCAGGCGTCGATCCACAGCGTCCACGACCTGGACTTGCCGCTGGAGGAGTACAGCTTGAGCAGGTCGCGCAGCCGGTCGAGCGGCCGGCCGCCCGACTCCTCCAGCTTGGCGAGGGCGTCGAGATCACGCTGCGCGGCGTACGCGAAGGCCTGCGCGAACAGGTTGTCCTTGGTCTCGAAGTGGTAGAACAGCAGCCCCTGGCTGACCCCGGCCGCCTGGGCGATGTCGACGGTGCGCGTGTGCCCGAAGCCTTGGGCGGTGATCACTTCACAGGCGGTCCTGAGCAGATCTTCGCGACGTATCCGGCCGAATCCTCGTGCCACAGGGGAACCCTAGCGCGCCTCGCGTGCGGCATCCTCAAGAACGACCTGCCGTGAGCCATCTCGCCCCTTCCCGCGCCGCGCGCCGCGCGCAGGGCCCCCGGCGGTTACGCGCGGCCCTGTGAATATCACGCGTGTACGGCGTGGTTAGGTGGGGGCCGTGACAGTTGCCGACGCCCTGGGACTGATCGGTGTCGGGGTACTGGCGGGTGTGGTCAGCACGGTGGTGAGCCTGGCGTCGATCATCTCGTATCCGGCGCTGCTGGCCTTCGGGCTGCCGCCGCTGAGCGCGAACGTCACGAACACGGTCGCGCTGGTGTTCACCGGGCTGGGCGCGGCGGCCGGGTCGCGGCCGGAGCTGGCCGGTCAGGGCGGGCGGGTGCGGCGACTCGGCGGGATGGCGGCGCTGGGCGGGGTGGTGGGGGCGGCGCTGCTGCTGGTGACGCCGTCCCGGACGTTCGAGGAGGTAGCTCCATGGCTTATCGGCGTGGCCTCGCTGCTGCTGCTCCGCCCGCCGAAGCTGCAGGGGCTGACACGGAGTCTCGGGGAGGGTAGCGGCTGGGCGCTGCGTGCCGGGGTGTTCGCCGTCGCCATCTACGTCGGGTACTTCGGAGCCGCGGGCGGCATCCTGATGTTCGCGGTGCTGTCGTCGGCGCACGGTGACTCCCCGGCCAGGCTGAACGCCGTGAAGAACGTCCTTTCCGCGCTCGCCAACGCCGTGGCCGCGATCGGGTTCGCGCTGTTCGGGCCGGTGCGGTGGACGGTGGCGTTACCGCTTGCGGCCGGGTTCCTCGTCGGCGGCTGGATCGGACCGGCCATCGCCCGCCGGGTGCCCGGCCAGAGCCTCCGCGTCGTCGCCGCCGTCTCCGGCCTGCTCGTGGCGGTCAAACTCGGTGTCGACGTCTATCTCCGAGCGTGACAGGAGACACGGGTTACATCATGGCTCCGCCAAGGCGCTGGACGGCAACGGTGACCCGTGTGGGCCGCCGCAGCCGGGTCTGGCCTTCGAGGCTCGCATGATGTGCAGGGCCACGCCTTCCGTCTGCCCCTCGGCCGCCGAGGTCCTCACCGAGCCGATCGTCGCAGTCACTCCCTCGGGAACTGTGGTGGTTCCGATGTCATCGGGGACTCCTCCCCGTCCACCACGCTGAGCTCGAACCAGACGACCGTGCCGGCCGGGTCCCGCTGGAAACCCCATTTGGCCGCCAGGCTGTTCACCAGCATCAGGCCGCGTCCGCTCGTCTCGTCCTCCTGCGGCTTCAACAGCGTCGGGATCTTCGTCGACCCACCGTCCTCGACGGCGACCAGGACGTTACCGGTCGCGAACGCCACCGAGACCAGGAAGTCCTGCTCGACGGCATGCCGGATGACGTTCCCCGCCAGTTCGCTCGTGAGCAGGACCGCGTTGTCCCGGCACGGATGCTCGTCTCCCAGCAGTCCCGCGACGAACGAGCGTGCCGCCTTGACCTGACATGCCGCGTTGGCGAACTTCTGTGAGCACACCGGAGAGACCAACGCGGTACGGGCGGCGTCATCCCGCGAACTCCACCATCGAGGGTCGACACCGACCACCACCGTGCGACCGAACTCCATGTCCGCGACCTCCTGTGACGAGTGCCGGTGACCTGCCTGCGGATCCTCTCCGGCACGCTCCGTGTGCAATCCACTACGCACCATGCCAGCGAATCTGCAAGCCTGCACAGCTTTTTTGCGAACTCCTTCAACACAGCGTGATGAGAGATCAGCTCGTAGTAATGTGCTGGCTGTTCTGAGAGGTGAAGGAGTGAGCGTCCATGGCGGGCAAACGCGGTATGACTCTGAGGGCTCAGTGGCTGGGTCGCCAGCTACGAGAGCTTCGCGAAGCTTCAGATCTCACGCTCACCGATGCCGGCAACTACATCCAGCGTGACGGTGGGACGATCAGTCGGCTGGAGACCGGGCTCTATCCCGCGCGTACACCCGACGTACGGGCGTTACTGGACCTGTACGGCTTGGCGGACCGTCAGCGCAGGGACGCCTTGTTGCGACTCGCCGCCGAGGTGTGGCAGACGGGATGGTGGGACAACTACTCCGAGAAGCTGTCCAGGAACATCGTCGATTATGCCTGGGTGGAGTCTCGTGCCGTCAAGATCCGCTCGTTCGACGCTCTAGTCATCCCGGGCCTGCTCCAGACCAGTGCGTACATCGAAGCGGTGATCCAGAAAGCCGACGTGGATCTGACTCCGGGACAGGTCGCATCTGGGGTCCGGTTCCGGTTGGAGCGTCAGAAGATTCTCGGCACGTCCGAACCTCCGTACATCGAGACTGTCCTGGACGAGAGTCTCCTGTACCGGTTCTCAGGCGGACGGCAAGGTCTCACTGAGCAACTTCACTACCTTACTGACCTTGCCCAACATCCGAGTATCGACATTCGAGTACTCCCGTATGCGTCGGGCGCCCCTATCAGCCCCGAAGGCGCCTTCAGGATCTTCGAGATGCCTGACCCGTACCCAGAGGTTGCGTTCGTGGACAGCCCAGCCGGTGGCATCTACGTTGAAAGTGAGGAGGTCCAACGGCTTATGCTGAAATACGATCGTATTCGCCAGGATGCCTTGGATTCCGAACAGTCGATAAAGCTGATCCGGACGGCTGCGGAGAAGCTTCGCTAGCCTTTGAGATGGAGACACGGTCGATGGCAACCCATGAGTCGCAGGCCCCCGTGGCATGGCACATCAGTAGTTTCAGTCCTGACGGTGGCGCCAACTGTGTCGAGGCGGGGCCTCTTCTCGACGGTTCTGGCCGCATCGCCGTACGGCACAGCCGTGACCCCGAGGGCTCGGTGATCGTCTACACGCGAGCCGAGTGGGATGCCTTCCTGGCGGGCGTCCGTGCTGACGAATTCGACTTCTGAGGCACTCCCGCCGGCGGGGACAGTCATCGACGATTGAAGGCCGTGAGGTGGGTGATGGACCAGTCGCGGAACGTCCGTGGTGCCAGGCCGGTGACCTGCCGCACGGTCGGCAGCGGTGTCCGACCGTGGCCGCGCAGCGGGCTGCCCATCGAGGCGACGACCGCGTCCGCCAGCAAGGGGTCAAAGCCGTACTTCACCATCTGGTCGCGGCTCTCCTCGGCGGTCTGGCCGACGAAGTCCAAGGGCCTGCCGAGGAGGCCGGCCAGGACGGCGACCTGCTGCCTGGGAGTGAGGGCCTCGGGGCCCGTCAAGGGATAGGCCGCGCCGGATGGCCCCGGCTGGACGAGCAGGTGGTAGGCGACGGCGGCGATGTCGACCGGGTCGACGGCGGCGACCGGTAGGTCACCGAACGGCGCGGCGACCGATCGGGCCGCGGCGATGGACTGCACCCAGTGCAGGGTGTTGCTCATGAACGCACCTGGCCGGACGAAGCCGCACGGCAAACCTGAGCCGAGGATCGCGTTCTCTCCTTCGCGGTGCCACCGGGTGAAGGGGTCGTCGGCGCCCTCGCTGATGCCGAGCACAGACAGCTTGACGACGTACTGGATCGCCGACTCGGCTGCGGCCGTGGCCATGATCTGGTCCTGACGGGGGCCGTCCGGGCCGCCTGTCAGCAGGAACACCCGCCGTACGCCGGCCAGCGCCCGGCGGACGGCGTCGGGATCGCCCAGGTCGCCGGCGAACGGCTCGATCCCCTCAGGCAGGTGGCCGAGTTCGGGGTGCCGGGACATCGCCCGGACGGAGGCGCCCCTGGCCGCCAGCAGCCGGAGCAGGGCGCCACCGACGGTTCCGGTGGCACCGGTGACGAGGATTTCCGGCATGTCAGGCTCCTTGATCAACGATCTTGGGGATGGTGTCCAGCAGTTGCTCGTGCCAGTGGACCTCCGTCCGCAGGCGTGCGATCTGGTGCTCGCAGACTGCCTGCTCCGCCGCGTCCAGCCAGGGCTGCGCCGCCGCCAGCCGGCTCTCGGCGGAGGTCAGAAGCGCTCGGTACTCCAGCAGGCGTGCGGTGACGATCTCGCGCAGGGTCTGTTCGGCCACCGTCTGGGTGTGGGCGAGAGCCAGGTCGAAGGGATCGGCCGCGACGGCGACCGCTCGGAGCATCTGGTCGTGCAGGGTGGCCAGGGCGCGACGCCCGTCCGGGGTGATCTCGTAGATCGTGCGCTCGGGATAGTTGCCCTCCCGCTCGGTACGCACCTCCGCGACCAGCCCCTCCCGGGCGAGCCGCGTCAGCGCTCCGTACAGCGCTCCCGGCTTGATGTCCGCCCACTGGTCGGCCCTGTCCTCGGCCGTCTGCAGGCGCATCTGATGACCGTGCATCGGGCCGCGCTCGGCGAGCGTGCTGAGGATGAACAACCGAATTACACTCACGGGACTACTCTCGCATGAGTAGTCCCGTGAGTGCAATCCCGGATCCCGCGTGTCAGCCGGCGACGGCCTTCGCGACGATCTCGCCGATCTGCTCGACGGCGGTGAACTCACCGGCCGAAACCCGGTTCTTGGTCAGCGCGAAGGCCACCCCCGTGGCGGTGTCCGCGTACGCGGCCGTCCCGCCGCTGCCCGCCATCCCGAACACCGTCGGAGACGCGGAGGCGTACGGGGAGGGAAGCCCGATGTTGAAGCCCAGAGCCCTCGTGGCCGGGAACCCCACGACCTCGTCGACGCCGGTGATCGCCACCGAGGTGATCTCGCGCAGCCGTTCAGGCGAGACCAGCCGCACGCCGTCGACCTCGTCCATCAGCGCGGCGTACATGCGCGCGACGGCGCGGGCGGACATGGTGCCGCCGGCGGGGATGTCGGAGGTCAGCACGTCGGTACGGTTGCCGAAGCCGGCGTCGGGGAGCGCCGCCAGAGGCGCCGCCGTGTACCCGTTCACGACCTTGAAGAAGGGAATGCCCTCCAGCATCTCCGGGCTCATCTCAGGGCCGCCTTTCGCCTCGTCGAGCCGGGCCAGCCTGCCCAGCTCGGCCTCCGGGACGCCGAAGAACAGCTCGTCGGCGACCCCGAGCGGGCCGGCGACCTCCTCACGCAGGACCTGCGAGATGCGCCGGCCGGTCGCGCGGCGGACGATCTCGCCCACGATGTAGCCGAACGACTGGGGGTGGTAGCCGGTCCTGGTGCCCGGTTCCCACCACGGCTCGGCGTCGGCGATCACCGCGCACATCTTGTCCCAGTCGCACAGGTCCTCCGGGGTGGTGGCGACAGGCACGCCGGGGACGCCGGTCGAGTGGGTCAGCGCGTGACGTACGGTCGCGGCCTGCTTGCCGTGCGCGCCGAACTCCGGCCACAGCTCGGCGATCGGGGTGTCGTACCCGAGGACGCCGCGCTCGACCAGCACGTGGACCACGGTGGCGGTCACCCCCTTGCCGGTGGAGGTGCTGTAGAAAGGCGTGCCGGAGGTGACCGGGCGCCCGGTGGCCGCGTCGGCGGACCCGGCCACGGCGTCCACCACCACCTCGCCCTTCCGGTACACGGCCACCTGCACACCCGTCTCGGCGCCGGACTCGACCAGGCCGTCGATGGCGGTCTGCACCTGCTTCTGAAGGTCAGTCATGATCTTTCCTCTTCTCGAAGGCGGCTTGAAGGGCCGGTCATTGAGACGGCGGGACGGCCGGAAAGGAATCGCCGTTGGCGGGGGCGGTCCGCCGCGAGACGGCGGCCAGCACGGCGGGCTCCCGCCCGGGGTTGTACAGGGCAAGGACCGGCAGTCCGTGCAGCCACAGGACCTGCCCCCGTCCGATCTCCAGACGGCGGCCCTTCGTGCAGCACAACTCGATCAGCCCGCGCTCGACCACGACGATCGCGTCCCGCCACTCGGCCTCGTCGTAGACCCGCGCCCGGCCGGGGGCGACCACGACAGTCCGAAGCTCGAACGACGGCGGAAGCCGCCCGCCGAGGAAGGATGGCAGGCTCGGGTCGCCGTCCATCACAATGCCGGCGGGAGGCCGAACAGCGGGAAGTACTGGTCACCGAACGTCGTGATCTCCGCGACGAGGCCGTCCTCGACGCGGAGGACCCCGAGCCACGCAGGCCGGTACTCGCTGTCGCCCGCCTTGCGGAGGTACGCCGCCGCCACCGGCTGGCGGTTGGCCCATGTGGGAAGGACACGCCAGTCGCCCCACGCCTCGGGGCCGACCATGGCGGGGGTCCACGCCTCGACGATGGCCTTGCCGCCCCTGATCCATATCGGCTGCGGCGGCATCGTCTGCCAGGCGTCGTCGCGAAGTACCCCGGCCAGGATGGCGGGATCGCCCTTCTCGACAGCGTCGATGTAGCGCTGGAGCACCGCGCGCTCCTCACGCGTCGGATCCTTGGACGGCGTCCACTCCGAACGGCGCGGGGGCAGATGCTCCTTCAGTGCCGGCCGTGCCCGCTGCAGCGCGCTCTTCACCGCGGTGACGCTGGTCTCCAGCAGTGCCGCGGTCTCGCTCGCCGACCAGCCGAGCACGTCGCGCAGGATGAGCACGGCGCGCTGCCGGGGCGGCAGGTGCTGGATCGCCGCCAGGAAGGCCAGTTCGATCGTCTCCTTGGCGACGACCGTGGAGTCGGGCTCGGCGTCCCTGCGCGCGACCGGTTCCAGCAACCGGTCGGGGTACGGCTGGAGCCACGAGACCTCGGTCGGGGGCGGCGGCGCCGCGCCCGGATCCGCCAGCACCGGCTCCTGCCTCGGGCTCGGCCTGCGGGGGTGGCGGTCGAGGAAGTCCAGGCACGCGTTCGTCGCGATCCGGTACAGCCACGCGCGGAACGTGGAACGGCCCTGGAAGGTCTCGCGCCGGCGCCAGGCGCGCAGGAACGTCTCCTGCACGAGATCCTCCGCATCCTCGAACGATCCGAGCATCCGGTAGCAGTGCACCTGTAGCTCACGCCGATAGCTCCCGGTGAGCGTCCCGAACGCCGACTCATCACCGGCCCGCGCCGCGGTCACCACCGCGGTCTCCTCAACCCGGCCCGGCCCCGCATCGACCCTGTCCACGGATCACCCTCCGCCTACGTACGGCGCCCTGGCGGGCGCGCCTGACGTACATATGACGACGGGCCGCGCAAAAAGGAATCGCTCGACACCCCAGTCAGCGTGTACACGTGTCCGGTCCCGTCGCTGTCCAGGCACCGGCCCGTGGCCACGATAGCGTCGCCCGGTCCTCCGCATGTCCTGACTGAGCGCGGGCGTCAGCCGGCGGCCTGGATGCGGCGCATGCGGTTGACCTCGGCGGTCTGTGACACGGAGATGTCCTGCGCCAGCTCCTGAACGGTGATGTGGGAGCCCTTCTCCAGCTCGTCTGCGGCCATGGTCATGGCGCCCATGTGGTGAGCGATCATCAACTGGAGGTAGAGGCGGTCGAAGCCGGCTCCGCTGGCCGCGTTCAGGGCCGCCAGCTGTTCTGGGGTCGCCATGCCGGGCATGGCGTGCTGCTCGGTGTGGTGGTCGGGAACGCGCTGCCCCTGCTGGCGCAGCCACCTGATCATCGCGTTGATCTCGGGGCCCTGGGTGGTAGTGATCCGCGACGCCATGCGCTTCAGCTGGTCGGAGGCGGCGCGGGTCGACGCTGCGGTGCTCATGTCCAGCGCCTGACGGTGATGGATGATCATGTCCTGCATGAACAGGACGTCCGCCGCGTTTGCCGTGGGGGAGGGTACGGCCGTGACCGCCTCGTTCGGGCTCAGCGTCTTGGCCGCCTCGCCGGGTCTACCTGGGGCGATGACGGGAGCGGTGGACTGGGCCGAGGGTGTGGCTGCGCTGCCCGCGCAACCTGCGAGGGCGAGCGCGGTCGTACCGATGACGATGAGGAGCGCGGCGCGCACCCGACCTCCCTGAGGATCACTGGCTGTGCCGCTGCACCCTAACTTATACAGGACATTTCGGTAAAGACATCACGTCGGAACACATTACTGACAATGTGCACTATGGCTTACAGTTCCGGTCTAGGAGAAAATCTGCCCATCTATGTTCTCCTGTGGCAGAAAGTACCAAGGAGGGTACCTACGTGTTGTCCACCCCCCGCAGAGGCGGCCTAGCCGGCCGGTTCCTTGTCCTGATCGGTTCGGCGGCGGTGATGGTGCTGTCGGCGATCCCCGCTCAGGCAGCGGACATCCCGGGCGTCGACGAGATCGTCATGAGCCCCAACGTGCAGCATGTCGCCAACGTGCCGAAGCCCGCGAGCATCGCGGCCACGATCAACACCGACATCGCCTTCCAGGGCGACTACGCCTACGTGGGCAACTACGGCGGCTTCTCCATCTACGACATCAAGGACCCGAAGAAGACGAGCGTGGTCAGCTCGGTCGTATGCCCGGGTTCGCAGATGGACATGTCGGTGTACGGCAACCTGTTGTTCGCCTCCGTTGACTCGTCCCGAACGAACGACTCTTGCAGCAGCACGCCCCAGCCCGCGTCGGTGAAGGAGTCCTGGGAGGGCATCCGTATCTTCGACGTGAGCGACAAGGCGAACCCGAAGTACATCAAGTCGGTCGAGACCAACTGTGGTTCGCACACCCACACCTTGATCCCGGACAAGAGGCACGGGAACGTCTACCTGTACGTCTCCTCGTACCGCCCGGACCAGACCTTCCCTGACTGTCTGCCGCCGCACGACAAGATCTCCATCGTCAAGGTGCCGCTCAACAACCCGACCTCGGCGGCCGTGGTGGCCACCCCGGTCGTGTTCCCCGACGGCGGCAACGAGACCCAGCCCAACCTGCTGCTGCCGACCAGCGGTTGTCACGACATCACCGCCTACGCGGAGAAGGGCATCGCGGCCGGTGCCTGCATGGGTGACGGCGTGCTGTTCGACATCAGGGACCCGGAGAAGCCGAAGGTGACGGCGAGGGTGACGGACCCGAACTTCGCGTTCTGGCACTCGGCGACCTTCAACAACGCCGGCACGAAGGTCATCTTCACCGACGAGCTCGGCGGCGGAGGCGCGGCCACGTGCAACGAGGCCACCGGGCCGACCCGAGGCGCCGACGCGATCTACGACATCGTCAACGGCCAGTTCGTCTTCAAGAACTACTACAAGATCCCCCGCTACCAGGCGGACTCGGAGAACTGCGTCGCGCACAACGGCTCCCTGATCCCGGTCAAGGGCCGAGACATCATGGTCCAGGCCTGGTACCAGGGTGGTGCCTCGATCTGGGACTTCACCGACTCGGCGCACCCGGCGGAGATCGGCTACTTCGAGCGTGGCCCGGCCTCCGAGGGCGGTGGCGGCTTCTGGTCCGCGTACTACTACAACGGTCACATCTACGCGAGTGACTTCAACAAGGGCTTCGACGTCATCAAGATCAACGACAGGCGCACCGACTCGGCCAACAAGGTCCACGTCGACCGCCTGAACACCCAGACCCAGGCTTCGTACCGCGACCGCGGCCACGGCGACTGGATCTGGGGCGGCGAGGACTGACGACAGCCTGACTCGGGACACGCCCGCGCGTCCCTGAACCTCTCATGAAAGGACGGTTCGGGCGGCCTTCCAGCCGCCTGGACCGTCCTTTCTTTCTGCGTACGCCGGACTGTTTCGCCGGTGTGAACGTTGCGGGGAGCCGTTGCGCCGAGGTGCCTAGCTTTGGGTAGGGTTCCGTACGGCGGGGTGTTACCGTTGGTAACGCCCGGCTGGCGTGGAGGTTTCCCAGGTATGGCTTCGGACCCGTTGGGAGTTATCGAAAATGGCTGAAAGCTCTGGCGACTTCTATCCGGAGATGAGCGGCGACCTGCGAGAGGTCCGCGACTGGGTGCACGACTTCGCCGCCGGTGTGATCCGGCCGGCGGGCGCCGAATGGGACGAGCGTGAGGAAACCCCCTGGCCCGTCATCCAGGAGGCTGCCAAGATCGGGCTGTACTCGCTGGACTTCTTCGCCGAGCAGTGGTTCGAGAAGAGCGGCCTCGGCATCCCCGTGGCGTTCGAGGAGATCTTCTGGGGTGACGCCGGCATCGGCCTGTCCATCGTCGGCACCGGCCTGGCCGCCGCCGCGCTGTCGTCCAACGGCACGCCCGAGCAGATGGGGGAGTGGCTCCCGCAGATGTTCGGAACCGTCGACGACGTCAAGCTCGGCGCCTTCTGCGCCTCCGAGCCCGACGCGGGCTCGGACATCGGGTCCATCCGCACCAGGGCCGAGTACGACGCCGTGAAAGACGAGTGGGTGCTCAACGGCGTCAAGACCTGGGCTACCAACGGCGGCATCGCCCACGTGCACGTCGTCGTGGCGTCCGTGGACCCCGGGCTCCGCACCCGTGGCCAGGCGTCGTTCGTCGTCCCGCCGAACACCCCCGGGCTCTCGCAGGGACAGAAGTTCAAGAAGCACGGCATCCGCGCCTCCCACACCGCCGAGGTCATCCTCGACAACGTGCGGGTCCCCGGCCGCTGCCTGCTTGGCGGCAAGGAGAAGCTGGACGCACGCCTGGCCCGCGTGCGGGAAGGCGGCAGGAGCGGCGAACAGGCCGCCATGCGCACGTTCGAGACCACCCGGCCGACCGTCGCGGCCATGGCGGTGGGCATCGCCCGGGCGGCGTACGAGTACGCGCGGGACTACGCCCGCGAGCGGGAGCAGTTCGGGCGCAGGATCGGCGAGAACCAGGCCATCGCGTTCCTGCTGGCCGACATGGCGACCAAGGTCGACATCGCCCGGCTGATGACGTGGCGAGCGGCCTGGATGGCCCGCAACGGCCGGTCCTTCGACCAGGCCGAGGGCTCGATGTCGAAGCTCGTGGCGGGGGAGACGGCCGTGTGGGTCACCGAGCAGGCCATCCAGATCCTCGGCGGCGCCGGCTACACCCGCGACCACCCCGTCGAACGCTTCCACCGCGACGCCAAGATCTACACCATCTTCGAGGGCACCAGCGAAATCCAG
>JAOPYI010000246.1 GCA_025964675.1 Sphaerisporangium sp. | reverse complement strand
GGCGTAGATGCCGGTAGCACGCGTGCCGGGGAGCTCAGTGCCCGGCCTCGAACGGAGTTGGGGCGGTCTCCGGTCGAACGCAGTGGGGATTCGCATGTTCTTGGTTTCTCTGGGGTCAATTGCGTGGTGCACCAGGCGACCCGCTGGAGCTTGGGGCGCTGAGGGCGTCGACGACGATGTCGCTGTAGCGGCGCCAGTTGGACGGATCCCGGTCGTCAAGCGAACGCAGTTGGCGGGTGAACCCGCCAAACAGCACCTGGAAGTCCGTGGGGGTCACCTCGGCGTGAAGCCGACCGTCCTCCCGGGCTCGTGTGATCAGCACTTCCACGAGCTCCCTGATGTGCATGTTCCCCGCGGACGGCTCCTGCGGCAGCAACTCTGCCAGGACCCGGTCGTGCGCTAGCCGTTCCGCCAAGTCGCCGAAAAAGCTGCGGAGAGCTTGGTAGGTGTCAGGCTGGCCGACGGCCTCCTCGATCCTTTGCGCCACCCACTGGAGCTGATACTGCGCAACAGCCTCGACGAGATCCGCTTTGGTGGGGTAGTTGCGGTAGACGGTCGCCTTGCCCACGCCTGCCCTCTCGGCGACCTCCGGGACGGTCGCGTCCAGGCCACGCTCGGCGAACACCGCGAGGGCCGCGGCGATGATCCTCTCGTGGTTGCGCTGGGCGTCGGCGCGCTGGCCGCGCTGACCCGTGCGTGAGGATCCTCGGTTCGGGCTGGGTGTTGTGTTCGACATGGCCTTTAGTCTGCTGGCCCGCCGTCGGCGTCGTGCGCAGCGGCATGGGACTCGAGTAGGTGGTCTGGCAGGCGGTGGCCACGCCGGCACTTGATCCCGCACCATGAAAATAGCACCGGTCTCGGTGAGGCGGCCGGCGATCGCGTCCGGGCGGCATTGGATCCGCTTCAGGCGGCTGCGGACCAGAGCTTCGAGTTCGTTGAAGGGACTCAGTCCCGTTCGAGAAGGAAGTAGAAGTGCCGACCCTGGTCCAGGGCTCCCTTGCCGTTCATGATGCCCATGAGCGTGTTGTCGTCGACCTTCTTGAAGTGGTCGAGGACCGGTTTCCCGTCGTACACCATTGTGGCGGTGACCTCGCCCCGGAACTCCACAGACCACAGGCTGGCCTCGCCCTTGCCGAGCTCGATGTTGGAGAAGAGCTCGCCTTCGGCGTTGCGGGTGATCATGGGTTTGGCGTCGAGGAGCGAGTTGAAGGTCTTCCCGTACCAGCGCATCTCGGCCAAGTGGCCGTTCGAAGCGTGACCGGTGTTGAACTCGTCGCCCCGCCAGCTGCCTAGGATCTCCTCGGGCCGGACGGTCTCCAGAGCCGCCCAGATGGCGTCGAGTTCGTCGGGGTCGCACTGGTCCGGGGTGGTGCGCAGGGCGGCGAAGCGGCTGCGGGCCTCGGTGATGTCCACTGGTTCTCTCCTTGCAATATCGGCTACTTCTTGTACATGCACGGCAACGCAGGCCAGGCCGAGCTTCTCGTCGGCAGCGACTATGCCTTGCCCT
Organism: Sphaerisporangium sp.; assembly: GCA_025964675.1. Classification (GTDB taxonomy): domain Bacteria; phylum Actinomycetota; class Actinomycetes; order Streptosporangiales; family Streptosporangiaceae; genus Sphaerisporangium. The sequence continues at coordinate 8,286 of JAOPYI010000246.1, read as the reverse complement.
GTTACGTCACACGCATTGCCACGAGGCAGGCGTCGCCCTCCGGCTCGCTGGGGATCAGGTCGGCCATGACGGCGTCAGTGGGGTGTTGCACGTTGCGATGTGCATGGCGTTCGCACGCTTCACGCAGGGCGTTGACGCCGTCCTGGAGATCTTGTCCTCGCTGCTCGACCAGGCCGTCGGTGTACAGGATCACGGTGTCTCCTGGCTGCAGTGGGGACGAGGTGCCTGTGGTGCTGGTCCGTTGGGGGTTCCGGCGGGCTTCCCCGCGATGGTCCGGCCAGTGCGGTCCCTGCGGTGTCGGGGAGCTGGAGTGGGATTCAGGCATGATGCTCAGTCCATTCAGGGGATGGGGGATCGTTTCAGCGGCTACGGGTATCGCTTGCGACACTCTCGGAACTCGGCGCCTGGACTGCCACTTGGGCGGGTGCTCTCCCGCCTGCCGCCTGCGTGCTCTTGTCCCGCGGGATGAGGGCCGCCGCGATCGCTGCGACGAGGGCGGCACCGGCGCCCAGCCAGAACGCCTGGGTGAAGGCCGAATCCGTCGGCATCGGCAGGGCGATGGTCGCACTCGCCGCGAGCAAGGTGGCCACGATCTGGGACCCGAGCGACGAGCCGACCGAACGGATCAGCGCGTTCACGCCGGTGCTCTGCCCGGTCATCTCCGGGGGCACGCTGCCCACGATGATGTTCGGCATGGCCGCCATGCTCAGGCCGATTCCCGCGAAGACGACCATCGACAGGGCGATCACAACGCCCTGCGAACCATGCTCCATGGCCAGCGCCCCCAGTCCCACAGCCGCGATGAGGACACCGGACGCGAGCGGCACCTTGGCGCCGAAGCGGTTGGTGAGTTTTCCGGAGAGCGGGCCGGCGACCAGCATCATCAGACATGCCGGAAGCAGCAGCAGCCCGGCGCCGGTGGCGTTCATGCCGAAGCCGTAGCCGGATGACTCCGGAGTCTGGGCGATCTGCGGGATGAGTACGAATGCGGCGAACATGCCCATGCCGACGAGCAGCGTGGTGATGTTGGTGACCAGGACCGTGGGGCGTGCCAGGACCTTCATGTCCACCAGCGGCTCGGCGGCCTTGCGCTCAAACAGGCCGAAGAGCACCAGCACGACGAGGCCGGCAGCGATCAGGCCCAGCGTGCGGGCATCGCCCCAGCCCCACGTCGCCGTTTTAGTGAAAGCGATGAGCGGCGCTGTGAGACCCAGGGCCAGCAACAGTGCGCCTGGCACGTCGATGCGCCCGGGAGTCCGGATGCCGGATTCCGGCAGGCGGATCGCCCCCGCGGCCGCAATGCCGGCCATGATCGCACCGGCCCAGAAGATCCACTCCCAGGACGCGCGATCGATGAGGAGTCCGCCCACGAGCAGACCGCCGCCGGCGCCGATGCCGGCGATCGCCGAGATCAGGCCCAGCGCGCCGGGGCGCCGATCGGCCGGAAAGGAATCGCTGATGATGCCGAAGCACAGCGGGAAGATGCCGCCGCCGATGCCCTGGATGACGCGTGCGGCAACCAGGAGCCAGATGTTGCCCGACAGTGCCGCCAGGACACTGCCCGCGGCGAAGGCGCCCAAAGAAGTGATCAGCAGCAGGCGTTTGCCGAACATGTCGCCGAGGCGGCCGATCACCGGAGTGAAGATCGCGGCAGACACCAGGTTGGCGGTCAGGACCCATGAGACGTTCGCCAGATCAGTGTTCAGCGCCCGTGCCAGATGGCCCATGCCCGGCACGATGGCAGTCTGCGCCAGACTGAACGCCGCCGCGGCCAACGCCAGGATGATCAACCCAGCCCGCCCGCTTATCGGTGGTTTGTGGATGTTGCTGCTCGCGCTCATCGATCTTCTTTCTTTACCCACGAACCGGACCACGAGGTCCGGATAGGCTTCACGGTAACACCAACCGGACCTGGGAGTCCAATTAGCGACGGATGGCGGGCGGCTGCGGACGCCACTCCACGACGGGTCACACGTGGAGGAGGTGGGGCAGGCATCAGTTGTCCGAGGTCGAGCTGAAGGCGCTCAAGTCCCGCACCGCTGCCGCGCGCAAGAAGGTCAGCACCCTGGAAGGACACTTCCTGCCCTGCCTCCGCATGGCCGTCGGCGCCCTCACTGATGACTCTCGTCGTAAGCACATCGAACGGCATGGCACCGCGGCTGATGGACGGCTGTTCCGTACCGCGACCGGCGGCGTCTTCTCCACGACGGCCTATGGCAAGGTCTGGAAGGAAGCACGGACGTACGCGCTGACTCCTGATCAGGTCGCGTCACCTCTGGCTGGCAGGCCGTACGACCTGCGGCATGCGGCCGTCTCGCTCTGGCTCAACTCAGGGGTGCCGGCGCCGGACGTCGCTGAGCGGGCCGGGCACAGCGTGGATGTGCTGCTCCGGGTCTATGCAAAGTGCGTCGACGGGCATCACCTGCACCACGTGGGCCGACCTCGTCACGGTGAAAATGCTCACCGGACGGCAGCGGCTTCACGTTGGGCTTCGAGGTCGCGCAACGTGACTGCGTACTTGTCTGCCCAGGTGCGGAAAGCCGATTCGAAGAGCCGACGGGCGGTCGCCGTATGAGACTCCAGACGGGACGTGAGCTGCGACCGGAGAACCTCAAGCACCAGGCCCTGACATGTGGTGGGGCCGCTGGAACTGGTACTTCCGGCGGCCCCTGTTCTCCCTGGACGCAAATCAAGAGAGGGCTAACGGGAAATCGCCAACCAGCGCATAGCCGAGGCGCTGACCGCATGAAGACGATCTATCGTTGGAGTGTGCAGCAGCCACAGAGGTGGAAACGCCATGCCACGCCGACGGCCGGATCGGGGAGTTCCGACCCGGCCGTCCTCATCTTGTTATGGCAGGGCGACGAACTGCTGGAGGAAATTCCGGGCGCTGTCGCTGTCGGTGCGGTACACCACGTTGGTGGCGTAGCAGGGAATGTCACCAGTGATCGTCGTTGCGGCGAGCACGAGCTTGCCGTCGACGTTGATGAAGTTCGGGCCGCCGGAGTCGCCGTAGCAGGCGCCGCCGAGGTCGCGGCTCTCGTTCATCGCGAGACGAACCCAGGTCTTGTTGAGGGCGTTGAAGTCGACCGGTGCCTTCATCCTCATGCCGCCACCCGGATGGGTCTGGCCGCCGGGCCCGTTCACCGCCTCCTGGGTGCCGTAGCCCATGACCTGCCATTCCTTGGCGTCGAGTGCGCGTGAGCCGAGTTCGGACAGCTGGTTGTGGTGTGGCAGGGTGGCCGGCACGAAGGGCCACCGCTGCGCGAGTTCGGCGGCCTGGTCCTCATTGAACTTGATGACAGCGATGTCGTGGCTGTCCGCTTGGTTGCCGGGGTAGGCCGGATCGGAGTACGCGACTCCCTGGACACCGACTCGTCCGGCGATCTGCTCCGGCGTCCCGCCGAGGGCGTTCGAGGCGTCGATCGCGCCCTGCACATCCTGGGCGAGGGAGACGTAGAACTTGGTGCCGGCCGGTCGGCCGACGGTGCAGTGGGCGGCGGTGAGGAAGACGCCCGTGGAGATCATTGTGCCCGTGCAGCTCCACCGGACGGCGTCCGGCGTGGCGGGGTTGTTGTCGCGGTCAGACTGTACGACGAGCGCTCCGACCTCGGTACGCTCGGGCGCCGGCTCCGCGTTGTACGAATTGATCGCCGAAGCGGGTGTGGCGGTGCCAAGCATGACCGCTGCGGTGATGGCGGCAAGTGACGCAAGTAGAGCTGGACGGCCCACTTCTTTCTCCACTGTTTGGGGGGATTCGTGCCAGTAGCTGACCACATGGGTCAGAAAAATGGAAGATCCTCGAGTGGCCAGCCGCCTGGCGTACAGGGCGAGGAAGCGAACCGTCATCGTGCCGCCCTCTCGTACCGCGCGAGGACGTCGGCCGACCCGCTCGGCCGACAGACAGTCCAGGTACCCGGGCGGACCGCCGGCGGGAAAGAGCCGCTCGCCGGTGCTGGGGATCGTGGGCGTCAACGATGCTGGCGGCGAGCTGATCTATCTGGAAGAGCTCCCTGGTTTTCATCCTGCGGGTGGCGTCAGGGGCCGATCAACGTAAAAGACCAGGTCAGAGGGTGTGTGACCTGGTCTGGAGGGTGCGCCCTGCAGGATTCGAACCTGCGACCGTCGGATTAGAAGTCGACCGGCAACCACCAGGCCTAATTCCCTCCCGACCTGCACCGAGACCCTTCGGCAACCGGCCGGCCGTCGGCGTCATCCCGCGCATATCCCGCAACGGCGCCCAGCCCCGTCACCCGGTGGGCCGGGCTGAGGCACGATGCACGGCCCGTCGATCGCCCCCAACCACGCACGGCGCACAACCACCGCATGGCGAAGGCGTCGTCTTTCCGGCAATCACGCACCACGCTCCTGAGCTGCAATCCGGCGGTCAGAACCTCAACTTGCCAGCCACTTCCCTACCGATGATCATGCATGTCAGACTTACGATATGACACTTGATGTCGCTGACATTGAGCTGGAAGCGACCCTTGCCAAGCGGCGTTACCGCTTTGCCGCCTATTTCATCGACGTGACGCTGTTCGGGATCGTCTACATGGCGGTGAGTTACTACGCGTGGTACACCTTGCTGCCTTTCACGCCGGCGGCGCGCGCCGATCCGACGTGGCTGGAACGCGTCCACTCCTACCTCAACACCTATGCTGACGATCCGCTCTGGCCGGTCCAGTTGGCGATGGATATCATTTTCGGTCTCTATTTCTACCTCTCACACGTCCTCTGGGGGCAGACGCTGGGGAAGTGGGTGTGCCACATCAAAGTCGTCTCCCATGGCGGTCTTCTGCCGACGACCAAGCGGGTGGGAATGCGGGCTGCTCTGTTCCCCTACCTGGGTACCGTTCCCTACATCGGGATCCCGTTCTATTTTGTGGACACCTTGTGGATATTTCGTGACAGCCGGCGGCGCTGCCTGCACGACGTTTTGACCGGCACCATTGTGATCGACATCCGTTCCAGGGTGTCACGATCGACTGGATCACGCATCTTCGCGAACATCGCCGTATTCCTTATCGGGTTCACCGTGATCCTGGCCACCGCGACCTTGATCATCTTGCGCCTGTGGCACTGGTTGTCCCCAGCGGATTTCGCATGGTGACCACGCGGTCAGAACGTGGATTCCCTGGACGCGCCGCCCTCGGTGTGACCGAACGTCAGGGCCCGGCGAGTTTGTGATTTAGTCAGCTCGAAGCTCGCGAATCAAAAGCTCAGACGATCATGGTACCAGTACGTTCAATGCAGGTCAGCGTGCATGTACGGTCTAGCTTGAACGGCTGAACTGCAACCCAAACTGCAACCGGGATGGTCTGACAACGGCTCGGTGACCGCTTCCTTATCAGGACCATGCCACGCATGATCAGGGGCCTGCGATTCAACCTTGAGCGGTGCTGGATGGGCGTGGACGTGAGCGGTTGTTTGCCTCTGTTGCAGTACTCGTTGCAGTACGCGACCGCTGAGAGCCTCTACTGCCCGAAGGAGAATCGGAGCTGAGCATTGATCAGGAAGTTGAGCCGGTGACGCAGACGGTCGATTACGGCCTGTTCCGGGGCTTCCCCAGGCGTCAGCAGCGTCCAACGTAGTGAGCTTTCGCTCCGGGCCGGCCGGATGTCGAACCGGATCTCATCATCGGGCCTGTCCGGCCACAACGACGACCAGACCATGAGCTCCGGCTCCACCGCCTGAAGGATGCGAGGCTCGACCTCATCGGGTCGCAGGTCCAGCCACTGCCGTCCGCCGGGCCGCCGCGGGTCGGCCAGACTCTCCCACACGATATGAAGGGGCGGCGGCTGCGTACGCTCTCTCGAAGCCAACTCGATCACTTCGACAGTCTAGAAGGACCCGCCGGATCAGCCGTCGCGCGATCGCTGTCCACCAGTTTGGAAGATTTCGGCTTGCGATCGTCCGACCTGCTACGCCGCTGGTCAGATGCCGTGTGGCCCTGCCCGGGAGTCCTGGTGATTCCCCTTGGGTCACCGCTGCATCGGGCACAGACGGGCACGGCCGCCGCTCACTTGTCCAATCCGCAATAGCAGCTCGGATCTTGGCCGTCCAATGCGGTTCAACCTGGACCAACGCGCCCGCCCGGTCCACCTGGGACGGCATGGTACGGCGTTAAACTGCAACCCAAACTGCAAGCCGACTGGGTACGGCACAGGCGTTGGTCAACGTGCTAACCGCTTCCTTTATCAGGACGATCCCGGCCGCGATCAGAGGGCTGAACGGCATTGGGTCTAGCCTTGACTGGCCACTGTCCGAGCCTTATTAGGAGGGATATCCGTCATGGCTGGGTACCTGGTTGTGCCCATCTCCATAGTGCTGTTTCTCTGGGCGTGTCTGCCCTTGCCACTTCTGCGATTAAAGGTGGTGATGCTAGGGCTGCTCTTATTGGTGATAGGTGGGATCTGTGTCTATGCCATCCGCGAGAGCGGCCCTGCTGCGATCGTCCCCCTCCTCATCACCGTTGGTCTCACTGCCATAATCGCTTTCCTACGACTGGCGTCGGCGATCTACAACGAGGTGAGTCGTCACTTGGGGCGCCGAGCGTAATGGTCGCTGGAGCAGCCATGCTGAGCCTGGATCCACTGGGTGATTTCCGCTGATCGTTTTTCGGTCCAATTCCTCCACGAGGACCGTTTGCGCAGGTGAGATGCTGGTGCTGGGCATGGAAGGGGCGCCGCTCGCGGGGTCTGCGGCTTGTCCGGGGTGATGCGGGTCCGAAGCTGGGACGTGGCGGTGTCGCCGGGGCCGGGGTGGCCGTTGTCGTGCTGGCGGGTCGGCCGGTGTCGGGCCTGGTCAGGTGGCCCGGGTTGGTGGTGGATCGTGGACGGCGTCGAAGAGGTTCATCCACGCGCTCTGCCGATGCCAGTGCTGCGGCAGGTGCAGGGTGAGGTGGCCGCGGCCGTGCCGGGCGAGCCGGGCCGGGACACAGATCAGGTGACGGCGCAGGGTGGCGCCGCGCGCCTTGGCGTGGAAGGTTCCGGCCAGGCAGCCGGCGGCGCGTAGCAGGTTGTGACTGATCGCGGCGATCGCGAGCCGGGCAGCGTTGGCGTTGAAGTCGCCCGAGGGCAAATGTGCCAGTGGCCCGCAGGTCAGGTCGGCGAAGACCTGCTCGATGATCGCGTGATCACGGTGGTGGGACTCGGCTTGGAGTAGCTCATAGGGGTTGTCGGTGAAGATCGCGTGGTGGCGGTAGAGCGGGAAGTTCTCGTCTTGGCCACGCTTGGCCTGCTCATTGAGCCGCCGGACCCGGCGCACGATCAACCGGGCGGTGACGGCCTGCTTGTTCTTGGAGGTGAACGCGGTATAGGTGATCTCGGCGACTTCGGCGTCGGAGACCCAGCCTCCGGCCTGCTCGTCGAAGATCGCGCCCGGGTACTTGATGGCCGTCCAGGCATCTTCGCCGATCGCCGCGATAGCCGCCTTGATCTTCGGGTCCATCTTCGCGGTGATGGGAAAACCGCACGTCAGCTCGGCGGCACGCGTTGATGACGCCCGCACTGTAGAACGCCGAGTCGCCCCGGCGCGATCAAGGTGCCGGTGGCACCCGTCTGTCGGGCGATGCCGATCGACTCCGGCGACGAAGGCTCGGCGCCGCGGGCCGAGTTCGCGGTGCCGCCGCGCAGACGGGTGGCGGTGATGACCGGGGCGGCCAGCGGGGTGGACAGTGTCGAGGCGAGCACGTTCAGTCCGCGTACCAGCACACTTTTGCCTTGGATCTTGGTGTGGCCGAACCCCGCACCCTGCTTGGCTCGCCCGTAGATCCGTTTCTGCATGGTGTCCAGGTCCAAGAAGGCCAGTACGTCCGCGCCGGGCAGCAGCGGCGTGTGCGCGGCGAGCCGGGTCAGTAGTTTTCGGCCGACCTTCCCGATCTGCCGCACGTTTCCCCAGTTCGTCGCCCGCAGGAACGAGCCCAGGGTAGACGGGGCGCGAATGCCGTCGAACAGTTTGGCCATCCCGCCGTGCCGCAGCGCGTCCAGATCGTCGATCGAATCGGCACCGGCGACCATCCCAGCCACGATCGAGGCGAGCTTCGCGGGGATGCCGGCCCTCAGAGGGCCGGCGACGGTCACGTGCTCGCTCGCCAGTCCGGCCAGGTCGCAGCGTTCAGCCAGCCGCATCACCGGCTCCAGGCCCGCGTAGGCGACCAGGTGCTCGTCATCGAAGATCGCATGGGTCCTGGCGGGAGCATGAGAGAATCGCATTTACGACGTGCCCTCTTGGTTTGGCGGACGGAAGCGTAGAGAACTCCCATCCTCCCAGCTCGGAGGGCATCGT
>JAOPYI010000198.1 GCA_025964675.1 Sphaerisporangium sp. | reverse complement strand
CCATCGCCAGGGAGCGCCAATCTCGCGCTACGCCTCATCACAAGGATCGGCGATGCGGTAACCCACTCCAGGTGTCGTCGTGATGATCGATGGGCTCCCCAGTTTGCGGCGCAGCCTCCCGATGGTCGCGGTGACGGTGTTGGTGAATGGGTCGGCGTTCTCGTCCCGGACCTGTTCGAGGAGGTCCTCGGTGCTGAGGAAGGCGGGGCTGGCGCGCAGGAGGGCTTCGAGGAGCGCGAACTCCTTTATGGCCAGCCCCAATCCTGGCCGCCCGTGATCCTACAGTGCAGTTATGGCACGGCCTCCGCCACTCCCCGCGATTCCTTAATCGCTGATTTTCTATACGCCGCCGGATTCCAGTAGTTACGGTCAGGCCGTTCTCAGTGTGGTTCTGCGGCAGTCTCGTGAAGACGCATGGTTGTGTTTTCCGGTGATAGACCGGTGTATTTTCCGGCGAAGGCTAGGATGTCCGCGGTCAGGGCGCGTTCTTTGCTCGCGGGGAAGGCGGCGTGGGCGGTGTCGGGTTCTCGACGCATGAGGATCGGTCGGTCACTGCTGGTGGCGTGTTGGATGGCCGCGCACATTTTGGTGACGTGGGCCTCTCCGGTCTGCAGATCGGTTACCGCGCCGGTGAGGAGGAATGCGGGATAGGGTGCTCCGGGCGTGATGTTGTGGTAGGGGGAGTATGTGAGTAGCCATTGGAGTTGTTCGGGTTGAGAGGCGGTACCGAATTCGTCCGACCATGTGCATCCCAGGCCGAAGTGTTCGTAGCGCACCATGTCACATAGCGGGCCTTCGGCGATAACCGCGGCGTACAGGTCTGGTCGCTGCGTAGCGGCGGCGGTGACCAGTAATCCGCCTGCGGATTGGCCAAAGATCGCCAGTTGGTCGCGGGTGGTTCGACCGGTGTTGATGAGCCAGGTCGCGGCGTCGTTGAAGTCGCTGACCGCGCGGTGTTTGTGTGGTCCGCGGCCGGCGTCGTGCCAGCGTTGGCCTTCTTCGCCGCCTCCGCGTACACAGGCGACCGCGTAGGTGCCGCCGGCGCTGACCCATGCGGCTGCCATTGGGAAGAACCATGGGCGCATCGGCATGCCGAAGCTGCCGTAGCCGTAAAGGAGGGTGGGGCGGGGGCCCTGATGTTCTTCAGCTGGGGTGAACAGGAACAGCGTGATCTCGGTACCGTCGCCGGCGTGATAGCGAACGCTGCGGCTGCGGATTTCTGGAGTATGTCCGGCTATTGTGGCGCCGGTTTCTTGTTCCGTATTCCCGCTGGTGGCGTCGTAGCGATAGATGGTGGGGGGTGTGGTCGCGTCGCAGTAGCTGAACCATGCGTGATGTCCGTGTGGGATGTTTGTGCGCAGGGATGAGACGACGCCCGCGCCGGGAAGGGGCAGACCGGTGAGCAGCCGGCCACTGGCCAGGTCGTGCAGTATCAGGGTGGAGGTGCCGTGGCGGGTGCGTGCCACCAGCAGGAGGGGCCGCGGAAGTGCCGGGTCGTCCAGGACCAGACACTCGTCCAAGGGGGCCTCGGGATCTTCGGCTACCAGCGCGCGCCATGCAGCCGGGTCAGTATCGTGCCGGTGCGCCATACAGATGCGGCCACACGGGGCCTGGTAGTCGGTGACCAGCAGCAGATTGCCGTCCGCGAGGAAGCGTGGGAGAACACGAGCGCGTATGGTGCGTCCGTCCACGATCTTGACGAAATGCGGGGCTTCCGGATCGATGAGCTCGGCCACGTACACATCGTTGTCTGAGGCGGGCCCAACCGTCGCAGTGATCGCCAGATAACGGCCGTCGGCGCTGACCGTCAGCCCGTAATAGTGGTCTGGGGCATCGTCGCCGCCCAGCACCACCGCGTCGGTCTGCCAGGGCGAGCCGATCCGATGCAACCTCACCCGCCGCTGCAAACGCATATCGCCGGGGGCCAGTTCCTCATCAGGAACACGGCTGACGTAGTAGAACGCATCCCCTCCCGGCAGCCAGGCAAGCGAGGTGTTACGGGCGCGTGGCAACGGCCCGTCCACCGCCTCGCCGGTACGCACGTCCAGCACCATGATGTCGCTGCCGGGCTGCTCGGCGACCTCCATTTGGACAGCCACACGTTCACCCTCGCGCGATGGCCACCAGGCATACAGCCCGGTATGGCCGGACGGATCGATCTCTACCGGATCGACCAGCACCCGCCTGTTCCCCTCGGCGTCAACGACGAGCAGGCGCCGTTGCTCATCCCCACGGAGCTGCTCGGCAAGGAACATGACCGAACCACGCACCATCGGAGGCTCCGACACGCCGAAGGATGACACCTGATCCACCAAAGACGCCCACGATTGCTTCTCACGCCATCCGGCGCGATACGCGCGGAAGAGACGATCCTGGGCCGCAGCCCAGTCCCGCACGCACGCATCATTGCCGTCTTCCAACCACCGGTAGGGATCGGAAACCAGGAATCCGAACAGATCCTCCACCACATCGCTGCGCCAAGCGGCAGGGTAAAACAATCGCGCCACAAACGCCCCCCAATGCATCGCCCCGCCTGCCATAGAGGTACTGCGGCCTATACGCACCGCAGTACCTGGGCTCACTCAGCTACGACTCGCCGCGAAGAATGTCCGCCTGCCAGCCGCGTACACCCCCAATGCGGGCAGCCGGACCGGAATCGCGATACGGTAGGTGTCCATTCATGTCAGCCTCCCGGATTCCTCGATTCGCCCAGAATGGGCGATATACGACACAACTGTACCCGTGCCCTGCTATTGATAAACACAGGCGTCGCTCTCGACAGTGAGCGCCAATCCTCCTGGATCCTCGGCACGTGCGGACCGGAGAGCCGGCCGGCTACATCGGCTATTCTCCTGCTAAAATTTCGCGCAAGAGAAGAAGGCATACTGGTATGCCATGTGGAGATCAATCTCGCGCAAAAGTAATTCGGAGCCTTTCGAGATAGATCCCAGGGCTGACGGAGTGCTCACATCGTGAGACCGAGTGCGATCAACGGTTGCCGAAGTGATCCCGAGCCCTGCGGGTTCCCTCCGCGATGTTGGTGAAGTTGAGCAGCCGCAGCGCGCCGATCGCGTGGCTGCGCATGACCGCCGGGCAACGGCGGGGCCACGACTACATGAGCGGTTTTCGTGTCTCTCTTCCCAGGAGTCTGCCAACAATGTTGCTAATTTCCTTGCCTGTCATTTTCCGTCCCCGTTGCACCGCATTGAAACCCCCGGGGAAGTGCCATCCAGGCTTCCGTCGGCAGTACGAATCTGCAGCTCGAAGGCTCGCAGCGGCTGACTGGGGTGCAATGCCGCATTTCTCTGGTGAATGCGGATAATCACAGTTATGTAGTGATGGGCAAGAAGTAACTTTTTGCCTCTGGCTGGGAGATTCCGTCTGATGCCGCGACTAGTCTGAGTTATGTTCAGCGCCGCATCGGCGTATCCCGAGACCCGGAACCGACGCTCGTCATCCCCGTCAATCGGGGTTCGGTCTTCACCTCAGGGAGTGATCTCTGATGCTCAAGCGTTTACTCTTCGCCGTCGCGCTGGCGGCGTCCACGCTCCTCGTCACCGGAACCGTCACCGGCACCGCGCAGGCCTCCAACCCAAGCGTCTGCGCGTCGGCCCAGCCCAATCCCAGCCTATGCAAGTGGAGAGATGACGGCTGCTACTACTGCTACAACTACAGGACCGCAAGCTGGGAGCAGCAGTATTGCAATGGCTCCAATGACTAGCCGCATCGGCGACTAGAGGGTGTCTGAAAAGTCATGAGGTGATCCTGCGAGGCGGTGCAGAAGCAGCATGCAGGTTGCGGCGTAGATGACGCTTTCTGAGGTCGCGATCAGATATTCGTAGTCCTTGGCCCGTCGTAGCCGTGCAGGCCACCCGCTCGGTGCCGCGTACGCTCTCGCTGTCGATCACGCCTGCTACCTGGAAGAGATCATCGAGGTACTCGCAGCACAGTCCCCAGATCTGCGCCAGGCGCTGGAACACCCCCACCACGCCGGCCTGCCACACCTGATCCTGGACGGCACCGTCATAGACACCGACCGCGTGCACGCCAAGAAGCTCAAACGGCAAGGAAATCGACGCAGGACCGCGACGCGGCCCGGCTGCTGCTGTGGACCCTCCGGGCCTGCTTCCCGAGCATCCGCAAGCTGTGGTGCGACCGCGGCTACAGCGGGCAGCTCGTCACCTGGGCCAAGACCACCCTCGATCTCACCGTCGACATGGGCGGGAGGCTTCCATGGATTCGACGCGCTGTACCCACAGGTGCGCATCTCGGCTGCGGCGCGCCGGACGCGCACCGACTGGCTCGCTCGGGTCCTGAGCCCGGCGTCTTACACATAGGCGCCGACCCTGTCTTCAGTCTTGCGAGACCAGGCGCTCCAGCCGCCACGTTGAGCGCGCGGCAACTCACCATCCCCGCAAACACCCTGCTGCGGCACGGGTCTTCCATTCCGTACGATCGCAGCTTCGCGGTCGGCGCGGCGGGTGGAAGTTGCGGTAGAAGGCGGAGACGCTCATGCCCGCGAGTTGTGCCACGTCCTCGACGCGGAAGGGCTGCGTGTAGTGGTCGCGGATCCACCGGACGGCGCGGGCGATGCGACTGAGGCTGCTGGCCCGACGCCGGGTCCCGGCAGCCCCGGACTGGCCTTGGTGAAGTGGCTGGTCACGGGCAGGTCGACCTAAGGCTTCGGGATCGCCACCGCGCTGTACGGAGAGTCCGGCGTTGACGGAGTGCCGAGGCGTGCGTTCGGCAGGTAGAGGCGGTCGCCGAACGACGCCACTGTGGTCGGCACGTCGAAGCGCGGGTCGGTGACCTTCGTGACCAGGCTGCCTGACGTCCCAGACCGGTTGAGTTCGAACACGGCGACCCTGTTCAGCCGGTTCTGCACCACGTAGAGCGTGTTCTGCTCGACCAGGATGCCGTCGCCGCCGGTCAGCACCTCGCTGCCGAGGTCGACCTGCTTGGTCACGCCGGTCGCCGGGTCCACTCGGAAGAGCTTGCCCGTGTTTGTCTGCACGATCAGTAGGGCTCGGCCGTCAGGCGTCTCCGCGATGCCGTTCGCGTTGATCGCCCCCGGGGTCAGGACGAAATCCCCGGTAAGCGGGATGGTTGTGAACGTCGCGGGCAGCTCGCCGTTCCGCCCGAACTGGATCTTGTAGAGCACTGCCTTGCGGGAATCGGTGAAGTACGCGGCCTCATCCGTGACGACCACGTCGTTGACCATCGTGTCGGTGGCCGCGAACTTGTAGCTGGCCCGCACCGCACCGGTCTTGGCGTCGACGACCCGCGCGTCGCCCGCCGTCGAGCCGGCGACGAACAGGCGGTTACGCGAGTCGATCTTCAGACCGTTCGACGGCGTACCAGGTCCCTGGCTGAACACCTCGCCCTCGCCAGTGCGCAGATCGACGCGGTACAGCGAACCCTCGGTCCGCGAGCCGAAGTAGGCCGTCGACCCGTTCGCGATCGCGATCCCCTCCGGCGGGAAGCCGTTCGGCAGGGCGAACTCCGTGGGGAACGTGCTTTCCCTGGACTCCGCGGCGGCGACCGGGGTAACGCCGGCGAGGGTGGCCCCGAGCATGAGCACGGTCAGCACAGCGAATGTTCGCGACATCTCACTCCTAACTTGCACGTATGTTGCCCCGACAGTCTTACGCTGTGCTGGGCTGAGCGCCCGGGTTGCCAGGCGATCCATAGGAGATTCACACCTGCTCCTAGGGCCTGTATCCGGGCCAACTCGGCGTAGCATGAGCGTCGTGGCGGGGTTTTTCCACGGGCTGTCCCGAACCTACGCGACGGACCCGCAGGGAACGGCGGCCCTGGCCGCGCACGGGCGCGGCCTGATGGCATCCGCGCTCACGTTGCCCACCGGCCGTCCCCTTCAGGAGGGTCCCGCGAGTTCGCTGACCCAGGAACGGG
>JAOPYI010000135.1 GCA_025964675.1 Sphaerisporangium sp. | reverse complement strand
GCCGGATCGAGCTGGTGAAGGTCGGCCTGTCCGGCGACTCCTCGATCACCCCCGGAGACGAGGTCATCCCGATCGGCCTGATCGGCTACGTCTGGGAGATGGGCCAGCGGTGGGGCATCTCCTACCGCGCCACCTCCTTCACCCTCGCCGCGGCGGGCGCCCATGCGTGACCTGCTGCTTGGGACGCTCGCCTACCTGGCCGCGCTGCTCACCGCGGCGTGGACCTGGCGGCGCTGGCATCACCGGTCGTACTGGCTGCTGGTCGGCTACACCCTCACCGCGATCCACGTGCGGGCCACCTGGCGCAAGGTCGCCCTCGGCTGCGGACTGACCAAGAAGCAACACCGCTGGTGGTTCACCGTCGTCCCACGCGCGATCGCCTCGACCGGCATCGTCAAGGTCCGGCGCCGCTTCCAGCGGGTGGCCGTCGACATCAAGCCGTGGATGTGGATGCCCCGACCGACCCGGTACGGCTGGCGCGTCACGATCCGGCTCTTAGAGGGCCAGATACCGTCCGACTACGCCGATGCCGCCGAACGGCTTGCCCACTCCTGGGGCGTGCACGCCGTCCGGGTGTCCTCCCCGCGCCCGGGACGCCTCGTGCTGGCCGTGACGATCCGTGACCCGCTGGTCCGCCTGGACACCTTGCCGGCCTCCGGTGAGCTGCTGAAGGTCATCGTCGGCAAGCTGGAGACCGGCGGGCCGTGGATGATCGACTTCCGTACCGTTCCGCACTGGTTGAACGCGGGCGCTACACAGTCCGGTAAGTCGAATCTCGCCAACGCGCTGATCGTCGGCCTGGCTCCGCAACCGGTCGCCCTGGTCGGCTTCGACCTCAAGGGCGGGGTCGAGTTCGCCCCCTATGCGCCGCGGCTGTCGGCGCTGGCCACCAATCGGGCCGAGTCGGTCGCTCTGCTGGATGACCTGGTTGCGCTGATGCTCGATCGGATGGGCCTGTGCCGTGCCGGCGGCGCCCGCAACATCTGGCAGCTCCCGGCGGCGCTTCGTCCGGTTCCGGTCGTGGTCCTGGTCGATGAGCTGGCCGAGCTGTACCTGATGGCCGACAAGTCCGAGAAAGACCAGATCGCCAAAACCTCCACAGCACTACTGCGCATCGCCCAACTCGGGCGGGCCTTCGGGATCTACCTGTTCCTGTGCGGGCAGCGCATCGGCTCCGACCTCGGTCCCGGCGTCACCGCCCTGCGCGCCCAGTGCTCGGGACGGATCTGCCACCGAGTCAACGACCCCGAAACCGCCACCATGACCTTCGGCGACCTCGACCCCGCCGCGCTGGTTTCCGCCCGAGCCATCCCTGCCGAGACACCAGGCGTCGCCATCGTCGCCTCCCAAGACGGCCAGTGGTACCGGGCGCGCTCGTTCTACGTGGCCGAGCACATCGCCGAACAGGCCGCCCGCACCTACGACCACCTGACCCCGTCCTGGGACCAACTCACCGCCCCGGAGCACCGCGGGGAGGTGACCGAATCCGACATCCCCGTCCTGCTCGACGCCTGACCCGTATAGCCGCTGATCGGAAAGGGGGACACGATGCGACGCTTCGCCGCTTGGCTGGCCGACTCCGGGCCGGTCATCATCCTGGCGGCAATCGCTGGCGCCGGATCGTTCACCCACATCCGCGACACCGCCATCGCACACGGACAACACGGCTGGATGGCCTGGGCGATCGCCATCTGCGTCGATCTGACCTGCGTCATGGCCGCTCGCGAACGCCAGCGAGACAAGAAGACCGGACGGCCGCGGACCGGGTGGGCGTCCTGGCCGACCGTCGTCCTGGGCGGCGGCGTCGTCCTGTCCCTGTCCGCCAACCTGCACCAAGCCCAACCATCCGCCTGGGGCTGGATCGTCGCCGCCACCCCGGCGGGCGCGTTCCTCGTCGCGGTCTCAATGCTCGAACGCCGCTCCTCCGGACGTCCCGCGCCGTCCCCGGACCCGTCCTCGGCCCCGTCCCCGGTGGCAGTCACCTCGTCCCCGTCCCCATCGACACCCGTCCCGTCGTCCTCGACGGCTCCCGCGCTCGTCCCCGGCCATCGGGACGACAAGGACGACCAGTCAGGACCGTCCCCCGAACTCCTCGACTACGCCCGCAAGGTCGCCACCGACTACCACACC
This sequence comes from Sphaerisporangium sp., assembly GCA_025964675.1. Classification (GTDB taxonomy): domain Bacteria; phylum Actinomycetota; class Actinomycetes; order Streptosporangiales; family Streptosporangiaceae; genus Sphaerisporangium. Next base: position 4,235 of record JAOPYI010000135.1, on the reverse strand, counting down.
CAGCACCACAAACAGATCAGCCGTGACGCCCTACGCGCCCGACTGGGCGTGTCCAACCAGCTCGCATCCGACCTGCTCCACCACCTGCGAACCGCATCCGAACTCACCTGACGAAAGGAGAACCCAACATGATCCACGACCGGGCGGCCTACATCTCCGGCCTGCGCGACCTGGCTGACTTCCTCGACACCAACCCCGACATCCCCACCCCCTGCCAGGACGTGACGGCCTACTACATGCCAGACCGCGCCCCCGACTCCCAGATGTGCGCCGACGTCGACAAGATCGCCGCATACCTCGGCAGCCAGATCGACGCCGACGGCCTGCCCGGCGGCCACTACCGCACCTCGATCAAGTTCGGGCCGGTCGAGTACCGCGCCGTGGCCGTCCTGGCCAAAGGCCGCGCCCGCTACCAGGCCGACGGCAGCTACGCCGGCTGCGTCGTCCCAGACGGCCCCGATGTCTGAGGGGGACCCGGGAGACGAGGTGATCGTCATCCGGTATCGCTGCTGCACCTGCAACGGCACCGGAGTCGACAGCCTCGGCGAAACCTGCGCCGACTGCTTCGGCACCGGCATCGAAAACCTCGGGGCCTAACGCCCCGGCGCCCCCGGCCTGGCCGCACATCCGCCAAGACGACCGCCAGGTCGGGGGCCATCCCTCCACCCAACGAGTGAAAGGAGGACACCATCTTGCCCGCATCCACCATCGACCCGCACGCGATCGCCGGCATGGTCGCCCGGCTCGACGCCCCCGACTACGACCGGTGGGCTGCCCAGGTCCGCCGCACCGGCGGATGCCGACAGCCCATCAACATGCGCGGCACCGTCCTGCATGTCGACCCCGCCACCGGCCGACGCCTGCACACCTACACCACCCACAGCGAACCCGGCGGCGTCCTGCGCCTGCCCTGCAAAACCCGGCGGGCGACCCGCTGCCCCGCGTGCTCCAAGACCTACCGCGGCGACACCTACCAGCTCATCCGCGCCGGCCTGATCGGCGGCAAAGGCGTCCCAGCCTCGGTCAGCGAACACCCGTGCCTGTTCGTCACTCTCACCGCCCCCTCCTTCGGACCCGTGCACACCAGACCGGAGAGCAACGGGAAGGTCCTGCCCTGCCACTCTCGGCGCGACGCCACGCCCTGCCCCCACGGCCGCGTGATCTCCTGCACCACCCGCCACGCTGCGGACGAGGAGACCCTCGGCGAACCGCTTTGCCCGGACTGCTACGACTACACCGGCTCAGTGCTCTTCAACGCCGCCGCCTCCCTGCTGTGGGCACGCTTCACCGACGCCCTCCGCCGCAGACTCGCGACAGCAGGTGGACTCAGCCTTCGCGAGCTACGCGAACACCTGGTCCTGTCTTTCGCGAAGGTCGCTGAATATCAGCGCCGCGGCGTCGTCCATCTACACGCCGTCATCCGCCTCGACGGGCCAGAGGGGCCAACATCTCCGCCCCCCGCCTGGGCCACCACCGACGTTCTGACCACAGCCTTGCAGGGCGCGGTCCCGGCCGTCTCAGTGCGCATCTCTATCACTTCGGATGAGCCTATTCGGGTGCTGCGCTGGGGTCGGCAGCTCGATATCCGGCCGATGGCTGCGGCTGGCGGGCTGTCAGAGCAGAGCGTTGCGGCGTACGTGGCGAAGTACGCCACAAAAGCAGCCGAATGCGTCGGCACCCTAGACCGGCGCATTCAACCGCTGGAGGACCTGGCCAGGCTCGGTCTTCGCGAGCATCCCCGGCGACTAATCGCCGAATGCTTCCGCCTCAGCTCGCTGCCTCACCTGGCCGAACTCCGCCTCTCTCATTGGGCTCACATGCTCGGCTACCGCGGCCACTTCTCCACTCGGAGCCGCCGCTACTCCACCACCCTAGGCATGCTCAGAGCAGCGCGTGAGCGCTTCGTTCACACGGAAGAGGTCACCACTGGCCGACTGCCGCTCTTGCCGGAAGACGAGCCGGTCACCATTGCCCGTTGGGCCTACGCTGGCCGCGGTCTGACCTCGGGGGAGCAGCTCCTGGCCACCGCGTTGGCTGGTAGCCCCCAGATTGGCGGCTTGGACGGTGCCCGATGACGCGCCGCGATGAGCTGCTGACGCTGCCCGAGGTCCTCGACGAACTCGGCGGAATCTCCCGCCGGACTTTCTATCGCTGGCGTGAGCTCGGTCGCGCCCCGGTCTGCCTCCAGCTCCCGAACGATGAACTTCGCGTGTGGCGGAGCGATTTGATGGCCTGGCTGGACTCGCTTCGGAGGGCTTCATGACCACCAGCTATGACGTGAAGTTCAGCGAGATCCAGCATCGGCCGGAGAAGTCGGCGGCTTTCATCGTGCGCTGGACGGTGGCTCGCAAGTCCAAGTCCAAGAGCTTCCGGACCAAGGGGCTGGCCTCCAGCTTCCTGGCCAACCTGCGGCAGGCGGCCAGGCTAGGCGAAGCGTTCGACATCGCCACCGGGTTGCCCGTGTCGGTGCTCGCGCCCGAACCTTCAGGGCCTTCATTCCTGGAGTTCGCGCAGTCCTACCTTCTCGGTCGCTGGCGCCGTTCGGCGGCCAGGACTCGTGAGACGGACGCCTATGCGCTGCTATCGCTCATCCCTGCATTGGTGGTCGAAGTGCCTAACCGTCCCGATGCCGAGGTCTTGCGGGAAGTGCTCCGTACTCATGCCCTTCTTCCCGCAGGCCGGCGGGATGACCTGGACAGCACGCAAGCTGTGGCGTTGCGCTGGTTGGAGAAGGCGTCCCTTCCCCTGTCCTCTCTTGGAGAGGCTCGCGTGCTCCGGACGGCCCTCGACGCCATCTCGGCTACTTTCACGGGTGACGAAGCAGGGGCCAACACGGTGCGTCGCAAGCGGGCGATCCTTCATCACCTCTTGGAGCAGGCGGTGGAGCAGAAGGTGTTCATGAGCAACCCACTGGATGAGATCAAGTGGACTCCGCCCAAGGCAGTGACGGCCGTCGATCCCCGTACGGTGGTTAATCCCGCCCAAGCCAGGAAGCTCCTGGACGCAGTGCCCGAGGTCGGCCGCAAGCGTGGCCCTCGACTCAAGGCACTGTTTGCCTGCGTCTATTACGCGGCCCTGCGCCCCGAGGAGGCGGCGGATCTGCGGTTGAAAGACTGCACCTTGCCCGCTTCAGGATGGGGCCAGATCATCCTGGAGCGCTCCCGGCCGCAGGCGACGAAACGGTGGACCAATTCGGGAGAGACCCACGAGTCGCGCGGCCTCAAGCACCGGGCGCACAAGGAGACGCGAGAGATACCGATTCCGCCGGTTCTTGTGGCGATCCTTCGTGAACACGTCGAGACCTACGGCACGGCGAAGGATGGCAGGCTGTTCCGCACGGCCAACGAGGGGTCCTATTCCAGCTCGGCGTACTCTTACGTCTGGCAGGCGGCGCGAAAGCTTGCCTTTACTGCGGCACAGGTGGAGTCGTCGCTGGCCGCCCGGCCGTACGACCTGCGTCATGCGGCCGTGTCGCTCTGGCTGAACGCGGGCGTGCCGGCTACAGAGGTTGCCAAGCGCGCCGGTCACAGTGTGGACGTTCTGCTCCGGGTCTACGCCAAGTGCATGGATGGCCAGCAGGAGCACATCAACGGAAAGATCAACACCGCCCTGGATTTCGAATAGTTCGGTTGATGAGCCAGCCCCGGCATTGTCGGGGCTTGGTCTTTCCGTAGGAGAAAGGGCAGTGAGCGGGCTCCATACTGCTTCGACAGTCGTCATCCGCCGGGATGAGGAGTCAGCCGAAGTGGATGGCCCGTGGCGAAGCGCGATCTTAGGATTTAGATCTTGTGACCTATGACATCTACTTTGGGCATCCGCGCGCTGACGGGGTCGAGCTCGAATCAGCGTCGGTGGAGCCTGAAGAGGTCGATGATGAGCCTCGTCCGGTCCACCTCACTGCGGAGCAGAGAGCCGTTTGGGACCGGATCGTCCATCGCGCCGCTGAGGAACTCGGACCCGTGAAGGCCGAGGAGCACCCGTCAGGCCCCCTCTTGCGGTACGAGGGGCCTCATGGCGCCTTCCAGATGGAATATTCCGGAGATTCGGCCTATCTGGAGATCCCCTATTGGTTCTCCGGGGACGCGGCTCTTGTTGTTCTGGCCGCCGCCTATCGACGTTGAAAGGCTGAGGTTCTGGCTACGGCGGGTTGAGGCCCAGTGGTGTGCCGAGGATGAACCGGCTCAGCAGATCGGGCCGGTATTGCATGCGTTTCAGTCGGTTCCTGATGATGGCGA
>JAOPYI010000091.1 GCA_025964675.1 Sphaerisporangium sp. | reverse complement strand
CAGGCCCAACAGCAGACCGAGGAGCGTCGTCTTGCCCGCGCCGTTCGGGCCGACCAGGCCGTGGACCTGCCCGCTCGCCACGTCGAGGTCGACGCCGTCGAGTGCGACCACATCACCGAAGGACTTCGTGATCCCGCGACCCCGGACTGCGGGGCTCCTGTGCATGTCGGTCTCCCTTAGCTCGATCTTCAGCAAGAGAAACCTAGAGATCGCGGTTTGCCTTGGGGGGGCGCGCAGCCGAACATTGGGCAAATGTCACTAAGCCGTCGATATGCCACCCAACCCGTCGATATGCCACTCGACCCGGCGATCGCACGGTCGCACTGGTCAACGCGCTCGCGCCCTGGATCTCACCCGGTGCCGGGGCGAGGTGGCTCAGCGCGCACTACGATCAGCCGAGATGGCGCTCGTCGTGTGACAGGTCGAGCGGCTGGAGCTCGTATCCGTGCCAGATGCGTGCCAGAACAGGCGGGGAACCGCGGTCACTCACGGAGACTCATGGGCAGTTACCCCACTCTGACCTGGTCCCCCGTTTTCCCAGCTCAGGACGGCAAGATCAGTAGCCGATTCCCAAGCTGACAGCGCGGGTTCGATTCCCGTCACCCGCTCCACACCCGAAGGCCCAGGTCGGGGATAGGTTTCCGACTCGCGCCTGGGCGGCGCAGGCGCCCCATCGCTCGCTTGCCGTGCTCGATAACTCGCGGGCTGTGCACCTGGCAGGATCACGCGTGCAGCCAACGGTCATCTTCGAATTCGGCGGGAACTTCATCTCCTCCTGGTTCGATCCCGCGCCGGTCCAACTCCTCGAACCAACGATCGCGCTGAGAATCAGGCAGCCGGCTTCCGCACCAAGGGCAGAAGGCGATGCCGATGACGGAGGTCCCGCCGTCGTGGACGATCAGGCCGTACTCCTGGAATTTGGGAATGAATTCGACGAGGGCGTCCGGGCAGTCGAACGGATCTTCATGAAGATCGCAATGCCAGGTCAAGTGGAACGCCATCGACTCACAGCATTGATCGCTCATGAGGACAGGCTCGCAGATCTCCTGATCGCGTCCCGCAGCAGCGTCCGCGTACCGGTGACCGGTTCATCCGAGCCAATTCGAGATGACCTTTAGGTAACCGTCGAACACCATCCGCGAGGGCCGGAAGATGCGACCGGTCCTCGTATCGGCGGGCCGCTCATTTTCGGCTACTTCATTATCCACTTTTCGACCGTTCGGCCACTGAAGCGGCTGCGACTGGCATAGTAGTTTGCTTCAATGCTTAAATCATGTGATGTGGGCTGGGCAGCTGTCCTACGACGCAAGGCCGTTTGGTTGGCCGTCGCCGGAGTTATCGCTGCCGGGGCGCCGGTCGAACTCGGCTCGTCATTGGCGTACGCGTCGGATTCGCGCATGCCCGCCAATGCCGTCATTGTCTGGGACAGCAACGCCCAGACAGCGATCTGGGACATCGCTGGTCAGCAGCCGCAGGTCCAGGCGCGCAGCTTCGCGATGGTGCACGGAGCCATTTACGACGCGGTGAACGCGATCGCCGGCACTCCCTACCAGCCGTACCTGATCGCACCGGTAGCCAATGGAACCGAGTCGACGAACGCGGCCGTCACGACCGCGGCCTTCCGTGTGCTGAACGCGCTGTTCCCGGCTCAGCAGGTGAGGTTGAAGACGCAGTACGACGAGTCGCTGGCCGAGATTCCCGACGGTTCCGCGAAGCAGCGCGGGATCACCGTGGGCACTGCGGCGGCCGCTGCGATGATCGCCGCGCGGCAGAACGACGGGGCGTTCGGAAGCCAGACCTGGACCGTCGGCACCCAGCCTGGTCAGTGGCGGCCGGCGCCTCCCACTTTCGCCTCCGACGGGGCATGGGTCGGTCACCTCAAACCGTTCCTCATCCCCAGCGCGTCCATGTTCCGCACGTCCGGCCCGCCATCGCTCACCAGCTACCGGTACACCCGTGACTTCAACGAGGTCAAGGCGATCGGCTCGGCAACCAGCACGGTCAGGACGGCAGACCAGACGCAAGCCGCGATCTGGTGGCATGACCGGCATCTCGCCGAATGGGAGATCAAGCGCCAGCTTGCGACGACGCAGCGACTGAACACCCTCCAGACGGCGCGGATGTTCGCGATGGTCGATCTGGCCGAAGCCGATGCCACGACCGCCTGCTACAACGAGAAGGCAGCGTGGGGCTTCTGGCGGCCGGTCACCGCAATCCAGCTGGCCGACACCGACGGCAACCCGGAGACGGTGGCCGACACCAACTGGATGCCGTTGCTCGTTACGCCGCCGCACCCCGACTTCACGTCCGGACATACCTGTTTCACCGCGGCAAGCATGTCGGCGTTAACGTACTTCTTCGGTCGGGACGACATGTCCTTCAGCGGGTACAGCGCCGCCTCGGGTACCACCAGGTACTTCCGCAGCTTTTCGCAGGCGCTCGCCGAGGTCATCAACGCTCGCGTCTGGGGCGGCATCCATACCCGCACGGCCGACGTGCAGGGCGCGAAGATCGGCGGACAGGTCACCGCCTACATGATCGGGCACTACTTCAGCCCGAGGGGGTAATGACCCCGGCACCGCGCATCACCGGCCGAGCGTCGACCAGACGTTCGGCCGAGTGTTGTCCTTGTTTCGGCGCGCAGGACTCCGGGCCGCCGCCGCAGCGCACTGCACCGCACCTACGCCATCCGCCGACGTCTCGTCGCACGCGGCGCCTAGAAGACGCCGACGACCTTGAAGTCCTGGCTGACGAAGACGTGGTGCGGCCAGCTGACGCCGATGTTGTGGGCCTCGTACTGGCCGTTGCTCAGCTTCACAACACGGTCGACGACGCCCCCCGGGTAGGCGGCCAGCGCAGCTTCCGTCGCCTTATTCGCTGTCGTTCCGCCGACGATCGTCCCCGACCCCTCAGTGTAGTTCGCCGGGATCGGCCCGACCGTCTTTGACACGGCCGGTGCACCGCGCTTGAAGGGGATCACCCCTGCCGCCGAGGAAGATTTGCCGCCGCCAGTCGGTTGCACGATGACCTGCGTGGCCGTGATGGTCGTTCCGCTGACCGTCCCAAGTACGAGGACGTTTTCGCCTGTTGTAATGGCATTCGCCGAGGTAGAGCTCGTCCCCTTGTGGTATGTCGTAGAGGTCGCCTCATTGACGGTCACCTTCTGACCCGTTGATGTCGACATTGCGAAGCTGGACGTGGATACGCTGCCGACCGTGCCGGATGCTCCCCCTGAGGCCGGTCCAGACCGAGCGTTGGATCCCCCGCCGCCGGATCCGAAACCGCCAGCGGAGCCGCTGCCGGGCATGTGGTGCCCTGATGTTGCCGAGGCGGACGTGGCTGTCGCCGAGGGTGGCGTGACTGCTGCCGAGGGGGACGTGGCGCAACCGGCGGAAAGTCCGATCACCCCACACATCAGCGCAGCGGCCACGATCCATCGACTTCTTCTGTTCGACAGCAATCGCCGTACCCTTGGCCGGCGTGCCTGCTTGGCCATGGTCACCGAGGCCGACCAGTCTGGCGAAGACGCCGGCGGGGGAGGCGGCGCAGCGTCGGCGGCGCCTGAACTTCCAGCAACCGACGGCCCTGACGTCGCGCTCATGGTCAGCTTGCGGGAAAACATGGAGACCAGTCCTTCCGTTCGATGGGAATACACCGAGCCTCGCGAGTCGCGCTAAGACCCCCCCAGGAAAAGGATGAAAATTCCTTTAAACATGGACGCGGGCCGCGTGGGCGGGTGCCGGGGTCATCACTAGCCGCTCGTCAGCAGCGTTGCCGCCGTGGTGGTGAGCGACCGGCCGAACTTGGCACGCTAGCCCCGGTCGAGCCC
>JAOPYI010000090.1 GCA_025964675.1 Sphaerisporangium sp. | reverse complement strand
GCCGGTGCTCAGACCCGACAGCTCGCTGAGCCGTTCGAGAGTGAGTCCGGCTTCTTTGCGGATCGAACGGACCTGGTTGCCGACCTCATTCAGCATCGCGGCGACTGGGAGGTTCTCTCCGGCGCTCACTGAACGGTCCGTCATCGTCGGCTTCCTTCGCTCGAGTGGTTTCATCATAATGAAAGTCTTCACTCGGTCAAGGGTTAGACCTGTTTCATCCCTGTGAAGGAAGGCGCACAGAACTGCGGTTGCGCAGATAGGTCGGCTCCTCAGCCTGGCGGCGGTTGACGACCACTCGGGGGTCTGTGGTCTCCGTCGTCCCGGGAGGCTTTCACTCCACCTTGTGCGGAGGGTTGGACGGCAACTCTTGGAGCTCTACGGCGCACCGGCCCGTACCACGTCCCTGATTCGGCCTGGCTCAGGTGACGATCGACCAGCTCTCGGCCAACTGCTGGCCGGCGATCGCGTCCCAGTCCCAGTCGATGCCCAACCCTGGTTCGTCCGACGGATAGGCATATCCGTCCTGCACCCGCAGCCCCGAACGGGTGATGCCTTCCAGTTGCGGGATGTACTCCACCCATTGACCGTTCGGTATTCCGCAGGCCAGCGAGGCGTGCAGCTCCATCAGGAAGTGCGGTGACACGGGCAGGTTGTACGCCTCAGCGAGATGGGCGACCTTCAGCCACGGGGTGATGCCCCCGATCCGGGCCACGTCGACCTGGACGACCGAGCAGGCGCCGGCGTGCAGGTAGTCCTTGAACTGGCTCAAGCTGTACAGCGATTCACCGACCGCGATGGGGACCGGTGAGGAGGCGGCCAGCCGGGCGTGCGACGCGATGTCGTCGGCCGGCATCGGCTCCTCCAGCCACGCGAGATCCAGCTCCGACAGCAGCTGCGCGCGCCGCTGCGCGTCGTCGAGTCGCAGCGCTTGATTGGCGTCCACCATCAGCTCGAAACCGTCGCCGACAGCCTCGCGCACAGCGCTCAGCCGCTCGACATCCTCCATCTTCCGCGGCTTGCCGATCTTAAGCTTGGCGCCCTTGAAACCCCGTTGCCGCATCTGGAGGGCGTCCTCGACCAGTTTCTCGGTGGCCAGGTGCAGCCACCCGCCCTCAGTGGTGTAGACGGGGAGTCGGGTGTGCGCGCCGCCGACTGCCTGGTGCAGCGGCAAACCCGCCCGGCGGCAGCGCAGGTCCCAGGCGGCGATGTCGATGGCCGCCAGCGACAGCGAGCTGACCGGGCCGACAGCCAAGGCGTGCATGCCGTACAGCAGGGCGCGCCAGTTGCTCTCAAGCTGCTCAGCCTCCATCCCGATCAGTTGCGGCAGCAGATGGTGCCGCAGCAACGCCACGATGGACGAGCCGCCGGAGCCGATCGTGTACGTGTATCCGGTCCCAGTGGCGCCGTCGGAGTCGGTCAGGGTCAGGATGGGGGTTTCCTGGCTGACGAAAGACTGGATCGCGTCGGTGCGCTGGGTGAGCGGCTTGAGGTCGACCAGCCGGAGTTCGGCCTTGACGATGCGAGCCATCGAGTTCCTGCTTTCGGGTGTGCCTGGCTGACCTGTGTGACGAAATGGCGCGCGGTTGGGGCGAAGAGGGGCTGGATCACGGCCGCGGCACGGTGTGGATCTCCAGGTGCGATGGCCGCGTCATGCTGTGCCATATCTGCTGATGCGCGACGACGGCGTCGCCGGCGGCGGCCTCCGCGATCGGCCCCGCGATGTTCGGGTGGGCGTCGAACCTGGGGAAGTTCGAGCTGGAGATCTCCACGCGCAGCGCGTGACCGGCCGGCAGCACCAGGCTGGTCGGCCCGAGGTCGATCCGGAACTCGGCCACGTGACCGGCCGGGATCAGCGATTCTGATTCGGTGCCGTCCCGGTAGCGGGCGCGGATGATGCCGTCGCAGATGTTCAGGGCCCGGCCGTCCGGGTGAACGTCGACGAGCTTGGCTGTCCAGTCGGTGTCGGCCGCATCGGTGGACGCGTGCAGCACGACCGCGACCGGTCCGCACAGTTCGACGTCGCCGGCCATCGGTTCGCTGGTGAAGCTCAGCACATCCGGTCGTTGTTCCACCGCGCGCTGGTCGTGCTGCCCGGAGTGCAGGCCGACATACAGACCGGGCAGGAACGTGGCGCCGCCGACCGTGGGCACCGGATCGTGCGGGTCGTAGGTGAATGGGGAGAACTCCCTGTCAGTTTCGGGCTGTTCGGTCGTGAGCCGACCGGCACCATCGCGGGTGCCACGCAGGTACACACGCTCGATCCGGGCCCGGGCCGGCGGCCAAGACGCTTCGGCGCGCCAGACGTTGTCGCCCATGACGAAGATCGACACGGCGGGGGCATCCTGCGGGGCGGGGTCGTCGGCCAGATGTGCGGCGAACCAGTCCAGGTGTACGCGGGTCATGTCCAGGGCCGCGGCCGCCGCGGCGCCGCCGTAGTCGACCTCGCCGAGCGCGTCGTAGGAGACCGCGTGCGCCCACGGTCCGATGATCATCCGCTGCTGGGCGCCGGCTCGCGTCATGCCTTCGAAGTTGGCCACGGTTCCGTGCAGGAACACGTCGAACCAGCCGCCGATATGCAACGCCGGCAGGTTGAGGGCGGGGTGACGGTCGGAGATGCTGATCGCGCGCCAGAACGCGTCACGGCTGGGATGCTCGAGCCAGTCGTTCCAGGCCGGCAGCAGGGTTCGCAGCGCGGCGATCCCGGCCAGCGGGCGCGACAGGAACGCCTGCCACGGATCGGCGAGCAGCCCGCTCAGCTCTTCGGCTTCGGTTTCCAGCGCTTCGCCCTCCGCCTGGCGGCGGACGAGTTCGGCGGCGGCCAGGCCGAGCGCCCAGTACAGGGTGAACCCGAGTTGCAAGGCGCCGCCGGAGTAGACCCAGGTGTCATGGAAGTCCGAGGCCGTGACCTGCGGGGCGAGGGCCTTCAGCGCGGGTGGGTGGGCGGTGGCGGCCAGCAACTGGGTGGCTCCGTAGTACGAGGCACCGTACATGCCGACACGTCCGTTGCAGTAGGGCTGTCGAGCCAGCCATTGCACGGTGTCGTAGCCGTCAGCGGCCTCGGTGTGGAACGGGTCGAAACGCCCCTGCGAGCCGAACCGTCCCCGGGTGTCGGAGATGACCACCACGAATCCATCGGCCACTGCACGCAGCGGTTCGATGCCGGCGTTGACGATGACGGCGAACGAGTCGGCCCGGTTGTACGGCGTCCGTTGCAGCAGCGCGGGATACCGCCCCTCGGATGCGGGACGCCATACGTCGGCCTGCATCGCCACGCCGTCGCGCATCGGTATCCAGATGTCGCGCTCGACGATGACT
>JAOPYI010000050.1 GCA_025964675.1 Sphaerisporangium sp. | reverse complement strand
GATCCTGTTCCTGATCGTGGCGGTGGCGGTGATGAACATCACCTCCGGCCTGATCATGCTGGTGAAGAACAAGAGCCGCGACATCGCCATCCTGCGCACCATGGGGGCCAGCCAGGGGGCGATCCTGCGCATCTTCTTCATGTCGGGGGCCTGGATCGGCGGCCTCGGCACCCTGGCCGGCATCGCGATCGGCACGCTGTTCTGCGTGTTCATCGATCCGATCCAGAGCGCGGTGGAGGCGCTCACCGGGGTGGCGGTGTTCTCCCCCGACACCTATTTCCTGGCCCGCATCCCCGCCCGCATCGAGTGGGCCGAGGTGGCCACCATCAGCTTCTGGTCCCTGGCCATGAGCTTCGTGGCCACCCTGCCTCAGGCCTTCCACGCCTCGCACCTCGATCCGGTGGAGGCCCTGCGCAATGAATGACGCGGCTCCCGCCCTGTCCCTGCGCGGCCTGACCCGCAGCTACCCGTCGGGGACCAAGACCCTGGAGGTGCTGAAGGGCGTCGACCTGGACGTCTATCCCGGCGAGATCGTCGGCCTGATCGGCCCTTCGGGCTCGGGCAAGTCGAGCCTGCTCCACGCCGCGGGCCTGCTCGAGCGCCCGACCGGCGGCAAGGTGATCCTGGACGGGGCCGACGCCTCCAAGCTGAACGACGGGGCGCGCACGCGGCTGCGCCTGCGCGGCATCGGCTTCATCTACCAGTTCCACCACCTGCTGGCCGAGTTCAGCGCCATCGACAACGTCGCCCTGCCGGTGATGATCGCCGGCGGGACCCGCCGCGCCGCCCGCGCCCGCGCCGAGGACCTGCTGACCCGCCTCGGCCTGGCCGAGCGCCTGAGCCACCAGCCCGGCCAGCTGTCCGGCGGCGAGCAGCAGCGGGTGGCCATCGCCCGCGCGCTCATCGGGCACCCTCCCCTGCTCCTCGCCGACGAGCCGACCGGCAACCTCGACAGCGTCACCGGGCGGGAGGTCATGGACCTTCTGGCGAGCCTGCGCCACCGGTTCGGCATGACCATGATCATCGCTACCCACAACCCCGAGCTGGCCGCGTCGTGCGACCGGCTGATCAGGCTCCGGGACGGTAGCGTCGTGAGCGACGAGACGCTGGCGCCCGCCGACGACGTGCTCGACCGCATCGGGCGGCTCGGTTGATCCGGCTCGCCGGGTCCCGGCTCCGCCACCGCGCGGGACGCGCCCTGGTGCTCCTGCTCGGCATCCTCGTCGCCGCGACCGGCTTCACCGTCCTCACCGGCACCGCGGAGACCCAGCGGCTGCAGATCGTCGGCACGGTGAACAAGACCTACCGCGCCCAGTACGACATCCTGGTCCGGCCCAAGGGCTCCACCACGGACCTGGAGCGCTCTTCCGGCCTGGTGCGGGCCAACTACCTGTCGGGGATCCACGGCGGCATCACGCTGGACCAGTTCGAGCGGATCAAGAGTGTGAACGGCATCGAGGTGGCCGCCCCGATCGGCGTGATCGGCTACACGACCGGCAGGGGCGTCGCCGAGATCCCGGTCACCGACGTGCTGCACAAGGGCGACCGCACGCTGCTGCGGATCGACCACACCCGGGTGAGCGACCGCGGGCTCACCCGCATGCCCTACCCCCCCGAGTACGAGTACGTCACCCGCCGGCCCATGAAGTTCTCGATGGGGGAAGGCAACCTCCTCGACCTCACCACCGAGACGCTGGCCTCCGGGAAGGGCATCGTGCTCGGGAAGTCGCTCGCCTGGCCGCCCCCGGCCAAGCCGGGGCCCTTCCCGATCCACTGGGGACCCAGTGCGAGCGCCTGGTCCACCAGGAGCGGGGCCGGGGGGAACATGCCCAGCCGCTGGGGAGGCACGGAACCCGGCCACGCCAGGGTCGAGGTGGCGCAGGATTTCCCGTTCCTGCTCGCCGCGATCGATCCGAAGGCGGAGGCCGAGCTCGCCGGGCTCGACACGGCGATGGTGGACGGCCGCTACCTGGCCCCCTTCAAGCCGACCGCCCACGGGGAAATCCCTCTCCTGGCCGCCGCCCGCCCGTACGTGGACCAGCGGGACGAGGTCACCATCAGCAGGCTGCCGGTGGAGGCCGCGGAGAAGGTCGTGTCCGGGATGCCCGGCCCGTCCTTCGAGAAGTACCTCGCCGAGCAGGGTGGCACGGTCGTCAAGAAGGTCCAGGTGGAGGCGCAGCAGGTCTACGAGAACATGCTCGACACCTGGCAGCACCCGGTCGACACCGGTAAGGTGCGGGAGTTCATTCCCCTGACCCGCTACTGGACGGCCGGGCCGGTCGGCTACGGGCAGGCCAAGGGCGGCGCGCTCGTTCCACGACCGGTGGCCAACCCCGCGAAAGTGTGGGAGGACCCCACGATGTCGCGATTCACCGGCGGATCCGCCTTCGTTTCCGCTCCCATCGGATCGGCCGACACGCAGTTCCGCCCTCTGGACCTGCGTTCGGTGGATCTGCAGGGCGGTCCCGGGGATCTGTTCTCGATGCGCATCGTGGGCCGGTTCGACGCCGAGAAGCTTCCGGGGTTCTCCCCGCTCTCCACGCTCCCGATGGAGACCTACAACCCTCCGGCCGCGGCCCCCGGCGACGACCGTACGCGGTCCCTGCTGAAAGGCCGCAACCTGCTGCCGAACGACAACCTCGCGGGGTACCTTCAGGCGCCCCCGCTGCTGCTGACCGACCTCCCGAGCCTTAGGAAGATCACCGGCACGGCCGGAGGCGAGCAGGCGAAGGCCCCGCTGAGCACGGTGCGGGTCCGGGTGGCGGGCGTGACCGGCCCCGACCCCGTCAGCAGGGAGCGGATCAGCCAGGTCGCCCGCGACATCGTGTCCGCGACGGGGCTGGACGTGGACATCACGATGGGGTCGTCGCCGTCGCCCGTCACCGTCGACCTGCCCGCCGGGGCCTACGGCAGGCCCGCTCTCACCCTGCGGGAGGGATGGGTCGAGAAGGGGGTCGCCTACAAGATCCTCAAGGCGGCGGACCGCAAGTCGGTACTGCTGTTCATTCTCATCCTGGCGGTCTGCGGGCTGTTCGTGGTCAACACCGCCTCGGCCTCGGTACGGACAGGCCGCGCCGAGCTGGGCGTGCTCTCCTGCCTCGGGTGGTCAAGGCTCAAGCTGTTCGGGACGGTGCTGGCGGAGGTCGGCGTGGTAGGTCTGCTCGCCGGAGTGCTGTCGGCCGGGCTGGCGCTGCCGCTGTCGTCGTTCTTCGGCCTCCAGGTGTCGGTGGCCGGCGCCCTGCTCGCCGTACCGGCGGCGCTTGCGCTGGCCCTCTCGGCCGGGCTCTTCCCCGCGTGGCGGGCGTCGACGGTCGCCCCCGCCGAGGCCGTACGTCCGGCCGTGCGCGCCGCCCGGCGGGCCCGCTCGCCTCGCGGGGTCACCGGGATGGCCCTGGCCGGCCTTACCCGCGTCCCCGGCCGCACGCTCCTTGGAGTCACGACCCTGCTCGTGTGCGTGCTCGCCCTCACCGTGCTGCTCGGGGTGACGTACGGCTTCCGCGGCCGGGTGATCGGTTCGCTCCTCGGTGACGCGATCGTGGTCCAGGCCCGCCCGGCCGACTACGCCGCGATCGCGGTGATGTTCGCGCTCGGCACGCTGGCCGTCGCCGACGTGCTCTACATCGGCGTGCGGGAGCGGGACGGTGAGCTGGCCGCCCTCAGGGCGACCGGCTGGCGTGGCCGCTCGCTGGCGCGGCTGGTCGTGTCCGAAGGCATGGCGATCGGCGTGCTCGGCGGCGTGTCAGGGGCGTGCGCCGGGATCCTCGCCGCGTCGGCCCTCAGCGGGGAGCTGTCCGGGGCGGTGGTCGCCGGGGCGCTGGCGGCGAGCGCCGTCGCGGTCGTGCTCGCCATGCTGGCATCGGCGCTCCCCGCGCTCGTCGTCCAAAGGCTGCCTCTGGTGCGGATCCTGGCCCGCGAATGACCGCACGCCGCCCGCATACGCTCCGAAGGCGCAGGGGCCGGAGCGTCCCCGGGCGTGTTCAGGCGCGGGCCTGGATCATGGCGTGGGTGCCCGTTGTGCGCCATGGTTCGCCGGTCGCGTCCAGGGTGGCCAGCGTGCGCTCGCCGACTCCTACCAGCACGTCCGACTTGAGGGTGCGCAGTGCGACGACCGGCCCGGGGAAGTAGGCGGTGACGTCCCGGAACGGCGTGGTGGGCGGCCACATCTGGTCACCCACCAGCCTGCGGTAGTTGAGGTCGCCCTTGGTGATGGTCAGGGACGCCGAGGCCAGCTCGTCGCGCAGGTCGTCCGGCATGTCTCGGTAGGGCAGCGGGGCGCACGAGAAGGGGTGGGCGCGCAGCGCGAGGCGTCCCGTACCCATGGCCTGCCAGAGCCGGGCGCCGGCCTCGCCCGCCTGCCCGGGCGCGCCGGCCAGCCGCCGCAGGCAGGCGGCCACGTCCGCCGGCGTGGCGTCGGACACGAAGTACGGGTATGGCTTGACGTGCAGGACCACCTCGGAGGCCAGCCCCTCGGCCAGGAGATGGTCGATCAGGATGAGGTCGGGCAGCAGCTCGCGCCCGGCGTTGTCGGCGAGGACGCAGATCCTCCCGGGGGCGCGGTCGCGGACCAGCGACCACAGCAGGGCGCTGTCGTCGACGACGAGATCGGCCACGTGCTCGCGCTCGTCCGTCAGCGTGACCTTGAAGGAGAGGTCCGCGCGGTTTCCCCAGAGCGCCCCGAGGAGGAGCCCCTTCGCCCGCTCGCCCGCAGGCAGCGCGGCCGCCTTGTCGAGGGCCGCGAGCTCGTCGTCCACGACGCCGCCCCGCAGCTCGGCCTGCTTGACGGGGCCGAAAGGGTCGACGCCCCTCCACGGGCCGTCCCCGAAATAGCCCGTGGCCTCGAGAAGCTTGCGGTAGAAGTAGCTCTCCGCCCACAGGAACGGCACGTCGACCCAGCGCCGGCCGAACTTGCCCCGCCCCCACCCGGCCCAGGCCGCGAAGTCGTGCGCCGAGCCGTCGAGCGGCTCCATCACGTCGCGCGTGGCCTCGTCCAGCAGCGCGTCGAGCGCCCGGTGGCGGTCGGGGGTGTAGGGCAGCGCCTCCCTGACCTGCCGCAGCAGGACCGGATGCCGGTCGCGGAACACCCCGAGGGCGTACGAGCCCGGCACGTTTCCCATGATGGGAGGCGCGTCGATCGTCTCGGGCATTCCCAGCTCCTCTCTCCACCCGCAAGTAAACCGCACGGCGGCGAGGGAGCCGGGGTCAGTCTCCCGTGAGGCGGTCCAGGCGTTCGACGGCCTGGACGTATTCCTCGACGAGGCCGAACACCACGTCCTTGGCGGACCTGACCTGGTTCATGGACCCGATGATCTGCCCCGCCGGGAAGGTCGCCAGCTCAGTGGCATCAGAGTTGCCGATCCTGCGGAGCGCCCCCGAGATCAGCATGAACTGCAGCGGCATCGGCAGCGTGCCCGGCGACTCGGCCGACTCCCAGGCGTCGGTCCACTCGTTCTTGAGCAGCCGCGCGGGCTTGCCCGTCCAGGACCGGGACCGCACGGTGTCGCGTGATGTGGCCTGGAGGATCTTCTGCCGGGCCATCTTGGGCGTGTCGGCCTCTTCGACCGTCAGCCACAGCGAGCCCGTCCAGACGCCTTCGGCGCCGAGCGCGAGCCCCGCGGCCATCTGGCGGCCGGAGCCGATGCCGCCCGCCGCGAGGACGGGGACGTCGACCGCGTCCACGACCTGCGGGATCAGCACCATCGTGGAGATCTCCCCGGTGTGACCGCCCGCCTCGGTGCCCTGGGCGACGACCACGTCCACGCCGACCTGGACTTGCTTGACCGCGTGGCGCGGGGTGGAGGCCAGGGCTGCGACCTTGACCCCCTTGGCGTGGGCCAGGTCCACGACGTCCTTGGGCGGCGGGCCGAGCGCGTTGGCGAGCAGCGCGATCGGGTGCTTCAGCGCGGTCTCGACCTGAGGCCGCGCGGTGGCGTCGGTCCAGCCGAGCAGCACCCTGCCGGCGTCGGCGTCGCCGGACAGCGGGGGCACCCCGTGCTCGGCCAGGAGGTTCTCGACGAACCGCCGGTGGCCGTCGGGGATCATCCCCTGGAGCCTGGCCACCAGATCCTCCGGGGAGTCCACGTCGAGGTCGGCCCCGGCGTACGAGGCCGGCATGACCACGTCCACGCCGTACGGCTTTCCGCCGACGTGGTCGTCGATCCACTTGAGCTCCATCTCGAGCTCGTCGGGGGTGAAGTAGAGGGCGCCGAGCACGCCCATGCCGCCGGCGCGGCTGACCGCGGCGACGACGTCCCTGCAGTGGCTGAAGGCGAAAATCGGCAACTCGATCCCGAACATGTCGGTGACACGTGTCCGCATGGCTCGAATGTACGGCCCCCTCAGAGGCAACTGCAACGCGTTCTATCTAGAACCTTCGGTCGGTACGGCCAGACGGATGCCTGGCCCTGATCGTGCGGGAACAGAGGGGAGGAACACGTTTCAGTCCTGTTGGTCACGTCTCGGCCCGTGGAGTGTGAAATACCTTCGGCACTATTCGACTAATTACTGTCAAATTTCGTGACAAATCATCATTGCAGGCATAACACGTTAGTCGTACGTTCCCGGTATGGATCTGGAGCTCCGTCACCTCAAGATCGTGCGCGCGGTCGCCGAGGCAGGGAGCGTCACCAAGGCGGCCACCCAGCTAGGGCTGGCCCAGCCATCGCTCACCGCGCAGCTCAAACGGATCGAGCGCACGCTCGGGGGCGTTCTGTTCGAGCGTGACCGCAATGGCGCCCGTCCCACTCCCCTCGGAGAGCTCGTCCTGACACGGGCGCGCGTCCTCCTGCCTGCCGTACGGGAACTCCAGGAAGAGGCGGTCCGCTTCGCCAACACCTATGAAGGAATACCGGGATTCCGGATCGGCGCCACCCACGGGCCGATACTCGGCGGCCTGGTCGAGCGTCTCACCATCGCCCATCCGGCCACACCCGTCAGCACCCGCACGTCCTGGTCGGCGCGGGAGCTCACCACGATGGTGAGCGCCGGACGGCTGGACTTCTCCCTCATCGGCACCTGCGGAGACACCCCACCCCCCGCCGCCGACATCATGACCTGGAGCGTCGTCGGGGCCGACCCGGTCTTCGTCCTGCTGCGCGAGGACCATCCCCTCGCGGGAGAGAAGGAGCTGGAGCTGTCCAACCTCGCCGACGAGGCCTGGGCGGTCGCCCCCGGGGACGGCTGTTTCGCCGACTGCTTCGCCGGAGCGTGCGCGCGGGCGGGCTTCGTGCCGAAGACCGTGTACGAGACCGACGTGGCCACCTGCCTCCACCTGGTCAAGGTCGGCAAGGCCGTCGCGCTCTGCCAGGCGACGTTCGAGCTGACCGCCGAGCTGGTGATGATGCCCATCGCCGGGGCGCCTCTGCGCTGGAGGCACCTGCTGGGCTGGCACTCCGACTCCGTCGCGGCCCGCGTCGCCCACGCGGTGGCTGACCACGCGCGGGACGCCTACGGCGACGCCATAGGACGCAGCTCTCGCTACACCGACTGGCTCGTCGCCAATCCACACTTCGGCACCGTTCCATAGCCCGGCGGTAGGGGCGAAGCGATATACCCGCCACCGGCATGGACGCGGCTACGGTGACGGCACCCCCAACACCGAGGAGAGTCCATGCTCCGCAGACGCATGGTTACCGCCGGATGCCTTCTGGCAATCAGTGCCCTCACCATCATGACCAGTCCCGCCGTCGCGGAACAGGCGCCAACGGGCGCCACCGGAACCTCCGCCGTGAAGCCCCCGCCCGCCCTCGTCAAGGCGATGCAGCGCGACCTGGGCATCACCGCGGAGCAGGCCGAGTCGCGCCTGCTCAACGAGTCACGCCTCAGCGGCGTCGAGACCAGCGCCCGCAAGAAGCTCGCCGGCGCCTTCGCCGGCTCGTGGCTCAGCGGCCCGACCTCCTCCACGCTCACGATCGCCACCACCGACGCCTCCGCCTCCTCCTCCATCACCGCCTCCGGAGCTCAGGCCAAGGTCGTCACCCGGACGCTCGGCGCGCTCGACGCCGCCAAGGAGGCCCTGGACAAGGCAAGCGCCAAGGCACCCAAGTCGACCCCCGTCTGGTACGTCGACGTCAAGTCCAACAGCGTCGTCGTCCAGTCCTCCCAGCCCGCGGAGGCCGAGGCCTTCATCGCCGCCAGCGGCGCCGACAAGGCAGCCGTCCGCGTCGAGCAGTCCAGCGAGCAGCCCCGCACCTACTACGACGTGCGCGGAGGCGACGCTTACTACATCAACAGCTCGGCCCGCTGCTCCATCGGCTTCTCGGTGACCAAGGGGAGCACGCCCGGCTTCGTCAGCGCCGGCCACTGCGGCAGCGCAGGCAACAGCACGACCGGCTACAACCAGGTGGCCCAGGGCACCTTCCAGGGATCGGTCTTCCCGGGCAGCGACTATTCATGGGTCGCGGTCAACAGCAACTGGACGCCCCAGCCGTGGGTCAACGACGGCAGCGGCGGCAACGTGACCGTCGGCGGCTCCACCGTCGCCGCCGTCGGCGCTTCGATCTGCCGGTCAGGCTCCACCACCGGCTGGCACTGCGGCACCGTCCAGCAACTCAACACCAGCGTGACGTACTCGCAGGGCACGGTCTCCGAGGTGACCCGCACCAACGTCTGCGCCGAACCCGGCGACTCCGGCGGCTCCTTCATCTCCGGCAGCCAGGCCCAGGGCGTCACCTCCGGCGGATCCGGCGACTGCACCTCCGGCGGCACCACCTACTTCCAGCCCGTCAACGAAATCCTCTCGGCCTACGGCCTCACCCTGAAGACCAGCGGCGGTGGCACCCCGCCCCCCACCGGGTGCAGCGGCTACCAGCAGACCTTCACCGGCAGCCTGACCAGCGGCCAGAGCGCCTACCAGCCGAACGGCACGTACTACCAGTCCACCGTCTCCGGCACCCACAGGGGCTGCCTCGACGGTCCGAACGGCGTCGACTTCGACCTCTACCTGCAGAAGTGGAACGGCTCCAGCTGGGTCAACGTGGCGAGCGGCACCACCTCGGCCCCGGACGAGACGATCTCCTACTCCGGCACGGCCGGTTACTACCAGTACCGCGTCTACGCCTACAGCGGCTCCGGCTCCTACACCTTTGCCCTGAGCAAGCCGTAACCCCCATGGCAGGAAGCGGCGCCGCCGTCCAGCATTGGACGGCGGCGCCGCCGTCGTTCACCACCGCGCCAAGGGTCGGGCCGATGGGAGCTCCTCCTACGCGGCGCAGGGGTCCATAACCCGGCGATAGGGGCTAAACGATAGCTCCGCATCGGCCGTGAACGCAGTTACGGTGACGGCACCCCCCCGAAAACGAGGAGAGCCCATGCTCCGCAGACGCACGGTCACCGCCGGATGCGCTCTAGCAATCAGTGTCCTCACCATCATGGCCGCCCCCGCTGTCGCAGACCGCGCCCCAGCAGCCGCGACCGCCGCGCAGCCCGCCCCCACCATGATCGACGCGATGAGCCGCGACCTCGGGATCACGAGGGAGCAGGCAGAGTCCCGTCTGCTGAACGAGTCGCGCTTCAACGGTGTCGAGGCCAACGTCCGCGGCCGGCTCGGCGGCACCTTCGCCGGCTCGTGGCTCAGCGGACCCACCTCGGGGACGCTGACCGTCGCCACCACCGACGCCTCCACCGCCTCCTCCATCACCGCCTCCGGAGCCCAGGCCAAGGTCGTAGGCCGCAGTCTCGCCTCGCTGGACGCGGCCAAGGCCGCCCTCGACAAGGCCGCCGCGACCCAGGCTCCCAAGTCGACCCCCGTGTGGTACGTCGACGTGCAGAGCAACAGCGTCGTCGTCCAGACCTCCCAGCCCGCCGAGGCGGAGGCCTTCATCACCGCCAGCGGCGTGGACAAGGCCGCGGTCAAGGTCGAGCAGTCCAACGAGCAGCCCCAGACCTTCTACGACGTGCGCGGCGGCGACGCGTACTACATCAACAACTCGGCCCGCTGCTCGATCGGCTTCGCGGTGAGGCGCGGCACCACGCCCGGCTTCGTCAGCGCCGGCCACTGCGGCAGGGCGGGCAACAGCACGACCGGCTACAACCAGGTCTCCCAGGGCACCTTCCAAGGCTCGTCCTTCCCGACCAACGACTACTCGTGGGTCGCGGTGAACAGCAGCTGGACGCCCAGGCCATGGGTCAGGGGCAGCGGCGGCGGCAACGTGACCGTCAGCGGCTCGGCCGTCGCCAACAACGGCGCGTCGATCTGCCGGTCCGGCTCCACCACCGGCTGGCACTGCGGCACCGTCCTGCAGCGCAACACCAGCGTCACCTACTCCCAGGGCACCGTCTACGAAGTGACCCGCACCAACGTCTGCGCCGAGCCGGGCGACTCCGGCGGCTCCTTCATCTCCGGCAGCCAGGCCCAGGGCGTCACCTCCGGCGGATCCGGCAACTGCACCTCCGGCGGCACCACCTACTTCCAGCCGGTCAACGAGATCCTCTCGGTCTACGGCCTCACCCTGGTGACCGGCTGACAGTCCGAGTGACCGGCTGAAGTACCCCGTAAGCACCCCCCTGCATCACCCAGGCGCCGCCATCCCTCACGGGGTGGCGGCGCCCTCCCGTGTCCCCCATCGCGGAGCGTCAGGCGGGAAGGTTCAGCCAGTAGAAGCCGTGGCCCGCCAGATTGAGGGGATAGGGCTCATGGCCGATCGGCAGGAAGCGGGACCCGCCGAAGGCCTCCACGGGAGTCCGGTTGGCGTAGCCGGCGAGGTCGAGCCGGACCGACTGGGGGAACCTGGAGAAGTTCACCACGCACAGCACCTGGTCGGCCTGGTGGGAGCGGATGTAGGCGAACACGGCGGGGTTGGTGGAGGCGACCTCCTCGAACCCCCCGACGCCGAAGGCCGGGCTGTGCTGGCGCAGCTCGACGACGCGCCGAGTGAAGTGCAGCAGCGAACGGCTCCGCCGCTGCGCCTCGACGTTGGTCGCCTGGTATCCGTACACCGAGTCCATCAGGACGGGCAGGATCAGCCGGTCGGGCTCGCTGTGCGAGAAGCCGGCGTTGCGGTCGGGAGACCACTGCATCGGCGTGCGGACGCTGTCGCCGTCGTGGAGCATGAGATTGTCCCCCATGCCTATCTCGTCGCCGTAGTAGAGCACCGGCGACCCCGGGAGCGACATCATGAGCGCCGTGCACAGCTCCAGCAGGCTGCGCTCGTTGTCCGCGAGCGGTGCCAGGCGCCGCCGTATGCCCGTCTCGGTGCGCATGCGCGGCGCGGGGGCGTACTCCCTGAAGAGGTAGGCGCGCTCCCGCTCGTCGAGCGAGGCAAGCGACAGCTCGTCGCTGTTGCGCAGGAAGACGCCCCACTGGCAGCTCGGCGGTATGGCGGGCAGCCGGGTCAGCACGTCGGAGATCGGCTGGTGGTTCTCGCGCCTGATGGCCAGGAAGATGCGCGGGATCAGGGAGGTGTAGAGCACCATGTGGCATTCGTCGCCGGTCGCGCCGTCGCCGAAGTACGCCACGGCGTCGGTCGGCCAGCGGTTGGCGTCCGCCATGAGGATCCGCCCGGGGTAGAGCTTCTCCACCTCGGCGCGCAGCCTCTTGAGGTAGTCGTGCGTCTCCGCGAGCCCCTCTCCCGAGGTGCCTTCCCGCTCGTAGAGGTAGGGCGCGGACACCAGGCGGTAGCCGTCGACGCCGAGGTCGAGCCAGTGGCGCACGACCTCCAGCATGGCCTCCTGGACGGCGGGGTTGTCGTAGTTCAGGTCGGGCTCGTTGACGAGAAAGCGGTGCCAGTAGTGCCGGCGGCGGACCGGGTCGTAGGTCCAGCCCTGGGTGTCACCGCTCGCCTCGGTGTACGGGAAGTCGGTGTCCAGCGTGTCGCGCCAGACGTAGAAGTCGCCGTACGGCCCGGACGGGTCGGCGCGCGACCGGCGGAACCACTCGTGCTGGTCGCTCGTGTGGTTGAGCACCAGGTCGAGGACGACCCGGATGTTCTTGCGGTGGGCGGCGTCGATCAGGTCGATGAAGTCCTGCCGAGTCCCCAGATCCGGATTTATCGTGACGAAGTCATCGATGTCGTAGCCGTCGTCGAGGAGGGGCGAACCGAACACGGGTGACAGCGTCAGGCAGGTGACGCCGAGCCAACTCAGGTAGTCGAGCTTCTCGATCAGCCCGCGCAGGTCGCCCACGCCGTCGCCGTCGGAGTCGCGGAAGCTCCGCACCCGCACCTCGTAGAAGACGGCTTTCTTGTACCAGAGGGGGTCGCGGAGCGGTGCCCGTACGGTGTCGTCGGCGAGGCCGGTCACCGACGTGCTCCTGTGCCGGGCGAGCGCCCGCCGCGCCGCCAGCCCGACCTCTTCGGCCGGGTCGGCACGCAGGTCGGTCAGCGCGCGCTCGGCGGTCGCCGCCTGGATGACGTCGGCCGAGGAGAGCCAGAGGCCGATCTCCTCGACCGCCATGAGCCGGACCGCGACCCGGCCGCTGTGCATCAGCGCTGCGACGTCGGGCGGGAGAACCCCGGGACGGACAGGGGCGCGGGCGATCCACAGGTCGCCGCCCACCCGGCTGTCGATCGTGGGCGTCTGGTTTCGGCCGCTGAAGCCGAGCCGCTCGCGGGCGTGGTCGAACGCCTCCCGCACGCTGATCCACCCGTTGCCGTCGCCGTCCGCCGCGCCGGTCTCGATGCCCTCGAAGAAGGCGCTTCCGAAGACCGAAGGAAGCGCCTGGCCCTTGTCGTCCGCGGCCTCGTGCGCCCGCTGGATCGGGCTCGCCGAGACGATGATCACTCGTTCGAGGTCAGCGCGCTGCTGCCGGCTGCGCGGGAAGGCGCCGGCGTAACAGCAGTCGAGGACGATCGCGACCCGCCGCGCCCGGCACCTGTCGAGACAGTCACGGATGTACTCGGCCGGGACGGCGGAAGGGAGCAGCCGCTCCGGGTCGGTCTCGATCGTGGCGAGGTAGAGGCTGCCGTCGGCATCCTTCTCCCCGTGCCCGGAGAAGTAGGCGAACAGGAAGTCCTCTGGCTCCGCCGTGACGAAGAAGTCGTAGATGCGCTCCCGCACGGTCACGAGGTCGGCGTCGTACAGGATGCCCACGGGGTCGAAACCGCCGAGCGCCGGGTCGGCGAGCACCCGCTGCATGATCGCGGCGTCCTTCGCGGGCGACTCGAGGTCGGGCAGGGAAGGGTGGCGGTAGTGGCCCGTGGCGATCACCAGGGCACGCCGCCCTCCGCCTCGGCGAAGATCCTCGCCGAGCGGGTCAGCCACGTTCGTCTCTGTCCTCGTACTCCTTGATGATGGCCAGGAGCCGTTCGGTGGATTCCTCCGAATGGCCTTCCAACCTGACTTTCTCCCCGTTCGGGAATTCGAGTTCCGCCCGGTTGCCGGCGTCGCGCCGGAGGAAGTCGCGGATTATCGCGATCGTCGGCCGCACCACCCATACGTAGATGGAGACGGCCAGGGCGCCGTCCTGCACGAGCGCCGCCGAGCGGGTGCCGGCGGCCGTGCCGTCGGAGAGGATGGGATCGGCCGCGAGGACCCCGTCGACCTGCACGATCTCATCGCGCAGGCGGCGCGTGGCGTCCGCCAGGGCCTCGATCTCGCCGGGGTCGATGGATTCGAGCCGGACGATGAGTGACTGTGGCTCCATGGTCGGAATTCTGCCCGACTCACCCCGTGGTGGGTAGCCGTTCCGTGCCGCCCGGTAGCGATATGTGATCTACGGGATCACGGACACTAGAACGTGTTCTAGCGTGGCATGCGGCGCCATACCGATCGGGGCAGGGCTCGCATGAGCGTGAAGATGGGGCGCAGCTTCCCGGGGACCCAGACGGTTTCGCTGCCGTCGCGCAGGCCCCTGACGGTGGCGTCCGCTACCGCGCCCGGCGTGGTCGCCATGGGCGCCGGCGGCATGCCCTCCGTCATCCGTCCCACGACGAACCCCGGGCGTACCACCATCACCCGGGCACCGGAGCCGTGCAGGGCGTCCCCGAGGCCCTGGGCGAAGCCGTCCAGGCCGGCCTTGGCGGCGCCGTACACGAAGTTGGCCCGCCGCACGCGGACCCCCGCCACCGAGGAGAAGACAACGAGTGCGCCGTGGCCCTGCTCGCGCAGGCGCCGGGCGGCGAACAGGCCGGCGGACACGTGCCCACCCAGGTTGACCGCCATGGAACGGGCCGCCGACACCGGGTCGGCCTCGTACGATGCCTGGTCGCCCAGCACGCCGAAGGCCGCGACCACGACGTCGAGGTCACCGGCGAACTCCACGGCGGAGTCGATCACCTCTCCGTGCGTCTCCGGCCTCGCCGCGTCGAAGTCGAGCAGGCAGACCTCGGCGCCGAGGTTCTTCAGCCGTACGGCCGCCTCCTCCGCCTCCCCGCGCGCGGCCAGCACGACCCGCCTGGCTCCGTCGCGGACCAGCCGCTCGACGATGGCCAGGCCGATCTCGCTGCGCCCTCCGAGCAGGAGCACCGAGTCCACCGAGCCCAGGGCGTTCTTCACAGCGACAGTCTCCTTGCCAGGTCGGAGCGGAAGACCCCTTCGGGGTCGACGCTCTCGCGTATCTTGCGCCATTCAGGAAGGCGCGGGTACATGGCGGGCAGCAGCTCCGCCCGCATCCGCGCGTCCTTGGCGAGGTAGATCCGCCCACCGGCCCCCGCCACCCACTCGTCGAACTCCCGCAGCAGCCCGGCCAGGCCCGCCTGACCGGCGGGGATGTCCAGGGCGAGCGTCCAGCCCGGCAGGGGGAAGGAGAGCATGCCCGGCGTTCCCGCCCCGAACCGCTTGAGGACGGTCAGGAAGGACACCACCCCCCGCTCCGACAGCCGGGACACGATGCGCCGCAGCGTCGCCTCCTCGCCGGACGGCACGACGAACTGGTACTGCACGAACCCCCGCGAGCCGTAGACGCGGTTCCACCCGTCGACGAAGTCGAGCGGGTGGAAGAAGGGTGCCAGGTCCTGGACGATCGTCCGCTCGCGCGACTTGGCGTACCAGGCCTCGTTGAAGGCGCGCACGGTGAGCCGGTTGAGCAGGCCGTTCGGCGCCCACGGCGGCGCGGCCAGCCGCGAGGCGGGAGCGAAGGCCAGGGCGTCGGCACCAGGCGGCAGCTCGTCCCTGCGGGCGTGGTCTCCGCGCGTGAGCACGCTGCGGCCCATGCGGGACCCCCGGGCGAGCAGGTCGATCCAGGCGACCGTGTAGCGGTACCCGTCGTCGGTGGCGGTCATCAGCTCCAGCGTGTGGTCCAGGTCGCGGGTGCGCTCGACGTCCACGCGCATGCGGGAGGTCTCGATGGGGACGCAGGCGAAGCTGGCTTCGGTGATGAGGCCGGTCAGGCCCATCCCCCCCACGGTGGCCCAGAAGAGGTCGTCCTCCGGCGTCAGCGTGCGGCTCGTCCCGTCGGCCGTGATCAGCGTCAGCGACCGGAGGTGGGCGCCGAAGGACGAGTCCACGTGGTGGTTCTTGCCGTGGACGTCGGCGGCGACGGCTCCGCCCAGGGTGACGTGGCGCGTGCCGGGGGTGACGGGGACGAACCACCCCTTCGGAACGAGCGCGGTCATCAGGTCGTGCATGCTCATGCCGGCGGAGGCGGTCACCACGCCCGTACCAGGATCGATCGACCAGCGGGCTTCCATCCCCGCGACGTCCACCACCACACCGCCCGCGTTCTGCGCGGCGTCGCCGTAGGCCCGGCCGAGCCCGCGCGCGATCAGGCCGCGCGGGAGCGCCCCTGTGACAAGGGCGGCGAGTTCCGACGTGCGAGGCGTGACGAGCGTCGCGGGCGTGGGAGCGGTACGCCCCCAGCCGGTCAGGAAGGTCATTTCACATAGATTCCGACGACGAGAAGGATCACGAGCAGGGCCGTGTAGAGCTGAAGCGGCCGGTCGCGCAGCGCCAGCTCCTCGGGCTCCTCCCCGATCCCCCGGTCGACCAGCAGGTTGTGCCGAAGCACGATCAGGACAAATGGGACGATGCTCACACCATAGAGGGTGTCGGCGTGGATCTGGAGCGCCCACAGGCAGTACGTGACGATCATGGCGCCGGAGGCCATGGAGCGGACGTGGGCGAGGTAGCTCGGCGTGTAGGTCACCAGGGTCGAGCGGGTGCCGTTCGTCCCCTGGTTGCGCATCTCGGCCTCGCGCTTGCCGACCACCACCTGGAGGGAGCCGAGCGAGACCACGACCAGGAACCAGCTGGTCACCGGCACGTTCACCGCGATGGCGCCCGCGAAGGCCCTGATCAGGTGGCATCCCGCGACCGCGACCAGATCGACGACCACCTGGTGCTTGAGCCAGTAGGTGTAGGCGAGGGTCAGGACGAGGTAGCCCGCCACGACCGCAGGCAGCCGCCAGCCTCCGGCCAGCGCCGCGAACGCCGGCGCCGCGACGATGAACAGCGCGCCCGCCGCCCGCGCCGCCCAGACCGGCACGATCCCGGCGGCGATCGGACGTAGCCGCTTGCGCGGGTGGCGCCGGTCCGCCTCGACGTCGGCGGCGTCGTTGAGCAGGTAGGCACCGCTCGCGGCCATGCAGAAGGCCACGAACGCCACCATGGCGTCGAGCAGGCCCGCGGGGGTGGTGAGCACCCCGGCGGCGGCCGGGGCGGCGAACACCAGCACGTTCTTCAGCCACTGCCGGGGCCGGCACGCGCGCACGAACCCCCGGATCCGGGCACCCGAGGTCACGGCCGCCGGAACGGTGTCCGGCGGCCGTACGGCGGCGTGTCCGGTGGTCACGACTCCCCGACGCTCCCGCGCCGCGCCGGACGCCGTACGCCGAGGAAGGCTCCGCCGGCGATGACCAGCAGACCGACGACGAGCAGGACCAGCGGGACCGTGGTCTTGATCAGGCCGATCTGGTCCTTGGACTCGATCGCCTTCTTCACCAGGTCGTCGGTGCTCTGCGGGGTGTACGTCGCGGTGGCGATCAGGGCCGGCTTGCGCTCGACGCCGTCCTGCGTCTTGAGCACCTCGTGACGCCGCTGCTGCTGCTTGACCGGCACGCCGCTCACCGGCTCCACCCAGTACGTGATCGTGCCGTCGTACCAGCGGCCGAGCTGAACGTCACCGGCCTCGTTGATGCCCATCACGGAGGCGGGGGCGGTCACCGTGTCCGTCTTCGTCGAGGGCACCTGCTGCACGTACCTGTAGACCGGCAGCCCGTTGACGGTGTCCTCGCCGTCGAAGGTGGCGTCGTAGGCCGCGCCTGTGCTGGAGTTGAACACCTTGTAGGTCTTCTTCTCCGCGCCGAACGGGAACAGGAAGATCTGCCCCTCGAGCTTCACCGGCTGCTTGTCGATGCTGGCACCGCAGCAGTTGACCGCCGTCCCCGTGTACTTGTTGAAGGCGCTGCGGAACTCCGTCATCGAGATCTCGGGCCTGTTGTTGGTCACGTCGCTGACCGAGGTGAACTGGTCCCAGACCACCTTGTCGTCCTTCGACTCCGCGACGTCCCCTCGGGTGGTCACGGTGATGTCCAAGGTTCCCGTGAGCACCTTCAGGTCGCCGGCGCTGAAGTACTCGGCGTTGTCGGCGCTCAGCTTCGTGATCCCGTACTGGTCGGCGGGGGCGGCGATGAGCTTCTCTGCGACCTGGAACCTGACGAGCGGCGCCAACACGAGGAGGAACGCACCGATTCCTAAGAGAACAATCCCTACAACGCGGCCCATCGCTCCTCCTACTACGGATTGCTCTCGACGACTGGTGACGGTACGCGCGCGGGTCTTCGCTGCGGTATGTCCTGAAACAAAGTTCTAATTCGGGATATGTTAGTTCCGCGAGTGACCCGACGTCACGAGGGATGCTGAAAAGTGACAGAAACAGGTTCTAGATTGCGCGCGCAGGACGAACCGGCCGCCGGGACGCGCGGGTCGCAGGGACCGCCCTCGCCGTCCGGTCACCTGGACGCCCTCGACGGGATGCGCGCCGTCGCCGCCTTCGCGGTCCTGATCTTCCACGTCGCCATCGAGTCGGCCACCGCGCTGCAGAACAACTTCTTCGCCGCGCTGCTGTCACGGGGTGACGTGGCCGTGCCCATCTTCTTCACGCTGTCGGGGCTGCTGCTCTACCGGCCGTACGCCAGGGCCGTGCTGGACGGGACCAAGCCGCCAGGCACGACGACGTACCTGGTCAAGCGGGCTCTGCGCATCCTGCCCGCCTACTGGCTGGTCGTGGCCACCGCCATGTTCCTGTGGTCGCGCGACCACATCGGCGACGTCAAGACGTGGCTGCAGATGGTGTTCCTCGCCCAGAACTACGAGACCCACCCGTGGTGGTTCGGCCTCGGCCCGAAGGGGCTCGCCCAGATGTGGAGCCTCTGCGTGGAGGTGGCGTTCTACCTGGTGCTCCCCCTCGTGGCCGCGCTGCTCGCGATGTTCGCGCGCCGGGGCGGAGCCGACGCCGGGCGCCGGGCCAGGCGGCTGCTGCTCGGGCTCGCCGCGCTCGCCGCGATCTCCTACCTGTGGACGGTGCTGAGCTACTACCCGGAGTACCGGCCGTACATGAACACCTGGCTCCCCCGCGCCTGGACCTTCTTCGCCCCCGGCATGGCGCTGGCCGTGGTGTCGGTGTGGGCGCGCCAGGAGAAGGACGGCCCCGCCGGGCGCTTCGTGCGCGCCGTGAACGCCTCGCCGGGCACGCTTTGGCTGGTGGCGGGCCTCGCCTACGCGGTCGCGGCCTCCCCGGTCACCGGTCCCAGGTTCTCCGGCGTCGACGGGGTGTGGAGCGGCGTGTTCGAGCTGGCCCTCTACAGCACGATCGCCGCGTGCCTGGTGGCGCCGTGCGCGATGCTGTCGCGCGGGGACACCCCCGTGGGCCGGCTGCTCGGCAACCCCGTGATGCGCTACTTCGGGCGCATCTCGTACGGGGTGTTCCTGTGGCAGTTCATCGCGCTCTACCTGTGGTACGACCTCACCGAGCAGCGGCCGTTCTCGGGGAACTTCCTGGTCAACATCGTCGCGGTCGGCACGCTGACGATCGTGCTCGCCGCGCTGACCTACCGGTACGTCGAGGAGCCGGCGCGCGGGCTGCTCCGCTACCTGCACCGCTCCACCGTCAGCGCGCGCTCACCGGAACCGCTGCTCCAAGGGCGAACCCGCTGAGGCAGACCCCGGCCGACGGGTCGTCGATCCTGAGGAGCAGGCCCTTGCCGGGCGTCAGGATCGGGAAGTGCAGCAGCTTTCCGGAGGTCGCGGCCAGGTTGAGCTGCTGGCTCTGCCCGCTGACCTCGATGGAGACCGAGGTCGGCCGCTTGGCCGAGTAGGCGAGGCCGGCCACCCCGTCCGGGCCGCCCCAGCTCACCGCTTCGGGGTAGTACACCGCGCCGCCGAGGGTCCGCAGGCACTTCCTCTTCGGCGGGGGCACCTGCGCGAAGGCGGGGGCGACGCTGACCGGCACAAGCCTGCCCTTGTCGTCGAACACCATGGCGTGGTCGGAGGGCTCGGGCACGTGCATCCGGGCACGGAGGGCCGGAGGCGCGAGCGGGGCGAGCAGGTGGTGGCTGAGACGGCGGTTGCCGTTCCAGGGCAGGACGATCGAGTCCGGCACGGCGCGCGAGAAGATCACCGTGTCGGCCGGCGCCTTGTCCAGGGCCGTGCGCACGTTGCCGAGATAGTCGCGCACGTGGTCCCCCGACAGCGTCTGGCGGAAGTTCTCGATGGAGACCACCGACATGGTCAGGTACGCCCCGGCCGTCAGCCCCGCCACGAGGGGGACGACCGTCCCGGCGGGAACGGCCCTGCGGTAGGCGTCCGGCTCGTCGCGCAGCGGGAGCAGGCCGATGCCGAGGCAGACGGCGAACACCACGACCGCGTCGGCGACATAGCGGGTCTCCGCGCCGACCAGCCCGAGCGCCGTACCGCGGGCGATCACCGTGGGGATCGCGTCGACGAGCACCAGGTACACCGCGACGATGATCCACGCGCGCGCCGCGCGGCGGCGGTACAGCAGGCTGACCGCCACCAGGACGGCGAGCACCGCCCAGGCGGCGACCACGAGGAGCGTCGAGGGGGCCGCCATGCCGCCCGTGGACGGCACGGGACCCCACGACAGGGGACCGCCGACCACGCCGGTGGGCAGGGTGCGGCCGAGCAGTGTTCCGAGCAGGTCGGCGGCGACGCCCGCCTTGGGTGTCGCCGCGCCCTCTCCTGGCGCGGTGTAAAGGCGGGACAGATAGAGGGCCGTGTAACCGCCCATCAGCAGGACGTGGACCGCCCACAGTCGCCAGTGCTCGCGGAGCTCCCGCGCCATGGAGGTGAGCCAGCCGGGCTCCTCCTCCTGTCGCTCGGTCCGCAGGAAGGCGGTGGTCAGGGCGAACAGCAGCAAGGGCAGGAAGACGCCCTTGGTGCTGAACGCCATGCCGAACACGACCCAGCCGAGGGCCTTCCAGGCGTGCCCGGTGCCCTCGCCCCGAGCGTGGCGAAGCTGCGCCGACAGCGCGAGCACGATCGCGAGCTGCAGCGGCACGGCGTTGAGCGCCGCCGACCACCAGCTGAAGGCCGGGATGGTAAGCGGGCAGAACAGGTACACCGCAAGCGGCGGCAGGATGCCCGCGCGCGGCCCGAACATCGACCACAGCAGGCGGAACAGCAGCACCGACACCAATGCCTGGAGGAGGAACGTCACCGACGCGACGAGCAGCCAGTCGTAGGCGGCGAGCCGGGACTCGACCCACGTCAACCCGAGCGCTCCGGGCATCAGATGGCCCTTGTGGATGCGGAACAGGAAGTTGAACGTCAGGTCGTGCTCGTAGGCGTCGCCGACGAACAGGAAGTCGTCCTCGACGAAGTAGGCGCTGCGCAGGATCGGCACGCGCAGCGCCATCGAGATGACGACGAGGAGCGTGCCGGTCAGCAGCACGGGGTTCGCCAGGCGCGCCATCCATCTCGGGTAGGCGATGCGCACGGTCGGCTGCTCCGGCTGCTCGACCCGCATGGTCTGCGGCAACGGTCCCTCCGATCACGTCCCGGTGCTACTCCTGAGTAACGAATACCCTACGAGCCACGCAAACCAGGCGCAACGCGGTGTTATGCTCCCGGGCACTCAAACACTCGCCGGGAATGGAAGCAGACGTG
Source organism: Sphaerisporangium sp. (assembly GCA_025964675.1). Classification (GTDB taxonomy): domain Bacteria; phylum Actinomycetota; class Actinomycetes; order Streptosporangiales; family Streptosporangiaceae; genus Sphaerisporangium. The sequence goes on along the minus strand of JAOPYI010000050.1, from coordinate 52,175 downwards.
GATACCTCGAACGCGCCCTTCCGCGCCACACTGGGCCGGTCGGTCCGGCTCCTGGCCGGCTTCCGCAAGGAGCAGACGGACCCGGACTTCTTCTACGGCATGCTCGCCCGCGACACGGCCGCCCAGCTCGCGACCTACACCGGCCTGTCCGGCGCTCTGGTGGCCGACGTGGGGGGCGGGCCCGGGTACTTCACCGAGGTGCTGCGGGCCCACGGCGCGAGGACGCTCTGCGTCGACTGCGACGCCGGGGAGATGATGGCGCGCGACGGCGCCGTGCCCGAGGGGGCCATCCTCGGCAGCGCCCTAGACATCCCGCTGGCCGACGCCTCGGTGGACGTCTGCTTCTCCTCCAACGTGCTCGAGCACGTCCCCGACCCCTGGCGCATGGCGGCCGAGATGGTGCGGATCACGCGGCCCGGCGGCGTCGTCTACCTGTCGTTCACCAACTGGCTCTCGCCGTGGGGCGGCCACGAGACCTCCCCCTGGCACTACCTCGGCGGGCACCGCGCCGCCCTCCGCTACACGCGCCAACAGGGCCACCGTCCCAAGAACGTGTACGGCGAGAGCCTGTACCCGGTCTCGGTGGCGGGCGCGCTGCGCTGGGCCCGGGCGTGCCGGGACGCCGAGGTGCTGGACGCCCGGCCCCGCTACCACCCCGAATGGGCCACCGGTGTGGTCCGGCTACCAGGTGTCCGGGAGATCGTGACCTGGAACCTGCTGCTGGTCCTGCGCCGCCGCTGAGCGCTCCGCCCTGCGGCGCCGGAGCCCCATGCGCGCCGCCACGGCGAGCGGCACGAACACGAGCGCCAGGAAGACGGCCGGGAGCACGTCGCGGATCATGATCGCCCACTGCCGGAACCCGGCGGCCTCGCCCACCTGGGCGTCCACGTCCCCGGGCTCGGTGACAAGGTCCGCCTGGAAGCTGACCAGGCGGTCCACCTGGTCGGGTGTGCGCAGCGTGTCCACCCGCCGCTCCTGGACCTGGACGGGCAGGCCGCTCTCCGGCTCGACCCACAGCGTCCTGGTGATCCGCACGTACCTCGCCACGCTGACGAGCTTCCACTCCGGCAGGCCGAGGACCCTGCCGGGGACCTGGTCGGGCAGGTCCTCCACCTTGGCCGGGCCGACGGTGTAGGAGTACCGGTACACCGGCAGGCCCTGGACGGTCTCCTCACGCTCGTACCGCAGGGTGACCTGTCGCTTGAGCACCGGATCGAAGATCGGATAGCCGCGCGGCTCCGCCCCGTACGGCAGGCGGAACGCCAGGCCCGTCTGCCGCACGGCGGTGTCGTCGTCGATGTACTCGCCGCAGCAGCCGACGGTCAGCCCGGTGTGCCGGTCGAAGGCCGTCCTGCGCTCGTGGTAGTCGATCCGCTGGTTGTACGCCGTCTCCAGGGAGGAGAACTCGACCCACACCGCCGTGTTCTGGTCGCCGGCCGCCGGGTCGCCGTACAGGGAGACGGTGTCGGTCACGGGCACGCCGGTGCGCACCTGGAACGTCGCGGTGTCGAGGTACGTCGCGGCGGGCGCGGTGAGGTGGTAGATCCTGCGCTGCTCCAGGGGGAGCATCAGCCCGTTGCCGTAGACGTAGTAACGCAGCAGCACCGCCATCGTCAGCAGGAACGCGACCACGACGTACGGGATCGTCCTCAGAATCTGCGCGCCCGTCACCCGCGCACCTCCGTCAGCGCGGCCTGGCGATGGCGCGGAGCGGCGGCCAGAGGCGGCCAGAGGGGCTCCGGGGTGGGCACGGCGACCAGCAGCCGTACGACCACCACGAGGCAGCAGAGCTGGGGTACCAGGCCGGTCAGGAACTCGACCTGGAAGGCGGTGCCCACCGCCGAGCTCACGCCGGCCAGGACCAGCGCCCACGCGGGCACCCAGGCCGACAGCGCCGTCCGGGCCACGCGCCTCGACCGGCTGCCGCTCGCGTGCCGGGCGGCGAGCACGTGGGGAAGCCACAGCCCCGCCAGGGCCAGCACCGACACAAGCACCGCGCCGGGGAGTCCGCCGGTCCACAGGCCGGCCAGCGGAGCCACGGGCAGGACCCAGCGGGCCGTGACGCGCCCGGCCTTCGCCTTCGGCGGGCGGCGTCCCGGCCTTCCGCGTACCAGCGCCAGCGCGGCGACGACCAGGATCAGGCCGAGCCCCGCGAGCAGCGCCACCCGGTACGTCGCGTCGGGCTCGTAGCGGAGCACCACCGTCCCGGCGCCCGCGGGCAGGATCCACGCCTGCCGCCAGCCGTCCAGGCGTACGGGCGTGAGCTGAGCGCCGTTGAGGTAGGCGTGCCAGCCCTGGTTGTAGTTCTCGCCGACGGTGAGGTAGGAACGCCGCGTCGCCGAGACGGCCAGCCGGCGCTCCTCGGGGCCCCAGCTCTCGATCCGGGCCGGCTGGATCCTGGTGGTGCCGTCGTCGGCGGCCGACTGTCCGCGCAGGACCACCGACCTGACGCGGAAGGCGTCGCTGAAGGCTGCGCTGACCGAGGTCATTCCGGGTATGAGCCGCACGGGCGAGCACCCGGCGTAGCGCAGCGGGCGGCCGTTGAGCACGTCGTTGAGCGTCCCGCCGACGATGCGGGTCGGCACGGTGTTGCCGTCGACCTGCAGGCTGGGCCCGTAGCCGCACGGCAGCCGGAGCGGGAACCCACCGAGCTGCCCGAGCGCCGGTACGCCCGGGATGGTGACCTCGGCGACCTCGATGGACCGCGAGGCGGGCGCGGTGAACTGGATGCTGAGCTGCCGGGTGACGAGCACGGGGAACGCCACGCGCCCGTCGCCGCCGACCCACGCCTGGATGGTCCGCGACCCCGCGCGGATGGTGACCTTCACCGGGGGCTTGCCGAGGAAGGAGTCGGGGAAGAGCACCTTGATCTGGGAGAACCGCCGAGGTCTGCCGAGGTCGATCGAGAGGGTGGGGCGCCGGTCGAACGGCTGGGCGTACCACAGCGTCCGCAAGTCGCCGTCCATGGCCGCCCGCCCGAGCACGGCCGGATAGTCGGTGATGGTCGAGGACGCCGTCACGTGCGGGTAGGCGTTCGGCAGGGTGGTCAGCAGGTCGGCGGACTTCGGGTCGGTGAGCACCGCCGTGCCGCTGACCGTGCGCGTCTCGTTGGCGCCCACCGCGAACAGCCGCTCGAAGCTGTAGCCGTCCTCGCCGAGGATCTCCAGCCGTCGCGAGCAGGTCCAGGCGGACGAGCCGCGCATGCACGCCGGGGCCTTGTCCTGCGAGGTGAGCAGCACGGTGCCCGCGTCGCCGCCCGCGCCGGACAGCCCGGGGACGGCGATGGCCCGCGTCGGCCGCACCCCGGGTACGGCCACCTCGGTGATGCCCACCCGGCCGCCGAACGGGTTCTTCGGCTGGTAGGCCAGCTTGGTGACCCGGATGCGCAGCCAGGTGGTCTTCCCCTGCGGTGGGGCGACGAACTGCGGGTCGGTGGTCTGCCGTACGGGCACGCGTCGCGTCCCGGCCTCGGTCGAAAGCTCCACCTCGGCGACGGGTGGGCCGATCGGGCCCTGCTCGAAGGCGATCGTGATCTGTTTCATCGCGACGGGCTCGACGAAGCGGGCCTCCAGCCACTCGCCGAGCGCGCCGTTCCACCCGTCCGACCGCCACCCGGTGCGCGGGTCGCCGTCGAAGGCCGCGTACGGCAGGCGCCCGGGATCGCGTTCCCCGGAGGCGGCCGTGATGTCCGCGTCAGATGAGGACGCCAGCACGTCGCCGATCCCGAGGTAGCGGGCGGAGGAGGTCGCCGAGGCCCAGGCGGGGTCGAGCAGGTCGGTGGTGGCGTTCAGCTTCGCGCCCTCGGGCAGCGTGGGGCCGGCGCTCCGGCGGACGTCGCCGAAGACCATCTGCCGCCTGCGCAGCGTGTCCGTCACCACGGAGTTCCTGGCGGGCACCGACGAGGCGCCGGGCTCGTCGCCCACCAGCACCGGCGCGTCGTCCTTCAGCACCCCCTGCTCGGCCATGTCGAGGACGCCCTCGGGGGCGCCGGCCATCCGGAGCGTGGAGCCGGCCGGAACGACGCCAGCGATCGGCGCGGTGCCGGGCACCGCGTAGACCTCCAGGGCGGGGTACGCCTGGTCGAACCAGCTCGACGCCGTGGGGCTGGAGACCTGGCCGATCAGGGGGCCGAACTGCGCGACCCGTACCAGCCCCGTGGAATCCTGGAGGGTCTGGTGGACGCGGGCCGGCCATGCCGATCCGATGGTGTCGCGGGCCAGGTCGTTGCGTACGAGCAGGTACTTCACGCCGATGCGGCGCAGGGTCAGGGTGAGCCCCGCGGAGCCCACGCCGTCGGAGAAGCGCTCGTCGACCGCCTGCAGCAGGCGTGCCAGCCCGGCCGAGCCCCATGGCACGTTCGAGTGGGTGGCCCAGCGCACGTTCAGCAATGACTGCATGGGCTCGTCGAGCGGCCTTCCCCACAGGTACTCGCCACGCTTTGAGCCGGGAACCGCGAGCACCATGCCATGGCCGGTGTTCTGGTTGAGCCAGGAGGCGGCGTCCCTCCAGTAGGACGGCAGGTCGGTGAAGGACCCCGTGGGAGTGATCCCGGAGGTGGCGACCGGCAGCACGGCGAGCCCGGCCAGCCCAGCGCTCGCGGCGGCGAGCCACAGCCGCGTCCCCCGCGGGTGCCACGCCGGCAGGGCCGCCAGGCCGAGGGCGAGCGGCAGCCGCAGCAGGGCGTCGAACTTGTGAAGGTTGCGTAAGGGGGCGAGGGGGCCGTCGAGCAGCTCCCTGACCTGCTCCGACCAGGGGAACGTGAGGGCGCCGGGGTGCCCGGTGGTGACGATCAGCACGCCGGCGAGCACGGACAACACCAGGAAAGTCCGCTCGGGCGTGGACCTGCGGACGAGTCCCGCGAGGCCGAGGGCTGCGACGGCGGCGGTGACGATGATGAGCCAGGGCACGGTCGCCTGGTCGTAGGAGGCCGGCAGCCACGGCCTGCCGTCGACAGGCAGGAAGGAGATCCAGCTCGACGTGCCCCTCAGCGTGTTGAGCAGGGACGTCACGCCCGTGGTGGCGCTCGCCGTCTCGATGAAGGGCAGGAAGGAGAAGATGTAACGGCCGAGCACCACGAGCGGGACCAGCCACCACATCGAGACCGCGGCGACGCAGACCGCCCACCAGGCGAGCAGCCGCCACTTGCGGGGACCGTTCCCGCGGGTCATCAGGTAGAGGAACGGCACCACGAGGACGGCCAGCTCGGCGGCGGCGTTGATGCCCCCCGCGAACAGGAACGCGACCGCCGAGAGCGCGGCGGCACGGCGGGGGCTCATGCTCTCCCGCGCGCCCAGCACGAGCGGCAGCAGGATCCACGGCAGCACCGCGCTCGGCTCGAACTCCGAGGAGTTGACCCCGATGAGCGCAAGCGCGTGCGGCGCGAGCGCGTAGGTCAGTCCGGCCAGGATCCTGGTGTTCGGCGAGCGGCCGATCCTCAGCGCGCCCGCGAGCCGCTCGACCCCGAGGAACGCCGCGCACAGCACCAGCGTCATCCACAGCCGCTGGATGTTCCACGGAGGCATGTCCAGCCACCGGAACAGCGCGTAGAACGGGCCCATTGGGAACAGGTAGCCGTACGCCTGGTTCTGCAGGTGGCCGAAGAAGGCGTCGTCCCACAGGTGGGCGGCCCGCTCGAGGAACCCGGTGGGGTTGACCGCCATGTCCAGCTTGGTCTCGGCGATCACCTCGCCCGGAGAGGTGTTGAAGGCGATGGCGCCGAGAAGGAGGCAGCTCGCCAGCAGGCGGAGCCGCCGGCGCAACCGGGCTCCCGGGGCATCGGGCCCGGTGCGGCCGGCTGTAAGGCCGCGGAACCAGGCATCAACGGTCAAGAGGCGCTCTTGGTGGGGGCTCAGGGAATATGGCTCTCACCTGTGGCAAGACGGAGACCCACAGGACGGCGACGCCCCTTTCGCTCCAGTTCGGCCGTGATGAGTCCGGTCATACTAGCGCCCGTCCTTCCCCACGAGAACTCCGCCGCCCACCGACGGCACGCCTCCTGGACCTCCGCGCGACGGACCGGGTCGGCCAGCTCCTTCATGGCCCGGTCGACGACGTCGGCCAGCGACTCGCCGTCCTGGACGAGCCAGCCCGTGACGCCGTGCCGTACCGAGTCGCGAAGGCCCGCGACGTCGTAGGCGACGGTCGGCACGCCTAGCGCGGCGGCCTCGATGACCGTCAGTCCCCACCCCTCGAACTCCGACGCCGTCACGTTGAGCCGCGCGGCGCCGAGCACCGCGTTCTTCTCCGGCTCGGCGAGGAAGCCGTGCAGGCTGACCCGGCCTGTCACCCCGAGCCCCTCGGCGCGGCGGACCAGCGGCTGGTACTCCGGGCCGCGCCCGATGACGTGGACGTGCAGCTCGGGCCAGGTCTCGCCCAGCTCCGCCACCAGCTCCACCACGCGTTCGACGCGCTTGTGGCCGACCAGCCGCCCGAGGTAGGCGACGACAGGATCGCCCACCACCTCCTGGCCGCCGACGCTTGTGGCCACCGGGAACGCGGGCGGGCTGCCGTTGGGGACGACCTCGATGGGCGCGAGCCAGCCGAGCCTCTCGCGCAGCTCGTCCCGGGACGACTGCGAGACGGTCACGGTCAGGCTGTTTCGGTAGAGCAACCGGGCGATCGGCCCCTCGATGAAGCAGCCGACACGGGCCAGCCAGCGCGGGAAGAAGGCGTAGAACTGGCGGTCGTGCACGTGGTGGACCAGGGAGATGACGGTCGTACGCCTGCTCACCACCAGCGGGGCGAAGAACGGGATGCCGTTCATGCAGTCGACGACCACGTCGAAGCGGCGCCGCCGCAGCAGCATCCACAGGGGGACGAGCAGATAGATGAGGTACCGGTTGCCCATGCGCCGCAGCTCGATCCCGTCACACAGGTCCTTGGCGGGCTGGCCGGGCTCGCGGCTCGTCAGGAAGTGCACCGAGGCGCCCTGCCCGACCATGTGGCGGCCTACCTGCCAGGCGTACTCCTCCGCGCCGCCGGCGACCGACTGCTGCGGCTCCCGGAAGTTCAGCACCGCGACCCGGACGTCCTGGAGTGGCCGGTCCTGAACGTGCGCCGTCTCGACCGTGAGGAGGGCCGGGATGACCGGCTCGGCCGGAGGGCGGGGCACACCCTCGGGATCGTGGTCCGCCAGGCCCACCTGCTGTGCGACCACAGCCACTCCTCCTGTGTCTCAAGCCCCCCTGGTGTACGCGCCGGCGTGATGTCGAGCATCGGCATCGGTTTTCAGGCATGGCGAAGCCATGCACTGGTTGCTCGGCGGATGGAACCGGACGGGCTCACCTATGGTCGTGTGAGGCCCGTCCGTCAAAGATCATCTGTTGCCGTAGTTGTACAACGGCTTGTTGGGCGGCTCAGGGCTGGGGGCGACAACGTTGACGACGCCGACGGATGCGCCGATCGCCAGAACCACCCCAACGACGAGAGCAGCGAGCACTCGCACCATTGGGCATCTCCCTCCGAAGTGCGGACGCGTGGGCGTACCGAGAGTAGAACGTGATACCGCTACTGAGCTAGGAGATTCGTCAAAACGTAATAAATGGACTTACCGTCCAGTATGGAGGGGCTGCCGGGGTTTGACTAGGTCACAACCGCAGCAACAGCACCTCCGCGCCCACGAAGGCGGGAATGGCGCCCGGCAACCGGGAGGGGAACACGTTATCGTCCCGTCCCGCGATGAGGACGTACCGTATACCGGCCGCGCGGAGTATGGAGGTCAGGGGGCCGCCGCCCGCGCCGATCGCCACCCCGATCCGCCTGCCCAGAAGGTCCTCACCGGGGACACGGAGCAACCGCCCGCCCGCCAGGCCGACCAGGAGCGTGTCGTCCCAGATGACCCGCCGGGCGAACAACTTGGTAGCCGGGTCGAGGATCACCCGGCCGCCGTTCCACGGGAAAGCCCGGTGCGCACCCCATGGCAGCGAGATCAGCGCCCCCGGCCGGGGGTCGCCATTGACGATCTCCTGTACGCGCCGCCAATCATCCGGGTACTCCACCGCCGCCAGCCGCCCCGACGCCCCCCAGGCGAGGGTGGGCAGGACGAGCACCGGCAGCAGAACGCCGACGACCGCCGGTACGAACACCGCCGCCCTGCGGCCGGCGGCATCGGGGCGGGAGAACCTGCCGGCCAACATCCCGAACCCGACGGCCTGGACCAGGACCAGCGGAGCGATGTACAACTGCCCGTCGCGCAGCGGCCCGAAGCCCGGCCACAGACCGATCATCCCCTTGAGGACCCCGGGGGCGTAGGCGCCGGCCAGCGCGATCGCCAGCCCGGCAGACGCCGCGATCAGCAGTCCCTTCCCGTAGGGCACGCCGGCATCATCGGCGGTCCGGGGAAGCCGCACAAAAGCGAGGATGGCTGTCACGGCGACGAGCAGGCGCGCGCCGGCGAGCACCCACGCGGCCTGGCCCGGGACGTCCGCCTGGGCGTTCCAGATCCCGCCGAGGCTGAGCAGGCTGCCCAGCGTGCCGAACGGCCCGTCGGCCCGGGCCGCGAAGGCGTCCACCCCGGCGGGGTCGGTCACGGCATGGCTGAGCGACGCCGGAACGGCCCACGGCAGGCTCAGCACCGCCAGTACGGCCAGAGCCTCCAGCGGTGCGCGGAACCGCCTGGACGAGCCGGTGGCCGCCACGGGCAGCACCGCGAGCGCGGACACGAGCATGGCCTGAAAGCCGCCGACGGCCGCCGGGATCAGCGCCAGGGCGAGCCGCCACGGCCCGCCTCTGGCCGCCGCCCTGACCGCCCACGGCAGTCCGGCGAAGCCGAGCAGCAGGGCCCACTGCCCGAGCAGCAACCGCTGCGCGAGGTAGGCGTTCCACGCGTAGAACACCGCCGCGGCCAGCCGGGGGATCACCCGGTTCCCCGGCACCAGCGCCGCCGCCCCGCATCCCGCGAGCACGAAGATCCCGACGAGGATCAGCTTCTGCACGGCGGGAGCCGGTAGGACGTGCGCCAGCAACGCGACCACAAGGTCACTCGGCACCGCTCGCGGAAAGCCTCCCGTGGACCAGGTCACCGGAGGCTCCGGCACGAACACCATGTCGTACCGCAGCACGAAGCCCGGCCCGAGCGCGGGACCGAGGACGAGCAGGCCCGCGACCAGCGCCGCGAGCCCAGGCGCGAGCCGTGCCAAGCGGTGAGCGCGCATGGCCTCGTACCACCCCCCGGTCGGCAGGCACCGCGAATCCCGCAAAACTACCGGAGCCGGCCGGACGGGCGTTATTCGGCTTATTCGCAGGGTGCGGAATCACACGGACGGCATATTCGCCGGAATCGCGGAGTCGGCGAATAAGCCGGGCCCCAGATCGTGGAGTCGGTTACCCGCCCCCGGGTCGGCTGCGGCTATTTGCCAGGTTCTGGGTCGCGGGGAAGGCTGAGCATGCGTTCGGCGATGATGTTGAGTTGGACTTCTGTGGTGCCGCCGTAGATGGTCATGGCGCGGGTGGCGAGGACCGCGCGGTTCCAGTAGCCGGGGTCGCCCAGCTTCATGTCGGCGGCGACCGTCGCGGAGGCGCCCAGCAGGCTGACGGCGCACTCCGACACGTTCTGGGCATGGGTGGTGGACAGCAGCTTGCGCACCGAGGCGTCGGCGCCGGGCTCGGCGCCCGCGAGCTGCTTCATCGTGACCCGCAGGCTCAGGGCGTTGATCGAGTGACCCTCGCACACGACCTGGGCCACCTCCTGCCGCTCCGCCGGGGACGGCTCGCGGTCGAGGCGGGAGACCAGGCCGAGCAGGTCGGCGACCGACGACCCCGTGCCGCCCGATCCCGACGACAGGGACACGCGCTCGTTGGACAGCGTGTTGCGCGCGACCCGCCAGCCCTCGTTGATCTCGCCAACGACCTGGTCGTCCGGGACTAACACGTCGTCGAAGAAGACCTCGTTGAAGAGGTTCTCACCGGTCATCTCGGTGAGCGGCCGGACGGTGACCCCCTGGGCCTTCATGTCCACGATGAAGTAGGTGATGCCGTCGTGCTTGGGCTTGGAGGTGTCGGTGCGGGCGATGCAGATGCCCCACTCGGCGACGTGGGCGACGGAGGTCCAGATCTTCTGCCCGTTGAGCCTCCAGCCGCCCTCGACCTTCTCGGCCTTCATCTGCAGCGACGCGAGGTCGGAACCCGCGCCCGGCTCGCTGAAGAGCTGACACCAGATCATCTCTCCGGCCAGGGTGGGCGGCAGGAACCGCTCCTGCTGCTCGGCCGTGCCGTATGCGGCGATGGACGGGATGACCCAGGCACCGATGATCATCTGCGGTAGCCGTACGCGCGCGGCCTTCAGCTCCTGGTGGATGAGGACCTGCTCGAGCGGGGAGGCGCCACGGCCCCACGGCGACGGCAGGTGGGACATCACGAAGCCCTTGGCCGCGAGCGCGCGCTTCTGCTCCTTGCCCTCCAGCGCGGCGATCTCGGCGATCTCGTCGCGGATCGAGGAGCGCAGCGCCTCGGCGTCCTCCGGGAGGTCGATCTCCATCTCGCGGCTCACGCCGGACAGTGCGTACGAGGCGACGGACTCGGCCCACTCGGACGAGGAGCCGAGCAGCGCGCGAAGGGTCAGCGCGCGCCGGTAGTAGAGGTGGGCGTCATGCTCGAAGGTGTAGCCGATGCCACCGAAGATCTGGATGGCGTCCTTGGCGCACCGCACGGCCGCGTCCGGTGCCATGACCCCGGCGATGGCAGCGGCGTAGGCGAGCTCGTCACCGGTGGCGCGGGTGGCGTCCCAGACGGTGGCACGGGCCTGCTCCAGCGCGACGAGCATGCGGGCCGCCTTGTGCTTGATGCCCTGGAACTGGCCGATCGGGCGGCCGAACTGCACGCGCACCTTGGCGTACTCGGCGGCGGAGCGCACGCACCACGAGGCGACCCCGGCCGCCTCGGCGCCGAGCACGATCGCGGCGAGGTGGAGTACGGCCTTGCCCTCGAGCCCGTCGAGGATCCGCTCCCCTGGCACGGCGAGGTGGTCGACCTCGACCTTCGCCACTCCCCTCGTCAGGTCCAGGCTCTTGGTCGGGGTGACCGTGACGCCGCCGGAGGACAGGGCGACCCATTCCACACCCCGGTCGGTGGAGACCGGGAGCACGAGCACGTCGGCGAGTGCGGCGCCGAGCACCGGCTCGGCCGTGCCGCTGACGGTCAGGACACCGTCGCCGTCTCGCGTGCCGGTCAGCGTGCCGGTGAGGGCGACGGCCCCGGCCAGCGTGCCGTCGGCTAGACCGGGCAGGAGCTCCGCGCGGGCCTTGCCGTCCGAGGAGGCGATGACCGCGGACGCGAGCACGGTCGGGACGTACGGGCCGGGGGCGACGCGCTCGCCGAGCGCCTCGACGGCCACGGCGGCCTCCAGCAGGCCGAACCCGCTCCCGCCGTACTCCTCGGGCAGGTGCAGGCCGAGGAGGCCCTGATCGGCGAGGCCGGCCCAGAACCCGGGCCGCTCCTCGACCCCCGCGCCGACGGCCGCGCGCACGGCTTCGGCGGAGATGTTGCGCTCCGCCCAGCCGGTCACGGACTCGCGGAGCGCCTCGTGCTCCTCGCTCAACCCGATCGCCATAACATCCTCCGTGAGGTTCGGCCTCCAGACGTGACAGAACCATATTCTAGAAGATGCTTCCAAGGCGAACCACGGTCACGTCGGCTCCAACCTACCGAGCGGGTCGCGCGAATACGCGGGAACGCCTAGCGAGCGGGATCACTCGCCGTGCACGTCCGCCAGCGCCTTCTCGAAGGTGTCCATCTCCCGCTCGATGCGGGCGAGGCCGGCCGACGGCAGCCATGGCATGACCCGGGAGACGCCCGCCTTCTCGCACTCCTCAAGCACCTTCGGGTCCGGCGGCACCGACATCATGATCACTCGTACGTGCTTCCCGGCCTCCTCGGCCCGGCGGAACAGCTCCGGCACGCGCTCCAGCACGCCGGGGCCGTAGTTCGGCAGCCAGGCGTCGCCGTAGGACAGGACCCGGTCCAGCACCTTGGCGCCTACGCCGCCCACCAGGATCGGCGGGTGAGGCTGCTGCGCCGGCTTGGGCCAGGACCAGATCGGGTCGAAGGAGACGAACTCCCCGTGATACTCGGCCTCGTCCCGCGTCCAGATCTCCCTCATCGCCTCGATGTCCTCTCTCATCACGGCGAAGCGCTTGGCCGGGTCGACGCCGTGGTTGCGGATCTCGGGGTCGTTCCAGCCCGCGCCGACGCCGAACTCGAAGCGGCCCCCGGTGAGGCGATCGATGCTCGCCACCGTCTTGGCCAGCGTGATCGGGTGGTGCTGCACCACCAGGCAGATCCCGGTGCCGACGCGCAGCTTGGACGTCGCCATGCCGGCGACCATGCACGTCGTCAGCGTGTCGTAGGTGTGCAGGTACTTGCGGGAGAGCCGGCCGTTCTCGGGGCGCTGGGGCAGCTCCACCTTGGCGGGGATGTGGGTGTGCTCGGGGAAGAGCACGGCCGCGTGCCCTCGCTCCTCGGCCAGCCGGGCCACGGTGTCGGGAGCGACGGCGTCGTGCGTCGCGAAGTAGCCGAATCCAGAATCCATCGCCCCAACGTAACCCGCGGCCCGGCCGTATCTCCGGCGACACTCTGACCTGGTCTCACACCGCACGGGGCTAGATCGCGCGGACCGTCCAGAAGAGCATGTTCAGGTCGTGGAAGAGGGGCTTGCGGGTGTCGGGCACGCTGGCGAACAGCATCGCGGGCTTCTTCTTCGCCGTCGAGATGACCATGACGTAGGCCTGCGAGGAGTGCTTCTTGCCACCCGAGACGTAGCTCACCTTGTAGCCGAGCACCCACCCGAGGTTGTACCGCGCCTGCTGCGACACCGTCCAGGTGAACGTGGACCCGGCGGGCTGGTAGCGCAACGTCCACTTCGCCGCCTTGCCCGCCAGCTTGCGGAAGTCCGCGTACGTCGCCGGAGCCTTCCCGACGGCCACCGGCACGGGTGCCGATCCGATCAGCGCCTGCGGCTGCCGCGAAGGACCGGCCTTCTGCGCGGCCGAGAAGGGGTCGCGCGACGTCTTGGCCCACGGGGTGCCGTACTGGACGTAGCTGATGCCGGCCGTCTGGTCGGCGACGTACGCCGCGATGGGCGAGCCCGGACCCGCGAAGAGGGTCATCAGCTTGGTCTCGGGGACCGGCGGGACCGCGATCGGGGTCGGCGTGGGCTTCGGCCGCACGCTCGGCGCCGGGCCGCCCCCCTGCGCGGGGCTCACCCGTACGGGATCGCCGGGCTTGTCCCCGGAGAACAGCATGAAGATCAGTACGACGACGATCGCCGTGACGATCGCCGCGCCGATCCCGTACACCGTTCTTATGGGAATGTCACCGGCGCGGAGTATCGCGATGGACAGCCACCGGGGCGGCCTGCGGCGGCGACCGAGGGTGGCGGGCGGCGTGCGCGGGCCGGGGCGATCGACGGTGGCGGGCGGGGCGGCAGGCGGCGTGCGCGGGCCGGGGCGCTCGGGTGTGCTTCGAGATGTCGCGACGGGGCGGTCCGGATGGAGGAACGGTCCAGCCGGCCTGCGTACATCCGCCGTCACGTTGTTGTCCGCTGTGTCCGACGTGTCAGGTACGGTCGCTGGGGCGTCCGCCGTCTCCCCCTCGCGCGTCCGCCGCAGCCGCGCCAAATCCGCCTTGGAGACGGGGCGCGTCTCGACCTCGGAGTCGTGCTCCTGCGCCGTCCCTGTCTCGGACCCCTGGCTCCTCGCCGCCGCCTCGGCCTTCGCCGCCTGAACCATCGCGAGCGCCTGCTCGGGACTCACCCGGGCCATCGGCGTGGTGGGCGCGTCATACGACGGAACGTATGTTGGAGGCCGCCCGGACCCAGGGCGGCTAGGGGAGTTTCCAGCGCCGTCCGCCATGTCCGCAGACTACGTCACAAATCGTGATCCATGCGGGCCCGCATCCCAGATCCCAGAGGTCAACGGCCCGTTTCGGCAGGTAGGGAGCCTGGGCCCTCGGACAAGAAATTCGGGCTCCCGCTTGGGGCCGCCCCGGTTCACAAGATCAACCCATTGGCGCGGAACGGCGAGTATCTTCCCCGTGGTCGGGAATCACCTGTGCCATGGGAACTACACCAAGTAACCGGCGGGCCGGACATTTCAGCCGGCACATCATCACTGTCGCGGTGGCCGGGGTCCTGGTGGTGTTCAGCGGCTGCGGGGTCACCGGATCACCGGCCTCGACCAGCACGGCCGGGCGCACGGCGAAGCCGGACACGACGGTGATCGGTGAGGAGGAGGCGTACGAGCGGGTCATCGCCCAGGTCCTGCCGTCGATCGTGCAAATCAACACGAAACGGGGTCTGGGCTCGGGTGTGGTGTACGACACCAAGGGACACATCGTGACAAATGCCCATGTGGTGGGTAAGGCGACGAGCTTCGAGGTCACGCTCGCCACGGGCGGCAAGCCGCGCAAGGCCAGCCTCGTCGCGTCGTACCCCCTGGGCGACCTCGCCATCATCCGGGTCGGCGACAGGTCGGGGCTCACCCCGGCGACGTTCGGCGACTCCACCAAGCTGAAGGTGGGCCAGATCGTGCTGGCCATGGGCAATCCGCTGGGCCTGTCGGGCAGCGTGACCAACGGCATCGTGTCCGCGCTCGGCCGCACGGTCACCGAGCCCCAGGGTGAGGGATCGCCCGGGGCCACGATAACCAACGCCATCCAGACCTCGGCGTCCATCAACCCCGGGAACAGCGGCGGAGCGCTGACCAACCTGTCCGGCGAGGTCATCGGCATCCCCACGCTGGCAGCGATCAACCCCGAGCTCGGCGGCGGCGCGGCCCCGGGCATCGGCTTCGCCATCCCCAGCACCACGGCCAAGGACGTCGCCGACCAGATCATCAAGAGCGGCAAGGTCGTCAACACGCGACGTGCCGCCCTGGGCGTCCGGGTCAACACCGTCGTAGGCCCCGACGGCCAGCCGGTCGGTGTCGGCGTCGCCCAGGTCGACGCCGGCAGCGGGGCGGCACGGGCCGGCATCAAGCCCGGTGACATCATCCTCAGCGTCAACGGGAAGCCGACTCCCACAGCCGCGGCGCTCTCCGAGATCCTGGCCGGCCTCAAGCCCGGCGAGCAGGCGAAGGTCGAGATCCTGCACCCCGACGGAAAGACCCAGACGGTGACCGTGACCCTGGGCACCCTCTCCGGCAGCTGAGAAACTGCATCATCACACGCACGAAAAGCCCTAAGGCGATCGCGATACCCGAACCACCCGGTGTGAAAGAAGCCCCCCCGCGGCATGATTTGGATCAAGAACGGCTAGAGTCCTACGGTCAGGGGCGAGACGACCGATCGCCGCGATGGAGAATGGCAGCCGATGACCACCACCACGACCGTCTCCGCGGGACGGATGATCGAGCAGGCGGCGAGGGCGCAGTACCGCACGGTCTACACCCCCTCGGTGCTTGACGCGGCGACCAAGCTGCTGGCCGGCCTGCACGCTACGGGGGGGCGCCACGGCATCGGCGCCGCCGACTGGGCGGGCATCCACGGCAGCGACCACCGCCTCGCCGAGGCGGTCCTGCTCGGGCAGACGACCGCGTACCGGCGCGCCTCCGTGGACGATCTGGACGACCCGCTCGCCCTGCTCGCCGAGGCGGCTCAGCGCGCCGGGCTGGCCATGCTCCGGCCCCGAACGGACGGCGAAGGGACCGCCCCGGCGCCCCTCGCCTCGATTCGCCTGGCCCGGCTCCCGCAGACGCCGCCGTGGGGCTGGGACGGGACGGCGCCGCTGGTCGTCTCCCTCGATCGCTTCGACAGCCCTGCCAGTCCGGCGTGGAAGTGGGAGCTGTTCCCCGGCATCGGCGAGCCCACCACGCAGATGGTGCAGGTCGTCGCGCCGCCACCGTCGGCGGCCGTCGCCGACGAGGTGCTCGCCGTCGCGCGCCAAGCCCTCACCGGCGCCATCCACCTGTACCGCTGACCAGCCGGATGGTCCCGGGCGACCAGGGCCGCCGACGGATTGGCCGACCACTGCCGTGCGAGCCCCTATCACCTCAACGTAGGCGTCTCCCCACGCGGCCGGTAGGGAGCTCGCGGCGGGTGAAAGCGAAAAAACCCTGCCCACCGGCCTGATGGCCGGTGGGCAGGGCTCGTGCTGTGGAGGTGGCGGGAATCGAACCCGCGTCCTTCAACACCACGACAGGGCTTCTCCGGGTGCAGCCTGCTGCGATTTTCTCAGCCCCGGTGATCACGCAGGCGTGTCATCGACGGGCTCAGTCACTGTTTGGTTTCCCTATCGTCCCCGTGACCGGGTCGATCGGTTTAGCCTCCTAGCGATGCCAGATCCGGGCCGGAGGCGGTCCCGGGCTGACAAGGGCTTGGTCCTCGCTCAGGCGGCGAGGGCCATGTGGCCCTGAGTGCGCGTGTTATTGGCACTTATTGTTTTGCGGTCACAGGATTAACGAGGTTATGTCCGCAGTCCTCGACCCGCTTCCCCTGGCGCGACATGCCGAAGTCGAAACCAGTCACCCCCTGTGGAGTTGTCCGCCCGGCCTCGCGAAAGACCAGGCATCCAGAAGATACTCCACTCAACACCCGTGGCGCCAACTTGATTCCCCCACGGCCCCGTACAGGCCGAAACCCCCGGGACGTGGCACGAGGCACACGCCCCGGGGGCCGACCGGCAGGGTCGAGCCGGTCCGGACGGCAGGGCTTCCCCCGAGAAGAAGCCCTGGTCTCATTACGGCGACTGAGCCCGCAACCCCCAAGCGGTGCCCAGTCACCCAGAAAGACGCAGGACGAGCCGCCGATGGTTGCTCGCCCGGCGAACTATTTTTCAGGCCGCCGTGCGGGCGTTGTTGAAGAACAGGCCCGCGATCTGCGCGGACGCCGCCGTGTTGACCGTCTCGGTCAGCACGGCCACCGCCACGTCGCCCTGCCACCCGATGAACCACGAAAGGCTCCGCGGACGCTTCTTGTCGGTGTAGGTGATGGCGGACGAGAGGCCGTACACGTTCTCGCCGGGCGCCGTGGCCGCGAGGGCGGTGCCCGAGGTGACCCCTGACCGCATCAGCGCGCGCAGCTTGGAGAGCGTGCCGGAGTCCAGCGGGACGGGGCGCGGAGCCGGGATCGGCGGGACGTCGGATGACAGGTCGGGCGAGGCGGGAGAGGTGACCAGCGTGGGCGGCCGCCAGGTGCCGGAGGCGACGGCCCCGGCGACCAGGGCCATCGACAAGGGGCTGACCCGCACGGTCTGACCAGCGATGATCTTCGCCTTGGCGGCGTCGGTCGTGGCCGGCGGCAAGGTGCCGCTGAACGACCGCAGCGGCAGGCTCCAGTCTCCGCCGATGCCGAAGCGGGTGGCGGCCTGGGTCAGGGCGCCCGCGTCGACGCGGCGGGCCAGCGACGCTAGCGCGGTGACGCATCCATGGGCGAAGTCGGCCGTGACGGTGGGCGACGTGCCGACCGGGAGCGCCGTCTGCTGGAACCGCGCGCCTCCGACCGTGCGGTCGGCCGGACACGGCACCTTCTGCTTGGGATCGACTCCGCCAGGACCGAGGAGCCCCTCGGCCGCGACGATCGAGAACGCGGTGCCGGGGGGGAAGCGGCCGTCGAGGGCGTCCTTCTCCTGGTTCATCCCGTGGGAGCCCACGGCCAGGATCTCGCCGCTCGACGCCTTGACGGCGACCAGGACAGCCGGGATGGTGCCGCCGACGGCCAGATCGGCGGACCGCTGCACGCCCCTGTCGATCGTGGTCTTCACCGACGTCGTGTTGGACCTGCCCGGCCACTTGGCGAGCTCGGCCACCTGCTCGCTGGTCTTCAGGTCGTAGGTGATGACCTTGGTGCCGGTGGACCCGGTGAGCTGGTCCTGGTAGGCCTTCTGCAGGCCGCCCTGGCCGACGGTGTCACCGGCCCGCTGCGGGCCGCCGAGCTGCTGCTCGGTCTCGGGTGTGATAGCGCCGACCTTGCCGATGATGTCGGCGGGCTGGGCGGGCGCCACCGGCTGCGACTGCTTGTCGATCTTCAGGTCGGGGATCTCGTCCAGCCGGTCGCGGAGCTGGGCGTACTTGGTGCCGCCGAAGGTCACGAGCGGCACGAAGTCCTGCGGGGGCGCGGACCTGATGCGGCTGAGCAGCCGGTCCTGGGCGAAGCCGGTCACTTGGAACAGCCGCTCGCAGACGCCCACGGGGTCCTTGACCCTGGCGGGATAGACGCCCGCGACGTAGAGCGTGGCCTCGGTCTGGAGCGCGTCGCCGTTGCGGTCCTCGATGGGGCGGCGGCCCTCGGAGGACACCTCGACCGCGAAGCGCTGCCCCTCGCGCAGCTGCGGGTGGATGACGCTCGGGGACCAGCGGACCTTCCAGACGCCACCGACCAGGTGGAGCGGCAGATCGTTGTCGTACTGCCAGAGGGGGTTGTTGTCCCCGAGGTCGACCTGGACGTGGAAACGCGCGTCGGCGTCGCCGCCGCTCGTCCTCAGGCCCTTGAGCGAGAAGCGGATCGACGCGGCGTCGAGCTGCAGGCCGGCGTCCTCCAGGGCCTTCTTCACGACCTTGGGGTCGCCGTCGGTCCGTCCCGCGGCGGCGTCGAAGTCGCCGGACTGCCACCCGACCAGGAACTCGCTGACGGCCTCGTGCGGAGACGGCTCGGCGAAGCAGGCCGCCAGCAGGGGAACGACCGCGGCGAGCGAAAGCCCCGCGGCGAGCGCCCTTCTCAAACGTACGGCTAGCGCCACGACTGATCTGACCTCATCGGTTGCGGTGACGAACAGCGCGGGCCATCTCCCGGGTCGCCTGCTTCTCCGCGAGGTCGTGCCGCTTGTCCCAGGTCTTCTTGCCCCTGGCCAGGCCGATCTCGATCTTGGCCTTGCCGTCCTTGAAGTACAGGGAGAGGGGAACAAGGGTCAGCCCGGACTCCTTGGTCTTGTTGACGATCTTCCCGATCTCCTTACGGTGCAGCAGGAGCTTGCGAGGGCGCCGCGCCGCGTGGTTGGTCCACGTGCCCATGTGGTACTCCGGGATGTGGATGTTCATCAACCACACCTCGTCATCCTTGACCTGGGCGTATCCGTCCGAGAGGCTTGCCCGGCCGGCACGGAGGGATTTCACCTCCGTGCCCATCAGGACGAGCCCGGCTTCGTAGGTGTCCTCGATGTTGTAGTCGTGGCGGGCACGCTTGTTCTGGGCGATGAGCTTGCGCCCGGTCTCACGTGGCATAGCTGCGAGCCTACCGGGGTGCGTCACACCCTCAGGTATCGCCGGAGGGTCACGAAGGAGGCCAGGACACAGATCAGCACGCCGACCACGGTGGTGAGGGTGATCACCTGCGCGACCTCGCTCCAGCCGAGCTGCGTGGACAGCACGAAGTAGCTCTGCATGCCGTCGAAGACGACCACCTTGGCCAGCATGAGCAGGATCGCCGAGATCACGCCGCCGACCAGGCCGGCGATGGTGCCCTCCATGACGAACGGCAGCTGGATGTACAGGTTGGAGGCTCCGACCAGGCGCATGATGCCGGTCTCCCGCCTCCGGTTGTACGCGGACAGCCGCACCGTGTTGCCGATCAGCAGTATCGCCGCGAAGACCTGGATCACGGCCACGATGAGCGCCGCGTTGCGGAGCCTGTTCATCAGGCCGAAGAACTTTTCGAGGAGCTGCTTGTCGTTCGACACGAAGGAGACGCCTGGCATCCCGCTGAGGACGTCGAACACCGGCTTGTACTCATCGGGGTTCTTCAGCTTGACACGGAACGCCTCCGGCATGTCCTCGGCCTTGACGATCGACAGGAAGACGTTGTTGCTGCTGTAGGAGGCCTTGAAATTCTCATAGGCCTTCTGCTGGTCCTCGTAGAAGACCCTGTCCACCTGGGGCATGCCCTCGATCTGTGTCTTCAGCGCTTCCCTCTCCTGGGGAGTGACCGCGCCGCGGCCCTTGCACGCCTGGAAGGGGTCGTTCTTCTTGCACAAGAACGCCGAGACCTGGACCTTGTCGGACCAGTAGCTGCTCATGCTCCCGACCTGCGCGTTGATCATGAGCCCAATGCCGAGCAGCGCCATGCCGATGGCCACGGTCACGATGACGGCGACGGTCATCGTGAGGTTGCGGCGAAGGCCGATCCAGACCTCAGAGAAGATGAAGTTTGCCCGCATGCTTTGGGTGTCCCCTGTTGCTCTCGCTTGGTGATCAGTACGCCTGACCGTAGACGCCGCGTGACTGATCTCGGACGATCTTGCCGTCCTCCAGCTCGACCACGCGTTTGCGCATGGAGTCGACAATGGCGGCGTCATGGGTGGCCATGACGACGGTGGTGCCGGTCCGGTTGATCCGGTCGAGCACCTTCATGATGCCGATGCTGGTCGCGGGGTCGATGTTGCCCGTGGGCTCGTCCGCGAGCAGGATCATCGGGCGGTTCACGAATGCGCGGGCCATCGCGACCCGCTGTTGCTCACCTCCGGACAGCTCGTCGGGCATGCGGTGGGCCTTGCCATCGAGGCCGACCAGCTCGACTACCTCAGGCACCACCTTGCGGATGAACCGCCTCGGCTTGCCTATGACCTCCAACGCGAACGCCACGTTCTCGTAGACGTTCTTGTTGGGCAGCAGCCGGAAGTCCTGGAACACGCAGCCGATGCGGCGGCGCAGGTGCGGCACCTTGAAGTTCGACAGGCGCGCCAGATCCTTGCCGGCGACATGTATGGCGCCCGAGTTCGGGCGCTCCTCCTTCAGGACCAGCCGGAGGAAGGTTGACTTCCCCGAGCCCGAAGGACCGACCAGGAACACGAACTCACCCTTGTCGACGTCGACGCTGACGTGGTCGAGGGCGGGCCGGTTCTGGTTAACGTAGACCTTGGTGACATTATCGAAATGGATCACAGGCGCATCACGGCATGCCAGTCTAGGGGTTAGGACGGACGCGGAAGTGGCTGCGTGAGCCACATCGCATTGCTCGCCGGCCGGGGGGCGCCGCTCTTTACCATTGATCGACGTTCCGGTTGGCCGAGGCTCAGTCTAGGGGTAACACTGGCATGGAACGTCCATAACGGAAACAAAACGATTCCACACTCGCTAACAGGCTGGTAAAGCGATCACCGTGGAGAGGGAGATACCCCGTGAGCTGCGAACATCTCGTCTGCGCCCAGTGCGCCGGCCCCGTGGTGGAGGGCCGATGCCCCGCGTGCCGGGCGAGCAGGGACAGGGTTCACCACCATGGACTGGGCAGCTTTTCGCCCATGTTCATCGCGGTCGTCCTGATTGTCCTGCTCGTCTGTACGCTCGCACTCAAGCACCTGTACGGCGCCTGATCCGGCGTCCGTACGACGGCTTACGCGGCGCCTCAGGGGCGCCTGCCGGTCATCCGCGCGGGCCCGGCCGTGCCGGGGTCCGCGGGAGGGGACGCGTCAGAAGGTCAGCCCGCCGCGCCCGACTCCAGGCGGCGCGTCCAGCGGATCTCGCCCTCGATGAACTCGTCCAGGTCGCCGTCGAGCACGGCGGTGGGGTTGCCCGCCTCGACGGAGGTGCGCAGGTCCTTCACGATCTGGTACGGGTGCAGGACGTAGTTGCGGATCTGGGTGCCCCACGAGGTCGTCGTCTCGCCGCGCAGCTCCGTCATCTTCGCCGCCTCCTCCTGTCGCTTGCGCTCCAGCAGCTTGGCCTGCAGGACCGTCATCGCGGAGGCGCGGTTCTGCAGCTGGGAACGCTCGTTCTGGCAGGAGACCACGATGCCGCTCGGCAGGTGGGTGATGCGCACCGCGGAGTCGGTCGTGTTGACGCCCTGGCCGCCGGGACCCGACGAACGGTAGACGTCGATGCGTAGATCATCCTCATTGATGTCGATGTGGTCGGTCTTCTCGACGACCGGCACGATGTCGACGCCGGCGAAGGAGGTCTGGCGGCGGCCCTGGTTATCGAACGGGCTGATGCGGACGAGCCGGTGGGTGCCGTGCTCGCCTCTCAGCGTGCCGTAGGCGTAGGGGGCCTTCACCACGAACGTGGCCGACTTGATGCCGGCCTCCTCGGCGTAGGAGGTGTCGTAGACCTCGGTGGAGTAGCCCTTGCGCTCGGCCCAGCGGAGGTACATGCGCAGCAGCATCTGCGCCCAGTCGGCGGCGTCCACGCCACCGGCCTGCGAGTTGATGGTGATCAGCGCCTCGCGGGCGTCGTAGGGCCCGGCCAGGAGCGTGCGCACCTCGAGGGCGTTGACGTCGGTGCGGAGGGAGGCGAGCTCTCGCCCGGCCTCCTCACGGGTGTCCGCGTCGTCCTCGGCCTCGGCGAGCTCGTACAGCACGGAGATGTCGTCCAGCCTGCGGATGAGGTTCTCGACGCGGTTGAGCTCACCCTGCATGTGCGACAGCTTGCTGGTGACCTTCTGCGCCTGCTCGGGGTCGTTCCACAGGTCGGGCACGGCAGCCTGTTCCTCGAGCTCGGCGATCTGCTTGCGCATGACGTCGAGGTCCAGCACATCCTGAATGCCCTTCAGTGTGCCGGTAAGCTCGCTGATCTCTTCTGCGGGATCGATGGCTGCCACATCTGCCAAGGGTACGCGACGCCGGAGGCACCTCGCGCGTGGCTAGCATGGGCGTTCTGAGGGCACTCATCGGGGAGGCGAGCGTGAAAAGGATCATGCGAGTCGCCCTCGCGTTGTCCGTGTTCGCCGGCGCCATGTCCGCGTGCTCGTCCGGTGGGCCGCGGATCCAGCAGAGCCCGGTCGCGGCCACTTCGCCGGCCACGACCGCGTCCATGCCTTCACCGTCGCCGTCGGCCACGGCTGAGGGCCCTGCGGTCACCCAGGCCGAAGCGGCGAGGGTCGTGCACACCATCCTCCAGGCCGACGACACGGCGAGAGCGTCGGGAGCCGAGTTCTACGCCCTGGGCGAGACGCGCGACGCGCAGGCGCTGATCACGGCGACGGCCTTTCAGTCCACCGACCTCACGCCGCCCCGCTACACCTGGGGCCGGCCGACGTTGCTGGTCCCCCGGCTTGACCGCTTCCCCTACTGGTTCGCCGCGGTCGTCGAGCGCCACGACGCGAGCGGGAAGAGCCGCACCGCGGTGCTCGCCTTCATGAAGCAGTACGAGAGCTCCCGCTGGCAGCTCAGCTTCGCGTCCCTGCTCTACCCCGGCACCAAGCCGCCCGCCGTCAGCCTCGACCTCCAGGGGTACGCCACCCCGCTGGCCACCCGGGACGACACGATCGCGATCAGCCCCCACCTGATGGCGCCGCTGCACGCGACCATCGCCGAGGAGGGCCCGGGAGGCTTCGCGGCGGACCTGATCGCGGCCGGCCCCCAGACGACCGGTTACTTCACCGAGGTCAAGAAGGTCCAGCCCGAGTTCAAGTGGCGCGGGTTCCTGTACGACTCGCTCTTCGCCGCGACCGCCTTTCCGATCTACGCGCTGCGCACGACCGGCGGCGGGGCCCTCATCCTGTACTCCCTGACGCGCACGACGCTCCGGCAGGCCAAGGCCAAGGTCGCCGAGGGCCTCGTGCCCGTCCCCAAGGACGTCCGCTGGGCCGTGGACAGCCCCGTGGTCCGGCTCAAGCTGCGCGTCATCGAGACCCAGCAGTACGTCAGCGACGTCGCGCGCAAGGGCGCCGCCGAACCCGCGAAGATCATCGGGTTCGACGGCGCCCCCACAGGCGTCAGCAGCGAGTGACGCCGCGATCAGCCCTCCGCGTGAGGCAGGTTGCTGGTCGCGACCAGGGTGCGGACCGCCCTGAGCGCCACCGACAGCGTGGCCAGGTCGAAGTGCTCGCTCTCCCAGATCTCCGACAGCGTCTGGCGGGACCGCCCGACGGCGGCGGAGTTCGCCGTCGACCAGCGGGCCAGGCGCTCCTCGGGTGAGAGCCCCGGCTCGCTGTGCGTGAGGACGTCCCGGGTCAGCGTGGCGTGCGCCGCGTACAGGTCGTCCCGCAGAGCGGCCCTCGCCATGGAGTTCCACCGGTTGTCGCGGGGCAGCGCGATGACCCGCTCCCGCAGCCGGGCGAGCTGGAGCCGCTCGGCCAGGTCGAAGTAGACCTCGGCGACGTCGTGCACGGGGCGGCCGGTGCGGAAGGAGATCTCCACAAGGTCG
The DNA here is from genome assembly GCA_025964675.1 of Sphaerisporangium sp. GTDB lineage: Bacteria > Actinomycetota > Actinomycetes > Streptosporangiales > Streptosporangiaceae > Sphaerisporangium. The sequence continues at coordinate 28,176 of JAOPYI010000050.1, read as the reverse complement.
AACGTCGAGTACGCCGGCACCATCACCGCCGCGCGCTCGGCCAGGTCGGCCGGCACGCCCCGGGCGAGGTAGCCGTCGCGGCGTTCCTCGAACGACACCAGGTCGGGGCCGGTGAGCAGCTTGGGCAGGTGCGGCAGCAGCCCGTCCGCGCCGTCCACGAAGAACCTCACCGTGGACGCCAGGTCGAGCGGCGGCCTGCGGTTGCCCAGCAGCCAGCGGGCGCCGCGCTCGGCCAGCTTGCGGCTCTCCAGCAGCATGGCGAGCTGGGTGGCGGTGTCGACCTTGTTGTCCAGCGCCTCCACGGCCCGCCAGAAGCTCGGCAGCTCGAAGACCTCCCTGGACACCAGGTACGCCCGGGCGATGTCCGTGGTGGACGCGCCGGTCTCCTCGCCGAAGCGGAACATGAACGTCGTGCCGCTCGCGTTGACGAGATCGTTCACCACGCAGGTGGTGATGATCTCGCGCCGCAGCGGGTGGCTGTCCATGGCCGTACGGAACCGCTCGCGCAGCGCCGTGGGAAAGTAGGACACCAGCCACGAGTCCAGGTAGGGGTCGTCGGGCAGGTCCGAGGCGAGCAGCTCGTGGTCCGCGACCAGCTTGGTGTAGGCCAGCAGGACCGAGAACTCCGGAGCGGTGAGCCCGAGGCCGGACTGCCGCCGCTCGGCCAGCATCTTGTCGGACGGCAGCGCTTCAAGCTCCCGGTTGACCAGGCCGCCGCGCTCCAGCTTGCGCAGGTAGCGGGCGTGGATGTGAAGCATCTCGGGGGCCTGGTCGCGCGCGGCGGCCAGCACGACGTTCTGCGCCTTGTTGTCGCGCAGCACGAGCCCTGCCACCTCGTCGGTCATGTCGAGGAAGAGCTGGTCACGCTGCCGGTCGCTGAGCTCGCCGTCCCGCACGACGCGGTCGAGCAGGATCTTGATGTTCACCTCGTGGTCGGAGGTGTCCACTCCGGCCGAGTTGTCGATGAAGTCGGTGTTGACGTAGCCGCCGTTCAGGGCGAACTCGATGCGGGCGTGCTGCGTCATGCCGAGGTTGCCGCCCTCTCCGATGACCTTGCACCGCAGCTCGGCGGCGTCGACCCGCAGGGAGTCGTTCGCCTTGTCGCCGACGTCGGCGTGGCTCTCGGATGACGCCTTGACGTAGGTGCCGATGCCGCCGTTCCAGAACAGGTCGACCTGCGCCTTCAGGATGGCGTTGATCAGGTCGTTCGGGGTGAGGCCTGACACGCCGTCGGGAATGCCGAGCGCCGCGCGCATCTGCGGGGAGACCGGCACGGACTTGGCCGTACGCGGCCAGACCCCGCCGCCGGTGGAGATCAGGCTCGTGTCGTAGTCGGCCCATGAGCTGCGCGGCAGCGCGAACAGGCGAGAGCGCTCGGCGAAGCCGCGTGCTGGGTCCGGCGAGGGGTCGACGAAGATGTGCCGGTGGTCGAAGGCCGCGACCAGCTTGATGTGCTGGGAGAGCAACATGCCGTTGCCGAAGACGTCACCCGACATGTCGCCGACGCCGACCACGGTGAAGTCGGTGGTCTGGACGTCGATCCCCATCGAGCGGAAGTGGTAGGCGACCGACTCCCAGGCGCCCCTGGCGGTGATGCCCATGGCCTTGTGGTCGTAGCCCACCGAGCCCCCGGACGCGAAGGCGTCGCCGAGCCAGAAGCCGTAGTCCTTGGCCACGCTGTTGGCGATGTCGGAGAAGGTGGCGGTGCCCTTGTCCGCGGCGACGACGAGGTAGGTGTCGTCGCCGTCGTGCCGCACGACGTCGGCCGGGGGGACCACCTTGTTGTCGACCAGGTTGTCGGTGATGTCGAGCAGGCCCGAGATGAACTGGCGGTAGCAGGCCACGCCTTCGGCCATGAGCTCGTCGCGCCCCCCGCCCACAGGCGGATTTTTAACGACAAATCCGCCCTTGGATCCAGTGGGTACGATCACCGTATTTTTCACCATCTGGGCCTTGACCAGGCCGAGCACCTCGGTCCGGAAGTCCTCCATGCGGTCCGACCAGCGCAGGCCACCCCGCGCGACCTTGCCGAACCGCAGGTGCACGCCCTCGACGCGGGGCGAGTACACGAAGATCTCGTACTTCGGCCGGGGCAGCGGCAGCACGCTGATCGCGGAGGACTCGAGCTTGATGGAGATGTACGGCTTGCGCTTCCCGTCCACCCGCTGGAACGCGTTGGTGCGCAGCGTGGCCAGGATCATCTCCAGGTACGCCCGCAGGATGCGGTCCTCGTCCAGCGAGGCCACCTCGTCCAGCGCCGCGAGGACCTCCTCGTGCAGCGCCCCGCTCAGATCGTCGCGTACGTCGTCCGCCCGGCGCGGGTCGAGCCTGGCCTCGAACAGCCGCACGAGGAGCTTGGACAGCCGGATGTTCCCGAGGAGCACCTTCTCGATGTAGCGCTGGCTGAAGGCGGTGCCCGCCTGGCGGAGGTACTTGGCGTACACCCGCAGGATCTGGGCCTGCTCCCAGGTCAGGCCCGCCCCGAGCACGAGCGCGTTGAATCCGTCGCTCTCGATCTCGCCGCGCCAGAGCGCCGCGAAGGCGGCCTGGAACAGCCGCTTGAACTCGTCGTGGCCGATCGCGTCCGAGGGGGGGCACCGCAGGCCGAAGTCGTAGATCCAGGCGGGTTCCTGGCCTCTCCTCCCGATCTGGTATGGCCGCTCGTCCACCACCTCGACGCCCATCCGCGACAGCAGGGGCAGTACCTCGGACAGCGAGACGGCCGATCCGATCCGGTAGACCTTGAACCGCCACTGGGACTCGGTGTGGTCGTGCGGCTCGTACAGATCCATCCCGATCCCGCCGGGCGCGCCCGCGAGCCGCTCCAGGCGGCGCAGGTCCGCGACGGCAGTACGAGGGGTGAAGTCGGCCTTGTAGCCCTCGGGGAAGGCCGAGGCGTAACGGCGGGTCAACGAGGCGACCTCGTCGACAGGGACCAGCTCGGTGATCGCGGCGGCCAGGTGGTCCTCCCAGGAGCGGGTGGTGGCCGCGATGCGTGCCTCCAGCTCCGGAACGTCGACGTCGGTGCCGCCCAGGGGCTTGCCGCGCTCACCGCGGATCACGACGTGCAGGCGGGCCAGAGGAGACTCGCCGATCATCGTGCTGTAGTCGAGCGTCGTGCCGCCGAGCGCCTGGAGCAGGATGTCCTGCATGCGGATGCGCACGTCGGTGGTGTACCTGTCGCGGGGCAGGTAGATCAGGCAGGAGATGTAGCGGCTGTAGTCGTCGCGGCGCAGGAAGAGCGTGACCCGCTTGCGCTCACGCAGCCGGAGCACGCCCAGCGCCATGGGCACCAGATCGTCGGCCGGGACCTGGAACAGCTCCGCGCGGGGGTAACTCTCCAGTATCTCGATGAGGTCCTTGCCGTCATGGCTGTCGGCGCTGAGCCCCGCCTTGTCGAGCACTTCGTCGAGCTTGCGGCGCAGCACCGGGATACGCGAGATCGACTCGCTGTAGGCGACGTGGGTGAAGAGCCCGAGGAAGCGGCGCTCGCCGATGACCTCGCCCTCCGGCGAGAAGAGCTTGACGCCGATGTAGTCGAGGTAGGCCGGCCGGTGCACGGTCGCCCGGCTGTTGGCCTTGGTGATGACGATCAGCTGTTTCTCACGCGCCTTCGCCCGCAGCTCCGGCGACATCGCCGCGAAGCTGGCCGAGCCGGCCTTGTCGGCCCGCAGGATGCCGAGGCCCGTGCCGGGCAGCGCGTGCAGGCCGTCGCCGCCGTCGTCAGCCTTCTCCAGGCGGTACTCGCGGTATCCGAGGAAGGTGAAGTAGCCGTCGGCGAGCCAGCGGAGCAGCTCGAGGCTGTCGGCCACGTCTCCGGGCGGAAGCGGCGGCGGGGCGGCCTCGAGGTCCGTCGCGATCCGCACGGCCAGCGCCCGCATCTTCGCGAAGTCCTCGTCGGAGTAGCGGACGTCCTGGAGGACCCGCCGCAGGTCCTTCTCCAGCCCCGCGAGCACCTCGGGGTCGGACTGGCGGTCGATCTCGATGTGCATCCACGACTCCACCAGCACCTGCCCGGTGAGGTCCGCCTGCTCACGGCCGAGCATCATGCCCGTCATGTCGCGGCGGACCTTCATCTGCGGGTGGACGATCAGGTGGACGCCGATCTCGTGGCGGTCCAGCTCCATCGTGACAGTGTCAACAAGGAACGACATGTCATCCGTAACCACCTCAATTACGGATGTTCCTGAATCGAAGCCGTCCGCCTCCACCGTGGGAGTGTAGGCGTGGACCAGCGGCCGGCCCTGTGGCCGGTATCCCGCGATCCGCCGGTGCGCCATCGCCGGCGCGTACAGCTCCACAGGGTCGCGGTCGATCACGTCCTCTGGCGCGACATGCCGGTAGTAAAGCTGGAGAAAGGCCAGGATGCTCTCACTGTCCAGGTGATCGCTTCCTGGGGATTCGGCGCATTTTTCAGCAGCGGACCGCAGAAGCTGGTCTTTTGCCTCGTCGAGCGGCATGTCGCTCTCACTCCTTTGTGAGGGGTTCGCCTTGTTCCAGGTGGTCACAGCCGGGACCGCGGTTCCACGACAGGGGGAATGGCCACGGCCGCGCGGACAGGCTGTGTCCACGACAAAGAGGAGGGGGCGGTAGGACAAGCATCCCACAGGCCGGGGTCCGGCGAGTCGCGAAGCGACCCGGCGAGTTCCTCGGCCTGGAAGGTCACAACCTCACCGGCCGCGCAATGACTCGCGCCGCCGGCCGCGTCACGGAGCACGCTTCCGGACACGTCACACCTCCACTGGCGGGCGTTCCCCCGGTCTCCGTTGACCAGGCGTCCCCGCCGTACTCGATACCAGCCCATCAGACACAAAACGTCAACTTGTCCGGAATCATGCGAAATTCCCCTGCTCGCGCGGGTCTTCCATATCCGCCACGTACCTCGTGGCCGATCCGTGATAAACCAAGCCTGGGTTACGGACGTCTCACTCAACGAGCGTGACCTTCCGCGAACCGATGACCCTTCTTGGGGGATGAGTGACCATGCGCCCCGCGCTCGACCGCCGCAGTTTTCTCCGCGCCTCCGCTGTCGCCGCGACGGCCGTGGCCACCGGCTGCGCGCAGAACGTGACCACCGCGCACGCCGGCGCGCGCACCACCGCCCGCACCGCTCCCTCGTCCTCCGACTGGACCTCCCTGGGGAAGGGCCTGGCCGGGCGTCTCATCCGTCCCGGCGACGCCTCGTACGACGCGGCCCGCCGCCTCTACAACCCCTCCTTCGACGGGATACGGCCCAGCGCCGTGGCGTACTGCGCGAACCCGTCCGACGTGGCCGAGTGCCTTGCCTTCGCCAAGCGGCTCGGCATCCCTGTCACGTCGCGTTCGGGCGGCCACAGCTACGCGGGCTGGTCCACGGGCACCGGCCTCGTCGTGGACGTGTCGCGCATGAACAGCGTCCGGGCAACGTCCGGGCACGCGGTCGTGGGCGCGGGCGCGCAACTGGTGGACGTCTACGACCGGCTGGCCGCGCACGGCGTGAGCATCCCGGCGGGCTCGTGCCCGACGGTGGGCGTCGCCGGCCTGACGCTGGGCGGAGGCATCGGCGTCGTCGCCCGCCAGTACGGCCTCACCTGCGACGTGCTGGAGTCGCTCCAGATCGTCACAGCCGACGGCCGGGTGCTGACCTGTGACGCCGACCACAACCCCGACCTGTACTGGGCGTCGCGCGGCGGCGGGGGCGGCAACTTCGGCGTCGCCGTGTCGTTCACCTTCCGCACCCACGCCACGCGCGAGGTCACGGTTTTCTTCCTGCACTGGCCGTGGTCGCGGGCCCGCAAGGCCATCGCGGCCTGGCAGGCGTGGGCGCCCTTCGCGCCGGACGCGATGTGGTCCAACCTCCACCTGAGCCAGGACCCCTCGCTCGACCTGCAGATCGGCGGCCTCTACCTCGGCTCCAGGGCCGACTGCGAGCGGCGGCTCGAACCGCTCATCGCCAAGATCGGATCCCAGCCCTCCACCCGGTATGTCACCCAGACCTCCTACCAGAAGGCCATGATGATCGAGGGGGGCTGCTCGTCCCGCACGGTCTCCCAGTGCCACCGGCCCGGGAGCCTGCCGGGCCAGACGGCCGACGGGCGCTTTCCCCGCGACGCGTTCAGCGCGAAGTCGCACATGGCCTACCGGCCGCTGTCGGCGGCCGGCATCGGCGCCCTGGTCGACCAGACGGCCCGTCCCGGCCGCCACGCCGTGCTCCTGGACGCCCTCGGCGGCGCGGTCGGGCGCGTACGCCCGGACGCCACCGCCTTCCCGCATCGTACGGCGCTGTTCAGCGTGCAGTACTACGCGCACATGGCGGGGGCGGCCACGTGGCTGCGCGGCTCGCACGCCGCCATGGCGCCGCACTTCGGCGACCACGCCTACGTCAACTACATCGACCCCGCATTGAGCGGCTGGCGTCAGGCCTACTACGGCGCCAACGCCGGCCGCCTCGCCAAGGTCAAGGCGACCTACGACCCGGGCCGCCTCTTCCGGTTCCCCCAGGCCGTGTGACCTTGGGGTCCCAGGCTATGGACGATCACGGGAGGAAGTGCTTCAGGACCTCCGGGTTGGCCATGGCTCCCGTGTTGGCGGCCTTCTCGACGGGGGTGCCCAGCAGGATCTTCCGTACCGGCACCTCCAGCTTCTTGCCGCTGAGCGTGCGGGGGATGCCGGGCACCTCGCGGATCTCGTTCGGCACGTGGCGCGGGGACAGCTCGCCCCTGAGCGCCTCCTTCAGCTTCCCGACCAGGTCGTCGGTCAGTGTGTCGCCGTCGGCCATCGTCACGTAGAGCAGCAGCCGGCCCTCCTGCCCGAGCTGGCCGGTGTCGATCACCAGGCTGTCCTCGATCTGGGAGAACTGCTCGACGACCCGGTAGAACTCGCTGGTGCCCATGCGGACCCCTCCGCGGTTCAGCGTGGAGTCGGACCTGCCGTAGATCACGCTCCCGCCGTCGGGCAGGATCTTGATCCAGTCGCCGTGCCGCCAGACGCCGGGGTAGTCGGCGAAGTAGCTCTCCTGGTAGCGCGTGCCGTCGGGGTCGTTCCAGAACATGACCGGCATGGACGGCATGGGCTTGGTCACCACCAGCTCGCCGACCTCCCCTATCACGGAGTGCCCGTCGGGGTCGTAGGACTCGACCAGGGCGCCGAGGCAGCGGCAGGGGATCACCCCCGCCCTGATCGGCAGCACCGGCACAGCGCCCACGAAGCCCGTGCACACGTCCGTGCCACCGGAGAACGATCCGAGCTGGACGCCCGGCAGGACGCCGTACAGCCAGGCGAACCCCTCGGGCGGCAGCGGCGACCCCGTCGAGCCGACCCCGCGGAGTTTTTCCAGGCCGGACGGGCTGAGCTCCGCCCGCATGGAGGCGATGATGTACGGCGCGCCCGTGCCGAAGTAGGTGACGCCCTCCTCGGCCGCGAGCCGCCAGAGCGCGTCAGGCTCCGGGTGGGTGGCGCTGCCGTCGTAGAGGACCACGGTGGCGCCCACGAGCAGGCCGCCGACGAGGTAGTTCCACATCATCCAGCCGGTCGTGGTGTACCAGAAGAACACTTCCCCCTCGCCGAGGTCCTGGTGGAAGCTGAGCGCCTTGAGGTGCTCCAGCACGATCCCGCCGTGCCCGTGGACGATCGGCTTGGGCAGACCCGTGGTGCCCGAGGAGTACACCACCCAGAGCGGATGGTCGAACGGCACCTGCTCGAAGGCGAGCGGAGCCGGCTCCGCTCTCAGCTCCTCCCACGAGGGAGTGCCGACGACCACGGTCGCGGCCAGGCTCGGGAGCTTGGCGGAGATGTCCGCCACGACGGCCGACCGGTCGCAGAACCTGCCGTTGTAGGTGTAGCCGCCGACGGCGATCAGCACCTTCGGCGTGATCTGGGTGAACCTGTCGACCACGCTCGAGGCGCCGAAGTCGGGCGAGCAGGACGACCAGATGGCGCCGAGGCTCGCGGTGGCGAGGAAGGCGATCAGCGCCTCCGCGGTGTTGGGGAGATACGCCGCCACGCGGTCGCCCCGGGTGACCCCGAGCCGCACCAGCCCGGCCCGTACGCGGGCGACCTCCTCCGTCAGCTCGCCGTACGTGAAGGTGCGCCGGTCACCGGCCTCATCCCTGGAGATCACGGCGAGGCGGCCGGGATCCCCCCGCAGCGCGTTCGCCGCGTAGTTCAGGGTCGTTCCGCCGAACCATTTGACGCCCGGCATCGTCCCACTGATGACGGGCCCGTCGCCACGGTCACCCACGACCGCGAAATATTCCCAGACCGACGTCCAGAACTCCTCGGGAGCCTCGACCGACCAGCGCCATAGATCGTCGTAATGCTGCTCGGAACGCCCCAGCCACACGGCGAACCGGGTGATCCTGGCATTCCTGACCACCTCGGGGGACGGCTCCCAGAGCAGCGCACCTTCCTCAACCATGGCCCCATCCTGCCCGCGCCCCCGCCCCGACGCCATCCCGCCCACCCACACATCAACACCACAGCTCCTGGTACTGCGGCCGGGCGCCGGGTTTTCAGCCGGCCTTGCGGTCCACTGGGCTGGTGAGGCGGGCGACGGCGGCGACGACCTCGGAGGCGTTGGACAAATCCCGAAGGACGATGTCGGCGCCGGCCTCGCGGAGCTCCGCCGAGGTCGAGCGGCCGGACGCGACGGCGATCATCGCGGCTCCTGAGATACGCCCAGCCTGGACGTCCCTGGCCGAGTCACCGATCAGCACGGTGTTGGAGCCGTCGCAACGGAAGCCGTACATCTGCTTGACCCTGCCCTGGGCGACCTGGAGGAGGCTCGCCTTGGGGTAGACCTCTTCGCCGTACCCTCCGACCTCGAAGTCCACGAACTTCTCGAGGCCGAACGCCTGCAGCTTGTGGATGGCGTTGCTCTTGATGGTGCCGGTGAGCACCGACTGGACGACGCCGTCGAGGCGGGCGACGGCCTTGAGCGCGTCCTTGGCGCCGGGCATGACGCGTCCGTCCTTGGCGAGACGCTTGCGCCTGGTGGCGAAGGCGCCGGCGAGCGCGTCGATGAACCGGGGCAGATGCTCGTCGCCGGTCACGATGCCGTTGATGGCGAGCGTCTCGAAGATGATCTCCGAGTCGGGACGGCCCATCGCGGGCGCGAGCTTCACCAGTGGGCGCCCGGTGACCTGCCGGAAGGCGTCCGCGTAGGCCTCACGGGTGATAATCGCCACGTCGACCAGGGTGAGGTCGACGTTCCATAGCACGAGACGGTTAATGGGGGGCCTCCGAACGCGGTAAACAAGTGCGCTCAGAGTACGACGATCTCGACCCCCCGGCGGCGACCCATGCTCAACTCGTCACCTGGCGAAGTCGAAGGCCTTGGACAGCGAGTCGACGACCGGGACGCCTGAGGCGGCGAGGTCGGCCCGGCTGGTCATGCCGCCGGTGTAGAGGACCGCGAAGGCCCCGACATGCTGGGCGGCGTGCGCGTCGTCGACGCTGTCACCGATCACCAGGACGTCGGAGGGACTGACATCGAGCGACTCGATGTGGGAGACCATGTGCTCGGCCTTGCCCCCGCCCGGAACACCGGTCTTGAGGCCGTCGATCCGAGCGAAATAGTCGGTGATGCCGAGCTCGGCGGCCTTGAGCACCAGCCGGTCGTGTGCCCACATGGACAGCAGCGACTGGGTGCGCCCGGAGTCGGCCCAGGTGCGCAGGCAGTCGAGGGCCTCCTCGGCGAGGGCGCACGAGAGCATCAGGCGATGGTAGTGATCATGGAATGCCTGGTCGAGCGCCTCCCACTCCCCCTCGCGCAACGGCCGGCCCAGGATGCGCTCGTAGGCGACCCAGATCGGGCGGGTGTAGGCGGCTCGAAAGCCGTCGTTGTCGAAAGCGGCCACGCCATAGGGCTTGAACACCTCGTTCGTGGCTCCCACCACGGCGTCGATGTCGTGAAAGAGCGTGCCGTTCCAGTCCCAGATGATGTGCTTCATATGAAGTCAAGAATAGACGAGCGGTTCGAATCCCGGAGTGATCAGGTACGTCCCGCGCGCCGACCGGCCGGCCGTACTGGCCGGACAAACGGCTATAAGGGTCAAGCGAGGAGATCGGGGATTTCCTGGGTGGCGTACCACAACAGCTCGTGGGCCTCCGCGCCGTCGACGTCGAACCTGGCGTCGTCGTCGCCGTTGTCGGCGGCGAACACGGCCGCGACCGCCGCCTCCACGTCCGGTACGGCCTGCGAATCGTCGACGTGGACCGCGGCGACCTTGCTCATCGCCACCGGAACAGGGATCCGCACCCTCGAACGCTCCTCGATGTCCGCCCCCGCCGTGACCACGTCGTCCGGCACCTCGGCGGCGATCACCACCCGCCGGGCCGCGACCGGCACGCCGTCGGCGCGGTCGGCCGCCAGCATCCGCAGGGACGCCCTGGCGGCGTCCGTCAGGGCGACATATTCCAGCTCCTCGGTGTCACCCGAGACGTACCACTCGACCAGGGCGGGGGTCACCGCGTAGCCGGTCAGCGGGGCCGGGCCGACCTCCCCCGTCGCGGCCACGCGGGCCAGCGCGGGAAGGGTGCATGGCAGATAGACGCGCACGCGTTCGTTCCTCAATCACGGTGGTATTCAAAAGAACGGCCCAGAGCGGTACCGATCACATTCAGGAAGTGTGCCAGCCCTCGCGTCACCGGCCGTACGGGATCAGCCGATCCGAGGCGCGCACAATCACGGCTGACGCAAAGGAAGGCTGCACAGGGCCTCTACCTCGGTGATGGTGGCGTCGGCGTCGCGGTGGTGGAGGCCGACCATGCCGAGGCCCCGGGCGGCTTCGATGTTCGCCTCGATGTCGTCGATGAAGACGCACTCCTCCGGGCGCAGTCCGACGAGGCCGAGAGCGTGGTGGAAGATCCTCGGCTCGGGCTTGCGCATGCCGACCTCGCCCGAGATGACGATCTGGTCGAAGTAGACGTCCCAGCCTTCCCGGAGGTAGTGGTCACCCCAGGAGTTGGAGACCAGGCAAGTGGCGAGGCCCGCCTCACGGGCGGCGCGCAGCATCTCGTACATCGGCCAGACCGGCCGGAAGCCGGCGAACATGCGCCTGAGGAGGCCTTCCGCGACCAGTGGCACGCCGTCGAGCGTCACGAGCTTGGCCGCGAGGTCGCGCTCGAACGTCGCCACGTCGACCTCGCCGCGCTCCAGCGCGTGGATGGGGTTCTCCCCGTCGGCGCCGTTCTCGTAGGCGTGCCGTACCAGCTCGCTCATCAGGTCACGGTAGTGCGAGGCGTCGATGGCGTCGGCGACGATCCACTCGCTGATCGCCTCGTGCAGGCTGGTGGTGAGCACTCCACCCCAGTCAATAAGCACACCCTTCACCACATCTGCTCCTTATGTCCGCGCTCGGCCTTTCAGAGTAAGCCGAGCCGTGTGGCTACCGGGTGCCCAGCCCCACCGGAAGGACCCCCTTGGGCGTGAGAGCGCCGGTCAGGGCCTTGGCGGCGGCCTTGAGGGACGCGTCGCCGTCGGAGTAGACGGCCAGGGCCGTGTCGTAGCCCCGGAGCCGCGACAGCTCGTACGGCGCGCCCATCGACACCACGACCACCTTCTTGCCGGTGGCCGCCATCGCGGACACCAGCCGCCTCTGGGCAGGGCCTGCGTCCTTGGTCGTGACGACCACGGTGTCGGCCTTCAAGGCGGCGGACCGGGCCCTCGCGACCTCGGAGGCCGTCGGCGTGTCACCGGTGCCCACCGCCGACGCGCTGTGGAGCATGCCCGCGAGGCGCCTGCCCGCCGGACCGGTCACCAGCACGTCGCCCTTCACTGGAAGGCCACGGGCGTCCTTCACCGACGTCACGGAGCGGTCCGCGATGCCCTGGGCGGTCCTGCGGTGCTCGCCGGAACGCAGCACCTTGGCGGCCTCTCCGGCGTCCGCCACGGAGCGCTTGAGTATCCCGCGGGACGCCTTCAGCGCCAGCAGGCGCCTGACCGACTGGTCCAGCCGCTCGCCCGATATACGCCCGGACTTCACCGCGCCGAGCACCGCGCCGTAGGCCTTCGGGAAGTCCGGCGGCATCAGCAGCAGGTCCACGCCCGCGAGGATGGCACGCACGGCCACCTCGGCGTCGCCGTACTTCTCCCGCACGCCCTCCATGTCGAGGGCGTCGGTGGTGATCACGCCGTCGTAGCGCAGCTTGTCGCGCAGCAGCCCCGTCAGGATGGGCTTGGACAGCGTGGCGGGGTCGCCCGAGGGGTCGAGCTTCGGCATCACGACATGGGCGGACATGATGATGTCGACCCCATGCTCGGCGGCCGTCCTGAACGGCGGCGCGTCGAGCTTCTCCCACTGGGACCGCGAGTGACCGATCACCGGCAGGCCGCTGTGGCTGTCGACCTTCGTGTCGCCGTGGCCGGGGAAGTGCTTGGCCGCGCTGCCCACCCCGGCGTCGTGGAAGCCGTCGACGGCGGCCCCGACCATGGCCGCCACCCGCGCCGGATCCGATCCGTACGACCGGGAGCCGATCACCGGGTTGGCGGGGTTGACGTTGACGTCGGCCACCGGCGCGAAGTCGAGGTTGACGCCGAGGGCGAGCAGCTCCTCGCCGGTCACCCGCGCCGCCGCACGGGCGTCGCGCGGGTCGCGTGTGGCGCCGATGGCCATGCTCCCCGGCACGTCGGTGACGAGGGGGCGAAGGCGCGAGACCAGGCCGTTCTCCTGGTCGGCACCGATGATCAGCGGGATCTTGGAGGCCTTCTGCAGGCCGCCCGTGAGCTTGACCATCTGGTCGACGCCGGTGACGTTTCCCGCCCACGGGAACAGGATGACGCCGCCCGGGTGGTATTTACGTATCGCCCCGGCAGGGGTGGCCACGCCGAACCTGGCCTGGTTGTCGCCGTGGGCGCCGTCCGGGCGTGAGCCGTACAGGACCGGCATGAACAGCTGACCGACCTTCTCCTCCACGCTCATCGCGGCGAGCGCGGAGGAGGCCGACGGGGAGGGGCTCGCGCTCCTGGGAGGGGTCGCGGAAGGGACCCTGGGGGTCGAAACGGGCGGCTGCGCCCCGCCCGTGTCGGAGGACGCGCCGGAGCACCCGGCCGTCATCGTCGCGATCACCAGGAGCGCCACCGCGCGGAGAGGTCCACCCATGGCCTCACCGTATCGGCGTAACCGCGTGGGCGACCGGCCGTTCCGCGTCTCGGCCGGGTGTCACAACCCTCAGAGGGCGAGGTCCTCCAGGCCGGGAAGGTGCGAGCGGGCGGCGGCGCGTGCGGCCTCGGCCGTGCTCGTGGCCCGGGCCGCCGCGGCCGCCGCGCGGCACTGGTCGAGGGTGTGACGCGCCAGCGTGGCCCGTACCCAGGGCAGCGCGGGCGCCCCCATCGACAGCGACGTCACGCCGAGACCGGCCAGCACGCACGCCAGCGCCGGATCGGACGCCGCCTCGCCGCAGACCCCGCACGGGACGCCCGCGGAGGCGGCCGTCGCCACGAGGTCGAGCAGGACGGGCTGCCAGGGATCCTGGTAGGGCGTGAGCGCTCCCACCTCCCGGTCGGCCGCGAAGACGTACTGCGCGAGGTCGTTGGTGCCGATGGAGAAGAAGTCCACGGCGGGTGCGAGGTCGGCGGCCCTCAGCGCGGCGGCGGGGATCTCGATCATGATCCCGGCGGACGTGATGCCGGCCGCGCGGCAGGCGCCCGCGAACCAGCCGGCCTCCTCGGCGCTCGCCACCATCGGCGCCATGACCTGGAGCCGGGCCGAGGTGCCCTCGGCGGCGCGGGCGAGAGCGCGGAGCTGCCCCATCATCACATCAGGAAATATCCGGAGAATTCGGAGTCCGCGCTCTCCCAGTGCCGGGTTGGGCTCGTCTCCGGTCGGCGGCAGGAAGCCCAGCGGCTTGTCCGCGCCCGCGTCCAGCACGCGCACCACCACCGGAGCGCCCGGGAACGCGGCCAGGACCTCGCGGTACGCGGCCTCCTGCTCCTCGTCGGAGGGGGCCTGCTCGCGGTCGAAGAAGAGGAACTCCGTGCGGTAGAGCCCGACGCCCTCGGCGCCGTACTCGAGGGCTGCCGCAAGGTCGCGCGGCCCCCCGACGTTCGCCAGGAGGGCCACGGGGTGCCCGTCGGCGGTCCTGCCGGGGCCGGTGGCCGAGGCCAGCGCGGAGCCTCGGGCGTTCGCCGCCTCGATGCTCGCCGCGACCTCCTCCTCCGACGGCACGAGCCCGACCATGCCCGTGGTGCCGTCGACCAGGACCGGAGTCCCGTTCACGATCGACGTCGCGCCCGCGCAGGCCACCACGGCCGGCACACCCATGGCACGGGCGAGGATCGCGGTGTGGCTGGTGGGGCCGCCCTGCTCGGTGACGAAGGCGGCCACGAGCTCCTTGGTGAGCAGCACGGTGTCGGCGGGCGCGAGGTCGCGCGCGACCAGTACGTACGGCCTCTCGGCCGGCTCGGGGAGGCCCGGCATGGGCACGCCGGTCAGCTGGGCGATCACGCGGTCGCGGAGGTCGTCCAGATCAGAGACACGCTGGCCGATATATCCCCCGATCTCCGCCAACATGTCGTGATATCTGCTGAAAGCTTCGTATACAGCCCGCTCGGCGGCCGTACCGGCGTCGATGAGCTCGGCGATCTCGGCGGACAGGACCGGGTCTCTCGCGATCATGGCCTGCGCGGCCAGCACGTCGTGCGCGTCGCCGCCCACCGCCTCCCCCCGGGCGGAGAGCTCGGCCGCCACGCGGTCCACCGCGGCCTCGGCCCGCGCCGTCTCGCCCACCGGATCGCCGTCATGCCGTGATCCGGCGGGTGGTTCGGGGATGGTGCCCCCCAGCAGGTACGCGGGACCGTACCCGGCGCCGGGGCTGACCCCGGCTCCCGTCAGCCTTTCCATGGCGAATGGTCCCGGCGCGCTCTCAGGCGACCGACACGATCGCGGCAAGCTCGTCCAGCAACTGGTCGGCGCCCTCGCCTTCGGCATGGATGACGATCGCCTCCCCGTGCCTGACATCGAGCGCCAGGATGGAAAGGATGCTCTTCGCGCTGACCGGCGCGCCGCCCGGCTTGGCGACGGTGACGTCGATGGGCGCCTTGGCGGCGGTCTGCACGAACGTCGCGGCGGGACGCGCGTGCAGACCGACCTCTGACTCCACGATGACCTTGCGCTCGGGCACGGTTCCTCCTCAACTGGCCGGGCGGTCCAGACCACCCGTTCAAATCAGTACAGCTAGCGCGTTATTCCGGAAAGATCCCTACAGCGGTAACGGGCAGGTGACACCGGTCGGATCCGGACATGACCGGATCGGCGGCGGACAGTTCACTCGCGTGGTGGGTTGCGGCCACCCCCGACACAAGTCATACCCGCCGCGGTGCTCCCCCGGGGTCCGGCGTCGGTTCAGTCCCACTGGAAAAGCTCGTCCCCCGCTCGTACGGGCCCGGCCGTGACGACGGCGCTCACAGTACCCGGCCGCGCGTCGAGGGCGACCACCGGGCAGACCGGGGACCTTCCCCCGGCCTCGATCGCGGCGGGGTTCCAGGCGACGACGGGCTGCCCGGCGCGCACCCGCTCTCCCTCGCTGGCGAGGAGCCTGAACCCCTCGCCCCTGAGCTGCACCGTGTCGATGCCCAGGTGGACGAGGACCCCCCTGCCGTCCTCGCCCACGATCACATAGGCGTGCGGGTGGAGCTTGAGAATCGTGCCGTCGATGGGCGCGAGGACCTTGCCGGGCTCTCTGGCGGGGTCGATGGCCGTGCCCGGTCCCACCAGCCCTTCGGAGAACACCGGATCGGGCACGGCTGCCAGCCCCACGACGGACCCTGCCACCGGGGCGAGAACAGTGGTCATTGGGCTCCCACCCGGCGCTGGGCTCAAGCGATGATGTCGTCGATGTCGGTGGCGATCGTGTCGGCGTCGGGGCCCACCACCACCTGGACGACGTTGCCTGCGGCCATGACCCCGTGGGCGCCCGCGGCCCGCAGGGCGGCGTGGTCCACCTTGGAGACGTCACGGACCTCGGTGCGGAGTCGGGTGATGCACGGCTCGATCTCGATGATGTTGCCGGCGCCACCGAGCCCGGCGATGATCGCGTTCGCGTCTGCCGCCATTTCCGTCCTCCTCATCACGCCCAAGGCAAAGGTAGTGACCTCATTCCGTCTGCGTCACCTTGTTGAGCCCACGAGGGGAGTCGGGGTCGATGCCCCGGCGGCGGGCGAGCGCCTCGGTCAGCAGCTGGCCCGGCACGATGAGGCCCATCGGTGCCAACCATTCGGGCAGCGCCGGGCCGTTGAGCGCCGCCGTGGAGGCCTCGGCGAGCTCCGCGCCGCCGCCCACGCTGAACGCGGACGCCCCGGCGCCGGTCACCCGGCGGGCCAGCGCGACCGTACCGGACAGGGTCGGGCCCTCGTCGGCCGCCACCAGCAGCGCGGGGGTGTACTCATCGACGACGGCGATCGGCCCGTGCAGCAGGTCGGCGTACGAAAGGCCCATGGCGTGCAGGTAGCACGCCTCCTTGAGCTTGAGCGCGGTCTCCAGCGCGGTCGAGAAGGCCATCCCGCGACCCGAGACGACCACGCCGGACACGTGGGCCAGCCCCTCGACGACGGCGTCGATGTCACCCGGATTCGCGATCAGCTCCTCGACGGCGTCGGGAACGCGGTCGAGGTCCGCGGCGTTCACGTCAGCGCCGAGCCCGAGTGCCAGCACGGCAAGGGCGGCGAGCTGGGTGGTGTAGGTCTTGGTCGCCGGAACGGCCTTCTCCTCGCCCGCCTCGGTGCACAGGGCCAGGTGGGCGGTCTCGGCCAGCGGCGACCGCTCCCCGCCGTTGGTGATCGCGACGGTCGCGGCGCCGCAGTCCTTGGCCCAGGCGAGGGTCTCGACGATCTCCTCGGTCCTGCCCGACTGGGAGAGCGCGACGGCGAGCACGCCGGTGAGGTCGAGCTTGCGCTTGTAGGTGGTGGCGATGGAGGGCGCGGCGAGCGAGGAGAGCCTGCCCGCGTGCGCCTCGATCAGGTAGCGGCCGTAGACCGCGGCGTTGTCGGAGGTGCCCCTGGCGATGAAGACGAGCTGCCGCGTCTGCCCGCCGAGCTTCTTCACCTCGTCGATGCGAGGGAGCAGTGCATTGAGGGTGGCTCGCAGGGCGGCCGGCTGCTCGGCTATCTCGCTGCGCATCTTGGTCGTCATCCGTGCCCGTCCTTCAGCTTCGGAGGGCGAGATCGGGCCGTTATCGATCCGTCGCCGGTCCGTACGTTGACACTCATTTCTGGCGTGTGGTCTAGTCCGGACTAGACCAGTACAAACCCTAACTTATACCCACGCCGAGATCGAGAGGGGAGAGGATCAGTGGCCGAGATCGACCCCGACAGCCCCGTGCCGAAGTACTTCCAGCTTCGCGAGATCCTCCTCGACCTCATCGAGAACAACGAGCTCTCCATCGGAGCGGCGATCCCCTCCGAGCGGGAGCTCTGCCAGCGTTTCCGCCTGTCGCGGATGACTGTACGCCAGGCGGTCGATCACCTCGTCTCGGAGGGCAGGCTGCACCGCGTCGCGGGCAAGGGCACGTTCGTGGCACGCCCGAAGATCGAGATGGCGCTGCGGCTCACCTCGTTCAGCGACGACATGCGGGCCCGGGGCATGGAACCCGGCTCCCGCGACCTGGACCGGCGGGTGGTCCGGGCCAGCGCGCACCTCGCACGGGAGCTCGGCATCCAGCCAGGCGAGGCGGTGCACTTCATCGAACGGCTGCGCACGGCGGACGGCGACCCGCTGTGCATCGAACGGGCCCACATCCCGGTGTCCTTCGCGCCCGACCTGGAGTCGTTCGACCTGTCCGGCCGATCGCTCTACGCGCTGCTGGAGACCCGCCACGCAGTGGTCCTCGACGCCGGAGAGCTGACCATCGACGGTGGCATCGCCGACCCAGGCGACGCCGATCTGCTCAAGCTACCCCGAGGCGGTGCCGTGCTGCTGCTCCAGCGCCGGTCGTTCTCAGGCGGCGTCTGTGTCGAGTTCGGGGTCTCGACCTATCGTGCCGACCGGTACCAGCTCCGTACGGTGCTGGAGATCCCGACGCGGCGCAGCTAGTCCTCCCATCCCCATCTCTGGAGGAAAGCCGATGAGCTCCCCTTCGGCCGACGCGGGCCTGCCCGCGGCCCCATCATCCACGTCCGCCCTCATGGCGATCATGTCCCGCATCGGCCGCTCGCTGATGCTGCCGATCGCCGCCCTGCCCGCGGCGGGCCTGCTGCTCCGCCTGGGCCAGGACGACCTCCTCGGCCGCACGCAGAACGCCGCCCTCGACAAGATCGCCGAGATCGTCGGAGGCGCGGGAGGGGTGCTCTTCGACAACCTCCCCATCCTCTTCGCCATCGGTGTGGCCGTCGGCTTCGCCCGCCGCTCCGACGGGTCCACGGCGCTCGCCGCGCTGATCGGCTACCTGGTCTTCGACCGGGTGTCCAAGCTGCTGTTCTTCGACGCGTCCTCCGGCTTCGCGGTGCACAAGAGGGTCGCGCAGACGATAGTCGGGGCGGACGGCAAGCCGACGGAAGTGCTCAACCTGGCGGCGGGCAACCCGACCGGCGTGCTCGGTGGCATCGTGATCGGGATCACCGCGGCGCTGCTCTACCAGCGTTACTACCGCATCAAGCTGCCGACGTGGCTGGCGTTCTTCGGCGGCCGCAGGTTCGTCCCCATCGTCACGGCCTTCGGGGCCCTCATCCTCGGCGTGGTCTTCGGGCTCCTCTGGCAGCCGGTCGGCGAGTGGATGACCAGCTTCGGCCACTGGCTGGCGGACCACTCCACGGCCGGCGCGGGCATCTACGGCGTCTTCAACCGGCTGCTCATCCCCCTCGGCCTGCACCACTTCCTGAACTCCATCGTGTGGTTCCAGGTACCGGACTGCACCGTCGCGGGCAAGCAGTTCGCGGGCGACCTGACCTGCTACCTGCAGGGCAACCCGGGATCCGGCGAGTTCATGGCCGGGTTCTTCCCCGTGATCATGTTCGGCCTGCCCTCCGCCGCCATCGCCATCTGGCGCGCGGCGCCGCCCCACCGCCGCCCGGCCGTCGGCAGCATCATGATCTCGGCGGCGCTGGTGGCGTTCGTCACCGGGATCACCGAGCCGATCGAGTTCGCGTTCATCTTCGTCGCGCCACTGCTCTTCGTGATCCACGCCCTGCTCACCGGCCTGTCGATGGCCCTGGTGGCCGCCCTGGACGGGCATCTCGGCTTCAGCTTCTCGGCGGGCGCGATCGACGCGACGCTCAACGCCACAAAGTCCAACACCGACAAGTTCTGGCAGATCATGTTCCTCGGGCTGATCTACGCGGTGGTCTACTACGTGGTGTTCAGCTTCCTGATCAAGCGGCTCAACATCATGACTCCGGGACGAGAGCCCGAACCTGACGTGGACTCCGGTGAACCGCGCGCCAACGCGCCCTGACCAGGTTTCCGGACGGTCACCGGTGCGGGCGTCAGGTGACCGCAATGGGTACGCGGCCGGTCACCGAGCCCGCCAACTCCTGGTGATCTTTACGGCCCAACCCGTACGAAACTCCTGCACGAGCAGGAAGTTGGCGACAGCCGTATCACCGGGCCTGGCCGGAAACTCCTTAGTGCGTCAAGATTCGCCGACGACACCGGAGTGCCCGATGCCCCGTCCCTCCCGACCGGTCACCCTCCCCCGCCTGCGGTCAGTCCCTCCGGCCGACCCGCCCTACGACGACGAACGCGGCCCGGGCTCCCCGCCCGTGCCCCCGACCCAGGGCGCCCTCGCCCTCGCCTACGACCCGCCCTGCGACGACCCCCACCCGAGAACGTACGGCACGCGCGGGGGCGGGGCGGCGGGCTCGCCACCCGACGAGCGCAGGCTGCGGAGCCTCGGTCAGGCCATGGCCGAGATCCTGGCGGGCCGGCGCCCGCCGAGCACCGTCGCCGACCGGCTGACCGAGAGGGCGTACGCCGAGCTGGTGCGGGCCGGGAAGATGATCCACACCAGACGGCCGCCGATGGTCGGGCTGCCGCACGTCAACCCGCCCCGCGACGGCGCCATCGAGGTGTGCCTGCTGGTGCACTGCGGGGAGCGCAGTCACGTGCTCGCGATCCGGCTGGAACGGCACGGCGTTCAGTGGCTGTGCACCGACTTCGAGACCGCCTGACGGCAAGCGGCCGAACGGCCCCGTGACCGGGAGACGGTCACGGGGCCGTTCGGCCGCTTTCTAGGCCTCGACGTGCTTGGGGTCGCCGTGGCAGCGCTTGTACTTCTTGCCGGAGCCGCAGGGGCAGGGGGCGTTGCGCTCTACGTTGCCGTAGGCGGCGCGCTCCTCGGCCGTGGTGCGGACCCGGGTCTGCTCCACCTCGCCGCTCTCACCGGGAGCGGTGTAGATCATCTCGGTGGGCCGCTGCGGCCGGCGCAGCGCCTTGGAGATGATCGCCGACGCCTCGCTGACGTTGGCGTCCTCGGCGGCGACCTCCTCGACGATCGGGTTGTCCTGCACCTCGACCTCGAGGTTGAACAGGTAGCCGACCGACTCCTCCTTGATGCCGTCGAGCATGGCCGCGAACATGTCGAAGCCCTCTCGCTGGTATTCGATGAGCGGGTCGCGCTGGGCGTAGGCCCGCAGCGCGATGCCCTCCTGGAGGTAGTCCATCTCGTAGAGGTGCTCGCGCCACTTGCGGTCGAGCACGGACAGGATGACACGGCGCTCCAGCTCGCGCACGGTCTCGGCGCCGAGCTCCTCCTCGCGCCGCTCGTACGCCGCGAGGGCGTCGGCCTTGACCCAGTCGCCGATCAGCTGCGGCGTGAGGTTCTCGCGCTCGCCGTCGGCCTCGCGCTCGATCAGCTCGTCGACCGTGGCCGAGATCGGGTAGAGCTGCTGGAAGGCCTTCCAGAGCTTCTCGAGGTCCCACTGCTCGGCGAAGCCCTCGGAGGTGGCCGCCTGGACGTACCCGTCGACGACCTCGGTGACGAAGCCGCGCACCTGATCGCGGAGGTCGGCGCCCGCGAGGACCCGGTGGCGCTCGGCGTAGATCACCTTGCGCTGGCGGTTCATGACCTCGTCGTACTTCAGGACGTTCTTGCGGATCTCGAAGTTCTGCTGCTCGACCTGATGCTGCGCCGAGGCGATGGCCTTGGAGACGATGCCCGACTCGATCGGGACGTCCTCGGGGATGTTCAGCCGCGTCATGATCATCTCGACGCGGGCGGAGTTGAACAGCCGCATGAGGTCGTCCTCGAGGGACAGGTAGAAGCGGGACTCGCCCGGGTCTCCCTGACGGCCCGACCGGCCGCGCAGCTGGTTGTCGATGCGCCGCGACTCGTGGCGCTCGGTGCCGAGGACGTACAGGCCACCGAGGTCGGTGACCTCCTCGTGCTCGGACTTGACGGCCTCCTTGGCCTTCTCGAGGGCCTCGGGCCACGCCTTCTCGTACTCGTCGGGGGTCTCCGACGGGGACAGGCCACGCTGCTGGAGCTCGATGTCGGCGCGGAACTCGGAGTTGCCGCCGAGCATGATGTCGGTGCCTCGACCGGCCATGTTGGTCGCGACGGTCACGGCGTGCTTGCGGCCCGCCTCGGCGATGATCGTTGCCTCACGGGCGTGGTTCTTGGCGTTCAGCACCTCGTGCTGGACGCCGGCCCGCTTGAGCGCCTTGGAGAGCCTCTCGGACTTCTCGACCGAGGTGGTGCCGACGAGGACCGGCTGGCCCCTCTCGTAGCGGTCCTTGATGTCGAGCACGCAGGCGTTGAACTTGGCGTCCTCGCTCTTGTAGACCACGTCGGCCTGGTCCCTGCGGACCATGGGCCGGTTGGTCGGGATCGGGATGACGCCGAGCTTGTAGGTCTGGTGGAACTCGTTCGCCTCGGTGGTCGCCGTGCCGGTCATGCCGGAGAGCCTGGAGTAGAGGCGGAAGTAGTTCTGCAGGGTGATCGTGGCGAGGGTCTGGTTCTCGTCCTTGATCTTCACGGACTCCTTGGCCTCGATGGCCTGGTGCATGCCCTCGTTGTAGCGGCGCCCGTGGAGCACGCGACCGGTGAACTCGTCGACGATCAGGACCTCACCGTCGACGACGATGTAGTCCTTGTCCTTCTTGTAGAGCTCTTTCGCCTTGATCGCGTTGTTGAGGAAGCCGACCAGGTGGGTGTGCTCGGGCTTGTAGAGGTTGTCGATGCCGAGCCAGTCCTCGACCTTCTCGACACCCGCCTCGAGGACGCCGACCGTGCGCTTCTTCTCGTCGACGATGTAGTCGCCGGTGCTCTCCTCGCCCTCCTTGGCCTCGACGCCGCGGCGGAGGCGAGGGACGATCTTGGCGAACTCCTGGTACCACTTGCCGGACTGCTCGCCGGGACCCGAGATGATCAGCGGCGTGCGGGCCTCGTCGATGAGGATGGAGTCGACCTCGTCCACGACGGCGAAGTGGTGACCGCGCTGGACGCACTCCTCGAGGGACCACGCCATGTTGTCGCGAAGGTAGTCGAAGCCGAACTCGTTGTTCGTGCCGTAGGTGATGTCCGCGTTGTACTGCTTGCGGCGCTCGTCCGGCTGCATGTTGGCGAGGATCACGCCCACCTCGAGGCCGAGGAAGCGGTGCACCCGGCCCATGTTCTCGGCGTCACGCTTGGCGAGGTAGTCGTTGACCGTGACGACGTGGACGCCGTTGCCGCCGATCGCGTTGAGGTACGCCGGGAGCGTACAGGTCAGGGTCTTGCCCTCACCGGTGCGCATCTCGGCGATGTTGCCGAGGTGCAGCGCGGCACCGCCCATGATCTGCACATCGAAGTGGCGCTGGCCGAGGACCCTGCGGGCGGCCTCGCGCACGGCCGCGAACGCCTCGGGAAGCAGATCGTCGAGGGACTCACCGTCGGCGTGGCGCTGCTTGAACTCATCGGTCAGCGCACGCAGCTCGGCGTCACTGAGGCTCGTGAAGTCGGCCTCGATGGAGTTGACCTGCTCGGAGATCCGCTTCAGCTTGCGCAGGACCTTGCCCTCGCCGGCGCGAAGAATCTTGTCGAGAATGGCTGGCACTTTTTGTAAAGCTCCTCGCAGGTCTGTACCGCGGCCCGACGGCTGCGGAGGAGGGGACGGGACATGGTTCCCCGTAGCCATGGTAGGCGGTTTCACCACCGGACACAGCCACCGTCAACGACGCTGTTCGGGCGTCGGAAGTTCCCGCGTACCCCACCTGGAGGCCTTTACACGGGTACAGCCCGCGGTACCAGTGGTGACGTTGTATATCGTGCGATGGTAAGGGGAGGGAATCTTTGCCACGGGGCACTCCTCTGACGGCATGGCATCTGAACGAGATCAAGGAGTCAGGATGGCTGAGAGCTCACCGGCGCAGGCGCACAGCGGGCAGTCCCACGCGGGGCGCGCCTCGTCGTGGCTGGCGGTCACGGTGATCCTTCTGGGGTTCACCATCGGCGGTGTGGCCCTCACGATCGGCCCCAACTGGTTCCTCTTCTGGACCGGCGCCGTGGTGATCGCGGTCGGCGGCGTGCTCGCCTTGATCTTCGACATCTTCTCCGACGTCATCGAGGACGCTCCCCGCCACATCGCGATCAAGGAGCACCACTCCCCGTTCGAGCGCCACTCCGACCAGGCCTGATCGCCGCCATGCGCCGGTGAGGCGCCTTCCGCGCGGGACACCTGCGTAGCCGTTTTGTCGGTGGCACGCCCTACCATCGGTCCATGGCGAATGGTCTCCCGGTCCCCGCGCTCGAGCTCTCCTCCGACGAGGCGCGCAGGGTCATCCTGCGCGCCCAGGGGTTCCTGGGCGCGGATTCGCGGCGCGGCGGGGTGACCGCCATGCTGCGGCGCCTGGCCGCCGTCCAGCTCGACACGATCTCCGTCCTCGCCCGCTCCCACGAGCTGGTGGCGTACGCCAGGCTGGGGTCCGTCGGCAGGGCGAAGGTCGAGCGGGCCTACTGGCACGACCCCGCCCTCGCCTTCGAATACTGGTGCCACGCCGCCTGCATCCTGCCGATCGACGACTGGCCGCTCTACTCCTTCCGCCGCCGGGCCTACCGCGACCGGCGGTTCCGCTGGCACGAGGTCCCGCCCACGATCGACAAGGTGCTCGAGCAGGTCAGGAACGAAGGCCCGCTGACCACCACCGAGCTCGGCGGCGCCAAGAACGGCGGCCCCTGGTGGGACTGGTCCGACGTCAAGATCGCCGTGGAGTTCCTCCTCGACATCGGCGAGGTGGTCTGCACGCGCAGGGTCGGCTGGCGCAGGGTCTACGACGTGGCCGACCGCGTGGTCCCGTCAGCCCTCCTGGGCGAGGATCTCACCGACGCCGAGTGCGTCGTACGGCTGGCGCGCATCGCCGGCACCGCGCTCGGGGTCGCCACCCGCGCCGACCTCGCCGACTTCCTGCGGGTGCGCGGCGCCTACGCGGCCATGCTCGACGAGGCGCTGCTCGACGGCTCGGCCGGGCTCGTGCCTGTGCGCGTCGCCGGGTGGGCCGAGGCCCGGGGTGGGGGCCGTGTGACCGGCGGAGCCGCGCGGCCCAACGCCTGGGCCGACCCCGCCGCACTCCAGACCGCGCCGCGCGGGCACCACCGCACGACGCCGCTGTCTCCCTTCGACTCCCTGGTGTGGGATCGCGCCCGCACCGAGCGGGTGTTCGGCTTCACCCACCGTCTGGAGGCCTACGTGCCGAAGGAAAAGCGGGTCCACGGCTACTTCACCATGCCCGTGCTGGCCGGTGGGCGCCTGATCGGGCGCGTGGACCCCGCTCGCGAGGGGTCCACCTTCGTCGCCCGGCAGGTGGGCTTCGAGCCGGGGGCGGGCGCCAGCGTCCGCGCCGGCACGGTCGAGGCCATGGCCGAGGCCCTCTGGGAGGCAGCGGCCTGGGTCGGCTGCGACGACGTTCGCGTGGAGCGCGTCAACCTGCCCGGGCTCGCGGCGCCCCTTCAGGCCGCCCTACGGCTCAGGTGATCTCAAGTAGGCGTTCCCGCACCGCGTAGACCACGGCTTCCATCCGGGAGTGCAGCTGGAGCTTCTCCAGGATGTTGCGCACGTGGTTCTTCACGGTGTTCTCCGAGATGAACAACTGCTTGGCGATCTCGCGGTTGTTCATGCCCTTGGCGACCAGGCGGAGCACTTCCATCTCGCGGTCGGTCAGCCGGGGCACAGGAAGCTGCGGAGGCCGCTCGGCCTCCTTGCGGCTCATGTTGGCGAACTCGGTGATGAGCTTGGCCGCCATCGCGGGGTTGATGAGCGACTGGCCTTCGTGAACGCCGCGGACGGCGTCCGGCACCTCGTCGATCTGCACGTCCTTCAGCAGGTAGCCGGTGGCCCCCGCCTTGATGGCCTCGAAGAGGTCTTCTTCCTCGTCGCTCACCGTCAGCATCACGATGCGCGCGCTCGGCACGGACGCCTTGATGGCCCGGGTCGCCTCGATGCCGCCCTGCCTTGGCATCCGG
Organism: Sphaerisporangium sp.; assembly: GCA_025964675.1. GTDB lineage: Bacteria > Actinomycetota > Actinomycetes > Streptosporangiales > Streptosporangiaceae > Sphaerisporangium. The sequence goes on along the minus strand of JAOPYI010000050.1, from coordinate 2,832 downwards.
ACGTCCATCAGGACGACGTCCGGCAGGAGGCGGTCGGCGATCTCGACCGCCTCCTGACCATCGCTCGCCTCGCCGACCACTTCGATGTCCGGCTCCGCGGCCAGCGCCAGCTCCAGGCTCCGCCTGATCAACGCGTGATCGTCAACGATCAGCACGCGGATCGGCTCGTCACGCCCCGAGCGGCCCGCCGTTTCGTCGGTCTGCGTCACGCCTCCTCCTCGTGGGGAGCCAGATCGCGCCAGGTAGGTCGATCCCTACCGCGCGACGCTCCCGCGCCGTCGGAACCGCCATCATTACATGGGTTTCCGGCGCGCGGGGGTGGTCGAGAGGATCTTCGAACGCGTTGGTTACTGTTCTACGAGCCGCAAGACGCCGTACGCGTACCCGACACGCCGGTAAACGACGCTGGGCTTCCCGCACTCCTTGTCCCGGAACAGGTAGAAATCGTGCCCGACGAGCTCCATCTCCAGCAGTGCCTGGTCGATGGTCATCGGGTCTGCCTCGTGGAACTTCTCGCGGACGACGAGGGGGCCGTCGCCGTCCATCTCGATCGAAACGATGGGTTCCGGATAGTCGTCCTCGTGTGGCGGTCGCTCCGCCTTGTCCTGCACCTGGGGCTCTGCGGGAAGCGGCTCTGGCAGGGGCTCGTAATGGTCGGCCAGCACGGAGGTGAGCTCGGCGACCGACGGAGGGCAGTGGTTGCCATGGTGGATCTTGCGGCGGTCGGCGATGCGCCTGAGCCGCCCTTCGAGCTTGCCGAGCGCGATGTCGAGTGCCGAGAACCGGTCGTCGGCGGACGCTTCCGCCCGGATCGCCGGTCCCTTGGAGTGGATGGTCAACTCCACCCGCTCGCGGTCGTCGGTCGCCCGCACATTGGCTTCCTTGGACACCTCCACGTCCACTCGTATGAGCTTGTTGTCCAGTCGTTCGATCCTGGCCAGCTTGGTCGTCACATGATCGCGGAACCGGTCACTCACACTGGTGTGCCGTCCCTTGACGATGATGTCCACTCAAAGGCCCCCTTCGTCTCGACTGCGAGGAGGGCACCCGTCCGGCCGACCTGGTCTTCGTCCCCACATTCGCCTGCTGAGGGGTTCGCGGCTCAGTCGCCACTACTGCCCTTCTCTTCTGGCGGGGGACATCTGGCCCCCCGGGAAGGCAGGACTTACCTCTAAGCCGCACCGTGATCGGTCGACGAAGAGTCGCCTTACGTGGGCCGTTTCGCCTGCGGCTGGCATCGGCTAGCCATTCCGGTCCCCTGAAGGGGGTCGGTCCGGCGCAACCACGGACCCGAACGGGTGCCATGCTCGAACGCTAGTCGCTACCGGGCCGAATGTCAGCCGCGAGAGCGGCTAAACGATCACTTTCAGTTATTTGATTTGGGGTCCCAGACCTTCGGCAGACCCGGCGTTGACCATGCTCATGCTCGGCACAGTCAGGCTTCGCGCGTCCTTGAGCAGGGTGGTTCGATGGCAGAGCCAGCGACATGTGGCTGCCGGGGCACGCTCCGGTTTTGGCAAATTCATTACTGTTCGTAATCTTTTGGCGTTGGATCAAACCCGGGCGTGTCGCGCGCCCGGCGTCGCGTGGCCGCGATGGTCACCGCCAGCGGGACCGCCACGCCCTCGTGGCGCAGCGCCGCGGCGGCCTCCGCCAGTGTCGTGCCCGTGGTAACGATGTCGTCGAGCAGCACCGCCACGGGCTCCGGGCGCCCCCACAGCGGGTGCCCGGAAGGGCTCCGCGGCCTCCGCGATCCGAAGGCACCCGCGAGGTTCGCGGCCCTCTCAGAGGCGCTCAGGCCCGCCTGGTCGCGGACCGCGCGCCGCTGCGCGAGGACAGGCGCCAGCGTGACCGGCCGTCCCCGAGACCGCAGACGGCCTGCGGCGAGCGCCGCCAGCCGCCGGACGGGATCGTGGCCACGCCGTCGTACGGCCTCGCGGGAGCTCGGGACCGGAACCAGGGCGAACGGAGCGTCGAGCAGGCCTGAGGCGTCCAACGCCGCCGTGAGAGTGGATGCCAGGCACGCGGAGAGCGGCCGCGCCAGCGTCGTACGGCCGCGCTCCTTGTACGCGAGGATCGCCCGGCGCGGCACCCCCTCGTAGGAGGCCGCCGCCCAGCACTCGGGAAGCCCGGGAGGCGCGGGGCTCGGCGATCTCGGTCGCGGGTCGCCGTGGAGCTCCGCCGTACAGGCGGGGCAGACCACGGCGCCCCCTCTCGCGCACCCGGCGCAGCGCGGGGGCAGGACCAGATCGAGGAAGGCGGTCAGCACCCGTCCACCATGCGGCCGGCCACCGACAGAACCGGACGAGGCCAGGTAGTTGTCCACAGCGACCACCTGTGGCGGGTCTCAGCCCAGGGGGTAGACCGGTGCGGAGGCTCCGCCCTGTGCGACGGGGATCCACTGGTTCTTCTGCGGGTTCCACGTCAGCACCTCGCCGTCCGCCGTGCCCGCGAGAACGGGAACGGGGTCGGGAGCCGCGGTTATGGTCTCGATGCGAGAGGCCGACTTGGCCGTCTCGATCCGCACCCCCTGCGTGACCGACCAGGGGCTCAGCTCGCGGCCGGACTTGGTCTGGGTGAGGACGAGGAGCGTGCGGGCGTCCCGCCACGCGATGTCGGCGATCTGCTGCCCATCGAGAGCCGGGACCAGCGTGCGCATGTTCTGCACCGTCCAGGTGGACCTGTTGATCGAGCCCACCAGCACCCGCTGGCCGTGCCCGTCGTCGGCGACGGCCGCCACCCGGGCGCCGTCCCGCGCGACGCGGAACGCCGTGACGTCGGTGGACGCGAGGCCGGGCGCGTTCACAGGGACCTGCCGCGACGGGTCGTGCG
>JAOPYI010000022.1 GCA_025964675.1 Sphaerisporangium sp. | reverse complement strand
GCAAGGTCCCCCTCCTCAACGCCGAGCAGGAGGTCGAGCTGGCCAAGCGCATCGAGGCCGGTCTCTTCGCCGAGGAGCAGCTCGCGAACGACGGCGAGAGGCTACCCGTCGACGTCCGCGCCGAGCTCGAGTGGATCGCCGAGGACGGCCGCCGCGCCAAGAACCACCTGCTGGAGGCCAACCTCCGCCTCGTGGTCTCGCTGGCCAAGCGCTACACCGGCCGGGGCATGCTCTTCCTGGACCTGATCCAGGAGGGCAACCTGGGACTGATCCGTGCGGTCGAGAAGTTCGACTACACCAAGGGTTACAAGTTCTCCACCTACGCCACGTGGTGGATCCGCCAGGCCAACACCCGTGCCATGGCGGACCAGGCGCGCACGATCCGCATCCCCGTCCACATGGTCGAGGTCATCAACAAGCTGGCCCGGGTTCAGCGGCAGATGCTGCAGGATCTCGGTCGCGAGCCGACTCCCGAGGAGCTGGCGCGCGAGCTCGACATGACCCCTGAGAAGGTCGTCGAGGTCCAGAAGTACGGCCGGGAGCCCATCTCCCTGCACACCCCGCTCGGCGAGGAGGGTGACAGCGAGTTCGGTGACCTCATCGAGGACTCCGAGGCCATCGTCCCGGCCGACGCGGTCAGCTTCACCCTGCTCCAGGAGCAGCTCCACTCCGTGCTCGACACGTTGTCGGAGCGCGAGGCGGGCGTGGTGTCCATGCGGTTCGGCCTCACCGACGGCCAGCCGAAGACGCTCGACGAGATCGGCAAGGTCTACGGCGTGACGCGCGAGCGCATCCGCCAGATCGAGTCCAAGACCATGTCGAAGCTCCGTCACCCGTCGCGCTCCCAGGTCCTGCGCGACTATCTCGACTGATGACCGCACGGCTCCCGCCCACGCAAGGGCGGGAGCCGTTTGCGTTCTCATCTGCATGGATAATCGCCGTTTAACCCACCCGTAACATCGTGGTAGCCCCAGAAGTCTTGACGGCTTCTAGGCTCACGCGCCATGGGTGTGATCGAAGTGGATCGGGCGCGTGCTCGGGGGCCACGACTGATCGCAAGCCGTCCATGGGCGGATGCCGTGCTCGACGAAGCGGTCAACGCGCTGGAACGTGGTTATCTCGAACCCGCCATACCCGCGCTGGTCGCGACCCGGGGTGATCCCGAGGTGCGCGCGTTGCGGGTAGAAGCGCTGGCCAAGGCCGCCGTGGGCCTGACGAAAGGCATCGAAGCCCTTCTCGCGCGCGATCAGGTCAATCCCGATCTGTGGCTGTGGCTCGGCCGCACCCGCATCGAGGAGGCCTGGGAGATCAAGCCCGACGTGCGGGCGCGAGCCGTTCAGGCCGATCGCATGCGCGTGTTCCACCAGGCGATGGACGGCGCGAGGGCCCCGCTGCTAGCGGCGGCCCAGCTCATGCCGGCCGATCCGGCGCCCTGGGCCTCCCTGCTCTGGCTCGCGCTGGGCCTTGAGCGGCCGAGGGAGGACAAGGACTCCATCTGGGCTGAGGTCTCGCGCCGCCACCGCACGCTGTACGCCGCGAACGTCGCCCGGCTGATCACCTTGTCACCCGGCTGGGGCGGCACGAGCCAGGAGATGTTCGACTTCGCCCGCGACATGGGCTCGCAGGCTTCCGACGGTGATCCCCTGTCCGCCTTGCTGCCGCTCGCGTACTTCGAGCACGTGGCCGGCGAGCGTTCCGGGCGGTCGCGGGCCTGGTTCTCGTACGACGTGCAGCGGGAGATCAGCTCGGCGGCCGGCCGTTGGCACGAGAGCCGGGGCGTCCGGCCCCATCCGAGGGCCGTGGAGGCGCACAACGCCTTCGGCGCGGCCTTCTACCTCGCGGACATGCGGCGGCCCGCCAGGGGCCACCTGTCGCGTACCGGGGGCAGGTTCAGCAGCCTGCCGTGGTCGCACCTGGGAGATCCGCAGAAGGAGTTCCACAAGGCGTGCTCACGGCTGAATGTGATCACGAACGGATAACGACGTCCAGGGTCCACGGCTTGCCCTTCCGGGGCGGAGCGCCGAGCTCGGTCACATGGCCGAGACAGCCGAGGAGCTCGGCCAGCTCCTGAGGACTCGAGAGCTCGGCGCCGGACTCCACGAGAGAACGCGCTACGGCACCGCGCGTGGCCTTGGCCATGTGGCTGACGACCGAACGGGCGCCTTCTGCCTCCCGTAGCACGCGCACCGTCGTGGCACGCGGTCCGGGACGCCACGCCTGGGCGTAGGTCGAGGACCGGAGATCGACGACCAGCCCGGCCTCGGCGTCGAGGACCTCCGCCAGGCAGGGGCGCCAGTGGGCGGCCAGGCCCCCCAGCGGCGGCAGCCTCACCCCCATGGACAGCCGATAGGGCGGCACGCCGTCCGAGAGACGCAGCGCGCCCCACAGCCCCGAGAACACGATCACCGCCCTCTCCGCCCGGGCGCGCGCGTCGGCCTCCAGCGAGGCCAGCCCGAGATTGTCGTACAGCACGCCGGTGTAGAGCCGTGCCGCGGGGAGGGTCGGGGCGGTGCGCAGCCGGCGGTTCCCGCCCAGCTCGCCCACCTGGCCGGGGGAGAGGCCCAGCACGGCCAGCGCCTCGTCGTCCGGCCCCTGGACCAGGGCGGTGAGGGCGTCAAGGGCCTTCTCGCGCGAGGAGGTCAGGGCGGGGAAGCTCAGGGCGTCGAGCTCGAGAGCAGGCCCGTCACCCTGGGCGGCCTTGCCCTCGGACGGCGGCAGCAGGATCAGCACGGACCCCGATCCTAGCGGCTCGCAGGTCAGCGGGGTATCTACCAAGCCTCCCGAACGACAGCCCGGTCCTACGCGGGCGACGCGGCAGCTCGCCGTCGCCGCGGGAGAGCCGGGCCAAGCCCTGCCGGTCCCGGATCGGGGGAGATCGGCTAGTCTGCGCCGGTGAATGGGGTAAGCCGCGACTTTGATGATCTTGTGCACCGGGCCTGGCCGGCTCCGTACCAGGAAAGGCTAGGCGGCTGGGTCCTGCGCCATGCCGACGGTGTGACGAAGCGGGCCAACTCCGTGCTTCCCTGGGCCGAGCCGGAGGACCCGCCCAGGGCAGTCGAGGCCGCCGAGAAGTTCTACGCCGAGCGAGGGCTGCCGTGCGTCTTCTCCATGGGCCCGCGCGCCATGCCCGGCCTCGACGGGCTGCTGGCAGGGCGCGGGTACCGCCTGGTCGACGAGACGGCGTACATGGTGGCCGCGATGACCGATGAGACCGCGCCCGCCGTACACGCGGTCAAGATCCTCGACCACCCGTCCGAGGCCTGGCTCGCCACCTGGTGGGCGGTGGATGGGCGCTTCGGGCAGGACGGCCTGACCGCCGCCGAGCGGATCCTGCGGGGGGTGCCCGCGAGCTACGCCGCGATCGAGGAGGACGGGACGCCGGTCGCCGTCGGACGTGGGGTGCTCCAGGGCGGCACACTCGGGATCTACTGCATGGCCACGCTCCCCGGCGCGCGGAGGCGCGGGCTCGGGCGCGGAGTGCTGCGCGCCCTGCTCGCGCACGGCCGGGCTCGGGCGGCCGAGGACGCGTACCTGACCGTGCTGGCGTCCAACGTCGCGGCCACGGCGATGTACGCCCAGGAGGGCTTCACCATGGCGGGCGCCTACCACTACCGCGTGCGGTGACGCCTCTGGCGCCGCACGCGATGGCGGCCCGGGGCCTGCCGTGCGGCCGGGCCCGGAGCGAGCGACGCGGCGAGTCCCGAGGTGGTGTCCGGGGGGACGCCAACCGAGATCGCCGCGTTCGCATTATGAGGTTGTGCTCGATTATCTGGGTCAGAACGGCGGGCGCATGCTCACCGTTCGCTGGTGTTCGTCGTAGGGGTTTCGCTCAGGCGCGCCGACTCGTCCTGGATGTCGGCACCCTTATCGCGCAGTGCCGCGATGTGCCGACGCCCGTGGTGGGCGCAGAACAGCAGCTCCCCGCCCACGGGGAGGGATGCGCGGATGTACGCCTGGGCGCCGCACCGGTCGCAACGGTCCACGGCGGTAAGCGGCTTGGTGGGGGCGAGAGCTCCAGTCACGTATCGCCTTTCGGGTCACCCCACTGACGTGGGGATTGGCGTCAGTCACTTGGCTCAACATCTAACCCGATGCAGACGTTCCCAATCGCCATGCGGATACGCCGAGAGCAGAATGTGTCGTTAAGTGACGTGAATCGATTGCCGACTGACGCAGAACTCCTTGTTGGTGGGACGCTTAGGCGCGCCGGAACATCAAGAAACGGTAGGCTACGCACACATGTTCGATGCTCAGTGGGAGTGGGAGTGACCGCAGTCAGCACGGAGGCGGGTTACACGGCCCGTCATCTGTCGGTGCTGGAGGGCCTTGAGGCCGTCCGTAAGCGCCCCGGAATGTACATCGGGTCCACTGACAGCCGCGGTCTCATGCACTGCCTCTGGGAGATCGTGGACAACGCCGTCGACGAGGCTCTCGCCGGCTTCTGCAAGCGCATCGAGGTCGAGCTGTTCCCCGACGGGTCCATCGAGGTCCGCGACGACGGCCGGGGCATCCCCGTCGACGTCGAGCCCAAGAGCGGCCTGGCGGGCGTCGAGCTCGTCTACACCAAGCTCCACGCCGGCGGCAAGTTCGGCGGCGGCTCCTACGGCGCCTCCGGCGGCCTGCACGGCGTCGGCGCCTCCGTGGTCAACGCCCTGTCCGTTCGGCTCGACGTCGAGGTCGACCGAGGCGGGCGCGTCCACGAGATCAGCTTCCGCCGCGGCGTGCCCGGCGTGTTCGACGGCGACGGTCCCGGCGCCAAGTTCAAGAAGAAGTCCGGCCTGCGCGACGGCGGCGCCCTCAAGGCCAGGGCCACCGGCACACGCGTGCGCTGGTGGGTCGACCAGCAGATCTTCCTGCCCGAGGCCGAGGTCTCGCTCGACGAGATCCACGTGCGCGCGCGGCAGACCGCTTTCCTCGTCCCCGGGCTCACGATCGCGGTGCGCGACAGCCGCGGCGAGGAGCCCTTGGAGGACGAGTTCCGCTTCGACGGCGGCATCTCCGAGTTCACCGAGTTCCTGGCCCGTGACGAGTCCGTCTGCGACGTCATGCGCCTGCAGGGCGTCGGCCACTTCCACGAGACCGTGCCCGTGCTCGACGAGCAGGGCCACATGACCTCCACCGACGTGGAGCGCGAGCTCACCGTGGACGTCGCCGTCCGCTGGGGCAAGGGGTACGACACGACAGTGCGCTCGTTCGTCAACGTGATCGCCACCCCCAAGGGCGGCACCCACGTCAGCGGCTTCGAGCGCGCCCTGGTCCGCACGATCAACGAGCAGCTCAGGGAGACCCGCCTGCTCAAGAACGGCGACGACCCGGTCAGCAAGGAAGACATCCTGGAGGGCCTCACCGCGGTGGTCACGGTCCGGGTGCCGGAGCCGCAGTTCGAGGGGCAGACCAAGGAGGTCCTCGGCACCTCGGCGGCGGCCCGCATCGTGTCCCACGTGGTCACGCGCGAGCTGAAGGAGCTCTTCGCCAGCACCAGGCGTGCCCACAAGCTGCAGCTCCGCGCCATGCTCGAGAAGATCGTCGCGGCGGCCAAGGCCCGCATCGCGGCCCGGGAGCACCGCGACAACCAGCGCCGCAAGAGCGCCCTTGAGAACTCCGCGCTCCCCGCCAAGCTGGTCGACTGCCGCAGCGACGCGGTCGACCGCAGCGAGCTGTTCATCGTCGAGGGCGACTCCGCCCTCGGCACCGCCCGCGCGGCCCGCGACTCGGAGTTCCAGGCCCTGCTACCGATCCGTGGCAAGATCCTGAACGTGCAGAAGGCCTCCGTGGCCGACATGCTGAAGAACGCCGAGTGCGCCGCGATCATCCAGGTGATCGGCGCCGGCTCCGGCAGAGGGTTCGACATCGACGCCGCGCGGTACGGCAAGGTCATCCTGATGGCCGACGCCGACGTCGACGGCGCCCACATCCGCTGCCTGCTACTGACCCTGTTCCACCGCTACATGAGGCCCATGGTCGAGGCCGGGCGCGTGTTCGCCGCCGTGCCTCCCCTGCACCGGATCGAGATCACCAATCCGGGCAGGGGCAAGGAGAAGTACGTCTACACCTACTCCGACGCCGAGTTGCACAAGGTGCTGCGCGACCTCGAGCGCCGGGGCAAGCGCTGGAAGGACCCGATCCAGCGCTACAAGGGCCTCGGCGAGATGGACGCCGACCAGCTCGCGGAGACCACCATGGAGCCGCGTCACCGCACGCTCCGCCGGGTCCGCATCGAGGACGTCGAGGCCGCCGAGCAGATCTTCGCGTTGCTCATGGGCAGCGACGTGGCACCGCGCCGCGAGTTCATCGTCGGAAGCGCCGCCGAGGTCGACCGCGACCACATCGACGCCTGAGCCCGGCCGTATGGGTCAGAGCTCCACGGGCATCAGCTTGCCTGTGTGGACGTCGTAGACCGCTCCGCCGACGACCAGGCGTTCCGGCAGGTACGGATAGGTCCGGATCCGGATCAGGTCGCGCCGGAGCGCCGCGTCCTGATCGGGCACGGTGTGGAACTCCAGGCTGCGCGTGTCCACGCCGTAGTCCTGGCTGATCAGCTCGTGGACGTCCTCGTCGGTCGACTTGGCCATCCGGCAGTCGGTGTGCGGCATCACAAGGACGCGGTCGACGCCGAGGAGGTAGACCGCGAGCACGAGAGTGCGCAGCACGTCGGGGGTGACCCGCGCTCCCGCGTTGCGGAGGATCTTGGCGTCACCCGCCCTGAGGCCGAGCAGGTTGAGGGGGTCGATTCGTGAGTCCATGCAGGTGACCACGGCAAGGCCGCGTAGCGCTCGGCCGGTCAGCCTGGAGTGGGTGAAGGCTTCAGCGAAGCGCTCATTGGCGGCCAGCAGATCGTCGAAGGATCCCGTCATAGTTGTCAATATTCCCTGATGCCGGAAATGGCAATACAGCGGGCCCTGTCCGGTACCGGCCTCGCAAAGATCCCACGATCATCAGTCACTTTGGGTGATGATGAACTCACTCAATGTGCAAGATCGTCGAGAGGGTTCGCGGTGGGGATGACCGATTCGCTCGCCGGCTATCTACGCGCACGGGCGAGGTGGCGGCTCGACCGTGTCCAGCGCAGAGACGGCGGCTGGAACGCCCGCTGCGCGCTGGCGTTGCTGGACGCCGCCGCCTACGTCCAGGCCCTTCCCGACGACGATCCGCTGATCATCGCCTTGGAGGAGGCCGGATGCTTCGGTCCCTACGGGTTCGGAGACTTCGAGCCGGGGGATGCGGTGGCCAGGCTCATCGACTTCTGGCAGGAGGGGGAGCCATGGGAGCTGCTCACCGCGATGCCTCCGGTCGCCAGAGGCGACGCCGTCCCCTCGCGTCCCTAGCGTAGGCATGGCCTGGGAAGCCCTGAGCGGGCCCTTGCCGCGCCGGGGCGGCCGCAAGGGTCCCCCGTTCACCTCCGCGGCCTCCGAAGGGCGTTCTGGTCGCTCCCGGGCTTCCCCTCGACGCCGCGGCCGTGTGTCGCGCCGCGTGGCGGTTTGGGGCCCCCTCGGGATACCAGACCTTTCACCAACCCGCCGGTCCGCCATCTGTGACACTGTTGTTCGTGTCTTACCGGTGTCGGGAAAGGAAGTGGTGATGAGCGAGATCGCGCGCATGCGTGCTGTCGTACTCGACTGTCCGGATCCGAGAGCCCTGGCCGAGTTCTACTCCGCCGTGGTCGGCTGGAAGGTCGTGTACGAGGACCACGACTGGGTGAGCCTGGGCGACGGCGGGGAGATCAGGCTGTCGTTCCAGCTGGCGGACGGCTACCAGCCGCCGAACTGGCCCACCTCCGACCATCCTCAGCAGTTCCACCTGGACCTGACGGTGGACGACCGTAAGAAGGCCGAGGCCGAGGTGCTGGCCCTGGGCGCCGTCAAGCATCCCTACCAGCCCGGCGAGGTGGACCACGGCTTCACGGTCTTCCTCGACCCGGCGGGTCACCCGTTCTGCCTCTGCGACGCCGATTAGGCCACTGTGCGCCTCTGATCCCTTCCCGGGCCCGCGTGGCCACAACGGGCCCGGGAAAGATCAGAAGAGCTGTACGCCGGGCTGGGCCGGGGCGCCTTCCTGATCTTCCATGCCGTCGCCGTCGACGTACGAGCCGCCGGAGCCGTCAGCCCGGCCGCTGCCGAGCGCTCCACCGATCGCCGCGACGGCGGCGCTGAGCTGGAGCCCTGAGCCGTCGCGGCGGCCCAGCTCGGTGGGCATCTCGACCGGCTTGCCTGTCGAGGAGACGGCCTTGATGGGTGCCGGGCCCGCCCAGGCGAGGATGAGCAGGTCCTCACCCTTGAGGAAGCGCTGCGCCCGGACGCCGCCCGTCGCACGGCCCTTCGGCGGGAACTCCGTGTAGTCGGACACCTTGCCGCCCCCCGTCTCCGTGCCGGGAAGCGCGGTGGCGGAGCCGGCCACGGTGACGACGCGGGCCTCGCGGGAGGGGTCCACGACGCCGAACCAGACCACCTTGGCGTCGCCGTCGAGCCGGATGCCCGCCATGCCGCCGGCCGGGCGCCCCTGCGGCCGTACGGACGAGGCGGAGAAGCGCAGGAGCTGCGCGTCGGAGGCGATGAAGACCATGTCGTGGTCTTCGGACGACAGCTCCACGGCCCCGACCACCCTGTCGCCCGGCTTGAGGCCGATGACCTCGAAGTCGTTGCGGTTCACCGGGTATTCGGGCACGACCCGCTTGACCATGCCGTGCGCGGTGCCGAGCGCCAGGCCGGGACCCTCGGGGTCGAGGGATCCGAGGCCGACGACGAGCTCGCCGGGGTTCAGCGTGACGTACTCGCTGACCGGGTGGCCGCCCGACAGGGAAGGTGGGCTGGCTGACGGCGGCAGGGTCGGCAGGTCGACGACCGAGACCCTGATCAGGCGCCCGGCCGACGTCACCACGCCGGCCTCGCCCCTCACCGTCGACCGCACGACCGAGACCAGCACGTCATGGGCCGAGCGCTCCTCCCCGGAGCCCAGCGGCGAGGCGTCGCCCGTGCGGGCGAGCAGGCCCGTCGAGGACAGCAGCACCAGACATGGGTCGTCGGCCACCTCCAGCGGGATGGCGCCCGGCGTGGTGACCGCCCCGGCCTCCAGCAGGACGGTGCGGCGCGGCGTGCCGTACGTCTTGGAGACCTCGGCGAGCTCGGCGGAGACCACCCGGCGCAGCCGGTCCTCCGAGGACAGGATCGCGGTGAGCTCGGCGATCTCCTCCTGGAGGGTCTGCCGCTCGCGTTCGAGCTCGATCTTGTCGTACTTGGTGAGGCGGCGCAGCGGCGTGTCGAGGATGTAGTTGGCCTGAATCTCCGACAGCTCGAAGATCTCCATCAGCCGGGTACGGGCCTCGGTGGAGTCGTCGGAGGAGCGGATGACCTGGATGACCTCGTCGATGCTGAGAAGCGCGACGATGAGGCCGTCGACCAGGTGAAGGCGGTCCTCGCGCTTGCGCCGCCGGAAGCTGGACCGGCGGCGGACCACTTCGATGCGGTGGTCGACGTAGACCTGGAGCAGGGCCTTCAGGCCGAGGGTGCGGGGCTGGCCGTCGACCAGCGCCACGTTGTTGATCCCGAAGGTCTCCTCCATCGGGGTCATGCGGTAGAGCTCGGCCAGCACGGCCTCCGGGTGGAAGCCGTTCTTGATCTCGATGACCAGGCGCAGGCCCTTGTGCCGGTCGGTGAGATCCTTCAGGTCGGAGATGCCGGAGAGCCTTTTGGAGGTCACCAGCTCCTTGATCTTGGTGATGACCCGCTCCGGGCCGACGTTGAAGGGCAGCTCGGTGACGACGATGCCCTTGCGGCGCGGGGTGACCTGGTCGATGGTCGCCTTGGCTCGCATGCGGAACGTGCCTCGGCCGGTCTCGTACGCGTCCCTCACGCCGGCGAGGCCGCTGATCGAGCCGCCGGTCGGCAGGTCGGGCCCGGGGACGAACCGCATCAGCTCGTCCAGCGAGGCGTGCGGGTTCTTGATGAGGTGGCGGGCCGCGGAGATGACCTCGACCAGGTTGTGGGGCGCCATGTTGGTGGCCATGCCGACGGCGATGCCGGTGGCGCCGTTCACCAGAAGGTTCGGGAAGGCGCTAGGCAGGACCGTGGGCTCGGTCTCCTGGCCGTCGTAGTTGGGCTTGAAGTCGACGGTGTCCTCGTCGATCGACTGCACCATCAGCATGGCCGCGGGCGCGAGACGCGCCTCGGTGTAGCGCATCGCGGCGGGCATGTCGTCGGGTGACCCGAAGTTGCCGTGGCCGTCGACCAGCGGAAGCCGCATCGAGAACGGCTGCGCCATGCGCACCAGCGCGTCGTAGATCGCGGTGTCGCCGTGCGGGTGGAGCTTGCCCATCACGTCCCCGACGACGCGTGAGGACTTGACGTGCCCCCGGTCGGGCCGCAGGCCCATCTCGCTCATCGAGTAGAGGATGCGGCGCTGGACCGGCTTCAGTCCGTCGCGTGCGTCGGGGAGCGCGCGCTGATAGATCACGGAGTAGGCGTACTCCAGGAAACTGGTGCGCATCTCGGTCGAAACGTCGATGTCGACGATCCGCTCCTCGAAGTCCTCGTCTTGCGGGGGTGTGGTAGTCCGTCGGGCCATATCGAACATTGTGCCGAAGGTGCAAGGTGTTCCGCGACTCGAAGGGCTTTTGCGCCCGTACGGCAGGCACGGCGGCCTACGTCACCATCGCGATCCGCGCGTGAGATGGTCTGTGCTTTACCAAACGGTTGCTTGCTTGGTCTGGACGGTCAGGGAGGGATTCCGGAGACACGAGTGTCGCGCTGGGCTGTGGATGAACCTCGAATCGGGCACTCGATGTCCACGGGAGGAGGGCTGACGGCCGAAAACGTCGCCGGGACCTGGTACCAAGGAGCCATGGTTGACGAGACCGGCCTGCGGGCCGAGGCGGAGCAGAGGCTGCGATCCCTCGCGGGGGAGCAGGCCAGGCTCCGGGACGACCAATGGTCGGCCATCCGGGCGCTTGTCGTGGAGCGGCGGCGCGCCCTGGTCGTGCAGCGCACCGGCTGGGGCAAGTCGGCTGTCTACTTCATCGCCACCGCGCTCCTGCGGGCGCGGGGCGCCGGTCCCACCGTGATCGTCTCGCCGCTGCTGGCCCTGATGCGCAACCAGATCGCCGCCGCCGAGCGCGCCGGGGTCCACGCCGCCACGATCAACTCCGCAAACGTCGATGAGTGGGATCTCATCCACGCCGAGGTCGAGCGTGGCGAGGTCGACGTGCTGCTGGTCAGCCCCGAGCGGCTGAACAACCCCGACTTCCGCGACCTCGTGCTGCCGAAGCTCGCGGCGAGCGCCGGCCTGGTGGTCGTCGACGAGGCCCACTGCATCTCTGACTGGGGCCATGATTTCCGTCCCGACTACCGCCGGCTGCGCACCCTGCTGGCCGACCTGCCACCGGGCGTCCCCGTGCTCGCCACCACCGCCACGGCCAACGCCCGGGTCACCAGAGACGTCGCCGAGCAACTCGGCACCGGGGCCTCCAGCGATCAGATCGGTGACACGCTGGTGTTGCGGGGGCCGCTCGAGCGCGACAGCCTTCACCTCAGCGTCGTGCGGCTGACCACCGCCGAGCAGCGCCTGGCCTGGCTGGCCGAGACGCTCCGCGAGCTGAAGGGCTCCGGCATCATCTACACGCTCACCGTGGCCGCCACCCAGGAGATCGCCGCCTACCTGCGCGATCAGGGCCACGAGGTGGCCGCCTATTCCGGTCAGACAGATCCCGCCGACCGGCTCGCCGCCGAGCAGGCCCTGCTCGGCAACCGGCTGAAGGCGCTCGTCGCCACCTCCGCCCTCGGCATGGGGTTCGACAAGCCGGACCTGGGGTTCGTCATGCACGTCGGCGCTCCCGCGTCACCCGTCGCCTACTACCAGCAGGTCGGCCGGGCCGGGCGCGGGGTCGAGCGCGCAGAGGTGATCCTGCTTCCCGGGCCAGAAGACCGGGATATCTGGGCTTATTTCGCCTCGCTGGCCTTTCCCCCGGAGCCTGTGGTGCGGGCCACGCTCCAGACGCTCGCCGAGGAGGGCACGATGTCCACGGCCGCGCTGGAGACCCGGGTCGACCTCAGCCGCAACCGGCTGGAGACGATGCTCAAGGTCCTCGACGTCGACGGCGCGGCCAAGCGGGTCAAGGGCGGCTGGCAGTCCACCGGGCGGCCCTGGGCGTACGACACCGAGAGATACACGCGGGTCGCCGCCGAGCGCGCCGCCGAGCAGCGGGCCATGCTCGGCTATATCGCCACCTCCGAGTGCCGTGAGGAGTTCCTCAGGCGCCACCTCGACGACGACACCGCGCGGCCCTGCGGTCGCTGCGACAACTGCACGGGAGCCCATCGCTCGGTGGAGATCCAGGCGGGCGCCGTCCGAAGCGCCCGTGAGCGCCTTCACCGGCCGGGCGTCGACGTCGAGCCCCGGCGCCAGTGGCCCACGGGCCTGAAGGAGATCGGCCTCTCCGGGCGGATCCGCTCCGACGTGGCGGCGGAGCCGGGGCGGGCGCTCGGACGGCTCACCGACATCGGCTGGGGGAACGCGCTGAGGCGGCTACTGGCCGAGGGCGCCTCCGACGGCCCGGTGCCCGACGAGGTCTTCGACGCCGTCGTCAAGGTGCTGAGTTCGTGGCAGTGGGAGGAGCGCCCGATCTCGGTCGTCACCGTGCCGTCCGTGACCCGGCCGGCGCTGGTCACCAGTCTGGGTGAACGGCTGGCCGCCGTCGGGCGGCTGAGCTACCTCGGCTCCCTGACCTACCGGCAGGGCCCGCCAGGGCGCCAGCACAACAGCGCCCAGCGGGTGCGCGCCCTCCGGGCGACCCTGGCACCGCCCGTCGCCGACGTCTCCGGCGGCCCTGTGCTCCTGGTCGACGACCGCGTAGACACCGGCTGGACCATGACCATGGGCGCGGCCGTCCTGCGCCAGGCCGGCGCGCCCGCCGTCCTCCCACTGGCACTGGCCACCACGAATTGACCCCCGGGCCCGGCGAGTCCTCACCGATCATGAACCGCGGGGACCCGCACTCCCAGATCGGTGGGCGGGGGTTAGAGGCGGGGGCGGGCGCCGAGGTTGCCGATGGCCTTGGCGGCCAGGGCGTTGCCCGCGGCGAGCGCGTCGGCCGGTTGCTTGCCCTCCAGCCACGGCTGCAGGAAGCCCGCGGTGAAGGCGTCACCGGCACCCGTGCCGTCGACCACCCGCTCGATGTGGTCGGCCGGCGCCCGGACGGGCTCCGCCCGGTTGTTGGTGTACCACAGGGAGCCTTCGGCACCCAGCTTGATCACGACCTGGGGGAACCAGGCGGTGAGCACCTTGGCGGCGGAGGAGGGATCGTCACGGCCCGTGAGCACCTTGGCCTGCGAGTCGTTGGCGAAGAGGACCTTCGCGCTGTGGGTCCACTCGAGGAACGGCTCGGCGCCGGTGCGCTCCAGCGGCGCGGCGGAGGCGCAGTCGATGGAGATCGACATGCCCGCCCGGCGCGCGTGGTCGAGCGCGGCCAGACCGGCGTCGCGGGACCCGTCGTTCAGAAGGGTGTATCCGGAGACGTGCAGGTGGCCACCCTGCGCGAACAGGTCGCGGGGCAGGTCTTCGGGAGACAGGGCGGCGTTGGCGCCCGGGTCGGAGAGCAAGGTGCGCTCACCCTTGTGCGTGACCAGCACGACGCACGTGCCGGTTGGTCGCTCGGGGTCCATCACCAGGCGGGCGTCCACGCCGTAACCCATGAGCTCCATGTCACGGTTACGACCCGTGATGTCGGCGCCTCGGCGGCCGACGAAGGCCACCTCCGCACCCTCGACTGCGAGCCAGGAGGCGACGTTTGCCCCGGAGCCGCCACCATGCATGGTGACGACGGCCGGAGTGTCGCTTGCCCTGGCGAGAGGGTAGCGGGCGCGTGCGACCGCATCGGTCATCAGATCGCCCACCACGACAACCCGCGTCATGATGTCACCACCTTGTTGGCACTACAGGAGGCTGCTGACAGAAAACCTAACAGCTTCAAGCCGGGGCGTGGGGCATAGAGCGGACACCCGTGCACAGTCGATGCACAAGCGTTGCCCAACAATCCAGACACCAGGGCGCTTACCCTCATCAATGTGGAACCTCACTATCCCGCTCACTGGGAGGCCGACGTCGTCCTGGCAGACGGGGGTACCGCCCATCTGCGGCCCATCCGGCCTGAGGACGCCGACATCCTCCGCGCCTTCTACTCCCGGCTCTCCGACCAGTCCATCTACTTCCGTTTCTTCGGCCCGCGTCCCCGCCTGTCGGATCGCGAGGTGGCCTGGTTCACGACCGTCGACTACGTGAACCGGGTGGCGTTGATCGCGACCCTCGGCACGGAGATGGTGGCGGTAGTCCGGTTCGACCGCATGGAGCAGCAGGACAGCGCGGAGGTGGCGTTCCTCGTGGAGGACGCCCACCAGGGCAGGGGAGTCGCCTCGGTGCTCATGGAGCACATGCGCGCGGCCGCGAGGGAACGCGGGATCAAACGCTTCATCGCCGACGTCCTGCCGTCCAACGCCCGGATGATGGCGTTCTTCCGCCAGGTGGGATACACGGCGCAGAGCCAGTTCGAGGACGGGGTCGTACGGATGACCTTGGACCTGGCGACGACGGAGACCTCCCGCGAGGTCACGACGGCGCGCGAGCACCGCGCCGAGGCGCGATCGATCGAGCGGCTCCTCACGCCCACCTCGGTGGTGGTCGTCGGCGCCGGGCGGGAGGCCGGCGGCATCGGCCAGACCGTGCTGCGGAACCTGCTCGGAGCCGACTTCAACGGCCCGGTGTACCCCGTTCACCGCGAGGTGAGGGCGGTGGCCGGTGTCCGCGCGTACAAGAGCGTCTCGGCCATCGACGGGGACGTGGACCTCGCGGTGGTCGCCGTGCCCGCCGACGCGGTGCTGGACGTCGTCAAGGAGTGCGCGGAGAAGGGGGTGAAGGGCCTTGTGGTCGTCTCGTCCGGTTTCGGGGAGACGGGCGCCGAGGGGAGGGCCCGCCAGGACGATCTGGTGCGCATCGCCCGCGCGTACGGCTTGCGCGTGGTGGGCCCCAACTGCCTCGGCATCGCCAATACCGACCCGTCCGTCCGCCTGAACGCCACCCTGGCGGCCCGGCTGCCCGGCAGGGGCCGCGTGGGCTTCTTCAGCCAGTCGGGCGCGCTCGGCACCGCGCTGCTCCAGCGGGTCGCCCAGCGCGGCATGGGCATCTCGACTTTCGTGTCCGCGGGGAACAGGGCCGACGTCTCGGGCAACGACCTCCTGCAGTACTGGGAGGAGGACCCGGCCACCGATGTGGTCCTTCTCTACCTGGAGTCGCTCGGAAACCCACGCAAGTTCGCCCGGCTGGCCCGGCGCACGTCGCGGAAGAAGCCGATCGTCGTCGTCAAGAGCGGCGGCACCACCCAGGGAGTGCCCCTTGGGCACGCCGCGCCCGTGCTGGGGCTGCCGGACACCGCGCTCAGCGCGCTGTTCGAGCAGGCGGGGGTGATCCGCGTGGACGACCTCACCCAGCTGTTCGACGTCGCCCAGCTGCTCGCGTACCAGCCGCTGCCCGCCGGACCCAGGGTGGGCGTCGTCAGCAACTCCGACGCGCTGGCGCTGCTCGCCGTGGACGCCTGCGTGGCTGCCGGGCTGGAGCCCTGCCCGCCGGCCAACCTCGGGGCCCGGGCCGGTGCGGGCGAGTACCGCAGGGCGCTGGCGGAAATGGACTGCGAGGTGGACGCCATCGTCGCGATCTACATGCCCCCCGTGCCAGGCAACGCCGCCGAGGTCGCGGCCGAGCTCGTACGGGTGGCGCGGGACAGGGGCAAGCCCGTCCTCGCCACGTTCGAGGGGCGTATGGGCATGCCGCCCGAGCTGCGCGTCCCAGGTGAGGGCGGCGATCCTGGCAAGGGGTCCATCCCGTCCTACCCCGCCGCCGAGGAGGCCGTACGGGCTCTCGCCCACGTGGTGCGGTACGCCTGCTGGCGGGAGACGCCGCAGGGAACGTCCCCCGAACTCCAAGACGTGGACACAGCCGGCGCCAAGACGGTCGTGGAGGAACTCCTCGCGGCCGCTGGCTCCGGCGGGAACAAGGCGAGTCCCGGTGGTGCCGGCGACGATCAGGCGCACGGTTCCGGCGGGACGGCCGTCGAGGTCGACGCCACGGAGCTGCTCGCCAGGTACGGCCTTGAGGTGTGGCCGGCCGAAGTGGTCGCCACGCCAGAAGAGGCGGTCGCGGCGGCCGAACGGCTCGGCTGGCCGGTGGTCGTCAGGTCGGCCGACCCCGAGGTCTCCCACCGGGCGGGCACCGTGCGGCTGGGCCTGTCCGACCGCGGCGGCGTGCGACGCGCGTACGAGGACCTGGCGGCGCGGCTCGGCCCCGACGTGACCCTGTCGGTCCAGCGCATGGCCCCGCAACCGGCCGTGCCCACGGTGGTGAGGATGGTCGACGACCTGGACTTCGGGGCGGTGGTGTCGTTCGGGCTCGGGGAGGTGACGGCGCGGCTCCTCGGGGACGAGGCCTTCCGCATGGCCCCCCTGACCTTGGAGGACGCGGCCGGGCTGGTGAGGTCCATACGGGCCGCTCCGCTGCTGTTCGGGGAGCACGGCTACCCGCCGGTGGCGGTGGACGCGCTGGAGGATCTGCTGGTACGGGTCGGGAGGCTGGCCGACGAGCTTCCCGAGGTGGCACGGCTGGACCTCGACCCCATCCTGGTCGGGGAGTCCGGCGTGAACCTGCTCGGAGCCAGGGCCGTGCTCCGCGACGCCGTCGGCCCCCGTCCCGACAGGGGACCGAGGCGCCTGCGATGAAAGGGACGAAAGGGGCTCGCGTGACCATGTACACGTCCAGGGACCGCGGAACGGAGACGCTCCGGCCCCGCCGGTCCGTTCTCCGCCGAAGGCTGTCGAGGCAGGTGGCTGTGAGGTGAAACACCATGGCGAGACAGGGCAGGATGGACCCATGAGGGAAACCCGAGTCTCGGCCGCTGGTTTGCGCGAGGCTATCGAACGCAGCGGCTACTACCCCGATCTCGTGGCCGACGCGGCGGAGTCCGCGCTGGGCAAGGAGCAGGTCACGGCGTACGTCGTGCACCATGAGGCCACCTTCGATCCGGCGATGGAGGTGCGCAGGCACGTCACCGTGGTGGTCCTCTCGCCCACACGGCTTCTCGTGTGCCACACCGACGAGCACCCGCCCGCCGACGGCGTGCCCACCTCACATGCGTCCACGACCACGGAGGCCGTGCGCCTCAGCCGCGTCCAGTCCGTGGCGGTCACCCGGGTGGTCCCCGACCCCGCCACGTACGTGCCCGGCGTGCCCCCGACCGAGGTGACGCTCACGATCGGCTGGGGCGCGATCTCCCACGTCGACCTGGAGCCCGCCACCTGCGGGGACGAGAACTGCGAGGCCGACCACGGCTACACCGGTGCGATCACCGCCGACGACCTGTCGCTGCGGGTCAGCGAGGCGGCGGACGGGCCGGAAGCCGTAGGAAACGTCCTGGCCTTCGCCAAGGCCCTCTCCGAGGCGACCGCCCGCGCGGCGGGCTGACCTCGGGGCGGTGCCGATGGGAGGCACGGTCGCGCCGTGCAGGACACGCGTACGACGCCGAGCGTGGTCGTCCGGCGGCACAAGACACTGCCCGTTACTCCCTGAAGAAGGAGGGAAGGGGCTTCCTCCCATGCCTGAAAGCGCGGGGGCATCCGCCCCGTGATCCCGATGAACCCATTGATCAGTCCAGATGAGGTCGGCGAGGCGACGATCCTCGATGTGCGGTGGCGGCTGGCGGGGGCGCCCGGCATCGAGTCCTACCGGGAGGGACACCTCCCGGGTGCCGTGTTCTGCGACCTGAACGGCGACTTGGCCGCGCCGCCGGGGGCGGGCGGCCGCCACCCGCTGCCGGACGCCGACGACTTCCAGGAGGCGATGCGGCGGCTCGGCGTGTCCGGGTCGCGGCCGGTGGTGGTGTACGACGACGCCGACTCCACCGCCGCCGCCCGGGCCTGGTGGACGCTGCGCTACTTCGGGCATCCGGAGGTCCGCGTGCTCGACGGTGGCTACCGCAGGTGGGTGGACGAGGGCCACCCGGTGACCAAGGAGGAGCCGGTTACCGAGCAGGGCGACTTCACGGCGCGTCCGGGCGGGATGCCGGTGCTGGACGCCGAGCAGGCGGGCGCTCTCGCGGAGGACGGCGTGTTGCTGGACGCGCGTGCGGCCGAGCGCCACCGGGGCGACGTGGAGCCCGTCGATCCGGTCGCCGGCCACATCCCGGGCGCGGTCAGCGCGCCGACGTCGGAGAACGTCGACCCGTCCGGGCGCTTCCATCCGGCCGAGTTCCTCAGAGAGCGGTTCATCTCCTACGGCGTGCTGCCGGAGGTCCCCGTGGGGGCCTACTGCGGCTCGGGCGTCACCGCCGCCCACGAGGTGCTGGCCCTGGATCTGGCAGGCGTCCCCGCTGCCCTGTACGTCGGCTCCTGGTCCAACTGGGTGACCGACCCCTCACGACCGGTCGCCAAGGGTTAGCGCCACGAGTTCCCGCCATCGTGCCTGACCCGGCGTAGTGCCGCCGGCGCCGTCATGCGGTGCCCGGCCGGGTGAATGTGGACACGCCCTATCCCCTGGGGAGGTTGATCGGGCGCCCGAGGGAGCCGAAACAGGCGAATCCGGCGACGCCTGTCTTCTCGCTCGCCATGGCGAGCGCCTCCGCCGGGGTGTGCCCTGAGACCAGCAGAGCGTGGAAGAGCGTCATGAGCGTCAGGGCCTCGTCGTCACGCACGGGGACGAGGCCGGCGACCACGCAGGTGGTGCCCCGATCGAGGAACGCGCCGGCGAGGCCCAAAGGGGCTCCGTCGACCGGGGCGTGGGCCATGCCTGAGTCGCAGGCCGACAGCACCACCAGCCCCGGCACCCGGCTCAGCCGGAGCAGGTCGTAGGCCATCAGCGGGCCGTCGTCCAGGGAAAGGCTCGACAGCAGTGGGCTCGGGGCGCAGAAGTATCCATGGGCGGCGATGTGCGCGATCTCGGCCCGCTGAAGCACTTCGAGGACATCGGTGATCTTGGCCCCGACCTGTACGGCCCCGGCCTTGTCGTAGGTGCGGACGACCATCGCCGCCTCCTCCTCGGCATGATCGAGCCCCGGCCCCGCCACAGCGGCCACCCGCGGCGAGTCGGCCCGCGAAGACATAGGCCACAGCTGTGAAGAATCGCTCCTGCCGGCCTGCCCCGACTCGGCGCGACCACGGAGATCGGCATGGCCTGCAGGCCGTGGATCCGTTTCCGTGGTCAGGCCGGGGCCGGACGCGTGCCGCCAGGCGTCCGCGCTGGAGGCCACGCAGGTCGGCCGCCCCCGGAAGGGAGGGAGGACCGGCCACGGCAGGGTGTGCAGCGCGCCGGTCGGTACGATCACGACCGGCCGGTCCCGGATGTCGCCGGCCAGCGGTGCGAGCAGCCGTTCCGCGAGCTGCTCTGCCTCCCTCGTCACCCCGTTGCGAGTGCCCGTGTCACGCAGGCCCGCGCGCCGCAGGCCGTACCTGAGCCGGATCGTCGCCTCGGCGGCGGCCGTGTAGGAGCCGAGCGGTCGCAGCACGCAGAGGTCGGCGGTGAGGACCACGGCGGCGAGCCGGTCACCGTGCCTGACCGTCTCGATCAGTACGGCGTCGCCGAGCGCGGCACGCAGCAGTTCGACCGCCAGTGGCTCTCCGGCCCGTCCGCGTCGCACCGCGCGCCAGTGCTCCGCCCAGCCGAGCACGGTCTCGGGCTGCCCGTCGCTCAGCGCGAGCGAGAGGCCGAAGTCCGCGAGCCGCTCGCCCGCCCGTATGGCGTGGGCGCGTACCCCCGGGTCGCCGAGACGCTCGCCGCCTTCGGTGGCCTCCGCGAGGCCCGCCCGCAGCGCGGCGAAGGCGCCCGGCCGGTCACCTCGAAGGCTCAGCCCGAGGGCCACGGCGTGGTGGCGTACGACGCGATGCGTGCGCCCAGTGGCGGGCTCGCCGGCGACGAGGCGGAGCTCGGCCTCCGTGGCGGGCTGGTCGCCCAGCGTCACCGCCAGCTCGGCGGCGGTGAGCCGTAGCGCCGCGGCCGGCCCCGTCCACCCTTCCGCGGCGAGGCGCCCGGCCAGCGCCCGTGCCTCCGCGAGCAGCTCGGGCGTCGGGCACTCGGTGGCGAGGCGGGCCCGCAGCGCCACCTCCACGGCCAGCGGCACCAAGGCGTGGCGTCCCTGGCCGGTCAGCTCGCCGGCCGCCAGCTCGGCGTTGATCCCGGCCTCGTGCGGATCGCCGGCCAGCAGCTCGACCTGGGCAAGGAGCAGGCGGGACTCCGCGAGCGCGACCCGCGCGCCCGCGGCGGCGAGCTCGGGGACCGCCTGGGAGAGCAGCGCGCGGGCCTCCCCGGGCAGGTAGGCGGCGAGCAGTGCGCCCGCGAAGTCGGCCCGCATCGCGGCGAGCCGCTCGGGGTAGCCCGTCAGCGTCGCCTGCGCGGCGTGGTAGCCCGCGAAGGCGGCAGGGATGTCGCCGCGCCGGGTCGCGACGAACGGCAGGTTGGCCTCGGCCAGGGTCACGAGGTGGTCCAGCCCCGCCTCCCTGGCGATGGTCACGCAGCTCGACAGGTCACGCGAGGCGGCGTCGTACCGCTCCAGGTAGGTGTGGGCGATGCCCCGGTTGAGCAGGGCTCCGGCCAGGAAGCGCGGGTCCTCTGCCCCCGTGAGCAGCGAGACGGCCCTGTCGCAGTGGGCCACCGCCTCATCGGACCTGCCGAGCTGGACCAGCGCGACGGCGCGCTGCACGCCGAGCCTCGCCGGGTCGAGGCCGGTCAGATGCCCTTCCGCGAGGTCGGCCACGCGAAGCGCGCCCACGGGATCGCCGAGGTGGGCGCGGACCGTCACCAGCGAGAGCCGGGCCTGGGCGGCGCGTTCCGGCAGGTCGCGGGCGGCGGCGACCGCCTGGTCGAGGTGCTCGGCGGCCAGCGTCAGGTGGCCGAACTCGCGGGCGGTGAGCGCCAGCGCCCGGTGCGAGACCGAGATGGCCTCCGCGCAGCCGCGTGCCTCCGCCTCGGCCAGCACGGCTCCCGCGCGGTCACGAGCCCGGCCCGGATCGGCGCCCGACATCAGCACCGCCCCCTCGGCCGCGGCGACCAGCTCCGTGAAAGATCCATACGCTGCCTGGACGTCCGCGGGGCTCAGATGCTCTGCCAGTGGTTCGCCTGGTCTGGGGAGGTCGTTCGGGTGGGTCACCGGCGGATGCGGTGCCAGCGGGTCGCCACCGGGGGGTCGCCTGGACGGTGGCAGACCACGCTCAACCAGCCGTGTGGCAGGCCGGTGGTGGCGAACTCACCCGTCTCGGACGGGAAGCGGATCTTGCTGACGTGGGGTGTCCTGATCTCGACGCGGGCACCCTTGGCTGGGGCGGGATGCATCTGCCCGGCGAGGTCGAGGTGGGAGTCGCAGACCGTGATCTCGACGTCGATGGTCAGCCCGTCGGCGGCGAAGCGGAGCAGCCGCGGCTCACCCTCGGCCGAGCAACCGTCGGAACGGATGGCGGAGCGGACGCCGGACAGCGGCCAGGCGCCCCCGTCGGTGGGAAGCTCAACGGGGCCCGCCGTCACGGCTCCAGGCAGGCGCAGCCCGTAAACCGCGCGGGCCTCCACCGATACGCGTGCGGGCACCGGATCGGCGCCCGAGGCGATCCGCAGAGCCGCCAGAAGGTATTCCTCGTCGTTCACCGCTCGTCCTCCATGAGGGACCGCAGGCGCTTGAGACAGCGGATGCGGGTCGGTCCGATGCTGCCGATGGGCATGTCGAGGCGCCTGGCGAGCTGGGCGTAGCCGGCCTCGGGGGCGGCCACGATCAGCCGGAGCAGCGAGCGGCAAGGCATGGGCAGCGTGTCGACGGCCGCCCAGAGCCGCCGCCCGTGCTCCTCGGTGAGCATCACCGCCACGGGGTCGCCGTCCGGCGCCGGGATCTCGTCGGGCAGGCCGGTCGGCGCGTCACCCGCACGGCCCCGGAGGATCCGCGCCGCCTCGTGGCGCGTCGTCGTGACCAGCCAGGCGCCGACCCGCTCGGGGTCGCGGATCGTGTGAGCGCTCTCGACCAGCCGGAGCCACGCGGCCTGCACCGCGTCAGCGGCGTCGGTGGAGTTGAGGCCGAACGCCCGGGCGACGGCCCACATGCGGTATCCGAAGCGGTCGACCAGATCGCGCCAGGCCGTCTCATCGAGGAGGTCGAGATCATAGGGCATTTCATGACTCTGCGTGGTGGGGGAGATGCTTGCTGTGATCACCCTAGCGGGGCGCGGGGACGGAGACCCCGAGATCAGGGAATCGCCTGCCATGTCCCGGATCGAGCACGTGGCTCGCGGCCTCACCTGGGGACATGTGCCGGGCGGCGGCGGCGATGGCCCCGGCCACCACGGCGGCCGAGAAGGACGTGCCGCTCCAGACGGCGTAGCTCCTGAAATGATCAAAGTCCACGAAACTGCTGGTCAACGCTTCACCACGAGCGCAGGCGTCCACCCAGGGGCCGTACGCGGAGAACCTCGCGCGCCCGCTTTCTCCGGAATCGAGGGCACCCACGGCGATCACACGAGGCAGCGCGGCGGGCCAGAAGGGCCGTGGGGAGGCGGTGTTCCCCGCGCAGGCCACGATCACCGTGTCGGGGAACGCGGCGAGCGCGCGCTCCAGCAAAGGCGACGGCCTGTCGTCGTAGGTGAAGCAGCCGAACGACAGCACCAGCACGTCGACGCGGGTGTCGCGCAGGTGGCTCAGGGCGCGGAGCACGCCGATCTCGTCGCCCACCCCGTGGCTGTCCAGCACCCTCAGCACACGCAGCCGCACGCCGGGAGCCTGGCGGAGCACCAGGCCCGCGATGAAGGTGCCGTGCCCGGCCTGGAGGTCGAGGAGCCCGTCGCCGTCGGCGTCGAGGACCTCGCCGGGCTGGTCTTGGAACCACTCGGTGCCGCTGAACCACGGATGCGGGGCCACGCCGGTGTCAAGCAGCCCTACCGTCACCCGCGACGGCTCTCCCGGATCGTACGCCGGGGCGGCGGCGGGAAGCGGCGCTCCGGTGGGGCCGCCGAAGAACAGCGGCTGGCCGATCACGACGTGGTTGGGCGACACCTCGTGCCCCGCCTCCGAGAGCGTGGCGGCGATCTCGCAGGGGTCGGCTCCCGGTGACAGTCGTACGACGTAGAGCCCGTCGAGGCTCTCGACCGTCTGGGTCCACCGCCCGGCGGCGCTTGGGGACCGGGAGAGGAGGACGCCCGGCCGTATGAGGGCGCTCCGCCCGGGAGTGTGCTCGACTACCTGCACGTTCACCGGCGGCTCCTTATGGGGGAGGTAAACACGGAATGTATCTTTCCCCATGCGGAGAGTTGCCAAGCGTGATTAGGTATGACCCGGCTCTGGTGCCCCGCCACGACGGACGGTAGTCTCTCCCTCAGTCACTTGTGATCATCCCAGTATGAGGACGTTGGGGAAGGCGCACCTCGTACGAAACGGGAGGTCCGGTGTCTGCTCGTGGCGTGCTGTACGTCCACTCGGCTCAGCCCGCGCTGTGCCCGCACATCGAATGGGCGGTCGCGGGTGTTCTTGGCATACCCGTCGACCTGTCCTGGACTCCGCAGCCGGCGCAGCCCGGCACCGTGCGAACCCAGGCTGAGTGGGAGGGTCGCCCCGGCACCGCCTCGGCGATCACGTCATCACTCATGGGCTGGCAGCGCATCCGGTTCGAGATCACCGAGGACGCGTCCTCGGGGGTGGACGGCTCGCGGCACGCCTACACGCCGACCCTCGGTGCCTTCACGGCCGTGGTCGGGGTGTCCGGCGACATCCTGATCCCCGAGGACAGGCTCCGCAACGTCATGCTCATGGCGGCGCAGGGCCGGGTCGTCCTCGAGGAAGAGCTCGACAAGCTGCTCGGCAAGCAGTGGGACGAAGAGCTCGAGCCGTTCCGCTACGCCGGCGACGGGGCCCCCGTCCGCTGGCTGCACGCCGCCGTCTGACCTCCACCCGTACGGCCGCGATCCTTCCCGGCGTGAGAACCACGATCTGTACCATCCGAGCCCTCGCAGCCCGAGGCCCTGACATGCGTGAGGCCCCGCACCGATACCTGGTGCGGGGCCTCACGGACGAACGGACTACAGCGGGATGTTGCCGTGGGCGCCTCGGGCCGGGGTGGCCTGGGCGAGGACCTTGGCTATGGCGGTGCGGGTCTCAGCGGGCTTGATGACCTCGTCGATGACGCCGAGCAGGATGGCGCGGTCGAGGCCCCCTGCGACCTTCTCGTGCTCCTCGGCGAGCCGGGCCTCCAGGGCGGAGCGCTCCTCCTCGGGGGCGGCGGCGATCTCGCGGCGCTTCAGCACCCGCACGGCCGCGACCGCGCCCATCACGGCGACCTCGGCGGTGGGCCAGGCGAACACCTTGGTGGCGCCCAGGGACCGGGAGTTCATCGCGATGTACGCGCCGCCGTACGCCTTGCGGGTCACCACGGTCACGCGCGGCACCGAGGCCTCGGCGAAGGCGTGCAGGAGCTTGGCGCCGCGTCGTACGACGCCGTCGTGCTCCTGCCCCACGCCCGGGAGGTAGCCGGGGACGTCCACCAGGACCACCAGCGGCACCCCGAAGGCATCGCACATCCGTACGAACCGGGCGGCCTTCTCGGCGGAGAGCGAGTCGAGGCAGCCGGCCAGGCGCATCGGGTTGTTGGCGATGATGCCGACCGTGCGACCGCCGAGGCGGCCGAGCGTGGTGACGATGTTGGGCGCCCACTTGGGGTGGAGCTCGACACCGGGCTCGTCGAGCAGGCCGTTGACCAGCGGCTGCACGGAGTACGCCCGGCGGACCTCCTCGGGCAGCAGGCCGGAGAAGTCGACGTCCTCCACCGAGTCGAGGCGCACGCGGCCCTGGTGGCCGAGCAGCACGGCGAGGCGGCGGGCGTTCAGCAGCGCCTCGGTGTCGGTCTTGGTGACCACGTGGACCACGCCGCTGCGCTTGCTGTGGGGCTCGGGACCGCCGAGGGCGGCCATGTCGATCTTCTCGCCGGTGACGCTGCGGACGACGTCGGGGCCGGTGACGAAGATGCGGCCCTGGTCGGAAAGGATCACGAGGTCGGTGAGGGCCGGGCCGTACGCGGCTCCGCCCGCCGCCGGGCCGAGGACCACGGAGATCTGCGGGACGACGCCCGAGGCCCTGGTCATCGCGGCGAAGACTCGGCCGACGGCGTGCAGGGACTCGACGCCCTCGGCGAGGCGGGCGCCTCCGGAGTGCCAAAGTCCGACGATCGGGACCCGCTCGCGGACGGCCACGTCATAGGCGTGCACGATGTGCTCGCAGCCCTCGCCGCCCATCGCGCCGCCCTGAATGCGGGCGTCGCTGGAGAAGGCGACCACCGGCACCCCTTCCACACGGCCCATGGCGGCGAGCACGCCGCTGCGGTCCTCGGGGGAGATCAGGTGGATGGAGCCCTCGTCGAACAGGGCGGACAGGCGGATTCGCGGGTCACGGGGATCAGGACCCTCCTGTTCGGAGGTCGCGGTCACCACCCCGTTGTCGAGCACGGTCACTGGCGCTCCAAATCAGATGCTGGCGAAGGCGACGGCGACGTTGTGTCCGCCGAACCCGAACGAGTTGTTGATCGCGGCGATCTGGCCCCCCGGGAGCTTGCGCGGCTCGCCGCGCACGATGTCCACCTCGACGCCGTCGTCGAGGTTGTCGAGATTGACGGTGGCCGGCACGATGCGGTCGTACAGCGCCTTGATCGTGAAGACGGACTCGATGCCGCCGGCGCCGCCCAGCAGGTGACCGGTCATCGACTTGGTCGACGTCACGAGCGGGTGATCGCCGATGATCTCGTGGATCGCCACGGCCTCCAGGACGTCCCCAGCGGGCGTGGAGGTGGCGTGGGCGTTGACGTGCCAGATGTCCTGGCCGGTCAGCCCGGAGTCCTCGAGGACCCTTCGGGCCGCGCTCCTGAGACCCGCGCCCGTGGGCTCGGGCTGGGCGATGTGGTGGGCGTCGCCGGAGTAGCCGACCCCGGACGCCTCGGCGTAGACGCGGGCGCCACGCGCCCGGGCGTGCTCTTCGGACTCGAGGACGACGATGCCCGCACCCTCACCCAGCACGAACCCGTCGCGATCCTTGTCCCAGGGACGGGAGGCTCGCTCGGGCTCGTCGTTGCGCGTCGACATCGCCCGCATCGCAGCGAAGGAGCCGATATTGAGCGGGTGGATGGCAGCCTCGGTGCCGCCCGCCACGACGACGTCCGCGCGCCCGGACCTGATCATCTCCATCGCGTAGCCGATGGACTCGGCGCCGGTGGCGCAGGCGCTCACGGTGGCGTGGACGCCCGCCGTCGCGCCGAGTTCGATGCCGATCCACCCGGCCGAGCCGTTGGGCATCAGCATCGGGACGGTGAAGGGAGAGAGCCGCTGCCAGCCCTTCTCCTTGAACACGTCGTAGGCCGCGAGGATCGTGGTGATGCCGCCGATGCCGCTGCCGACCACCACGCCGAGCCGGTCGGGCGCGACCTTCGGCGTGCCGGCGTCCCGCCATGCCTCGCGGGCGGCGATGAGGGCGAACTGCTCGGCACGGTCGAGGCGGCGCGACTCGGGCCTCGGCAGCACCGTGGTGGGGTCGACGGCCGCCCTTGCCCCGAACTTCACGGGCAGAAGGTCGATCCAGTCCTCGGTGAGAGTGTGGATGCCCGACTGCCCGGCAAGGAGCGCCGACCAGGTCGAGGCGACGTCTCCACCGAGGGGCGTGGTCACGCCAAGCCCGGTGACAACGACACGTACCCGGTCTCTACTCACTTGATGCGCTCCTTGTCTCGTCGCGAAGCTCGGGTGCTCAGACGCCCAGCGGGCCGGACGTCTGAGACGGGTTAGTTCTGGATGAAGTTGACGACGTCCTTGACGGTCTTCAGGTGCTTGAGCTGGTCGTCGGGGATCTCGACGCCGAACTCGTCCTGGGCGGCGACGGCGATCTCGACCATGGACAGCGAGTCGATGTCGAGGTCGTCCACGAAGTTCTTCTCCGGGGTGACCTCGGGGGCCGGGATGCCGGTGATCTCGTTGATGATCTTGCCGAGGCCCGCGAGGATTTCCTGCTCGGTCACTGCCATGTCGCGATTTCTCCTTGGATTGGGTTCTTCTCTTGGTGTGTACGGCGAGCCGTGCGGGCCTCCGTACAGGTTCAGGGGATCTCCACCACTTGGCCGGCGTAGGTCAGGCCGGCGCCGAAGCCGAGCAGCAGGGCCAGGTCGCCCGACTGGACCTCGCCACGCTCGATCATGCGGCTGAGCGCCAGCGGGATCGATGCGGCGGAGGTGTTGCCCGCGAGCACGATGTCCTTGGCGATGACGGCCTTGTCGGCGCCCAGCTTGCGTGCGATGGCCTCGATGATCCGCAGGTTGGCCTGGTGGGGGACGAATGCCGCCAGCTCGGACGGGTGCACGCCCGCACGGTCGCACGCCTCCTTGGCCACCGGGTGAAGTGCCGTCGTGGCCCAGCGGAACACGGTCTGGCCTTCCTGGTGCAGGAAGGAGTCGCGGTCCTTGATGATGATCGCGTCGGACTTGTCGCCCGCGCTGCCCCAGACCACGGGCCCGATGCCCGGCGTCTCCGAAGGCCCGACCACGGCGGCCCCCGCGCCGTCGGCGAAGATCACGCAGGTGGCCCTGTCGGTCCAGTCGACCCACTGGGAGAGCTTCTCGGTGCCGACGATCAGGACGTTCGTCGCCGAGCCGGAGCGCACGGCGTCACCGGCGGTCGCCAGGGCGTAGCAGAAGCCCGCGCAGGCGGCGTTGACGTCGAACGCGCCGGGGGCCTCGATGCCGAGCCGGTGCGCCACGCGGGCGGCGGCGTTGGGGATCTGCGCCTCCAGGGTGCAGGTGGCGACGATGACCAGGTCGATCTCGCCCGCCGACAGGCCGCTCGCCGCCAGGGCCTTGCCACCCGCCTGCACGGCCAGGTCGACGTCTGACTCCTCGGGACCGGCGACCCGGCGCTCCTTGATGCCGACGCGGCTCTGGATCCAGGCGTCGTTGGTGTCGATGGTCTTGGCCAGGTCGTCGTTGGTGACGACACCCGCCGGCTGGTAACCGCCGAACGCGAGCACCTTGGCGCCCGGGGCGCCCCGCATGATCCTCACTGGGCGGTCTCCTTGCTGATCGCGGCGCGGGCGGCCGCGAGGTCGTCGGGGGTCTTCAGGGGGACCGTCGCGATGCCACGGAGCGCCCGCTTGGCGAGGCCTGTGAGAGTGCCCCCCGGGAGCAGCTCGATCATGGTGGTCGCGCCGAGGCCGGCCATCGTGGCCATGCACAGGTCCCACCGGACCGGGCGGCCGACCTGGTCGATCAGCCGCTCGACGAACTCGGCGCCGCTCGCGACGGCCGTGCCGTCGGCGTTGGACAGCAGGGTGACGCCCGGGTCCGCGGGGGTGACGCCGGCGGCCTCGGCGCGCAGGTGCTGGACCGCCGGGGCCATGTGGTGGGTGTGGAACGCCCCGGCGACCGACAGCGAGACCAGCCGGGCACCCGCCGGGGGGCCGGCGGCGAAGGCCGCGAGCTGCTCGGCCGTGCCGGCCGCGACGATCTGCCCGGCACCGTTGATGTTGGCGGGCGTCAGGCCGTGACGTTCGATGGTCTCGAGGACCTCCTCCTCGACGCCGCCGAGCACGGCCGTCATGCCGGTCTCGGTCACCGCGGCGGCCTTCGCCATGGCCTGGCCGCGCTCGCGGACCAGTGCGACGGCCTGCTCCGGGGTGAGGACACCGGCGAGGGCGGCGGCGGTGAACTCCCCGACGCTGTGACCGGCGACCGCGTCCGGCCCGCCGGGGGAGTCCTCGCCGAGCAGCACCTCCGCGACGGCGAGACCGGCGGCTACCAACAGTGGCTGCGCGACGGCGGTGTCGCGGATCTCGCCGGCCTCGGCCGTGGTCCCGTAGGAGATCAGATCTAGACCGGCGACATCCGACCACGCGGACAGCCGGTCACGCAGACCGGGGATCTCGAGCCACGGAGACAGGAAGCCTGGAGTCTGGGCGCCTTGCCCGGGAGCGACGATGACGAGCACAAAATCCACCATGCCCTGTAGGAGTTCACCACACTGCTAATGATCCGTACGAACTTTGTCGGTGGGTCTTTGTAGGAAACCTCTAGTAGCGGTTTCCGGCCCGTTACCGAACCCTGGTCAGGTCACGCTTGTTCGCGACAGCCTGCCGAGGATCAGCCCGACCTGCAAGGTGAAGGCGGACCGGCCCTCGGTCGGGAGGTAGCCCGTCAGCTCTGTGATCTTCTTCAGACGGTAACGCACCGTGTTCGGATGGACGAACAACAGACGCGCCGTGGCTTCCAAAGATGTCCCCTGCTCAAGGTAGGTCGCCAGCGTATCGAGCAGCGGCGTGCCCTGGAGCGGCCTGTAGACGTTCTCGATCAGCTCGGCGCGGGCGTCGTCGTCGCCGTCGATGGCCCGCTCGGCCAGCAGATCCTCGGCGAGCACGGGCCGAGGCGCGTCGGGCCACCCCGTCGCCGCACGCAGGCCCGCCGTCGCGGCGCGTGCGGAGCTGGCCGCCGCGTGCAGGTCGGGGACCTCCGGGCCGATGACGATCGGACCGGGCCCGAAACGCGGCACCACGTGGCGGGCGGCGTCCTTGATGCTGTCGGCGCCGCCCACGATGACGATCAGGCGGTCGCCCTGCACTCCCGCCAGCAGGTCCTGCCCGAGACGGCGGCCCTTGTCGCGCATGCCGTCGATGACCGTCTGCGGGTCGGCGTCCGGGGCGTACCCCGCCAGGACCACGACGGGGGAGGACGTCCAGCCGAGCGCCGCCGCCCATGAGTGCAGCCCCTCGTCCACCTCGCCGCGGACCAGCGCGTCGACGATGAGCGCCTCGAGCCGGGCGTCCCACGCGCCGCGAACCTCGGCCTCGCGGGCGTAGACGTGCGCGGCGGCGAACGCCACGTCGCGGGTGTAGCGCAGCATCGCCTGCCGCAGCAGCTCCTCGCCGCCGGGCGCGGCGAGGTCCTGGACCTCCGCCTCCACCACCTCGACGACGACGCGCACGAGGTCGACCGTCTGCTGTAACGACACGGAGCGCTTCAGCTCGCGCGGAGCGGTGCCGAAGATCTCGATGCTCGGGGTCGGCCTGCCCTCGTCGGCGTGCTGGAACCACTCGACGAAGGCGGCGATCCCGGCCTGGGCCACCAGGCCGACCCAGGAGCGGTCCTCGGCCGACAGCGCGCGGTACCACGGCAGCCGATCGTCCATACGGGTCATCGCCGCGGTGCCGAGACTTCCCATCGCGCGCTCGAGCCGCCGCGCGGTGTCCTCACGTACCCGGTCGTTCACATCCCTAGGGTGCCAGGTCAACGCGAGTGCGACAGCCGTACGGGGGCCGGTGGTGCGCTATATCACCGCGACCGCGGTGATCAACCCGATCGCGAGATGGGTCACGCCGAGTACGACCGCGGCCGGTTGGAGCTTCGGCTCTCTCACCAACTCGCGGACCGAGATACCCGCGACCCGGTCGAAAAGGAGCATTCCGAGGGCCTGCACGGCGATGCCCACGAGGCCGAACACCAGCGTGGCGAGCAGTCCTTCCTGGAGCACACCGCCCGAGGACCAGATGGAGGCGGCGACGATCAGGCCGATGGCCGCGAGGCCGGAGGCGGTGAGCAGCGCGGCGTTGGGGTTACGGTCGGCCTGGATGACCTTGCTGAGCCGGCCTGGGGTGGCCATGTCGATCACGTAGAAGCCGGCGACCAGCAGCAGGACGCCCAGCACCGCGTACGCGAGGATGGCGAGAGCCCCTCGTCCGAGCGCCTCTCCCAGCGGGCCTGCGAGCGCGATGGTCATCTGTGTCTCCTTGGACGTGCTTGGACGTGCTTGGACGTACGGGGGTGCGCACCGCGTCACGGGGTCAGAGAGCGATGCGGTGGGGGACGAAGGACGACGAGTCATCCGTGATCAGGCCCGAGGTCTCCCGGATGCCGAGCCCGGCCGCCTCGTCCCCGACGACCCACGCGCCCAGCACGGGGCGCCAGCCGTCGAAGTCGGGCAGCGCGCGGAACTCCTGGTAGACGTAGCCCTCGGCGCCGTAGTCACCGTCGGTCGTCTCGGTGGACCCGGGGGTCACGATCCGCATGCCGGCGCCCTCCCTGCCGAGCAGCGGCTTCTCGATGTACGCGGGAAGGTCACGTGGGCCGTCGAGGTAGGCGGGGAGCAGGTTCGGGTGGCCGGGATACATCTCCCAAAGGATGGCCAGCAGCGCCTTGTTCGACAGCAGCATCTTCCACAGCGGCTCGATCCAGGTCATGGAGATCTGGTGCCTGACCGCCTGCGGTCCGAACGGGTCGGCGACCGCCCACTCCCACGGGTACAGCTTGCAGAGCGTACGGATCACCCGCTTGTCCATGTCGACGAAGCGGCGGGCGAGGGGGTCCCAGCCGATGTCCTCCATGGCGATGGCGACGGTGGTCAGGCCCGCCTGCGCGGCCGTCTCCTGCAGGTAGCCGAGCGTCATCACCTCTTCGCCGGTCTCGTCCATGTTGGTCCATGCGAAGTGCGCCGGGCCGCTCTGCAGCGGGAGCTCCTTCCAGCGGTCGATCAGGCGTTCGTGGAGGGAGTTCCACTGGTCGTCGTCCGGGTGGACGTCCTTGAGCCAGAACCACTGGATCAGCGAGCTCTCGACGAGGCTGGTCGGGGTGTCGGCGTTGTACTCGAGCAGCTTGGCGGGCCCGGTTCCGTCGTAGCGAAGGTCGAAGCGGCCGTAGACGTGCGGGTCCCGGCGCCGCCAGGACGCCTCCACCTCCGGCACCGCCCACTCGGGGATCGCGAAGTCGCCGAAGCGGTTGTGCGCGATCACGTGGTCCACCGCTTCCAGGCACATGCCGTGCAGCTCCTCGACCTGGCTCTCCAGGTCGAGCACCTGTTCCAGGGTGAAGACGTAGTGCGCCCCCTCGTCCCAGTAGGGGCGTGTGAGGTACTCCGGGTGCGCGGAACGGTGGTAGGCCAGCCCCTGCGACTCGATGATCTTTTCCCAGCCGTCCCGCCGTGTGGAGGCCTGTCGCCGCACCTCAGCCCCCGCCGGATCCCCGGCCGCCGAAGCCGCCTCGCTGGAGCACCGTGCCCGACCGGCTGTCGACGTGCGCGTTGGACGGCCTGATGGTCGTTCCCCTGAGGACCCGGCCGGCCTGCCGTACGCCCCCGTAGTACCAGCCGTAGGCGCCGTACGAGCCGTGGTAGTGATCGTCGCACTGGCCGTCGTTCACGACCTGGTAGGACCCGTCGGCCTGGTGGTCGCGGAGGTCGACGCAGTCGGCGGTCACCCGTTGCGCGAAGGTGTCCTGGGCGGCGCAGAACCCGAGTACCAGGGTGGACAGCAGGCCCATCGTCCCGAGGGTGACCGCGCCGGAGGACAAGCCCTTGCCTTTGCCCCCGGGCGGCGTGCCTGGAGGAGGACCGGTTCGCTGTGCCAAGGGGTGGGGTGGTAGCGCAGGCTCCGGCCCGGGTGTCGCCATCAAATTCCATCTCTCGAAAAGTGTGCACAGCGTACCGTTTGGACCGATCAACGGAGCTACAAGCAGCAAAGTTTCCTATGCCCGATATATCCGTAATTTCATTTGCTGCTCCCAACAACGAGCGAACGCCGGCGCCGGAGGGAGGGAGAACCTCTTACCGGTGGGTAGATGTGCGAATGTGGAACCGGTCGACGCGCTGAAGAGGATCGCCTTTCTCCTGGAGCGGGCAGGAGAGCCGGCCTACCGGGTGCGCGCCTTTCGCGGCGCCGCTTCGACCATCGCGGGCATCCCCCGCGACGAGCTCGTACGGCTCGCGCGATCGGGAGGCCTGTCCGATCTGAAGGGCATCGGCAAGGTCACCGCCCTCGCGATCACCGAGGCCCTGGACGGCCAGACCCCCACCTACCTGCGGCGCCTGGAGGACACGGCGGGCCTCGACCTGGACGGGGCCACCGCCGCCCTGCGGACCGCGCTCAAGGGTGACCTGCACAGCCACTCCGACTGGTCGGACGGCGGCTCGCCGATCGAGGAGATGGCCGCCGCCGCTCGCGGGCTCGGCCACGACTACCTCGCCATGACCGACCACTCGCCGCGCCTTACCGTGGCCAACGGCCTGTCGCCGGCTCGGCTCCGCGAGCAGCTCGACGTGATCGCCAAGCTGAACGAGAAGCTCGCGCCCTTCCGGATACTGACCGGCATCGAGGTGGACATCCTGGCGGACGGGTCGCTCGACCAGGAGCCCGAGCTGCTCGACCGGCTCGACATCGTGGTCGCCAGCGTCCATTCCAAGCTGAGGATGGACGCCGACGACATGACCCGCAGGATGGTCACGGCCGTCGCCGACCGGCACGTGGACGTGCTGGGACACTGCACCGGGCGCATCGTCAGGGCGGGTGGCCGGCGAGGCGGCCTCAGGCCCGAGTCTGGGTTCGACGCCGAGATCGTCTTCGAGGCGTGCCGCCGGTTCGGAGTCGCCGTCGAGATCAATTCCCGTCCCGACCGGCTCGACCCGCCGAAGCGGCTGCTCCGGCAGGCGCACGAGACGGGATGCCTGTTCTCGATCGACTCCGACGCCCACGCCCCCGGCCAGCTCGAGTGGCAGCACTTCGGCTGTGCGCGAGCCGTGCGGTGCGGCATCGAGGCCGACCGCGTGATCGACACCTGGGCACTGGACGACCTCCTGGCGTGGACCACCGCCTAGGCGGCGCGTTCGCCCGGAGCGGTACCACGTGAGCGTGGTCGCCGGCGGATGTGTGCGAGCCGGGCCAAATGTCGGTGGCCCGGCGTAGCTTCGGGATGTGAACCGTACCGATCGGCTCTACGCACTCGTCGAGGAGCTGCGCGCCGTCTCCCCCCGGTGCCGGTCCGCACGAGAGCTGAGCGCCCGGTTAGAGGTCAGCGTGCGCACCATCGAGCGCGACATCTCGGCTCTCCAGCAGGCAGGCGTGCCGATCTACGCCGACATCGGCAGTGATGGGGGTTACGCCTTAGCCAAGCCGACGTCGCTCCACCCGCTCGCCTTCACCCCCGCCGAGGCGGTGGCCATCGCCGTCGTGCTCAGCCAGGCCGGTGAGCAGCCCTTCGCCGCCGACGCCCGCAGCGCGCTGCGCAAGCTGGTGGCCGCCATGCCGGTGCCCGAGGGACAACGCGGGAGGGAGCCGGCGTCCCGCGTTCCCCCGCCCGCCGAGAGCGAGCACTCCGAGCACGACGCCAGGGCCGCGGTCTCCCGCGTCATCGAGGACACCCTGCGGCGCCGCCGGGTGCTGCGCCTCGTGTACGAGGACCGTTCCGGCGTGTCCACCGAGCGCGACGTCGAGCCGGGCGTCTTCATCGGCGGGCGCGGCGGTTTCTGGTACCTGGTGGCGTGGTGCCGGCTCAGGGAGGATGTCCGGGTGTTCCGGCTCGACCGCATCATCAGCGCGGCGCTCACGGGCGAGCAGGCGGGGGCGCGGCGGCAGCTGGAGGAGTACGCCCCGGACATCCCCGACCTCATCGCCCGCGACCCCGCACTTGACTGATGCCCGGAGCGCCCCTGCTCCTCAAGCGCGTCTGACACATCGGCTGGTCGCGGCGCGATCACGGAGCCCCGGAGGCGGAGGTCAGAACAGGCCCCCGCGCATGTTCACGCGGGAGCCTGCCGATGTCCGGGAAGCGGATCAGACTCCCATGGACTGCGTCTCGTTGCTCTCCGGGGTCGGCTGCGCCAGGACCTCGGTGACGCCGTTCTTCAGGTGGTAGCGCGAGATGGCCTCACGCAGGACCTCCTGCTTGATCTCGCCCCGCTTGACCAGCTCGGTCAGCACGGCAAGGGTGATCGACGCGGCGTCCACGTGGAAGTGGCGGCGCAGCGCCGAGCGGGTGTCCGACAGGCCGAAGCCGTCGGTGCCGAGGGACGCCCAGTCGCCGGGCACCCACCGGGAGATCTGGTCGGGCACGGCACGCATGTAGTCGCTGACGCCCACGAATGGGCCGGGCACGTCCGCCAGCACCTGGGTGACGTAGGGCACGTGCTGCTCGGACTCGGGGTTGAGCAGGTTGTGCTCCTCGCAGTCGAGCGCGTCGCGGCGCAGCTCGGTCCACGAGGGAGCCGACCACACCTCGGCCGCCACGCCCCACTCCTCGGCCAGCAGGCGCTGCGCCTCGAGGGCCCAGCGAACGGCCACGCCGGAGGCGAGGATGTTGGCACGCGGACCCTCGATGGCGGGGGCCTCCGCGAACCGGTAGAGGCCCTTGAGCACCCCGTTGACGTCGAGGTTCTCAGGCTCGGCCGGCTGCGGGTAGGGCTCGTTGTAGACGGTGAGGTAGTAGAAGATGTTTTCGGGCTGGTCGCCGTACATGCGGCGGAGACCGTCCTTGACGATGTGGGCGATCTCGAAGCCCCACGCCGGGTCGTACGACACGGCCGCGGGGTTGGTCGAGGCGATCAGCGGCGTGTGGCCGTCCTCATGCTGGAGGCCCTCGCCGTTGAGCGTGGTGCGCCCGGCCGTCGCGCCGATCAGGAAGCCCCGGCCCATCTGGTCGCCGAGCTGCCACATCTGGTCGGCCGTGCGCTGGAACCCGAACATCGAGTAGAAGATGTAGACCGGGATCATGTGCTGGCCGTGCGTGGCGTACGCCGACCCGGCGGCGATCACCGACCCCATGGAGCCCGACTCGCTGATGCCCTCGTGCAGGATCTGGCCCTCGACCGACTCCTTGTAGGACAGCAGCAGGTTGCGGTCGACCGCGTCGTACGTCTGCCCGTGGGGGGAGTAGATCTTGGCGGTCGGGAACATCGCGTCGACGCCGAAGGTGCGGGCCTCGTCGGGGATGACCGGCACGAACCGCGCGCCGATCTCCTTGTCTCGCATGAGGTCCTTGAGAAGGCGGACGAACGCCATGGTCGTGGCGACGTTCTGCTTGCCCGAGCCCTTCTTCAGGTCGGCGTAGACCTTGTCGCCGGGTAGCTTGAGCGGCTTGGCCCGCGTGACGCGCTTCGGCAGGTAGCCGCCGAGCGCCGCGCGGCGCTCCCGCATGTAGGCGATCTCCTCGTCGTTCTCGCCCGGGTGGAAGTACGGGGGCAGGTCGCCCTCGAGGTCCTTGTCGGGGATCGGGAGGTAGAGCCGGTCGCGGAACTCCTTCAGCTCGGCCTTGCTCATCTTCTTCATCTGGTGCGTGGCGTTACGCGCCTCGAAGTCCTTGCCGAGGGTCCATCCCTTGATGGTCTGGGCGAGGATGACCGTGGGCTGGCCGACGTGCTCGCGGGCCGCCTTGAACGCCGCGTAGACCTTGCGGTAGTCGTGGCCGCCGCGCGACAGCTTGCGGATTTCGTCGTCGGACAGGTGCTCGACCATCTTGCGCAGCCGGGGGTCGTCGCCGAAGAAGTTCTCCCGGATGTACTCGCCGGACTCGACGGAGTAAGTCTGGAACTGGCCGTCGGGGGTGGTGTTCATCTTGTTGACGAGCACGCCGTCGACGTCGGCAGCGAGGAGTTGGTCCCACTCGCGGCCCCAGACCACCTTGATTACGTTCCAGCCGGCACCCCGGAAGAACGACTCGAGCTCCTGGATGATCTTGCCGTTGCCGCGCACCGGCCCGTCGAGCCGCTGCAGGTTGCAGTTGATGACGAACGTGAGGTTGTCGAGCTCCTCGCGGGAGGCCAGGCCGATCGCGCCGAGCGACTCCGGCTCGTCCATCTCGCCGTCGCCGAGGAAGCACCACACGTGGCTGCGGCTGGTGTCCTTGATCTTCCGGTTGAGCAGGTAGCGGTTGAACCTCGCCTGGTAGATCGCGCCGATCGCCCCAAGGCCCATGGAGACCGTAGGGAACTCCCAGAAGTCGGGCATCAGGCGCGGGTGAGGATAGGAGGGCAGGCCCTTGAAGCCTTGGGACAGCTCCTGCCGGAACGCGTCGAGCTGCGACTCGTTCAGGCGGCCTTCAAGGAACGCCCTGGCGTAGATGCCAGGGGCCGCGTGGCCCTGGATGAAGACCTGGTCACCCGACTCGCCGTGGTCCTTGCCGCGGAAGAAGTGGTTGAAGCCCACCTCGTACAGCGACGCGGCCGAGGCGTAGGTGGCGATGTGGCCACCGACGTTGGTGCGGGCGTTGGCCCGGGTCACCATGACCGCGGCGTTCCACCGGGTGTAGGCCCTGATGCGCCGTTCGACGTACTCGTCGCCCGGGAACCAGGGCTCGCGCTCCGGCGGGATGGTGTTGATGTAGTCGGTGCTCCGCAGTCCGGGCACCCCCACCTGATGCTCGCGCGCGCGCTCGAGCAGGCGCAGCATCAGGTAACGGGCTCGGCTACGACCCTCCGTCTTCACGACGGTGTCAAGCGACTCGAGCCACTCCTGGGTCTCGCTGGGATCGACATCGGGCAACTGACTGGGTAGGCCGTCGCTGATGATCGAGAAACGCTGGCGTCCGGAAGCCACTGGGTCTCGCCTTCCGAGGATGGACTGGTAGGCCTCTTCTTCGATGTCTAGGTCGTCTTCCATCCTGGCCGCTTACACCGGAAAGTGCATCTCTACCGTCCGGTAACCAAGATGTCCCTGCTGGCAGGGGCGCAACTGTGGCCTAGACCACCGATGGTAGGACGATTCTCCCAGCAAGCAAAAATCATACAAAACCCGGGGCTCGTCCCTGCCCCGATCAGGGGAGTTGTCAGGGTTCCTGCCCTCACTGCCTCCCCCGCCAGAGGGAGTTCCAACCCCGCCGCGGCGCGATGCGCGAGCGGGCCCCGCCCGTAAGCCTTGGGACCACGGCTCCCGCGGGGCCGTCCACCTCGGAGGCGCTCCATGCGATGCGGATTGAAGATCATAGCGGTGTGCGCGCTCGCCGTCCTGTCGGCCGGCTGCGCCCCCAAGCAGGGCGCCGGGGCACCCGCGCCGACCCCGAGCGCGGGGCCGAGCCAGGTGCTGGACCTGTACAAGCAGCTCGCCCGGTGCGTCCGGGCACACGGAGTGCCCGGCTTCCCCGACCCGGTCGTCAACCCCCAGACCGGCAAGGTGGACTTCGGGCCGGGCACGCCCAAACCGAGCGCGAGCGTGCTCAACGCGTGCAAGTCGATCATCGACCGGCTTCCGCCATCGGAGAAGAACAGGTCCGTGACGGCGGCGGAACTGGTCAAGCTCCGTCAGCTCGCCCGCTGCATGCGCGACAACGGCCTGCGCGACTGGCCCGACCCCGACGCCCAGGGGGACTTCCCGCTGCCGAAGCGGTTGGTCGACCTCGGCAAGAAGGGCATCAGGACTCAGCTCGACGCCTGCAGGCCGTACTTTCCCTCCCACGGCATCTCCATCAAGCAGCCGGCGGGCTCCAATGGGTAAGGCTCTGAGCACCTCGCTGGCCGGGGTGGTCGTCCTCGCCCTCGCCGGGGGCGGCTGGGTGCTGCTCCGCGACGAGGGCCCGGCCGTCACCGTGGCGCCCATCGCCACCGGCACCGCCCCGGTCGCCTCGGGCGACGTGGCCCAGCGCCAGCAGGTGAACGGCACCCTTACCTACGACGGCGCGTACGCGGTCAACGGGAGCGGAGGGGTCGTCACACGGCTTCCGGCGATCGGAGTGACGATCACCCGGGGGCACGCGCTCTATGAGGTGGACGGCCGCAAGGTGCCCCTGCTGTACGGCTCGCGCCCCGCGTGGCGCCCGTTCAGTCTCGGCATGACCTCCGGCCCGGACGTCGAGCAGCTCGAACGCAACCTGCGGGCACTCGGCTACACCGGCTTGACCGTGGACCGCCGCTACAGCCTCTCCACCTACTACGCCGTACGGCGGTGGCAGCACGACGTGGGCCTGCCCGTCACCGGGACCGTACCCCTCGGCCAGGTCGTCTTCCTGCCGCGACCCCTCCGCGTGACCGGCCACGACACGCCCGTTGGGAGCGCGGCGGCCGGCCGCGTCCTGCATGGGACCAGCGCGGTGCCCGTCGTGTCCGTGCAGCTCGACCCCACGATGGCGCCCTCCACCCGCCGGGGGGACAAGGTCGTGGTCACGCTCCCCGACGGCCGTACGCGCAAGGGCACGGTCACCCAGGTCAGCACGGTGGCGGTGACGGCTCCGACCACCCAGGACGGCGGCCAGTCGCAGTCCACCGTCCCGATCACCATCCGGCTCGCGGGCAAGCCGGTCAAGGCCCTCGACCAGGCGCTGGTCCAGGTGGAGATCACCGTCGAGGAACGCAGGAACGTCCTCACCGTGCCGATCGTCGCCCTCCTCGCGCAGCCGGGCGGGAGGTTCGCCGTCGTGACGGTCACGGGAAATCGCCATACCACGGTCCCCGTCGAGACCGGCCTGTTCGACGACACCGCCGGAGTGGTCGAGGTCACAGGCGTCGGCGAGGGCGCCCAGGTGGAGGTGCCGAAGGAATGAGGAGTCCAGACGGTCCCGTACTGCAGCTCAGCGAGGTACGGAAGGTCTACCCAGGCGAGCCCCCGGTCGAGTCCGTCCGGGGCGTCTCGCTGGCCGTGGAGGCCGGGGAGATGGTGGCCCTGCTCGGGCCGTCCGGCTCGGGGAAGTCGACCCTGCTCCACCTCATGGCCGCGCTCGACCGTCCGACGTCCGGCTCCGTACGGCTCGCCGGTCACGCCGTCGAGGGGTACGGCGACCGGCGGCTGGCAGGATTGCGCGCCCACCACGTCGGGGTGGTCTTCCAGCAGTTCTTCCTGCTGGACAGCCTGACCGCGCTGGAGAACGTCGCCACGGGGCTGCTCTACCGCGGCGTGCCCGCCGCCGAGCGCCGCCGCCTCGCCGGCGCCGCGCTGACCAGGGTCGGGCTCGGGCACCGGATGGGACACCGGTCGGCCAAGCTGTCGGGCGGCGAGCGGCAGAGGGTCGCCATCGCGCGTGCCCTGGTCGGGCGGCCGTCCATCGTCTTCGCCGACGAGCCCACGGGCAACCTCGACTCGGCCAACGGGGCGGAGATCATCTCGCTTCTCCGGGAGCTCAACGAACAGGGGACCACTTTGATGATCGTCACCCATGATCCCGGGATCGCCGCCGCCTGCCCCCGCCGGGTGGAGATCCGCGACGGCAAGATCGTCAGCGAGTACCGCGCTAGCGGCCCCACGCCGCACGACGCCGAGAAGGCCCGCCGGTGAAGGACAGCCCGGGCGGCGTCCCGTACAGCCGGCTGCGGGCGGCGGACCTGCTTCCCGTCGGGACGCTCGGGCTGCGGGCACGGAGGCCGCGTGCCGTGCTCTCGGCCCTCGGCATCGCGATCGGCATCGCGGCCATCGTCGCCGTTCTCGGCGTCACCCGCTCCAGCCAGGCCTCGCTGCTCCAGCAGCTCGACCGGCTCGGCACCAACCTGCTCACGGTGGCCAACGGCAAGGATCTCGGAGGAGCGGAGGCCACGCTGCCCGTCGACGCGACGCGGATGATCCGCCGAGTCGCCGGGATCACCGGTGTCGCCCCGACCACCCAGCTGACCGCGCAGAACGTCTACCGCAACGAGCTGATGCCCGTCGGCCAGACCGGGGGCCTGGCCGTACGAGCCTGCGACTCGGCGCTGCTGCCGACGCTCGGCGGCAGGGTGCGGCAGGGCCGTTTCCTCGACGCCGCCACGGCGGGCTATCCGGTGGCCGTGCTCGGCTACCAGGCGGCGCAGACGCTCGGGATCGCCCGGGTCGACGCGGCTACACGCGTCTGGATCGGCGGTCACTGGTTCACCGTGTCCGGCATCCTGGACCCCCTGGTCCTGGCGCCGGAGATCGACCGGTCGGCGCTGGTCGGCTTCCCGGTGGCGCGGAAGCTGCTCGGCTACGACGGCCACCCCAGCCGGTTGTACGTACGGGCGCAGCAGGAGCAGGTGGAGGCCGTGGCGGGCGTACTCGGGCTCACCACCAACCCAGCCCACCCCGACCAGGTGAGCGTGGCCCGCCCCTCGGACGCCCTCACCGCCCGGGTGGCGGTGGCCGAGTCGGCCGCCACGCTGTTCCTCGGCCTCGGGGCCATCGCACTGCTCGTCGGCGGGATCGGCATCGGGAACATCATGGTCATATCGGTGCTCGAGCGCCGTGGCGAGATCGGCCTGCGCCGTGCGCTCGGGGCGACCAAGCGGCACGTGGCCGGGCAGTTCCTCACCGAGTCCCTCGTGCTGGCGGCCTTCGGCGGTGCCGGGGGAGTGCTCATCGG
The DNA here is from genome assembly GCA_025964675.1 of Sphaerisporangium sp. Lineage (GTDB taxonomy): Bacteria > Actinomycetota > Actinomycetes > Streptosporangiales > Streptosporangiaceae > Sphaerisporangium. Next base: position 6,343 of record JAOPYI010000022.1, on the reverse strand, counting down.
CTGCGCGGTCACGCTCGCACTGGCGCGCGCCAGGGGCTGGACGGTGCTGATCCCGCCGGAGGGGCTGTGGGGCGGGTTCGCGGTCGCCGTGGTCGTCGGAGCGCTGGCGGGCCTCTACCCGGCCCTGCGAGCCGCGCGGCTGCCCCCCACCGAAGCCCTCCGCACGGTCTGACCCACCTAGCGGCCCGGCGGACCGCCGTCGGCCTCCAGTGCCTCCCCCAGCGGAACGAGGCCCTGTTGCAGGCCGACGATGGCCGCCTGGGTGCGGTCGACGACGCCGAGCTTCGCGAGGATGCTCGACACGTGGGTCTTCACCGTCTCCTTCCCCAGCGACAGCGAAAGGGCGATCTCGCCGTTGGAACGGCCCCTCGCCAGCGCGGTCAGCACCTCACGCTCCCGGGGGGTGAGCGAGTCCAGCGGGCCGCGCCGCTCGCCGTGGCGCACCTGGCGCACCAGCAGCGCCGCGATGCCCGGCTCCAGGACGCTGCCCCCGCGCGCGGCGGCCCGTACGGCGTCGACCACCCGGTCCACCGCCGTGGTCTTGGGCAGGTAGGACAGCGCGCCGAGGCGCACGGCCGCGACGACCCGCTCGTCCTCCTGGAAGGAGGTCAGCACGATCACGGCGGGCCGGTCAGGGCCGAGCGCTCGTAGCACGTCGAGGCCGTCCATGCCCGGCATGACCATGTCGAGCAGCATGACGGCCGGCCGCACCGCCCGTACGGTCGCGAGTGCCTGGGCGCCGTTCGCGCACTCCCCGACGACCTCGATGCCATCCTCCTGGTCGAGGACGAAACGCAGGCCCTGCCGTACGACCTCGTGGTCGTCGACGATGAGGACGCGGATCACGTCGCGGCCTCCAAGGAGCACGAGGCCTCCTGAGCCGGGATGCCGGCCCCCGGCGCCACGGGGAGCGACGCGGTCACGATCGTGCCGCCGCCGGGCTCGCTCTCGAGGGAGAAGCGGCCTCCCAGCTCCTCCACCCGCTCACGCATGAGCCTGAGCCCCATTCCATGACTCAGCGGCGCGCAGGACGGGTCGAAACCCGGGCCGTCGTCCGCGATACGGATCTCGATCTCCTGGCCGACACGGCGCAGCCGTACGTCGATGACCTCCGGTTGGGCGTGCTTGATCGCGTTACCCAGAGCCTCCTGGGTGAGGCGAAGCACGGCATGCTCGGCCGGGGGCGCCAGCGGCACGTCGTCGAGCGTGGTGCGCACCGTGATGCCGAGACGGGCCTCGTACGCCAGGCACAGCTCCTCCAGCGCCGGGATCAGCCCGGCGTTCTCCAGCGCCACGGGCCGGAGCTCCAGCAGGAGCGCCTGCATCTCCCGCATCGTCCGCGCGGCCGTCCGTTCCATGGTCTCGGCCTCGTGCCTGAGCGTTTCCGGCGCGGCCCTGCGCATGCCCGCGGCAAGCAGGCTCAGGGAGAACAGGTCCTGCGAGATGGAGTCGTGCAGCTCGCGGGCGATCCGGGAACGCTCGGCCTGCCGGGCATCGGCCCGAGCGGACAGCCGATCCTTCTCCACGGCGGCCCCGAGCTGCTCGGTCATCCGGTTGAAGCCGTCCTCGAGGCGGCTGACCTCGTCGCCGCCTGACACGGTCACCCGGGGCTCGAAGTCTCCCTTGGCGACCGCCGTGGTGACCTCCGCTAGCCGGCTGATGCGGCTGATCAGCCGTCGCGTGCTCAGCATCCCGAACACCACCCCCACCGGGACCACCAATGCGAGCACGAGGGCACCGGGGGCGAGCAGCGGGAGGACGGAGTCCTTCAACGAAGTGGTGCTCTGGAGGTCGGTCGGCGCTTGGACGAAGATGTATCCGACCGTCTGCAGTCCCTTGCCGGCCGGGCTCGACTCCCCAGCCGGTTGCGGAGTCTCCTTCACAGGAGTGCCCTGGCCGAGGTCCGCACCCGGCGAAGTGGTGCCGCTCTTCTCCATGCTTGAGTCCTTGAGGCCCTTCACTCCCTGGGTCGCCTGTGGATGCTGTTTGGGAGCGATCGGATCGACTCGTGACCGGGTGCCCTTGACGGCCGGGAGGATGTACGCCGTGGGGGCGAGGATCGGGCTGATCCAATACACGGCGAAGCCCGCCGGCGTCATACCTTTCCCTCCGGTGCCCTGGATCCCCGAGGGCAGACCGACCTTCAGCTGCGACCCGGGAGGATAGGAACCGTAGGCCGTGCTTGTGATGATCCGCCCGCTGGAGTCGATCAGGACTTCCACCGGAACGTCGACCACCTCACTCTTGGTGATCGTGAGCGGCACATCTTGCGCCCCGCCGCGCGCGGATCCTCCGAAGCCGGTGTCGCTGGAGGAAGCCTTCATCGCCGTGAGGAGCAGGGTGGCCTGATCGATCTGCGGCCAGCGCGTGTACATGGTGGTCATGGTCGCGCTCATGATCTTCGCGTCCTTGTCGGCCTGGCTCTGAAGGCGGCCGTTGAGATCCGACCCGCTCGCCGTGGAGATCACGAAGCCCAGGAGTATCCCTTCGACGATCAGCACGGCCGCCACGGTGACCAGTACGTAGGAAGCCGCCGTCCGCGTCCGGAGCCCGAAGCGCCACATCTTCGCAGAGTAACGTTTCGGTGTTGTTTTCCCCTCCCTCCGCCGGGGGAGGACCTCCTCCTCTTTCGATCCGGCGCGACCCGTACGACCCTGGAAGGGACCCTGAAGAAGGAGGCATCGACGTGTACGCGACCATAGGCGACCGGCTCCTCGTCCACGGAACGACGGTGGGTGACAGGGATCGGCCAGGCGTGATCACCGAGGTACGGGGACCCAACGGTTGCCCGCCCTACGTCGTTCACTTCGACGACGGACACACCGGATTGGTCTTTCCGGGTCCGGATGCGATTGTCGTCCCAGTTCAGCGGGGATCATAAGATCCGTTAGGTGAAATCTCAGACGTTCGAGGTGAGCACAGGGACCAGGGAACGGGTGCACGACATCACCCGGCAGTGCGAGGAGTTCGCGCGGTCGTGTGGAGGAGATGGGCTACTGAATGTGTTCATCCCACACGCGACGGCGGGGGTGGCGTTGCTGGAGCTAGGCGCCGGCAGCGACGAAGACCTCCTCAGCCTGCTGAGTGACCTGCTGCCGGCCGACGAGCGATGGCGGCATGCCCACGGCTCACGCGGTCATGGCAGGTCACATGTGATGCCGGCATTCATCCCGCCGCACGCCACGGTTCCGGTGATCGACGGTCGGCTGGCGCTGGGGACATGGCAGTCAGTCGCTATCGTCGACCTCAACGTCGACAACTTGGAACGGCGTGTTCGTTTGTCGTTTTTGTCGGACTAGCAGGTAACGGTGCGGGTCACCGGTCGTGGCGACCGTTGACGACGATGGGTCACAGCGTGTGGACTGTGCCGAAGCGGCCTCGCAGGGGCCGGTAAACCGCATAGGGCGGGGCCATCCAAGCAGGAGGGATAAACGTGAGCGCGACCGCGGGTCAGGCGCAGGGCGAGCGCGGCCTGGCCGAGCGACTCGGTCTGAAGCCGGGTCAGGTGGTGCAGGAGATCGGCTGGGACGAGGACTCCGATGAGGAGCTTCGCCAGTCGATCGAGGAGCTGACCGGCAACGAACTGGTCGATGAGGACTCCGAAGAGGTCATCGACGTCGTGCTGCTGTGGTGGCGCGATGGGGACGGAGACCTGTTCGACGCCTTGAGCGATGCGATGGCCGGGCTGGCCGACGGCGGTCAGATCTGGCTGCTGACTCCCAAGGTGGGACGGGAAGGTCACGTCGAGCCCAGCGACATCGGGGAGGACGCCACCACGGCAGGCCTCTCCCAGACCAGCAGCGTCAGCGCGGCCCGTGATTGGTCGGGTACGCGGCTCGTCACTCCCAAGGGACGCCGCTAGAGCTCTTCGATTCGCTTCCCCTGCCGTACGGCTGACACAGGCCGTACGGCAGGATGATGTGCGCCCGCGGTCATCTGTTCAACATCTCGATATCTTCTATGGGGAAAGGACCGGCATGGCTGTCGAGGTGGGCGACAAGGCCCCGGACTTCGAGTTGAAGGACCAGCACGGCACGCCGGTGCGGCTGTCCGATCTCCGAGGCAAGCGAGTGTTGCTCGTGTTCTACCCGCTCGCCTTCAGCGGGATCTGCCACGGCGAGCTCTGCGCGATCCGCGACGAGTTCGAGGCCTCGGCCCCCGACGACGTCCAGGTGCTGACGGTGTCCGTCGACTCGGTGTTCACCCACCGGGCGTGGGCCGACAAAGAGGGCTTCACGTTTCCGCTGCTCTCCGACTTCTGGCCGCACGGCGACGTAGCCCAGGCGTACGGTGTCTTCGATGACAGGAAGGGTCTCGCGCTGCGCGGCACTTTCGTCATCGACGGCGAGGGAATGGTTCGCTGGAAGGCCGTGAACCCTATTTCCTCGGCGCGCGACATCTCCGAGTACCACCAGGTGCTCGCTGAAATCTCTTAGTGATGGGCGCCGGGCGATGACCTGGCGAAGACGAAGGCGGTGGCGACGATGCCCTGCTATCGGTGCGGGGTCCGGCAGACGGACCCGGTGCGTGGAGCCAGCCCATGGCGGCGCGGGGTGCGTCGCCAGTCACAGGTGCTCATCTGCCCGGCCTGCCAGCGGGAGCACGACCTAGATCTCGATCACTGTGGAGCCTGTGGCTCCACCATGCTGATCTGCAGGCTGGGCGAGGTGGAATGCCGGTCGTGCGGTTCGGTACGGCTGGCGCAATCGGCTGAGTCCGGGCCGTCACTGGTGAGCGCAGGGGCGCATGGCCTGTCGGAACGGGCTCCCGGCCTGTCGGAGGAGGTCGAAGCCGCCCTCAACCGCGTGCTCGGCAGACACCCGGGCTCCTGACTCCTTCCGGGCCATTCTCGGCACGTACCGCTTCGGTCGCGCCGGTCCCCGCCGTCTCGGTATCTGGAAGGTCCGCTGGTCCCTGCCGCTTCGGTAGCCGGAACGTACCGCGCTTCGACGTGCGCCTGGTGGGGGCCATGTTGCTACATTTGTCCCGTTCCAGTGGTTTTGACTCATGCACACAAATGGGCAAAACTGCGCGAGAATGCGCAGCTTGGTCTCTCAGGACGTTCATGGGCTGTACCGCTCTTCGCGGCAAGTGGGTTACAGTTCGGCGGCCTGAAGATCGCGGAAGAGGGGAAGAACTCGGTGCACGAGTCCGGCCACTTGAGTTCGGCCACGCGTAGCGAGGACACGCAGATGAACACCTACGTAATCGCTCTCGACGTAGGCGGCACCTCGATGAAGGGCGGCCTCGTCAGCTCCTCCGGCGAGGTGCTGCTGACCGACCGGCGGCCGACGCCCCGCGCCGAGGGCCCACTGCGCGTGGTCGAGGCGATCCGGGCCTTCATCGACGAGCTGGCCGAGGCCGGCCCGGGCGCACCGTCCGGCGTCGGCCTCGCCGTACCCGGGCTGGTCACCTCCGACACGGCCGTCTACTCGTCCAACATCGGCTGGAAGGACGTGCCCGCCACCGACTTCACCTCGCTGGAGGTGCCGGTCCGGCTGGGCCACGACGTACGTACAGGGGGCCTGGCGGAGCGCGTCCTCGGCGCCGGTCGCTCCGAGCCCGACTTCCTTTTCCTCGCGATCGGTACCGGGATCGCTGGAGCCGTCATCATCGCGGGTGAGCCGTACGGCGGTTCCTCCGGCTGGGGTGGCGAGATCGGCCACATCCCCGTCTACCCGGACGGCGAACGCTGCGCCTGCGGCGCGACCGGGTGCCTGGAGGTCTACGCCTCGGCGACCTCGGTCGGCCGCCGCTACGGGGAGAGACTCAGCCGTACGGCATCCCTGCGCGGCGGCACCTTGCCGCCTCCTGCCACTGGGGGCACAGTCACCGCTGGCGGCATTGAGACGCCTCTCGACACCACCATTACCACCTCCGCCGAGGACGTAGTGGCCCTGGCGATGCGTGGGGACCCGGAAGCCTCCGCCGTCTGGGACGAGGCCCTGGAGGCGCTGTCAATCGCCCTCGCGTCATACACGCTCCTCCTGGACCCGTCATCGATCGTCATCGGCGGAGGACTCGCCGAAGCGGGCCCAGCGCTGTTCGAACCGCTGGCCGAACGTCTCCAAACGAGACTCACGTTCCGGGCGGCGCCTCCACTGCGTCGCGCAGCCCTGGGCGTCAACGCTGGCATGCTCGGTGCCGCCCTGCTCGGCTGGCAAGCCGCCGGCATCCCCGACGCGGGCGCCACTTGGGCACTCGATGTGCTCACGTCGCCTTCGGTACCGTAAGGTGTAGCCCGTCCACGCTCTCGCGAAGGGCGTCCGGGGCGCTTAGCTCAGCGGTAGAGCACTCGCCTTACAAGCGAGGGGTCACTGGTTCGAACCCAGTAGCGCCCACC
>JAOPYI010000305.1 GCA_025964675.1 Sphaerisporangium sp. | reverse complement strand
TGACGGCGATGGACGATGACCTGGATCTGGCTGAAGGGCTCGACGTCGGCGCGGATGACTACCTGCCCAAGCCGTTCTCGTACACGGTTCTGCTGGCCCGGCTGCGGGCACTGACCCGGCGCGGGCTCGGGGAGAGGCCGGCGATGATCACCGCCGCCGGCCTCACCCTCGACCCGGCCAGCCGCAAGGCATGGCGCGATGAGGTGGAACTGGACTTGTCCAGCCGGGAAGTGTCGGTGCTGGAATACCTGATGCGGCGCCAAGGCCGGGTCGTATCCAAGACCGAGCTGCTCGACCACTGCTGGGATCCCGCCTACAACGGCGGCCCAGCAGTGGTGGAGGTCCACATCCACCGGCTTCGCCGCAAGATCGATCCGCCGACCGGCTCGCCGGTCATCGTCACCCTGCGCGGTGAGGGCTACCTCATAGAAGACGACCATGCCCGCTGAATCTGGTCTGCGCGCTCGGTTACGCCGCAGGCGGTCGTTGCGCACACGTGTCACCATCGTCGCCAGCCTGATCACCGCTGCCGCTATCACGGGCGGGATCCTGCTGCTCTACCTCCTGCAGATGCATTCGGTACGACAGACCGTCGACACCAAGCTACGCACCTACGTCATCCAGATCGCCCAAGCGTCGCCAACCGGCGACTGGCCTCATCCGCTGCCCGGCTCGTCGCTGGATCCGGCCGCCCAGGCCCAGGTGATCGCCGCCGACGGCACCGTTGTGACCGCTACCCGCGGCCTGGCCGGGGTCCCGGCCACCTTCGCCCTTCCCGCCGGATCGACCACGCCGGTCCGGCTCAAGGGAGCCGATGGCGTGATACCCGACGACGTCGGGGTCACCGCTGTCCGCAAGACCGTCAACGGGCAACCGGTCACGATCGTCGCCGGCACCCCCACCGGCATTCTCAGCTCGATCAACTCCGCGTTCACCTACCGGCTGATCGCGGCATTCCCGATCATCCTCGCTCTCGCAGCCGCCGCCGTGTGGATACTGGTCGGGCGTGCGCTCGGCCCGGTGGAACAGATCCGGCACGCCGTCACCGACATCACATCCGCCGACCTGTCCCGCCGCGTGCCCGAACCGGGCACGGCCGACGAGATCGGGCACCTAGCCGAGACCATGAACCAGATGCTCGCCCGGTTGGAGGACTCCGCACTGCGCCAGCGGCGTTTCGTCGCCGACGCCTCCCATGAACTACGCAGCCCACTGGCCGCGCTACGCACCACCCTCGACGTGGCACTGGCCCACTCCGACCGGGCGCCGTGGCCGACCGTGGCGACCCGGGCGGCCGATCAGACCGCGCGCCTCGAGCGGCTCATCCAGGACCTCCTGCGCCTGGCGAAGGCGGATGAGCACACCCTGGTCGGCCACCAGCAGACCGTGCACGTCGGTGACCTTGTGCGCGATGTGGTCGGCGCCACCCCGCCTCGCGCACTGACCATCGACCTGCACCTCGGCGATGAGGTGTTCCTGTACGGCAATCGCACCGACCTCAGCCGGCTGGTCCGCAACGTGTTCGACAACGCCGTCCGCTACGCCGAGACCGCGGTCACGGTCACGGTCACCGCAACGCCTGACACCGCCTGCATCCACGTCCTCGACGATGGACCGGGTATTGCCGCCGGGGATCGAGAGCGGGTCTTCGACCGCTTCGTCCGGCTCGATGCCAGCCGGGATCGCGCCAGCGGCAACAGCGGTCTGGGCCTGGCGATAGCCCGCGAAATCGCGTCAGCGCACGAAGGTCGGGTCTGGGTTGCCGATACCCCGGAACCGGGCGCAGACGTGGTCATCGAACTGCCGCGCGTATCTGGTCGCTGACCTGGATCCCCCTAACACGCTGATGTTACGAAGGTATTGACGACCGGGGCCCCAGCTGATGAAATCTGCCATAGCAAATAGCATGGCGCCTCGCAGAGACGCCCTCCTTGGAGATCGGGTGGGATGCATGAGTGATTCGGTGCGCCCGCTCACGACCGGTCCGTCGTTGGCGGACCAGGCCTACGGCGCGCTGCGCCAGAACATCACCGACGGCACGTTCGTCCCCGGGCAGCGGCTTACCGAGCGGGGGCTTGCCACGCTGCTCGGGGTGAGCCCGACACCCATCCGGGAGGCCATCTCCCGGCTGGAACACGATCGCCTCCTGGTGCGGGACGGACGGACGCTCACCGTCGCGGCGCCGACGACCGCTCAACTCCGCGAGCTCGTCTATATCGAGGCCGCACTCCGTGGGGTTGCGGCGCGGCTCGCAGCGACCCGCGCGTCGGCTCGGCAGCTCAACGAGATCGCCGAGTCCCACTCGGCGGCTCAGCGGGTCCCGCGCGCCGGACGCACGGTGGAAGACGTGGCGCGTGAAATTCTTTCCCTCACGCGGCGCTTCCACGCCCAGATCGATGACGCCTCCGGTAATCCCATGCTCGTCGACATGATCGCCACCGCGACCGCGTTCGACTGGACCACACGACTACACGCGGCCACCACCCTGGGCACTCACTACCCGGCCCAAGAAGGCCATCAGGACCACCAGGAGATCCTCGAGGCGTTGCGCTCACGCGACCCTGATCGGGCCGAAGAACTCATGCGCACCCACGCCATCCGTACCGGCGAGCGGTTCCTGGCACTTGCCGAACGTGAGCGAACAGCCGCGCCTGCTGAAGATCACATCAGTAACTGACAGCACCGCCCCCGCTTTCCCACCCCGCGCCGGCATCAGTGTCGGGCAAGTTGCTATAGCAAATATGCTATGGAAAGAGACAAGGTCATGGGGTGTGATGGGTCTCGATGGAACAAGGACCCGCGACGCTATGAACATATGGAGGAAAAGTGATGAACCAGTTCATCCTCCGGTCCCTGGTCGTGGGAGCCCTGTGCTCTCTCGGCCTGGCCGCCTGCGGCGGCTCGCCAGTTGCTCCCACGGCGGCGGGTCCCACCTCAACCGTCGACACCGGCGTCGCCTCGCAGGTCACACCCCCCGACGCGGCGACGATCGCCGCGGCGGAGAAGGAGGGGGCGGTCCTGCTCTACACCAACGCCGACGAGCAGCTGATGAAGCCGGTCGCTGCGGCGTTCAAGGCGAAGTACGCGCGCATCGAGCTGCGGACCCTGCCCCTCAACGACGCGCAGATCTTCCAGCGGTACGCCACGGAGAAGGCCACCGGGGCGCGCACGGCCGACGTGGTGATGACCTCCAACGCCGTGGCCATGCTCGACTTCGTCAACAAGGGGAACGTCGCGGACTACACCGACCCCAACGTGCCGAACCTGCCGAAGTACGCCCAGCTCGCGCCGGGCGTGGTGGCCATGTCCGAGGATCCGGTCGTCGCGGTCTTCAACACCACCCTGCTGCCGAAGGACAAACAGCCGAAGGACATGACGTCGCTCGCGGCGCTGTCGGGCTCGATCAAGGGCAAGGTCGGCACTACAGACATCGGCAACGCCATCCAGTTCGGGGCGATGACGGGCTACATCGGCAAGCACGGCGAGTCCGGCTGGCAGAACATCGAGAAGATCGGACCCAACGCCGCTGTCGAATCCGGCGCCGGGAATCTCATGCAGAAGCTCGTGCAGGGCCAGTACCAGGCGTCCTACTTCGTCACCGGGACGGTGCGGGCGCTCATCTCCGGCGACGCCGCCAAGGTCCTCAACTACTCATACCTCACCGACGGCACGCCGCTGATCCCGCGGGCCGTTGCCGTCACCAAGGGAGCGGGCTCGCCCAACGCGGCAAGGGTCCTCGTCAACTTCCTGCTGTCGGTCGAAGGTCAGGAAGCGGCGTGCAAGGGCGGCTTCACCCCCTACCGGCCCGGCGTCAAGTGCCCGTTCGGGCTACCTGCCATCCGGGAGGCCGTGGGCGCCGACAACATGATCCTCGGCGGCTACCCCGCCGACCTGGCCCAGCAGCAGTCGGCGATCGTCTCCCGCTGGAACAAAGCCTTCCACCGATGACGCTCACTCTCACGCGGCCGCGGGGCCACACCCCGCGGCCGCGGCTCCGGCTCATCTCCACTGGCGCGAGCCACTATCTGGTGTGGGCGGTCGCGCTGCTGCTCATCGTCGGCCCGGTCGTGCCGATCGCGATCGCGTCGCTGTGGTCGACCCCGCTGTACGTCAGCGGAGGCCACCTGACCCTGGACAACTACGGCTCCCTGCTGACCGACGGCGCATGGTGGATCGCCGTGGGGAACAGCCTGGTGTTCGCGCTGCTCAACACGGTCGGGTCGGTGCTGCTCGGCGTGGTGTGCGCGGTGCTGCTGACGCGGACCGACCTGCCGGGCCGGCGCTTCCTGACCGCCGTCTTCCTGCTCCCCCTTCTGTTGCCGGGCATCGTGCTCATCCTCGGCTGGACGGAGATGTGGGCGCCCTCAGGATTCGCCTCGTCCTGGCTGGAACCGCACACCTTCCTGGCCATGCCCGTGGACCTCTACAGCATCCCGGGGATGGCGCTGGTCGCGATGTCCATCGCCGCGCCGGCGGTCTTCTTGTTCTGCCGCGGCACGCTGCTGGCCATCGACCCCTCGCTGGAGGACGCGGCGCGCAGCCTCGGGGCGAGCCCGCTGCGGGCGCTGCTGTCGGTCAGCGTGCCGCTCCTGCGGCCCGCGATCCTCAACTCCGCCCTGCTCGTCTTCGCACTGTCCATGGAGGTGCTCGGGGTGCCGCTGGTCCTCGGGTTCTCCAACGACATCAGCATGATCTCCACCTATCTGTACGACAACTGGATCAACTTGGTCCCCTCCAACCAGGGCCTGGTCTCGGCCGGGGCGATGCTGCTGCTCGCCGGAGTCTCCGCACTGCTCCTCCTGCGCAACAGGCTCGTCGGGGACACCGCCAGGTTCACCACGACCACCGGCAAGCCGACCTCCATCCACTTCACCCCCATCGGCCCGGTGCGCTGGCCGCTGTCCGCCGCCCTGACCCTGACGCTCACGGTATTCGTCATCGTCCCGCTCGCCGGCGTCGTCCTGACCGCCTTCACTTCCATCCTGTCGCCGTTCATCTCGCCCTGGGGCGTGCTGACCACCGACAACTTCTCCAGCATCTTCAACAACCCTGTCTACACGCGCTCTCTGATCGACAGCCTGCTCATCGCCGGTGTGGGCGGAGCACTGACGACGATCGTCGTCGCGCTGTTGTCCGTGGTGGCGCACCGGTCGCAGTTCCGGCTGCGCGGCTCGCTCCAGCAGGCAATGCTGTGGCCGCGGATGATGCCCGGGCTCATCACCGGCATGGCCTTCTTCTGGACCTTCGCCATTCTCGACCGCAGCGGAACCCTGCGCGCCAGCCTGTGGGGCCTCGGCCTTGCCTTCGCCGTCCGCAGCCTGGCGCTGGGCTACAGCGCCTTCTACCCAGCGCTCACCGGCATCGGCCGTGATCTTGACAACGCGGCTCGCACCTCCGGAGCCACCTGGTGGCAGGCGATGCGGACCGTGGTCCTGCGCCTCGTCGCACCGGCGATGGGCGCCTCGTTCGTGCTGCTGTTCGTCGCCATGCTCAACGACGCCGACCCGGCCGTCTTCCTGGTCACCGACGACACCCCGGTCCTCGGCCTCACGATGCTGCGTCTCGCGGCATCAAGCACCGGCGGCACCGTCGCCGCGCTCGGAGTGATCCAAATGCTCATCACCTTCGTCGTCCTCGGCCTCGGCCGCGCCCTGCTGGGGGTGAAGCCCCGTGCCTAGCCTCACCCTCGGCGGCGTGTCCAAGCGGTTCGACGACCACACCGCGATCCACGACCTGTCCCTGACCGTCAAGGACGGCGAGTTCTTCACCCTGCTCGGCCCCAGCGGCTGCGGCAAGTCGACGATCCTGTGGTCGATCGCCGGACTCCACCGGCCCGACAGCGGCACCATCAGCTTCGGCGATCGGGTCGTCTTCGACAGCGGCCGCCTCGACATCGAACCCGAGCACCGCAACTGCGGAGTGGTGTTCCAGTCGTATGCGATCTGGCCGCACATGTCGGTGTTCGACAACGTCGCCTACCCGCTCAAGCTACGGAAGATCAGCAAGAAGGAACGGGCCCGGCGGGTAAGCGAGGTGCTCGAGCTCGTCGAGCTCGGCAAGCACGCCAAGCGCTACCCCCACGAACTGTCGGGCGGCCAGCAGCAACGCGTGGCACTCGCCCGCGCCTTGGCGCACCCGCCCGACATCCTCCTGCTGGACGAGCCGTTCTCCAACCTCGACGCCAAGCTGCGCGACCGCTCCCGCGACTGGCTGAAGACGCTCCAGCAGCAGATCAACGTCACCACCATCTTCGTCACCCACGACCAAGACGAAGCGCTGTCCATGAGCGACCGGATCGTCGTGATGGACCGGGGGCGGATCCGCCAGATCGGGACACCGGCCGAGGTGTATGAGCAGCCGGCCGATCTGTTCGTCGCGGACTTCGTCGGCACCGTCAACGTCCTGCCCGCCACGATCACCGAGGCCGACGGCACCCACGCCACGGTCCGCCTGGACGGCATCGACGGCGTGCTGCGCGTGCCCCACAAGGACACCGCCCTCGGCCCGGCCAACATCTCGATCCGCCCCGAGAACATCGAGATCCACCAAGAGGCCGACGGGAAGGCGAACGCCGTCTCCGCCACGATCGAGAGCAGCTCCTACCTCGGTGACCACTACCGCTACCGCATCCGGATCGGACAGACCCCGCTCACGGTGACCACCACGCGCCGCGTCGACACGCCGACGCTCACCGTCGGGCTCCCGCCGGAAGAGATCCGCTTGTTCCCCCACACCCCCGAGCATGAGGAAGACAGCCATGACTCCTCCCGTTGACCCCGTCGACGGTGTTCATCAGGTCGACCGCGTTCCTCTCGTCGAGAGGGTCGGCATCCTGGTGCCCTCCGGCATGCTGGGCGCCGGTTTCGACCCCGCGACGGTCGAGCGAGGCCTCACCCTGAACCCGGACGTCATCGCCGTCGACGGCGGCTCCACCGACTCCGGCCCGTACTACCTCGGCACCGGCCAGGCCAAGACCACGGCGGCCGCGGTCCTGCGCGACCTGCGGATCCTGCTCAAGGCTGCCGCTACCGCCCGCATTCCCCTCATCATCGGTTCCTGTGGGACCGGCGGAACCGACTCCGGTGTGGACTTGGTCGCCGACATCGTCGCCACGGTCCTCGCCGAGGAACGTCTCGACCTCAAGGTCGCGACCATCTACAGCGAGCAAACCGCCGCCAACCTGAAGGAGCAGCTCAACGCCGGCCGCATCCAGCCGCTGACGCCGGCGACCCAGCTCACGGCACAGACGCTGGAGGACTGCAGCCGCATCGTCGGCATGATGGGCCACGAACCGCTGGTGGAGGCCCTGCGCGGCGGCGCCGACGTGGTCCTGGCCGGCCGCGCCACCGACACCGCCGTGGCGGCGGCGGTGCCGCTGATGCTCGGCATGCCCGCGGGACCGACCTGGCACGCCGCCAAGATCGTCGAATGCGGTGGCCAGTGCACCACCAACCCGCGGGCCGGCGGGGTATTCGCCACCATCGACCAGGGCGGCTTCACTATCGAACCCCTGCACCCCGACTCCGCCTGCACCCCCATCTCGGTCGCCGCCCATATGCTGTACGAGACGGTCAACCCCTTCCAGATGCGCGAACCCGCAGGAACCCTCGTCGTCACCGATGCCACCTACCACGCCCTGGACGACCGGCGGGTCCGCGTGGAGGGATCCCGGTTCGAGCACGCCGACCAGCACACCATCAAGCTGGAAGGCGCGAAGATCACCGGCTACGAGACCGTCTCGTTCACCGGCATCCGCGACCCCCACATCGTCGCCAACATCGAGGAATGGGCCGAACTCCTCGGCACCGTGCTCACCGAGCGGGTCACCCAGACCCTCGGGATGAACGAGTACCAGTACGCCTTCGACATCCGGCTCTACGGGCACAACGCCATCCTGCAGCACATCGACCCCGACCCCAGCCCGGCGCGAGAGGTCGGCGTCATGCTGATCGTCAACGCCCCCGATCAGGCCGTCGCGACCGCCGTGGCGAAGGTCGCCAACCCGCTGATGCTGCACCTGCCCCTGCCCGACATGTCCTACCTGCCGAGCCTCGCCTTCGCCACCTCCCCGGCCGAGATGGAGCGCGGCGCAGCGTATGAGTTCGTGCTCAACCACGTCGTCGAGGTGGACTCGCCGACCAGCATGTTCCGCGTCCAGACCCGGGAGCCTTCTCTTGCCTGACCCCACCCTCGGTGACTTCGCGACCGAAATCCGGTCGAAGAACGCCGGCCCCTTCTGGGTCACCATGGACACCTTCATGCCCGACGAGACCGGCTACGCCATCGCCGCCGACGAGGACTTCGTCAACGAACGCCTCATCTCCCGGCTGTACGGCGTGCCCGCCGACACCGTCCAGATCTTCCGCATCCCGGCCCTGAACGTCGTCAAGATCTCCTTCCCCCGGCCGGTCACCCAGGCGAGCCTGCGCGACCGGGACATCCACGCCGGCCAGCATCACGTTCCGCTGGCGGCCCTCCCCGTGCCCGCCCGGCACCTCACTACCCCGACGGAAAGCGACACCCGTGTCTGACCTGACCGTCACCCAAGACCAGCTGGAACGAAGACGAGGGGCTGGTGGGGGCCTGCCGCTCGCCGTGTACGGGCAGCATTCGCTTCGAGCTGAAGCGAGCCGGATCTAGTACGCCCGCCACCCGAACGACTGGTTGCTTGCGCCGTTGTAGCCCCAGGTGTCGATGGCGGCGCCCTGACCACGGCTGCCGCCGTAGACATCCATGTACAGGCCGGAGAAGGCGCTCCGGATCGGAAAGCTTCCCGTGCTGGTGCGTGGGTTCAGGGGGGTCTGCCACAGCTGGCTGTTGCCCAGGGTGCAGGGCCACTGCTCGAGTTGGTGGCCGGCGACGCCGTCGGTGGTGATGCACTTGCCGCTTTTCACGTTGATGATCTGGTAGGAGTCGCCGAGCCATTTGAAGGTCCAGCCCTGGTTGCTGCCGCTGAGAGACCACTGAATGATCTTGGCACCGTTGTAGGTCGATCCGCCGCTGACATCCAGGAACAGAAACTGGTTGGAATCAGGGGCGATCCGGACGGGGCCGAAGGTGCCGGGCGGTGCGGCGGCCTGGGCGGCTCCCGGGGCGGCGGCGAGCAGGCCAGTGGCCGCTAAGGCGCCGGCGGCGATGCTCATCGTGATCTTCTTGAGGGAAAGGGGGATCCTGGACATTTTGTTTGCTCCGCTTCTACGGCCTGCGGTTTCTGCGGCCGGTGGCTTTTCAGTGGTTGATCTGGGCTTGCGAACTGAACGCTATTTCTAAGGCGGGAGTCGGGCCTCAGGCATTAGCCTTATTTCGGAGCGCCCAGGCACCTCAGATCCGCGGACCG
>JAOPYI010000232.1 GCA_025964675.1 Sphaerisporangium sp. | reverse complement strand
GTGAGCGTGGCCGTCGGCCTCCTGGACGCGAGGTCCCAGACGATGATGGTGCGATCGTCGCCCGCGGACGCGAGCGCGCGGCCGTCCCTGCTGAAGGCGAGGACCTGGATCGGGGCCGTGTGGCCGGACAGCGTGGCGTACGGCTCCCCGGTTCGCGTGTCCCAGAGTTTGACGGTCCGGTCGGCCCCCGCCGTGGCGACCAGCTTGCCGTCCGGGCTGAAGGCGACGTCGAGCACCGAGCCTTGCCTGGTCCGGAGGGCGCGGACCTCCCGGTCCTGGGCCAGGTCCCAGACGACCAGGTCTCCGGCGGGGCCGGTGGTGGCGAGCAGCGGAGCGCGCGGGCTGAACGCCAGTGCCGAAACGAGGTAACCAGGGCCTGGGAACGGCACCTCGGCCGCGCTCTCCAGGTCGTGGACGTCCCAGCGGAACCGCCCGAGCGCGGTGGCGACGAGAAAGCGCCCGTGCGGATCGAAGCCGACGTCGGTGGAGGCGCCGAGCCCCTTGTACGTGATCGTGGTGAGCCGCCGCCTGCTGTCGACGTCCCAGACGGTGACCGTATGGCTGCGGGTGACGGTCGCGAGCCGGTGGCCGTCCGGGCTGAAGGCGACGGCCCGGACGTGATCGGGATGGTCGCCTAACGTGGCGATCGGGTTTCCGTGCACGTCCCACAGCCGGACGGTGGTGTCGCTGCTCGCCGACGCGATGACACGGCCGTCCGGGCTGATCTCGATGTCGTTCACGGCCCGGCTGTGTCCGCTGAACGGAGGGAGGGCACGCTCGCGGATCACGATGGTCCGGCCTAATCCGGCCGAGGCGAGCATCGAGCCGTCGGCGCTCAAGGCGAGGGACAGCGCTTCGGTGCGGCTTCTGTCCTGGTACGTCTCGACGGGCTGCTGTCGTGCGATGTCCCAGACGGTGATCAGCCCGTCCTCGTCGGCGACGGCGATCCGGCCGGCGGCAGGAGCGGACATGTCCCAGGTGTACGGCGACCGCTTGGGCAGCGCCGACAGGGAGGTCACACGGTCGTGCCCGATTCGCCAGAATCGCACCCCGTAATGTGACGATCCCGTGGCGAGGGTGCCGTCGGCGGAATCGAAGCCCAGCCTGTGGACGTTTTCGGTGCGAAGCGCGGCGACCTTGGACCCAGAGGCGACATCCCACACGAGCGGTTTCTCCGTTCCGCCGGTGGTCGACACCAGAAACGCCTGGTCGGGGCTGAACGCGAGAGCCACGACCTCCTCCCGGTGTCCTTTCAGGGTGCGCCTGTTCCCGGTGGGCAGGTCCCACACCTCGATCGCACCCTTGCCGACTCCGACAGCGATCTTCGTACCGTCGGGGCTCAGCGCCATCGCGTCGGTGACTTTCTCCCGTGTCCGCTGGAACACCGGCCGACGGGAGCCGAGGTCCCACACGACGATCGCGCCCTTGGTGGCCCCGAGCGCGGCCTCCCTGACGATGGAGGCCAGCAGCCTGCCGTCGCGGCTGAATGCCACCGCCCTGGCGTGGACCTCCCCACTCCGCGCGAGTCCCGCGTGTTCGGAGAAGCTCGCGACGCGGGTGCGGCTGCGTCGGCTCCAGAGGCCGACCGTTCCGTCGGTGCCGGCCGAGGCCAGCAGCGAGCCGTCCGGACTGAACGCCACGCCGAAGATCGCCGGCCCTTCGGCGTTGAGCTCGATCCGGCGGCGCGCCGCGGCCGACACGCTGAGCAGCGCGCCCCGCGTCTCGGCCTCCGGATTGAGCCGGAACGCGGCGATCGCGAGCAGGCCGGCCAGATCGGGATCGGTGCCGAGGAGTGATCGGGCCTTCAGGGACAGCTGCCGGGACAGGGCGACCAGCTGCTGGTGGCCGGCCTCCTGGCCCTGCCGTACGGCCACGCCTCCGCCGAACAGGGCGAGCAGGAAGAGCGCGGCCATTCCGGCCAGGAGGCGTTGCAGGAGCCGGGTGCGGCGTCTCGTCGCGGTGCGCTCGCTGTCCTCCAGCGCACGGCTGGCCCGCAGAAAGGCGCTTTCGATGTCGTTCAGCTCCTGCGGGTGATCCTCCGCCCAGGTCCGGGCGGCGAGAAGCTGGGCGCCTCGATACAGGGCTCCGGAGTCGCGCTCCAGTTCCCGCCACGTCTGCGTGGCATCGGTGAGCCGCCGGTGGATGAACAGGTTCTCGCGGTCGTCGGTCAGCCAGCGGTGAAGCCGGGGCCACGCCCGGATCAGCGCTTCGTGCGCCACGTCCGCCGTCTCCTCCGCGAGGACGACCAGCCGTGCGGCCGCGAGCCGGTCAAGCACGCCGGAGGTGACCTCGGGGTCGGCCACGCCGACGAGCTCCGCCCGGGAGATGGGACGCCTGGTGTCCTCTGTGCCGTCTCCCAGCGCGGTCAGTCTCACGAAGATCCTGCGTGCGGCCTGCTGCTCCGCGGGGGCGAGCTCGTCGAAGACCCGTTCCGCGCTCTGCGCGATGGCCCCGCGTACGCCGCCGGCCGCCTGATAGGCCGACAGCGTGAGACTCGCGCCGGTGCGGTTCCGCCAGGTCTCCAGCAGCGCGTGCGAGACCAGCGGCAGGCTGCCCGGCTCCTCGGCGGCGTCGGCCAGCACCGTGGCCAGCAGGTCGGGTTCCACGTTGAGCCCCGCCTGGACGGCGGGCCGGACGACGATCTCATTAAGGTCCGCCGACGACACCGGTCCGACCAGCAGCTGCGCCTCGCCGCCCAAAGCCTCGACCAGGCCGGGATGCTGGGTCAGGTGGGCGAGGAAGTCGGCTCGTATGCCGAGCACGAGAACGGTGCGGCGGTCAGCGCCGAGTGCCAGCCCCAGCAGGGCCTCGACGAATCGGCGGCGTTCTTCGTCGTCGGCGCACAGCGTGAAGGTCTCCTCGAACTGGTCCACCACCAGCAGCAGGCGGGTCTCCGGCGCGCCGCTCGCCGCCGCGCCGCGCAGCGCGATGTCCAGGGCGGCGTTCAAGGCGCCGGGATCGCCGGACAGGTCGTCGCGGAGCGCCTTGGGATCGCCGCCGGACGTCTTCGCCACCAGGTCGGCCAACGTGTCCAGCGGGTGTTCGCCCGGCGTCATGATCAGGCCCCGCCAGGGCTCGGCCGTACCATGCGCACTGGAGATCGTCCCCAGCAGGCCGGCGCGCAGGAGGGATGACTTTCCGCTTCCTGACGCCCCGAACACGCCGACCACCGGAAGCCGGTCGACCAGCTCGCGGAGCCGGTCGACCAGCTGAGACCGGCCGAAGAACCATGCTTCGTCCTCCGGCTGGAATGCCATCAGACCCCGGTACGGGGAGTCGTCCGCAGCCCATCCCCCCGTCTCCTGCGGCGTGGCCGGCATCCGCGGCGGCGGACCCAGGCCCGGGAGGAGGTCCTCGTCACCGCGGAGCATCGCCTCGTGCAGGCGTTGCAGCACAGGGCCGGGTTCGATGCCGAGCTGAGCGTTCAACAGGTCGCGGGTCCGGCGGAAGACCTCCAGCGCCTCGACCTGACGGCCGGACCGGTACAGCGCGAGCATGAGATGAGCGCGCAAGCTCTCCCGGTACGGATGCTCCCGGGTGAGATCGGCCAGCTCGGCGGCCACCTCGATGTGCCGTCCCAGACCGAGCTCGGCCTCCGCCAACCGCTCGTGAGCGGTGAGCCGCGACTCCTCCAGTCGCCGGGCCTCCTCAGCGATGAGCGCGCAGTCGCCGAACTCCGCGAACGCCGGCCCCCGCCACAGGCTCAGCCCCTCGCGCAGCCGGTCACGGGCCGGTTCGAGATCTCCACGGTCCAGGGCCGCGCTCCCCTGCGCGGCAAGGCTGCGGAAACGCGTCGCGTCCAGCGTGTCGGTGATGATCGCGTACCCGCCCGGCCGTCCAGGCAGGACATGGCCGCCGAACGCCCGCCGCAACTGGTGGACGTAGAGGTGGATGTTGCGTCGCGCGGACGCGGGCGGCTGATCACCCCAGACGGCGGTGATCAGCCAGTCGATCGACACCGGCTGGCCGGCCTTGGACAACAGCGCGGCAAGGATGAGCCGAAGTTTGGGCGCTCCGCCGACAGGAACCAGGTGGCCGTCGCGGGAGACGCCAAGCGACCCGAGAACGTGGAATTCCACTCAGACTCCGCCCCCATCGGACTTCGGAAATGAAGAATCCTGGATTGCCGCCTGCTTTGTCAAACGTCCGGTCATGGTGGGAGCCTGTGCCCGCGCTGGACCGACCCGCAGGCACCAAAGCGGGTTCTAGCAGGGCCTATACCTCACATATACCGGCGTGTCCGATGCTCGACCCGAGCCGATCCCGGCTTCGTCCCGGCTGTGGGACGAAATGGCTTCGACTAAATCTCTGGAGGACGCATGTCGAAATCGAGGATCATCGCCGGCCTGCTGGCCGGCTGCGTGGCCGGCGCGGTCACCCTGACGGGGCCGTCCGTACACGCGACGACAAGCTCGACCGGTGGAGCAGACCACACGGACTCGAGCACGACGAGCATGGCGGACGACCCATCCCTTCTACACCGGCAGGCCCGCTCAGACGCAGAACTGCGTCAGCAGGTGGCGCTTCAGTTGAGGATCGCCCCGGGAGGCGTGCAAACGAGCCGCAACGAGATCTCCTACGGAAACGGCACGTTCGTGGTGACCTACGCCCTTCCAGGTCAGGTCACGGCAGCCGCGGTCGCCGATTGCCCGTCCGGCTGGTATTGCTTCTACGACGGGAAGAGTTTCGGATACCCCCGCGGAAAGCTCTCTTCCTGTGGCTGGCAGGACCTCGCCAATTGGGGGTGGAACGACCGCACGACCTCGGTGCACAACAACACCAGATGGCAGGTGGCTTACTATGAGCACGATGATTTAGGCAACCCCGCCTACGGTCATCAATATGATTACTCCCTCTGGAGCTCGGGCCCATACTCAACCTGGAGCTACGTCGGAGACAGAAACAATAATCGGGCTGACCATACAGAACTGTTCTCCTGCTGACAGCGCCTTCTGAAGCGGGACGGATCTGAGTGACACGCTCATCTCCGACGCCCGTCGGCCACAGTCGGCCAGGTGCCTAGTACACGTCGCACTGGCATCTTTCAACAAGGAGCGCATCCACTTCCGCTTGGGCAGCCCGGCCGTGTCGGGCGTGCGCCCTCCAGTCGGTGGCCTGGAGGGCGCACGCCCGACCTTCGTGGTGGCTTGTGCGAAGGTCTCCACCGATCCCCCGCTACGCGGCCATTAGTGGACCCGTACCGCACGCGCCCGTCCCAGACGCCTGACCGCAACTGCCCCTATCCGGCGCCCGGCAGGAGCTGAGCGGCGAGGGAGCGCGCGGTCGCCGTCAGCTTGTCGAAGTCCAGGCCGGTGCGCCCCATGAACACGAGCCCCTGCTGCGCGGCGAGCAGTGCGCGCGCCGTCTCGATCGGGTCGGCATCGGCCGGCACGTCGCCCTCTTTTTGGGCCCGCACGACGCACTCGGCGACCAGGGCGGTGGTTCCCTCGTAGGTGCGCCCGGCCTCCGCCAGGACCTCGGGGTCGGCGGTGGCGAGTTCGCACGTGCTGTTCGCCATGAGGCACCCACGCCGGGCGGCGGCTCCGCCTGGGTCACTCACCGGCGCCATTACGAACGCCCGCAGGGCGTCCAGTGCCCGAGGAGCGGAGTCAAGCTTCTCCCGCAGGTAGCCAAGGCTATCGTCGAGGTAGGAGCGCAGCGCCCGGAGGAAGAGCTGGTGCTTGTCGCCGAAGGCGGCGTAGAGGCTGCCCTTGCCCAGCCCGCTGACGCGCATCAGGTCCTGCAGCGAAGTGGCCGCGTAGCCGGCGTTCCAGAACTGGTCACGGACGGCGTGCAGCACGCGCTCCTCGTCGAACTGTCGGGGCCTTGCCATGTGGCAAGGATAGCAGTTCTTGACCGAACGGTCCATCAATCGTATGGTGGACCAAGCAGTCAAGAACTCGGCCACGTGAAAGGAACACCCATGTCAAATCCTCTTCAAGGCAAGATCGCCCTGGTCACAGGCGGCTCACGGGGTCTCGGCGCGGCCACCGCCCGCTCCCTGGCTGACGCCGGCGCGGACGTCGCCATCACCTACGTCAGCTCCGCCGGCAAGGCCGCCGAGATCGTCAAGGAGCTGGAGGGCAGGGGCGTGCACGCGGCCGCCTTCCAGACGGACCAAGCGGACACCGCACAGGCCCCACGGTTGATCGACGACGTCGTGGCCGGGTTCGGCGGTCTCGACATCCTGGTCAACAACGCTGCCATCAGCGTGGAGTCGGGCAAAACCATTGACGATCCCGACGTCGACGTCGCCGCCCTCGATCGGATGCACGCCACCAACTACACCGGCGTCATCGCGATCATCCGTGCGGCGGCGAAGGTGATGCGTGACAACGGCCGGATCGTCAACGTCGGCTCGGGTATCGGCTCCCGTGTCGGGGTCCCCGGCTTCGCCGACTACGCCGCCACCAAGGCCGGGCTTGTCGGCTACACGAAGGGCGCCGCCCGCGACCTGGCGCGGCGCGGCATCACGGTCAACATGGTGCAGGCCGGGCTGATGATGACCGACATGGAGCCACCGTCCCCGGAGGTCCTCAAGGCCATGGTGTCG
Organism: Sphaerisporangium sp.; assembly: GCA_025964675.1. Lineage (GTDB taxonomy): Bacteria > Actinomycetota > Actinomycetes > Streptosporangiales > Streptosporangiaceae > Sphaerisporangium. Next base: position 383 of record JAOPYI010000232.1, on the reverse strand, counting down.
AACCTCTCCATCCAGCGGGTCAGCGACCCAGCCGAAACCGCGGCGGTCATCACCTTCCTGGCGAGCCCGGCCGCCTCATACGTCACCGGTGCCGTGCTCGACTCCAACGGCGGGTACACCGCCTGACCGGATCGTGATCCAGGCGTTCCTCATGCAGCTGATACGCAGCCGAGCTTGACCGGGGCTCCGCCGGGTCAACGGCAGGCGAGCGATCAGGACTTCCATCTCAGCCGGCTACGGCCCGACTGGGTCCGCGGGCCGACCCTCCCGTGGGCTGTTCGACAAGGCCGGCCCTCGACACGGCGTCGTGGAGCTGCGCCACCGTCATCATGTCGCTCACGTCCGTCAATGTGCGTCGCCCTCTTGTTCGAAGTCGATCCGCA
>JAOPYI010000213.1 GCA_025964675.1 Sphaerisporangium sp. | reverse complement strand
CCGCACTCGTGAAGGCCGACCCCAACTGGGTCGTCGACACCGCGGCGAGAGCGGACCCGGACACTACGGAGGTCATGAACCTCCGGCGCGAGACGGCCACGTGAACTCCTTCGGTTAGAGCGACTGTCCGTGCTTCAGCGCGCCGTCTGGATGTTCGCCTGTACGTCTGATCGGCGGTCGTGGCCGCCTGCGGTCCGGGCGCCGGCGAGCGCCAGAGGCATGTAGCGATACGCGTCGTTCCCCGACGCGACAGCGGACCGCTTGCAACATCGTGGCATTCTCGGACACACAAACGCAATACTAAGAAATAACAACGAAATAGCCTGGCAATATGTCTGCAAGGTTTGCGTTCATCGCTGCAAATCGGATCGTTCCAGAACGCGCGCGCTCTCGACCAGGCGCGCACGCCTTCCATGGCGGCTCCTCACCCCGGGAATAGAGGGCGGCGCGGCTTTCACCCGGACAGGGTTCGCGGCCCGGGGGCGGATTAAGCGAATGCTTAGGTGCCCGTTGACAGCCCTGTGAGGCCGGAGTGCACTTTGGGCTGTCGCACACGAGACAAGGGGGTGCCGCATGCAGGTCCCAGCGCCGGTGGAGTACGAGCGTGCCACCAGTGTCGATCACGCCATCGGGCTTCTGGAGCGGCTTGGGAGTTCCGCGCGGATCATCGCGGGTGGCCACAGCCTGCTCCCCATGATGAAGCTCAGGCTGGCCGGCCCAGAGTACCTGATCGACATCAACGACCTGCACGGCGAGCTCGGGTACATCCGGATCGAGCCGGGGCGGGTCCGTATCGGCGCGATGACCCGGCACCGCGAGCTGCTGGAGTCCGACGAGCTCGCCGAGGCGTTCCCGATCTTCCGTGACGCCGAGCGGGTCATCGCCGATCCGGTCGTGCGCAACCGCGGCACGCTGGGCGGCTCGCTGTGCCAGGCCGACCCGTCGGAGGACCTGTCGGCCGTGTGCACCACCCTCGGGGCGAGCTGCGTGATCCGCGGCCGGGACGGCGAGCGGGTCGTGACGATGGAGCAGTTCCACCGCGGCCCGTACGAGACGGCGGTCGGTGACGCAGAGATGCTGGTCGAGATCCGCGTCCCGGTACGGCCGGGCGGGTCCAGCGCGTACGAGAAGGTCGAGCGGCGCGCGGGCGACTGGGCGATCGTCTCCGCGGGCGCGGCAGTGTGGATGGAGGGCGACGTGATCGCCGACGCGCGGGTCGGCCTCGCCGCCGTCGGCCCCAACACGACGGGAATCCCCGGGGTCTCCGAGGCCGTGCGCGGCAGGCGGCCCTCCGAGGAGCTGTACCAGCGGGCGGGAGATCTCGCCGCGCGGAACTGCAGGCCGGCCACCGACATGCGTGGCAGCGCCGACTACAAGCGCCACCTCGCCGAGGAGCTCACCAAGCGGGCCCTGCGCCGTTCCGTCGCTCGAATCAACGAGAGGGTCTGACATGCGGGTTTCGATGACCGTGAACGGCGAGGAGATCACCCGCGAGATCGAGGGCCGCCTGCTTCTGGTGCACTTCCTGCGCGACCACCTCAGCCTGACGGGCACCCACTGGGGCTGCGACACGAGCAACTGCGGCACCTGCGTGGTGTGGCTCGACGGCGAGCCGGTCAAGTCGTGCACGGTCCTCGCGGCGATGGCCGGCGGCCACGAGGTCCGCACGGTGGAGGGGCTGGAACGCGACGGCGAACTGGATCCGGTCCAGCAGGGATTCATGGAGTGCCACGGGCTGCAGTGCGGCTTCTGCACGCCGGGCATGTTGATGACGGCGCGGGCCCTTCTCGACCGCAACCCGAGCCCGTCGGAGGCGGAGATCCGCGAGGCGATCTCCGGCCAGATCTGCCGCTGCACCGGTTACGCGACCATCGTCCGTTCCGTGCGGTGGGCCGCCGCCCGCGAGGCGGCGGACTCCGAGACCACCGGGAGCATGTCATGACCACGGTCGGGCACCGTCCCCTCGACGGTTTCGAGGACAACGACCAAAAGCCGATCGGCCACGGCCGGATGCTTCGCAAGGAGGACCCCCGCTTCATCCGCGGCATGGGCCGGTACTGCGACGACGTGCAACTGCCCGGCATGCTGCACATGGCCGTCCTGCGCTCCCCGGTCGCGCACGCCCGGATCGTGAGCATCGACACCAGCGCAGCCGAGGCACACCCGAAGGTCAAGGCGGTCGTCACCGGCGCCGCGCTGGCCGAGAAGGGGCTGGCCTGGATGCCCACGCTGTCGGGCGACGTGCAAGCCGTGCTGGCCACGGACAAGGTGCGCTTCCAGGGGCAGGAGGTCGCTTTCGTCGTGGCCGAGGACCGCTACGCGGCTCGCGACGCCCTGGAGTTGATCGACGTCGAGTACGACGTCCTCGAGCCGGTGATCGACGTGCGCAAGGCCCTGGACCCCGCCGCGCCCGTCATCCGCGACGACCTGGAGGGCAAGCAGAACAACCACTGCTTCGACTGGGAGACCGGCGACGCGGAGGCCACCGAGGCGGTGTTCGCCTCGGCAGACGTCGTCGTCAGCGAGGACATCGTCTACCCCCGCGTGCACCCCGCCCCGATGGAGACCTGCGGGTGCGTTGCCGACTACGACCGCGTCGAGGGCAGGCTGACGCTGTGGTCCACGAGCCAGGCGCCGCACGCCCACCGGACGTTGTACGCCATCGTGGCGGGCCTTCCCGAGCACAAGATCCGGGTCATCTCCCCCGACCTCGGCGGCGGCTTCGGCGGCAAGGTCCCCATTTATCCCGGGTACGTCTGCGCGATCGTGGGGTCGATCGTCACCGGCAAGCCGGTGAAATGGATGGAGGACCGCTCGGAGAACCTCACCAGCACCGGGTTCGCGCGTGACTACATCATGCGCGGCGAGATCGCGGCGACCAGGGACGGCAGGATCCTCGCCGTGCGCACCAACGTGCTCGCCGACCACGGCGCCTTCAACGGCGTCGCCGCGCCGGTGAAGTACCCCGCCGGCTTCTTCGGCGTGTTCACCGGAAGCTACGACCTTCAGGCGGCGTACTGCAAGATGACGGCCGTCTTCACCAACAAGGCGCCCGGCGGCGTCGCCTACGCGTGCTCCTTCCGGATCACCGAGGCCGTGTACCTCATCGAGCGCATCGTCGACTGCCTGGCGTACGAGCTCCAGATGGATCCCATCGAGCTGCGGATCAAGAACTTCATCCAGCCGGACCAGTTCCCGTACCGCACGCAGACCGGCTGGGTGTACGACTCGGGCGACTACGAGCCGACCATGCGCAAGGCCATGGAGATCGCCGGGTACGACGAACTGCGCGAGGAGCAGGCCCGAAGGCGTGCCCAGGGCGAGCTGATGGGGATCGGCGTCTCGTTCTTCACCGAGGCGGTCGGCGCCGGCCCGCGCAAGGACATGGACATCCTGGGCCTCGGCATGGCCGACGGGTGCGAGCTGCGCGTCCACCCGACCGGCAAGGCCGTCGTGCGCCTGTCGGTGCAGAGCCAGGGCCAGGGGCACGAGACCACCTTCGCGCAGATCGTCGCCGAGGAGATCGGCATCCCACCCGCCGACATCGACGTCGTGCACGGCGACACCGACCAGACGCCCTTCGGCCTCGGCACCTACGGCAGCCGGTCCACGCCGGTGTCCGGCGCGGCGGCTGCCCTGGTGGCCCGCAAGGTGCGCGACAAGGCGCGCCTCATCGCCTCGGGGATGCTCGAGGTGTCGGTCGCGGACCTGGAGTGGGAGAAGGGATCGTTCCACGTCAAGGGCGACCCGGCGAAGTGCGTCACGATCCAGGACATCGCGATGAGGGCGCACGGCGCGGGAGACCTCCCGGAGGGCGTCGAGGGCGGACTGGAGGCGCAGATCTGCTACAACCCGGAGAACCTCACCTACCCGCACGGCGCGTACATCTGCGTGGTCGACATCGACCCGGGAACCGCCCAGGTCAAGGTGCGGCGATTCATCGCGGTCGACGACTGCGGCACCCGGATCAACCCGATGATCATCGAGGGTCAGGTGCACGGCGGCCTGACCGACGGCGTCGGCATGGCGCTGATGGAGATGATCGCCTTCGACGAGGACGGCAACTGCCTGGGCGGATCGCTGATGGACTACCTCATCCCGACCTCGCTTGAGGTGCCCGACTGGGAGACGGGGTTCACCGTGACCCCCTCTCCCCATCATCCGATCGGCGCCAAGGGCGTCGGCGAGTCGGCGACGGTGGGCTCCCCGCCGGCGATCGTCAACGCGGTCCTCGACGCGCTCAAGCCGTTCGGGATCCGCCACGCCGACATGCCTCTCACGCCTTCACGGGTGTGGGACGCCATGCGCGGTGTGCCGCGGCCGCCCATCTGACCGCATCGGAGCCCACTCATGATTCCCGGCATCTCGGCGCGGATGAGGCAGCTGGCCGACGACCGCGTCCCGTTCGTCCACGCGGTCGTGGTCCGCGCACAGTTCCCGACCTCGGTCAGCGCGGGCGACGACGCGATCGTCCTGCCCGACGGGTCCATCGAGGGGTTCGTCGGCGGCCAGTGCGCGCAGAGCTCCGTGCGCGCCGCGGCGCTCGGCGCGCTCCGGGACGGGCGGACCGTGCTGCTGCGGGTGCTGCCGGAGGGCGAGCAGGACTTCCCGCATTCTCCCGGCGCGCAGGTCGTGGTCAACCCCTGCCTGTCCGGGGGGGCGATGGAGATCTTCCTCCAGCCGTCGCTCCCGCCGCCGGTGATCTGGGTCGTCGGCGACTCACCGATCGCCGAGGCGCTGGCCGAGCTGGCCGGCCCGCTCGACTTCGCCGTACGGCGGACGGCGGACGGGCAGGGCCCCTCGGGCGCCACGGCGGTCGTCGTGTCCAGCCACGGCCGGGACGAGACCGCCACGATCCGCGCCGCGCTGGACGCCGGGGTGGGGTTCGTCGGCCTGGTGGCCAGCCGCCGGCGCGGCGCGGCGGCGCTTGCCGAGATGGGGCTGACCGAGGCCGAGCGGGGCCGGATCCACACGCCGGCCGGGGTCGAGATCGGGGCCCGCACCGCGCATGAGATCGCCCTGTCGATCCTCGCGGAGATCGTCGCCGCCATCCGCACCCATGGACTGACCCCGGCGCCGGCCGGTTCCGGGCCGCCGTCCGGTGATGTGACGGCGGCCTCCGGCGACCCCGTGACGGGTTCCGGCGACCTCGTGCCGCCATCCGGGACGGCGGGCGGCGCGGGGGCTATGGCCGTCGATCCGGTCTGCGGCATGACCGTGACCCCCGGGCCGGACACGCCTCATTTGGTGACCGGCGGCGAGCACGTGTGGTTCTGCGGCCCGGGCTGCCGCAGCCGGTACGCCGGGCACATCGAGCAGGGAGGTCGGTAGAGAGGTGTTCGTCACAGGCCTGGTCCTCGCCGCGGGCGCCTCGCGCCGTCTCGGCCGTCCCAAGCAGTTGCTGCCCTACCTCGGGTCCACGCTGCTGGAGTCGACGCTGGCGACGGCCGCCGGGTGCGGCTTCGACCAGGTGATGGTGACCCTTGGAGGCGCCTCGGAGGCGATCCGGCGCGGCGTGGATCTCAGCGGATTCGACGTCGTGGAGAACCCGGGGTTCGCCGGCGGCTGCGGCTCGTCGATCAGCGGCGCGATGGGCGCCGTCGACGGCCGGGCCGGCGCACTGGTGCTCCTGCTCGGCGACCAGCCGGGCGTGCGTACCGGCTCGGTGCGCCGGCTGGTCGAGCACGCGAGCGGCGCGCCGATGGGTGTCTGCCGTTACGCCGACGGCCTCGGGCACCCGTTCTGGTTCCGACGTGACCTCTTCGGCGAGCTCGCGGCGCTCCACGGCGACAAGGCGGTCTGGAAGCTGCTCCATTCGGGGCGGTACGACGTGGCCGAGGTGCCCGTCGAGGGCACGGTGCCCATCGACGTCGACACCTGGCAGGACTACCTCGCACTGCTGTCGGAGACCGGGACCGCGCCGTGAGGGGGGTCTTCGCCGACGCCGACGAGGTCCGCTCGCGCCTGGACAAGATCGACTACCTGGTTGACGAGGGCACCGCCTCAGCGCTGTTCCTGGCCCTGACCCTCGGCCGGCCGCTGCTGCTGGAGGGCGAGCCCGGCGTCGGCAAGACGACCGCGGCCAAGGCCCTGGCCCGCGCCCTCTCCACGCCGCTGATCCGCTTGCAGTGCTACGAGGGGCTGACGGCGAGCGAGGCGCTCTACGAGTGGAACTACCAGCGGCAACTGCTCGCGATCCGGCTGGCGGAGTCGCGGCGCGACAGGCTGGCCGAGGCCGACCTGTTCGCCGAGGAGTTCCTGCAGGAACGCCCGATCCTGCGGGCCCTGCGTCACAGCGGGCCGGTGTCCCCTGTGCTGCTGATCGACGAGATCGACCGGGCCGACGACGAGTTCGAGGCCCTGCTGTTCGAGTTCCTCGGCGAGTCGTCGGTCACGATCCCGGAGCTCGGAACGTTCACGGCCGAACGCCGTCCGATCGTCGTCCTGACCTCAAACCGCAGCAGGGACCTGCACGACGCGCTCCGGCGGCGCTGCCTGTACCACTGGATCGACTTCCCCTCGGCCGAGCGGGCCGCGGAGATCCTTCGCCGATCGGTCCCCCAGGCCAGCGAGGCGCTGATCCGGTCGGCCACCGAGTTCATCGGCCACGTCCGCCGTCTCGACCTCGACAAGGCGCCCGGCATGGCCGAGACGATCGACTGGGTCTCGGCGCTGTCCGCGCTGCGCGCCACCGAACTGGTACGGCAGGACATCGTCCGGACGCTGAGCACCATCGCGAAGACACCGGACGACCGCGACGCCATCACCGGCGCGCTCGGCGACCTGGGCTCCGGCAAGGGCGCGGCCGCCTCATCGACGGCACGAATAGAGGACCCATGAAGATTGACAACAAGTTCACCGTAAGCGTTCCGATCGATCAGGCGTGGGCCGTGCTGATCGATCTCGAGGGCATAGCGCCGTGCCTGCCGGGCGCCCGGCTCACCGGCGTGGACGGTGACGTCTACTCCGGGAAGGTGAAGGTCAAGGTCGGTCCCGTCGTCTCCGAGTACGTCGGCACGGCCCGGTTCGTCGAGAGGGACGACGTAGACTACCGCGCCGTCATCGACGCCAGGGGCCGTGATTCGCGGGGGGCCGGCAACGCCTCCGCGTCCATCACCGCGCGGCTCCGGGCCGACGGGGCGCGCACCGTCGTGACCGTGGACACGGATCTGAAGATCTCCGGCAAGATCGCGCAGTTCGGCAGCGGGATGATCAAGGAGGTCTCCGCGAAGCTGCTCGGCCAGTTCGCCGGTTGCCTCGAGGACAAGCTCACCGCGGGTACGGCGGACACCACGGGCTCGGGGGCGGCGGGTACGACACCTGCGGCGGATCCGGCGGACACGGCGGGCAGGCGGGTCGTCGACCCTCAGCCGGAGGCCGAGCCGCTGGACGTGATGAGCATCGCCGGAGCTTCCGTCTACAAGCGGCTGGTTCCGGTGGTGGCCGTCCTGGTCATCTTCGTCGCCGTCGTCGTCTACCTCGTTGTCTCCTAGCCGGCCCCTCCCGCGTGGCCCGCTGCCCGGTGTCGATCGCGCGGCGTTCGCCGTCGCGCTCGCCGTCCGGCTCCGGCAGCGTGGCGTGCCCGTCGGCTTCACCGGCATCGAGGACTTCGTCCACGCGCTCGCGGCGTCGCCTCCGGACTCCCTGCCGGGGCTGTACTGGACCGCCCGCGTCAGCCTGGTACGGCGGCGCTCGGAGATCGAGATCTTCGACACGGTGTTCGCGGCGGTGTTCGGCGGCGCGACGTTCCCGCTCGACCCGCACGCGCGCCGCCTACCGCGGCCCGCGGGCCCCGGCGGCGAGGACGACGCATTCTCCTCGCTGCCCGCGTCGCCGGCGGCCCAGGAGACCGAGGGTGGGCTGCCCTGGGTGACGCTGCCTCCGGTGGTCGGCGACGCGGAGGACTCCGACGCCTCGCCCGCGGTGCCCCTCCGCCTGCCGAGCGACGTCTCTGGACCGGCGGACACGCCGTTCGAGGATCTCGACGCCCGGGAGATGGACCGGCTCGGCACGTGGCTGGAGTCGGCCGTGGCAGACTGGCCCACCAGGCGGAGCCGGCGGCTCACCGGCGACCCCCGGGGGCACCGCGTCGCGGTGCGGCCCACCCTCGAACGCTCCCGCCGTACCGGCTGGGAGCCAGTTCACCTGGTACGGGAGCGGGCGATCGACAGGCCGCGGCGTGTCGTCATGCTGTGCGACGTCAGCCGATCCATGCAGGCGCAGGCACTGGCCTACCTCCACCTGATGCGGGCCCTGGCGCTCGTCGCGGGCGCGGAGGTGTTCGCCTTCTCGACCACGCTGACACGGTTGACGACGGTGCTGAGGCACAGGTCGGCGGCCGTCGCCATCGAGCAGGCCACGGACAAGGTCACCGACCGGTTCGGCGGCACGCGGATAGCGACCAGCGTGCGGGCGCTGCTGTCCTCCCACCATGGAGCGGCGGTGCGGGGCGCCATCGTGATCATCGGCTCGGACGGCTGGGACAGCGACGCGCCGGAGGCCCTGGCGTCCGCGCTGGCACGCCTGCGCCGGCGCGCGCACCACGTGATCTGGATGAACCCACGGGCGTCCGCCCCGGGCTTCGAGCCCCGAGTCGCCGCCATGGCCGCCGCCCTCCCCCACTGCGACCGGCTTCTGCCAGGAGACACCTTCAGATCCCTGCGGCGAGTGATCAGCGAGATCTCGCGCATCCCTTAGCGCTGCCCGGGGAGGCGGTGACCACGCGCACCTGCGGCCAGGCAGCGCCTGGAGCCTCCAGCGAGGTGCGCCCTTTGCTCCGCTGACCGGAAGCCGACAGTCTCACCGCCGTCATTCCTGACGGAGAGGTTCGTGAAGTAGCGTTTCACGCGTGACGCCAACCCAGCTACGCGCTTTCGCCACCGTGGTGCGGCTCGGTTCGGTCAAGCAGGCGGCGGCGGAGCTCGAGGTGTCGGAGGCGGCCGTCTCCCTGCACATCGGCCAGCTGCGCAAGGAGCTCGGCGACCGGCTCTTCACACGGACCGCGTCCGGGCTCGCCTTCACGCCCGGCGGGTTGCGGCTGGCGAGCCGCGCGGCCGAGATGCTCAGCCTGCAGGAGCGCACGATCATCGAGGTCAGCCAGGCGGGCCGCGGCCGCAGGCTGCTGCGCGTCGCCGCGTCCAGCATGTTCGCCGAGCACGCGGCTCCCGGCCTGATCGGGCTGTTCGCCGCCAGGGCCGCCGACCTGGAGGTGGAGCTGAGCGTGCACGACCCTCGGCGCTTCAGCGGGTTGCTGCACTCCCGCACCGTCGATGTGGCGATCGGGCCGCAACCGGGTAGCCCGGACGTCTCGCTGGCCTGCCAGCCGTTCCTCAACTACCAGGTCGTCGTGGTGTCCAGTCCAGACCACCCCGTTGCCAGGCTCGACGGCGACGCCCACCGGCTGCGCGAGCAGACCTGGCTGCTCGGCCCCTCCGCCGGGGCGAACATCGGAGTGATCCCGTACATCCTGCGCCGCCTCAACGTGCCCGAGGAGCACCAGCAGATCTTCCAGAGCCACGCGGCGGCGCTGGAGGAGGTCAAGCGCAACAACGGCGTGGCGCCGACGGTCTCGTTCGCGGTGGCGCAGGACCTGGCGAAGGGACGTCTCGTCCGCGTCGCCGGCCAGACCCTGCGGTTCGACGGCGTGTGGGCGACGTTCACCCTCGCCGAGCACGGTGCGCCGCCGGCGGCGGCGGAGCTCATCCGGTTCATCACCACCCCGCGTGCCACGCAGGCCATGCTGCGCGGCCCGGGCGTCAGCGTCGGCCGCTTCCGCCCTTCCATCCACGTCACCCTCTGGAGCTAGGGGCCGCTCACCGAGGACGGTGTCGGCCCAGCAGTGGGACGTTGTCGGCGGTGTGCGACTCGCCTAGGGTAATCGGGCAAGTGACTGAAAACGTCAAACAATCGTATTAGAAGGCCGAACCTACCCGCGGATCGCGCCCAGGGAGCCCCATGGCCATCGACTTCACGCTCGCGCCCGAGCACGAGGAGATCCGCGCGCGCGTGCGGGCGTTCGTCCAGGGAACCGTCATCCCCGCGGTCGAGGGCCTGGAGGGGAACCGCGAGGAATACCTCCGTGTCCTGTTCGAGCTGCGGCGGCAGGCGCGCTCCGAAGGGCTGTGGCTCCCGCACATGCCGAAGGAGTGGGGCGGCATGGGCCTTGGGCACGTCGGGCTGGCCATGGTGCAGGCCGAGGCGGCCAAGGTACGGGTGGGGCCGTGGGTGCTCAACTGCGCGGCCCCCGACGAGGGCAACATGCACACGCTGCTGCACTGGGGGAACGACGAGCAGAAGGAGAGATACCTCAGGCCGCTCCTCGACGGCACGAAGACATCATGCTTCGCGATGACCGAGCCGGAGGTGGCGGGCTCCGACCCCACGCTGATCCGCACCAAGGCGGTCGAGGACGGCGGCGAGTGGGTCATCGACGGCCACAAGTGGTTCATCTCCAACGCCCGCCGGGCGAGCTTCGCCATCCTTATCGCCAAGACCGAGCTCGACATGCCGGAAGGCTCCCGGGGCGCCAACAGCGCCTTCCTCGTCGACCTGCCGCAGCAGGGGTGGAACGACGTCCGGGAGGTCGAGACCATGCACGGCTCCACCGGCCACAGTGAGATCGTCATCACCGGCCTTCGCCTGCCCGGCGGCCAGATGCTCGGCGGGCGCGGCAACGGCCACCGGCTGGGGCAGTACCGCCTCGGACCGGCGAGGCTGGCCCACTGCATGCGCTGGATCTCGCAGGCCGAGACGGCGCTCGACATGATGGTCGACCGCGCTCTGAACAGGTACAGCCACGGGTCGCCGCTGGCGGAGAAGCAGGGCATCCAGTGGCTGATCGCCGACTCGGCCATGGAGCTGTACCAGAGCAAGCTCATGGTCCTGCACGCCGCCTCGAAGATCGACAAGGGTGAGGACTTCCGTACCGAGGTATCGATGGCCAAGCATTTCGTGGCCAACAGCCTCAACCGCATCATCGACCGCGCGATCCAGGTGCACGGGGCACTGGGTTACTCTACCGACACCCCGCTGGCCGAGATGTTCCAGCACGCCCGATGGGCGCGCTTCGCCGATGGGGCCGACGAGATCCACCAGATGCGGATCGCCGAGCGTACGATCGCGGCGTACCGTGCCACAGGCTCCACCAACGCCGCCACCGGAGGGCTACCACTGTGAGCGAGAACGGCACCTCGAACATCATCCGCAGCGACAGGCTGGCGGGCACGGTGGCCCTGGTCACCGGCGGCGGCAACGGCATCGGCGCCGCGGTGGCCCGCCGGCTGGCCTCGGGAGGTGCCCGGGTCGTGCTCGCCGACGTGGACGACGCCGCCGGCAAGGACGTGGCCGACGCGATCGGCGGGACGTTCGTGCACTGCGACGTGTCGCGGCTGGAGGACAACAGGGCCGCGGTGGCCGCCGTTGTCGAGCGGTACGGCCGGCTGGACCTCGCCTTCCTCAACGCCGGCATCGTCTCGCGCTGCGGGCTGGGCGAGGACTTCGACATCGCCCGCTACCGGGCCGCGATGGGCGTCAACCTCGACGGCGTCGTGTTCGGCGTGCACGCCGCGATCCCGGCGATGCTGGCCTCGGGGGGCGGCACGATTGTTGCGACCGCCAGCATGGCAGGGATCGTGGGCATCCCCGAGGATCCCATCTACGCCGCCAACAAGCACGCCGTCGTCGGGCTCGTCCGCTCGCTCGGCCCCGAGCTGGCGTCCCTCGGCATCAAGGTGCAGGGCCTTTGCCCGTCGTTCGCCGACACCGCGATCCTGGGTGACGAGGGCAAGGCCATGCTGGAGCGGATCGGGTTCCCGATCCTCGACGTCTCGGCTGTCGCCGACGCGTTCTTCCAGCTGCTCGACAGCGATGGCACGGGCGAGTGCTGGTTCGTGATCCCGGGGCGCGACAGCGAGCCGTTCTCCTTCCGCCGCGCCCCCGGCCCGCGGCAGCCGGGCGACGCTTGACGGCGCTCGCCGTAGGTCAGTGCGAGGGCATTTCTGAGGGCTGAGCTCCCGCGAAAACGGACGCGCGGAGGCAGCGGCCCCCAGCCGTGTCATGCTCGCGGACCACGTCGGCCAGGCGTGCGGGGAGGGCGGCCCAGTGCGCCCGGTCGGCGTGCCGGTCGCCGGCGACCGGGCCGTCCGGCGGGACCACGCCCATGGCTGCCAGCTCGGCCGTCCTGAGGAACGGCGAGCCTGTCGGGCTCCATCCCGGTCAGCGCCCGTACGAGGGTCGGCTTGCCGTGATGGACATGCCCGGCAGTGGCCACGAGATGCTTCACCCGGTCACCGTCCGCAGCAGTTCTCCGTCCTCCTCCGGTGGGACGGCGCGCAGGTCCAGCAGAAGGCGGTCGTTCTCGATCCGGCCGACGACGGCGGGCTCATGGGAGCGCAGCCGTCCGGCCAGCCCGAACGGGAGGCTGACCGCGGCGCTGGGCAGGGTGACGCCCGGGGCGCCGCCGCCGCCGACCGTGGCGAGGCTCGGCACGGCCGCAGCGTCGACGCCTGCCAGCCGCAGCGTGGCGGCGATCGTCTCGGCGCGCTTGGCGAGCAGCGCGGGGTCGGCGTGCAGGGCCGAGACGACCGGCGGCGCCGGATCGCGCAACGTCGCCTCCAGCGCGGCGAGAGTCAGCTTGTCCACCCGCAGGGCCCTGGCCAGCGGGTGGCGCCTGAGCCGCTCGACGATGTCGCGGCGTCCGAGCAGAAGCCCGGCCTGCGGGCCGCCGAGGAGCTTGTCACCGCTGGCGGTGACAAGGTCCGCGCCCGCGCGCAGCACGTCGGCGGCGGCCGGCTCGCCGGGCAGTGACGGCTCACGCTCCAGCAGCCCCGAGCCTATGTCGACGACCACGGGCACCCCGAGCCCGGCGAGCTCATCGACCTCGACGGCCCCGGTGAACCCCTCGACGCGGAAGTTGGACGGGTGAACCTTGAGCACGAAGCCGGTGCCAGGCCCGATGGCGTCGGCGTAGTCGGACAGGTGGGTGCGGTTTGTGGTGCCGACCTCACGTAGCCGCGCACCGGTAGAGACCAGCAGGTCGGGGATGCGGAAGCCGTCGCCGATCTCGACCAGCTCGCCCCGGCTGATGACGATCTCCCGTCCCGAGGCCAGGGCCGTGGCGGCGAGCACGAGCGCCGCCGCGTTGTTGTTGACGACGTGGACGGCCTCGGCCGCGGGCACGGCCGCGGCGAGGGCGGCCATCGCGCCGCGCCCCCGGCGCCCTCGGGTGCCGGTTTCCAGGTCGAACTCCACGTCGGTGGGCCCGGCGGCGGTGGTGACAGCCCGGATGGCGGAGGCGGACAGCGGCGCCCGGCCGAGGTTGGTGTGCAGAAGCACGCCGGTCGCGTTGATGACCCGGCGCAGCGGTCCGAGCGCGCGCAGCGCCTCCAGTACGGACTCGGCGACCTGCGCGGGCGCGATGGCGCCCGCCCTGGCGCGCTCCTGGGCCTGGTTGACGGCGGCCTTGACCAGCGGCCTGCCGAGCCGCTCGGCGGCGGTGACCAGCCGGGGATCGGCCAGCACGGCGTCGGTGCGCGGCACGTTCCTGCGAAGGTCGACCACGCTAGAGGAGCATAAACCAGCCCAATGGAATATGAAGCGGAGGCGGACGGGAATCGAACCCGCCAGGCCGAGATCCTCGGCCTCGTCGGTTTTGAAGACCGCGGGGGCCACCAGGCACCCGGACGCCTCCAGGAGAAGAAAATACAGGTATGACAATACGGCTGACGCAATACGCGCACGGCGGCGGGTGCGCCTGCAAGATCCCCCCTGGCGAGCTGGAGTCAATCGTCGCGGGTCTGGTCAGGCCCGTGAGCGACGACCTGCTCATCGGCCTGGACGACGGCGACGACGCGGCGGCGGTCCGGATCGACGGGAGCCGCGCCGTCATCGCGACCGCCGACTTCTTCACCCCCGTGGTGGACGACGCCTACACCTGGGGCCGTATCGCGGCGACCAACGCCGTGTCGGATGTGTACGCGGTGGGCGGCGAGCCGCTGATCGCGGTCAACCTGCTCGGCTGGCCCCGCGACGTGCTGCCACTGGAGCTGGTCACCGAAGTGCTGCGCGGAGGCCTGGACGCCGCGGACGAGGCCGGATGCCACGTGGCGGGCGGCCACAGTGTGGACGACCCGGAGCCGAAGTACGGCATGGCCGTGACCGGCCTGGCCGACCCCGATCGGCTGCTGCGCATAGGGGCGGGGCGCCCGGGACTGCCGCTGTCGCTGACCAAGCCGCTGGGCGTCGGCGTGCTCAACACCAGGCACAAGGCGACCGGTGAGGTCTTCGCGCAGGCCATCGCCGTCATGACCACGCTGAACAGGGACGCCTCGCGGGCCGCGCTGGCGGCGGGGGCGACGTGCGCGACCGATGTGACCGGGTTCGGGCTGCTCGGTCATCTGTACAAGCTCGCCAGGGCGAGCGGCGTGACCGCGGTGATCGACACCTCGGCCGTGCCGTACGTGGAAGGGGCACGCGAGGCGGTGCGCGCGGGCTACGTCAGCGGCGGCACCCGGCGCAACCTGACCTGGGTGGAACCACACCTGGACCCAGGAAGCGCGAACGAGGAAACCCTCCTACTCCTAGCCGACGCCCAGACCTCGGGCGGCCTCATTGTGGTCGGCGAGGTACCCGGCGCACCCATCATCGGGGAGCTGGTGGCCGCCGACGGCCCAACGCTCCTCATCCGCTGACCTGGTCGCGCTCCGCGGCGGCGAGCCGCTCGCGCTGGGGGACGATCGTGTACGCCGGGTCCTCGGCTGAGGCACGGCCCGCTCTGAGCACGCCGAAACGGGTGCACACGGCACCGGCGGTCAGTGCGGCGGCCGCGGCCGCCGCCAGCACCATCCCCGCCACACGGCCACCCCGGCCGGTACGCCGGGACGGCAGGGTGGAAAGGGCCGCCAGCGCTCCACGCCCAGTACGTCCCGTCCGCCGGGCGGGCACGGCGGACAGGGCCGCCAATGCGCCGCCGCCCGCAGTCAGCAGGCGGGCCGCCCGCATGAGGGGTTCTCGCCGGTACGGCTCGGCGAGCGCGCCGAGGCGGCGTTCCATGACGGCGCCCGCCACGGTCTCCAGCGCCGCGCCGAGCACGGCCATCCGCCTGACGGGCGCCGCCTCCTCAGGCATTGCGAGCGTGGCCAGCATCCCGAGGGCGCCGGCTCCGGCCATGGCGCTGCCCGCGAACAGGAAGGGCAGCTCGCGACGGGCCTCGTGCCAGGCCGGCACGGCGGTGTCCGCGACCAGGACGGCGGTGTAGGTCGACATCAGCGGCCCCGTGACCCCCGAGGCGAGCGCGGCGGATCGGCCGGCCCAAGGAAGGACGCCGGTCACGGCCGATCCCGCGGCCACCGCCGAGAGCCCGCCGTGCGCGGCCAGGATCCACGATCCCATGCTCATCGGCGAGGTCGGCTTGAACACACGCATCATGTTGAGGAACCGCTCGGGGCGGCCGAGCTCGGTGACAAGGAAGATCGCCCCCGTGGCGCAGCCGAGCGCCGAGCCCAGCCGGGCAAGCGTGCCGAGGCGTCGTGACGGCTCGGCACGGAGCTCCTCCAGGGCCGCCGACACGGCACAGGCGCCGGACACGCCGCCCAGGTAGAGGTAGAGCGGCATGTTCGGCTCATGCCAGATCGGCGCCTTGATCACCGGGCGGCCGTAGTAAGAGCTGAACTCGGCCTTCGGCACCATCGCCCGCTCGCGTGCCACCCTCACCGTCTCCAGGTCGTCGAGGCCGCTGCCGCGGCTGCCATTGTGAGCGCCGCCGCGGCGGCCCATCGCCACATCGACGGTAGGTCTCGGGTGGTGACGACGGGGTCGGGAGGCAGGCCGTACACCTCGGGTTCGGCCATCAGCAGGAAGAAGGCGCCGTCGCCGCCCACCCCGTCGCCGGGGCTCTCGCCGTACAGGCGGGCCTCGCTCCTGCCCTGGGCGTGCAGGGCGGCCAGGCGCTCGTCGGCTCGCTCGCGCAGCTCGTCCAGCGGGCCGAACTGGATGGAGTCGGTCGGGCAGGCCTTGGAGCAGGCCGGTTCGAGGCCGCCGCGCTGGCGGTCGTAGCACATCGTGCACTTCCAGGCCCGGCCGTCGTCCTCCCTGCGGTCGATCACGCCGTACGGGCAGGCCGGCACGCAGTAGCCGCAGCCGTTGCAGACGTCCGCCTGGACCACCACGGTGTCGAACTCGGTGCGGAACAGCGCTCCGGTGGGGCAGACGTCCAGGCACGCGGCGTGCGTGCAGTGCTTGCACACGTCGGAGGCCATCAGCCAGTTGTCGGCGGTCTCGACGAAGGCCACGTGCCTCCAGGTGCTGGCGCCCAGCGCGCCGGTGTTGTCGTAGGACGTGGCGCGGAAGACGAACCCGTCGTCGGGCACGTCGTTCCACTCCTTGCAGGCGACCTCGCACGCCTTGCAGCCGATGCACACGCTGGTATCGGTGAAGAACCCCATGCGCTCACTCACGGCGGTACTCCTCGATGAGGTCGAGCAGGGCCTTGCCCCTGGGGCGCCGCCCTGGGCGGATGTCGCAGGTGGAGGCCTTGCCCTCCTGGATGTAGACGTTGGGGTCGAGCACGATGGGCATCAGGTCGTTGGCGGCGTCGCCGGTCACCACGCCGCCGCCGGCCCAGCCCCAGTGGTACGGCACGCCGACCTGGTGGAGGGTGCGGCCCTGCAGGCGCAACGGTCGTATCCGCTCGCTGACCAGCACGCGGGCCTCTATGGCCGCCCGGCTCGTCACGATCGTCGCCCACCCTCCGTTGACCAGCCCGCGCTCGGCGGCCAGCTCGGGCGAGACCTCGCAGAACATCTCCGGCTGCAGCTCGGCGAGGTACGGCAGGGTCCTGCTCATGCCGCCCGCGGTGTGGTGCTCGGTGAGGCGGTAGGTGGTGAGCACGTACGGGAAGCGAGGCGAGCCCGCCGGGTTGTACGGCGACTCGGCGCGGTTGTAGACCTTGCGCGCCGGGTTGGCCCGCTGGCCGTACATGATGTTGGGCAGCGGTGACTCGTGCGGCTCGTAGTGCGCGGGCAGCGGCCCGTCGGCAAGCCCGGCCGGGGCGAACAGCCAGCCCTTGCCGTCGGCCTGCATGATGAACGCGTCGGTGCCCGACAGCGCGGCCTGGGCGGTCGCGCCGGGCGGCGGCCGGTAGTCCGGCGGCTTGTCCTTCTCGAAGTCGGGCACGTCCGCACCTGTCCACTCCCCCTTGTCGGCGTCCCACCAGATATGCGCCTTGCGCTCGCTCCACGGCCTGCCCTTGGGGTCGGCCGAGGCCCGGTTGTACAGGATGCGCCGGTTGAGCGGCCACGCCCAGCCCCACTCGGGGGCGACGGGCGACCGCCCCGGCTTGCGGCGCGCGGCCTGGTTGACCTCGCCGGCGTAGACGCCGCAGTAGATCCAGCAGCCGCTGCGCGTGGAGCCGTCGGGCTTCAGGTCGAGGTAGGACGACAGCGTGCGGCCGTCGGGCCCGGTGCCATTGATCTCGCGCAGCACCGCCTCCGCCGACGGGTCGCGGTTCTCGCCGTGTTCTGGGTAGTCCCAGGTGAGGTCGCGGAGCGGGCGGTCGATCTCGTCGTCGGAGATCCGCTGCCTGATCCGCTTGCCCAGGTGGTAGTAGAACCACAGGTCGCTGCGGCAGTCGCCGGGCGGCTCCACGGCCTTCTCCCGCCACTGGAGCAGCCGCTGGGTCTGGGTGAAGGTGCCCTCTTTCTCGACGTGGCTGGCGGCCGGCAGGAAGAACACCTCGGTGGCGATGTCCTCGGCGCGCGTCTCGCCCGTCTCTATCTCGGGGCCGTCCTTCCAGAATGTGGCGGTCTCGACCAGCGTCATGTCTCGCACGACCAGCCAGTCGAGGTTGGCGAGGCCCAGCCGCTGCGTGCGGCCTCCGGACGAGCCGACCGCCGGGTTCTCGCCGACGACGAAGTAGCCCTTGACGATGCCGTCGATCTGGCCGAGCACGGTGGCGTAGGTGCCGTGGTCGCCGGTCAGGCGCGGCAGGTAGCCGAAACAGAAGTCGTTGTCCTCGGTCGCCGCGTCACCCCACCAGGACTTCAGCAGGCTCACCATGTAGGACCTCTTGTTACCCCAGAAGCCGGTGTCGCCGGCGGCGTGGTCGAGGTACTCGTCGAGGGTGCGGGTCGAGTGGGCGTGCGGCATGGGCAGGTAGCCGGGCAGGATGTTGAAAAGCGTCGGGATGTCGGTGGAGCCCTGGATGCTGGCGTGGCCGCGCAACGCCAGGATCCCGCCGCCCGGGCGGCCCATGTTGCCCAGCAGTAGCTGCAGGATGGACGCCGCGCGGATGTACTGCGCGCCGACGGTGTGCTGGGTCCAGCCGACCGAGTAGACCCACGCCGTTGTGCGCTCCCTGCCGCTCGCGGCGACGACGGCCTCGGCCAGCCGGTGGAAGTCCTCGGCCGGGATGCCGCAGACCTCCTCCACCATCTCGGGCGTGTAGCGGGCGAAGTGCCGCTTGAGCACCTGGTAGACGCAGCGAGGGTGGCGCAGGGTCTCGTCGGTGTGCGGGCGGGGGTGGGCGGCCGCGCCGCCGGAGCCGTACTGGTCGGCCCTGGCGGTCTCCGCGTGGTGGCGCCCCTCCGCGGCGTGCTCGCCGCTCTGGCCCGCGGCCGCCTCCTCCTCGAGGCCCTGGTAGGACCAGCTCGACGGGTCGTACGTGCGCGTCTCCCCGTCGAACCCGGAGAACAGGCCGTCAAGATCCTCGGTGTCGCGGAAGTCCTCCGACACGATGACGGAGGCGTTGGTGTAGGCCAGCACGTACTCCCTGAAGTCGTGCTCACCCGCCAGCACGTGGTTGATCAGCGCGCCGAGCAGCACGATGTCGCTGCCCGCGCGGATCGGAACGAAGTGGTCCGCCATCGCGCTGGTGCGGGTGAAGCGCGGGTCGATGTGGAAGACCTTGGCCCCGCGTGCCTTGGCCTCCATCACCCACTGGAACCCCACCGGATGGCATTCGGCCATGTTGGAGCCCTGGATGACGACGCAGTCACTGTTGACCAGATCCTGCTGGTAGTTGGTCGCGCCGCCACGCCCGAAGCTGGTCCCCAGACCGGGGACGGTGGCGGAGTGTCAAATACGCGCCTGATTCTCGATCTGCACCGCGCCCATGGCGGTGTAGAGCTTCTTCATCAGGTAGTTCTCTTCGTTGTCGAGCGTCGCCCCGCCAAGGCTCGCGATGCCGAGTGTGCGGCGTACGAGGTGGCCCTCGCTGGTCTCCTCCCACGTGCGGCGCCTGGTCTCCACGACACGGTCGGTGATCATGTCCATCGCCTGCTCGAGGTCGAGCCGCTCCCACTCGGTGCCGTGCGGGCGGCGGTACAGGACCTCGGTGGCCCGGCTGGGGCGGGTCACGAGTTGCTTGCTGGCGGACCCCTTCGGGCAAAGGCGGCCGCGCGAGATGGGCGAGTCGGGGTCGCCCTCGATCTGGGTGACCCGGCCGTCCTTGACGTAGACGAGCTGTCCGCAGCCGACCGCACAGTACGGGCACACCGACCTGGCCACCTTGTCGGCCTCGGCCGTGCGGGGAGCCATGGATTCCGTACGAGGGGAACGGGCGGCGGCACTCCTGCCGTCCTCACCCTGGAGCTGGCGGTACACCGGCCAGCGCGCGACCCATTCCCGCAGTCCCATGCGCTTCATCTGCCCCGTTTTCAGTGACCTATACCCCGGGCCAGACGCCGTCCGAGGCGCTGCATGGGTTTCTCGACGAAACGGTACGCCAGCCAGCTCGCGAGCAGGATGGCGATCAGGAAGACCAAGGCCATCGGGATCTGCACGCGCAGCGGCGACCAGCGCAGGTCGCCCGTGATCGCGACGAGGAATTTCAGCAGCGGGTGGTGCACAAGGTAGAGGGAGTAGCTGACCAGCCCGAGCCAGAGCAGGAAGCGCGGCAGCCGGCGGTGCCGCAAGGCCATCGCGCCGGCGAAGGTGGCCCCGGCGAGCGCGACGGTGGTGATCCACACGTCCGGCTGTACCCACCACCATCCGGCCTGGATCGCCCAGACGGGGGCGAGCGCCACGAGCACCGTGGTGACGGCCACCGGCCACAGCCCTCCCGTGCCCTGCTCCCAGCGGTAGATCGCCGTGCCGGCGAACATGACGGCCACGATGGCCGCGCCGAACCACGGGGTCCTGCTGCCCAGAAGCAGCAGGACGAGCGCCATGAAGGCCAGCGAGCAGGCGGCGGCCGTACGGAACCGGTTGGAGACCACGCAGGCCAGCCCCACGGCGAACACCCCGCACGACGCCCACGCGACCCAGCCGCCAGCCAGCGGGGCCGAGGAGAGCACGAGTCCTTCGGCGAGGGCCGCGAGTCCGAACAGCACGGCCGTCACCCCGCTGCGCCGGTGCGTCCCGGTCACGAACAGCGCGGTGACCAGCAGGTAGAACACCATCTCGTACGACAGCGTCCACATGGTGTCGGCGACGCCCGCGACGCCGACCACGTCCAGCAGCATCGTGGCGTGGGCCGCGACGGCGGACGCGTCGCGTGGCACGGTTCCGCGCACCGGTATCCACCAGCTCATGACGAGGACGAGGCCTATGACGCCGAGGTAGAGCGGGTAGAGGCGGAAGACCCTGCTGATCCAGAAGGCCCTGACATCGCCGCGCCGCTCCAGCGAGGTCGGGATGATGTAGCCGCTGACCAGGAAGAACACCAGAATGCCGTAGACGCCCAGGTTGAACCAGTAGGGACGCAGCGATGGAACCACCCAGGGCAGCAGGTGCTCGGCCACCACCGCGAGCGCCCCGACGCCGCGCAGCGCGTCCAGCCAGGCCAGACGTGTCGAGGAGGCCGTCGTCGCGGGGGAGACCGTAGGAGGAGTAGTCGGCACCGAGCCAACCTACCGAAATCGTCCCAGGGGGCGGGCGTGGCTCGTCGTCTTCCAGTGCCCAGTACAGCGTGGAGCGCCCGACCTTCAGGGGCTTGGCGATCACGGTGACGGACTCGCCGCCGGCGCGCCGGTCACAGCCGATCCGCGACCTGGCCCACCGTTTGCGATGGTCACACTGGCGCCGTCGGCACCAGGCAACAGCGCGCTCGAACTCCACCATGATCCCGAAAGGCGGCTGCCGTACTAGAGGAGGTGCAGGTCGCGTGCGGCCTGGACTGCGGCTTTGCGGTCCCCGACACCGAGTTTGCGGTAGATCGCGCGGCAGTGTGTCTTCACGGTGTTGAGCGTCACATACAGCTCCGACGCGATGTCGCGTTGTGACATGTTCGCGGGCAAGTACCGCAAGACGGCTATCTCGCGTTCAGTCAGTTGCTCGACGAGTACGACGACCGGACTGCCGCTCACCTGAGCGAGGCCATGGCGAGATTCGGTGCGAGTCAGGTATCTACCGGCAACGCCAGGGTCGGGGCACCGGGCGAAGACGGACCGGGCTTCTGCAAGGAGCGGCTGCCCGGCGGGATCACCCAAGCCGATGAGCGTGTCGCCGCAGGCCGTTAGGACGTAACCAAGCGCAAGATCGGTGGACGCTCGTCTGGCCAGGTTCAGAGCGTGCAACGCGTCCGCGTGAGCGCGAGCAGGGTCACCGCCGGTTCGCGCTCGAATCGCATACGCGGGCGCGACTCCGTGGTAGGCGGCCAGCCCGAACTTTTGTGCAGTGTCTACCGCTGTGGACGCAGCGGTCTGAGCGCTTGCTGGGGAGCCGTCATCGAACTCCACTATGGCCTGGTACACGAGGGCCAAGACGTGTGCTGTTCGGAATCGTTCGGCATCGGCTTTCTCTGCCGCGAACCGGAGGACCCGCCTGGCTTCGTCGGCCTGCCCCGCCCAGGCGTAGGCCGCACCAATAGCGGTCGCGAGATCGCATGAGAATGACACCAGTTGATCGGTCGCGGTCACCTGTCGAGCAGCGCGGAGCGCAGTGGCGACGTCACCTCGGGCGAGAGAGATGTTCATGCGTAGGGAGGTCGCCGGGGTCTGGTCGAAGCCCTCCGGCGCCACATCGAGCATGATGTCGAGCCAACTCTCCGAACGTGAATAACGACCGCTGATGTATTCGCACCAGCCATACAGCAGAGCGCACCACGTCACTGTTTTCGCCACGTCGCCAAGTTGTTCGAGGAAACCCCGGAGGGTTTCGGTCTGGCCATCAGCGAGAAGCCGCGGTCCATGGACGAGCAGAAGTTGGGCCGCTTTGTGGACGTCACCGGCGGCAAGCCGATGGACGATTGCCTGGCCATGGTCGCCCTGGGAGTCAAACCATGCCGCGGCGCGTGCGTGGAGGTCGGGTATCCGCTCCGGGAAAGCCTGCTGCGCTTCGAGCCGAAGCAGATCGCGAAGGAGGTGGTGGTAGCGAAACCAGGTGCCGGTGCGGTCCAGACCGATCAGGAGTTGATTCACGCTCGCGGTGTCGCTCAACCACTTCACACCGCCGGGTTCGCCGGTGACGGAATCGACAAGGGCGCCACTGAGCTGGTCGAGGATCGATGTCTCCAGGAGGCGTTGGCGATCGTTCGCATCGACCGCGGCGAGGAACTCGTCGCGGAGATACTCGATAACGAGCTGATCGTCGCCCCGGAATGCTTCGATGAACTCGCTGGGGTCGGTGGCCCGTCCAAGCGAGAGACCCGCGAGCACGAGCCCGGCGGCCCAGCCTTCCGTGCGGCCACAGAGCTGATCGAGAAGAGCTCGGTCGAGCGATTGCCCCGCGGAACCAAGCAGACCGGAAGCCTCGTCGGTATCGAACCGCAGATCGGCACCGCGAATCTCCGCGATCTGATCGCGTACTCGTAGCCGACCGAGCCGGAAGGGCGGATCGATTCGGGTGGAAAGCACGATGGTGACCTGGTGCGGACACAGATCGATGAGGCGTTCCATGCCTCGCTGCACGCTGCCGTTGTCGATCAGGTGGTAGTCGTCGATGACGACAACGAGCGGGCCGGCGACTTCGGCGAGCTGGTTCACAAGAGCGGATACAACGACGAGGTCGTCCCCCTTCGACCCAACCACGACCGGCTTCAGATCGTTTGGGGCGATCGGGTGAGCTTGCTCGATGGCTTCGACCAGGTAGGACCAGAACCGGGCCGGATCCGAGTCGCTCTCCTCTGCCTGCAGCCAGGCGACAGCTTCGGGCCGGCCAGCCAACCACGACGCTAGAAGGGTTGACTTGCCTGAGCCGGCCGGGGCGCTTACCAGGACTAATCGGACTTGGCTGTCGATGCCGGAGTCGAGGATGTCGTCGAGTCGGGACCGGCGAACAAGCTGACCGGGCGGCACGGGTGGGCGCAGCTTCGTAGCCGCCAGGCTCATCTCCCACACCGTGGTCACCTTCAAGACCCTACAGCCGCCATCTCACCCGGGTGAGATGGCGAGCCGTGTGAGGCCGGGTCGTGCCGCTCGACGTGATGATCGAGCCATGTCCCAGCCGACCACTTACGAGATCGTGATCCGAGGCGGTCGACAGTCAGGTCGATCAACTCGGTTCTGGTCGGCCGGCGGCGGTCGGGGCCGGACTCGGCGGAGCAGATGGCCAGCGCGGCACGCACGGAAATCACCATCATACGAACATACGAAGGGAAGCGGTCATGGGATCTCAACGGCAGCACGCTGCGATGGGCGGCGACGGCGACAGTACGGCGACGGCGGGAAGCACGATGCAGGCGATCGTGCAGCACACGTACGGCTCGGCCGACGTCTTGCGCCTCGCGCGGATCACCCGACCGGAGGCCGCCGACAACGAGGTGCTCCTACGAGTGCACGCGGCGGGTCTGTCTCGGGGCACGTGGCATCTGATGACGGGCCGGCCGTATCTGCTCCGCCTCGGCTTCGGGATCCGCCGGCCGAAGAACCCGGTGGCCATGGGAGATGTCGCCGGCACGGTCGTCGCGGTCGGTTCGGCGGTGACCAGGTTCTCCCCAGGTGACGAGGTGTTCGGTTTCGGGAAAGGATCTTTCGCCGAGTACGCCGTGGCCCGGGAGGACAAGCTGGCCCGCAAGCCGGTGAACGCCACCTTCGAGCAGGCCGCGGTGATTCCGGTCTCGGCGGTCACCGCCCTGCGGGCTGTGTGCGACGTCGGCAATGTCCAGCAGGGGCAGAAGGTGTTGATCACCGGTGCGTCGGGCGGCGTCGGCAGCTACGCCGTGCAACTGGCCAAGGCCTTCGGGGCGCAGGTCACCGGCGTGTGCAGCACCACGAAACTCGACCTGGTGCGATCCCTCGGTGCCGACCATGTCATCGACTACACCCGCGACGACTTCGCCGACGGTACCCACCGCTACGACCTGATCCTCGACATCGCAGGAAACCCCGCCCTGTCACGGCTCCGCCGCGCGCTCACCCCCACCGGGACGGCCGTCCTCGTCGGCGGCGAGGAAGGCGAAAACCTGACGGGAGGCATGGGCCGGCAGCTGCGGGCCCTGGCCCTGTCACGGTTCGTGGGCCAGCGGCTGACCGGTTTCATCCCCAAG
This sequence comes from Sphaerisporangium sp., assembly GCA_025964675.1. Lineage (GTDB taxonomy): Bacteria > Actinomycetota > Actinomycetes > Streptosporangiales > Streptosporangiaceae > Sphaerisporangium. The sequence continues at coordinate 19,154 of JAOPYI010000213.1, read as the reverse complement.
GAGCGCTCCAGCGACCTCGAACGGCTCACCGACCTCATCGAGGCGGGCAAGGTGACGCCGAGTATCGACAGAACCTACTCGCTGGATCGAGTGCCGGAGGCCATGCGCCACCTCGATGCCGGGAAGGCACGAGGGAAGGTCGCCATCACAGTCTGAGCCAACCTCGGCGTTCCGCGGATACGTCGCGGTCCACACGACCCCATGTCGAGCACAGAAGAGCAGCGGTCAAGCTTCTCAGACGAGCGTGTCGAGCACCTGCTTCTCCTTGGCGGGGTCGAGCCCGACCTCCGGCCTGTCGGGCCGGAGTCGCGGGTCCCCCTCGGCTTGGAGCCAGGCCCAGGTGTCGGCGACCGTCTCCTGGACGGGACGGCAGGTCAGCCCCGCCTCGTGGGCCGCGGAGACGTCCGAGTCGTGCATGCCGCCGTACTCGGCGTCGGACGGCACCCAGATCGGCAGCTCGAGCCACGGGCTGACGCCCGCCTCCTCGATCAGTTCGGACGAGACCCAGACCAGTTCGGCGTCGGATCCGGTCACCCGCACCGCTGTTTCGAGCAGCTCGCCCATGCTGGTGTGCCCGGGCCGGCTTACGGTGTTGAAGGCGCCGCCGAGACCGCGCTCCGCGGCGGTGAGCATCCACGCCGCCATGTCCCTGGCATCGATGTACTGGAGTGGACGGGAAGGCTCCCCGGGCGCCAGCACCCGCCCGCCGCGCTGGAGGCGGCGCAGCCACCAGGGCAGCCGGCCGACGTTCTCGTAAGGGCCGATGACGAGTCCGGCGCGGGCCAGCAGGGCGCGGTCGCCGAACGCCTCCAGGACGGCGAGCTCCCCACCGCGCTTGGCACCGGCGTAGTCCTCCTCGTCGTACGCCTCCGGGTCGCCGTCGACCAGCGGGGCGTGCTCGTCGGCGCCGACCGGAAAGGGCCACCGGTAGACCGACCGGCTGGACACGTACCCGTAGTGGCCGGCCCGGCCGGCCAGCAGCGCGGCGGAGTCCCGGATCACGCGCGGCGCCCCGCTCCAGGTGTCGACGACCGCGTCCCACTCCCCGTCTCCGAGCGCCTGGCGCAGCGCGTCGGGGTCGGTCCTGTCGGCGATGACCGCCTCCACCCCCGCCGCCGCGGGGCGGCTCCTCCCCCGGTTGAGCGTGGTCACCTCATCACCCCGTGCCAGCGCCCCCTCGACCACGGCCCGGCCCACGAAATGGGTGCCTCCCAGCACAAGAATCCTCATAGTGGCCATCCTTGCTTCACAGGAACCAGCGTCACCACGAATTCACCGCGGGCGTAGCCGCCTCACTCCAGCTGAGACTCCGGGTGCGGCCGGACCAGTTACAAGGTCAGGTGCTGAGGCGCATGCGCAGGCGGACCTGGGACCGTCCGCTGAGCTGGCGGATCGTGAACTCGTCGCACAGCTGGCCCATCAGCCACATTCCGAAGCCCCGGTCCATGGGGGCGGACGGGCGCCTGCGGTGGACGTCCAGGGGGGTGAGCCGCCCGACGGTGTCGACCACGTCGACGGTCAGGTCCGTACCGTCGTGCCAGATGGTCAGGGTGCCGCCCCCGCCGCCGTGCTCCAGGACGTTGGTGGCGGCCTCGTTGGCGGCGATCAGCAGGTCGTCCAGCCGCGTTCCGCCAAGTCCGGCGCCGGCCGCGTGGTCGCGGAGCTGCCGCCGCAGGAAGGCCAGGTCGGCGGTGATCGGCCAGCGGCCTCGGTGGTGGGTGTTCATGCATATCCCCTAGGGATGAGTGCCGTATCTGGATCTCACCGGGGGGCCACCGACTCGCCTGCCAGAATGAGGACGGTTGCTGAGGAGCTGCTTCGTGGTCACTACCCCCTCAGGTGTCCTTAACCATCGGCGGGCAAGCGCGGCCGCGCGGCCGCACCGGGCGGGTGGGCGCGGAGTACGGCCAGGGCGTCGGCACGTGTGGGCTGCACGGCGAAGAAGTGCACCAGCCCGGTCATCTGAAAGACCCTGTCCAGGCGGGGATGCAGGTCGGTCAGGGACACCACGCCGCCGCGATCGATGATCACGGTGCGCAGGGCCAGGAAGATCCTTATACCGGTGGAGTCGCAGAACGTCAGATCGGCCAGATCCAGGACCAGGCAGCTCTGTTCGGCGGTCAGCAAGGCCAGGATCCGCGCCCGCAGCTCCTCGGCGTTGGTGTAGTCGAGCTCACCGCTCAGGGCGATGACGAGGGTCTGCGGCAGCGTGTCGTCGGGGTGCGGGTCGAGGTGGACGGCAGCGGTCACGATGACACCTTTGGCGATGGGAGCGGGAGGGTCAGAGCGAGAACGGCGGTGTCGTCGGTCAGACCGGGCCCAAAACCGGTCAGGACCCTCATGATGGCGTCGGCCATGTCGGGAGCGCGGGCTCCGGCCAGCGTAGCGGCCAGGTCCAGCAGGCGCTCGTCGCCGAACAGATGACCACCAGGAGTGCGGGCCTCGGTCAGCCCGTCGGTGTACAGCAGCAGGCCGTCACCGGGAGCCAGGCGGACCCGCGCCGTGGCGAAATTGGGATTGTCCATCAGCCCGACCAGCAGCCCGCCGACCGGCCTCACCTGCTCGACCGTACCCGAAGCGCGGACGGTCAGGGCCGGCGGGTGACCGCCGCCCGCCAGCGTCACCTCCACCGCCGCCGGCTCGACGCCGGGGGCGGAGACGGTCAGGACGCCGAACAGGACGGTGCAGTAGAACGGGTAGGCGGGGCTGTATTCGTGCAGCAGGGCGGCGTTCAGGCTCTGGAGCACCCCGATCGGGTCGGGGTCGGCGTGAGCGGCGGCGCGCAGGGTGTAGCGCACCAGCGAGGTCATGGCCGCCGCCTCGGCGCCCTTGCCGCACACATCGCCGAGGAAGAACGCCCACCGGCCATCCGCGAGGTGGAATATGTCGTAGAAGTCGCCGCCCACCAGGTCGGCCGAGGCCGTGTGGTAAAGCGCGGCCAGCTCCAGGCCTGGCACGTCCGGCAGCGCCGAGGGCACCAGGGTGCGCTGCAAGGTGGTCGCCAGGGTCTGCAGGCGCCTCTGCTCGATCTCGGCGGTCCGGCGCAGCTTCCGCTCGGCGCGCACCGCGGTGATCGTCTGCAGGCGCAGCTCCAGCTGCTCCATGACCATGGCCGCCAGCTCGGTGAGCATCGTCCGCTGCTTGGCCGTCAGCTCACGGGGCCGCACGTCGATGATGTCGATCGTGCCCAGCCGGTGCCCGTCGGCGGTGACGATCGGCGCCGCGGCGTAGAACCGCACTCCCAGCGCGCGCACCAGCGGGTTCCCCGACGCCCGAGGATCCAGCAGCGCGTCCGGCACCACGTACGGCCCGTCCCTCGTGATCGCCGAGGCCCACAAGCCCGGATCACGGTCGACCTGGCCGATCCCGTCGGGCAGGCCGTGCTGGGCTTTGAACCAGATCCGGTCGGAGTCGACGATGGAGACCGTGGCGACCGGCACGTCGAACACCAGGGCGGCCAGTGCGACCACCCTGTCGAACGCGCCGTCGGGCGGGGTGTCCAGGACCGCGTACCGGTGTACGGAGGCCATCCGCCGCTCCTCGGCAACCAGGTCGGCCTGCCGGACGTCCATCGACCCCACCAGCCACCCGCTTCCCGATGAGTAGCCCGCACACGGCCGGCGAGGGGGGCCGTCCGAGACATCGACAGTGATCATCGCTATCGTATCGCCGCTGTTCGATCCGCCGGAAGACCGGCGTTCATCCCAGCCGGCAGCCCGGGGAACATGAGGATGGAGATCTCCGCCGGCCGGGGTCACCGCCGTGAACGCGGTAACCAACCCTGACAAGCTGGAGTTCATGGCCGCGCGACTGGCGTGACCCCGGCAGCAGGTGCCGTCGAAGACCGAAGGAGACTCGTGTGGAACCCGCGACCCGTTCAGGTGGTGAACCGTTGATCCGCGACTCCGATCCGCTGACCGGCGACGAGTTCCCGCAGACGCAGGCGCCGTGGCCGGCGCGCGACGCGCTGCGCATCACCGGCGTGCGGCCGATCGTGACCGCGCCCGACGGGATCCCGCTGGTAGTGGTGCGGGTCGACACCAACGACCCCGGACTGTACGGCCTCGGCTGCGCGACCTTCACCCAGCGCTTCCACGCCGTCGTCACCACCGTCGAGCGGCATGTGGCGCCCATGCTCATCGGCCGCCACCCGGCCGACATCGAGGACATCACCCGCATGGTGCACCTCTCCTCGTACTGGCGGGGTGGCCCGGTGCTCAACAGCGCGCTGTCGGGTGTGGACCAGGCGCTGTGGGACATCGCCGGCAAGCGGGCGGGCATGCCCGTGTACGAGCTGCTCGGCGGCCGGGTGCGGTCCGCCGCCGCGCTCTACCTGCACGCCGGCGGCGCGTCGATCTCCGAGACGCTCGACAGGGCACGCGAGATCCTCGCCGCCGGGTACCGGCACGTCCGGCTGCAGGTGGGGCAGCCGGGCCTCGGCAGCTACGGCGCGCCTGGGACGGGCGGTGCTTACCCCGGCCACCCGAACCCCGACGGCTGGGACGTGCAGCACTACCTTCGCACCACGCCTGAGCTTTTCGCCCGCGCCCGGGCCGAGCTGGGCGAGGAGGCGCATCTGCTGCACGACGTGCACCACCGGCTCACGGTCAAGCAAGCCGTCGGCCTGGTGCGCGCGCTGGAGCCGTTCCGGCTGTTCTTCCTGGAGGACCCGATCCCGCTGGAGCTGTACGACCGGCTGCCGGAGGTCCGGGCGGCCGCCCCGATGCCTCTGGCGGTCGGCGAGCAGGTCGCCTCGGTCGCCGACGCGGCCCGGCTGGTCACAGGAGGCGGCGTCGACCTGCTGCGCCTGCACGTGTCGGCGGTCGGCGGGCTCACCCCCGCCCGCAAGCTCGTCGCCCTGTGCGAGCTGACGGGCGTCGGCACCGCCTGGCACGCCCCAGGCGACGTCTCGCCCGTCGGGGCGGCGGCGAACGTGGCACTCGACGTGACCACTCCGGCGTTCGGCATCCAGGAGGGACACCTGTACGGCGAGGCCGTACGCGAGGTGTTCCCCGGCACCCTCGTCCCGCGCGACGGCTACCTCTATCCCAGCGACTCCCCCGGCTGGGGCATCGACATCGACGAGGTCGCGGCGGCGTCATACCCGCCGGTCACCCACCTTTTCGAGCGCTGGGCGGCCACGGTCCGGCGGCCCGACGGCGGCATCGAGGCACCCTGACCGGCGCCGGGGCCGGGAGGTTTCGCGTGGATGTACGGGAGGTGGCCGGGAATAGGCCGGGAGACACCGAGGGTTTAAGCTCGTGCGATGCCCACGGCGTCACGTCGGGCCGGTTCGGAGCCGGAGCACGGCGATCCGCGTGATGCCGGATCTCCTGACGCCCGCGACGAAGACCCAGGACGGCGGTCCGGGCACCCAGGGGAGAGAATTTGCCATCGACTCCGGCAGAAACCGAGCTGAGCCGTTCACCGCACGCCCTGACCGGTGCGGAGCCGCTGGACCGGGGCGGCCACCACCCCGTGCCAGGCGGCCAGGACATGATCCACGTGCCGGCCGTCTTCCTGTCCGGGCAGGCGGCTCCGGCACCCCGGACGTTGCTGGACGTCCTCGCCGAGACGACCCGGCGGCATCCGCGCACGCCGGCGCTCGACGACGGGCTGACCTGTCTCGACTACGAAAGCCTGAGCACCGAGGTTGAGCGCCTGGCGCGCGAGCTGCTGGAGGTGGGGGTCGGGCGCGGCGACCGCGTGGGCGTGCGGGTCCCCTCCGGCACGGCAGGTCTTTATGTCGCGATCCTCGCCGTGCTCACCGCGGGCGCGGCGTACGTCCCCGTCGACGCCGACGATCCGGACGAGCGGGCCGAGCTGGTCTTCTCCGAGGCCGGCGTCCTCGCGGTCGTCGGCGAGGACCACTCGATCACCGTGCGTGGTGTCTCCAAGGGCCTCTCCGGACGTCCCGGCCTGGACGACGATGCCTGGATCATCTTCACGTCGGGGTCCACCGGGAGGCCGAAGGGCGTCGCCGTGACCCATCGCAGCGCGGCGGCGTTCGTCGACGCCGAGGCCCGCCTGTTCCTGCCGGAGGAGCCGATCGGACCCGGTGACCGCGTCCTGGCGGGTCTGTCCGTGGCTTTCGACGCCTCCTGCGAGGAGATGTGGCTGGCGTGGCGGCACGGCGCCTGCCTGGTCGCCGCCCCCCGGGCGCTCGTACGGACCGGCATGGACCTCGGCCCCTGGCTGATGGACAGGGGCGTCACCGTGGTGTCGACCGTGCCGACGCTGGCGGCGCTGTGGCCGGTGGAGACCCTGGACGACGTACGTCTGCTGATCTTCGGCGGAGAGGCGTGCCCGCCCGAGCTCGCCGAGCGGCTGGCCGTGCCGGGACGTGAGGTGTGGAACACCTACGGTCCGACCGAAACCACCGTCGTCGCCTGCGCGGCCCCGCTGCCGGGTCAGGGACAGGTGCGGATCGGCCTGCCGCTCGACGGCTGGGATCTCGCCGTCGTGAACGAGCGGGGCGAGCCCGTCGCCATGGGCGGGACCGGCCAGCTGGTCATCGGTGGGGTCGGGCTCGCCCGGTATCTCGACCCCGGCAAGGACCTGGAGAAGTACGCCCCCCTCGAGTCCCTCGGCTGGGAACGCGCCTACCGCAGCGGCGACCTGGTGAGAGCGGAGGAGCAGGGCCTGGTCTTCGTCGGCCGCGCGGACGAGCAGGTGAAGCTCGGCGGCAGGCGCGTCGAGCTCGGAGAGGTCGACGCCGCGATCCAGTCCCTTCCGGGCGTGATCGGAGCCGCCGCCGCCGTCCGCACCACCGGCTCGGGGCACCAGCTCCTCGTCGGCTACGTCGTCCCCAGCGAGGACTTCGACCAGGCCGCCGCCCGGGAGCGGCTCGCGGCGGCGCTGCCCGCCGCGCTGGTCCCGAGGATCGCGCTCGTGGACGTCCTGCCGACGCGTACCTCCGGGAAGATCGACCGCGACGCCCTTCCGTGGCCGCTGACCAGCGGCGTGGCACCTGGCGGCACCGCCGGGCTGTCCGGCACCGAGGGGTGGGTGGCGAGGCAGTGGGCCGACATCCTCGGTGCCGGCGCCGGCGACCGTGACGCCGACTTCTTCGCCCAGGGCGGCACGAGCCTCGCGGTGGCCAGGCTGGTGTCCGCCCTGCGCACCCGGTACCCGGCCGCCTCGGTCAGCGACGTCTACGAGCACCCCACCTTGGGAGCGCTCGCCGCCCGCCTTTCGGCCATGGACGCGCCGGAGATCGCGACCGTGGATCGCACGGTGCGACCTGTGCCGCGTCGCGCCGCCCTGACGCAGACGGCGCTCATGGTGCCGCTGCTCACGGTCGGCGGGCTGCGCTGGATCATCGGCCTGGCCACGCTGAACAACCTCGTCTCGTTCCCGTGGGCCCCGGCCGTCTCGTGGTGGTGGGTGCTGGCCGGCTGGCTGCTGTTCATCTCACCCTGGGGGCGGATAGGCATCGCGGCCGGCGTCGCCCGCATGCTGCTGCGCGACCTGAAACCCGGGGCCTACCCCCGTGGCGGGGGCACGCACCTGCGGTTGTGGTTCGCGGAGCAGTTCGCCGCCCAGCTCGGGGTGGCCCAGCTGTCCGGCGCGCCGTGGATCGCCCGTTACGCGCGGGCCCTCGGAGCGCAGATCGGCGAGAACACCGACCTGCACACGCTGCCGCCGATCACCGGGATGCTAAGGCTGGGCAAGAACGCCGCGATCGAGCCCGAGGTCGACCTGCACGGATACTGGCTGGACGGCGACCTGCTGCGCGTCGGCGAGATCCGCATCGGCGCGGCGGCCACGGTCGGCGCTCGATCGACCCTGCTCCCCGGCGCGCGGATCGGGAAGAACGCCCAGGTGGCCCCGGGGGCCGTGGTCGCCGGTCCGGTGCCCTCGGGAGAGCGCTGGGCAGGCGCCCCGGCCGTCCGCCAGGGCAAGGCCCGGCGTTTCCGGCCCTCCGCCAGGCCACCCCGATCCCGGCGCTGGGAAGCGGTGTACGGGCTGTCGGCGATGTTCCTGAGCCTGATCCCGGTGGTGGCGGCGCTGTGCGGTCTCATCGTGCTCGAGGTGTTCGTACGCGGCGCCGCCACGCTGGGCGAGGCGCTGCCCGCCGCCCTCTACGGTGTCGCGCCGGCCACGGTGACGTCGCTGGCCGCCTTCGCGCTGATCGTCCTCGTCTGCGTGCGCCTGCTCGGCGTCCGCCTTCACCCCGGGCAGCATCCCGTGCACAGCCGCCCGGCATGGCAGGCGTGGGCGACCGGCCGCCTGATGGCGACGGCCCGCGTCTGGCTGTTCCCGGTGTACGCCAGCATCCTCACCCCCGCGTGGCTGCGCGCCCTCGGGATGAAGGTCGGCCGCGACGTGGAGCTGTCGACGGTGCTGGCGCTGCCCACGATGACCACCGTCGGCGACGGCGCGTTCCTCGCCGACGACACGATGGTCGCCCCGTACGAGCTGGTCAACGGCAGCCTGCGGGTCGACCAGGTGCGCATCGGCAAGCGTGCGTTCCTCGGCAACTCCGGCATGACCGCTCCCGGCCGCAAGGTGCCGAAGGACGGCCTGGTGGGCGTGCTGTCGGCCGCGCCGAAGAAGGCCAAGGCGGGGTCGTCCTACCTCGGCATGCCTCCCGTCGAGCTGCGCAGGACGGCCGAGGGCGGCGACAGGAGCCGCACCTACGATCCGCCACGCCGGCTCAAGGCCGCCCGCGCCGCCGTCGAGATCTGCCGGATCGTCCCGGCGATGCTCACCGTAGCGGTCGCCGTGCTGGTCGCCGCGACCCTCGAGTTCCTCGCGGCCTCGTACGGCTTCGTGGTCGCGGCCCTGCTCGTGGGAGTCACGCTGGCCGGTGCCGGAGTGCTGGCAGCCGCCATCACGACAGCAGCCAAATGGGCCCTTCTCGGCAAGATCGCCGCTGGAAATCGCCCGCTGTGGAGCTCTTTCGTCTGGCGCAACGAGCTGGCCGACAACTTCGTCGAGGTGCTCGCCGCGCCGTGGTTCGCCGAGGCCTGGCTCGGGACCGCTCCCCTCAACCTGTGGCTGCGGTCGCTCGGGGCGAGCATCGGGCGCGGCGTGTGGTGCGACACCTACTGGCTGCCGGAGGCGGACCTCGTACACCTGGGCGACGGCGCGAGCGTCAACCGGGGCTGCGTGTTGCAGACCCACCTCTTCCACGATCGGGTCATGAGTATCGATATGGTCGTACTGCGGGACGGAGCGACGCTCGGCCCGCACGGAGTCGTGCTTCCCGCGGCGACAGTCGGCGAGAACACCACGGTCGGGCCCGCGTCCCTCGTGATGCGCGGCGAGTCCGTGCCTCCGCGGACCCGCTGGTTCGGAAACCCGATCGCGGCGTGGTCCCCGCCCTCGTCGAAATGATCCGGAAGGCATGACCGCTCGTGAGCGTGGCACCAAGCGCCTCTCGCCACTCCTACTTTCCGGAAAGAGGTAACGACGGCTACTGGGTCGAACACTATGACCTGTCGCTGGACTACCGGGTCGGCGCCAACCGGCTGCGGGGCTCCGCCACGATCTCGGCGTTCGCCACGCGGTCGCTGAGCTCGTTCGCCCTCGATCTGGACGCGCTGCGCGTCACCGGGGTGCTCGTCGACGGCGCGCCGGCCCGCTTCACGTGTCACGGTGGCAAGCTGCGCGTCACTCCCGTGCGCACCCTGCACGAAGGCACGCTGTTCGTCGTCGATGTCCGGTACGGAGGCAACCCCCGGCCGGCGCCCAGCCGCTGGGGTGGGCTGGGCTGGGACCAGCTCACCGACGGCGTGATCGTCGCGAGCCAGCCGACCGGGGCGCCGACGTGGTTCCCGTGCAATGACCAGCCGGGCGACAAGGCCACCTACCGGATCTCGGTCACCACCGCCTCCCCGTACGAGGTCATCGCCAACGGCCGCCTGGTCTCAAAGCGACGTGCCGCGTCCACCACCACCTGGGTGTACGAGGAGACGGAACCGATGGCGACGTACCTGGCGAGCGTGCAGATCGGGAGATACCAGTCGGCCGACGTGCCCGGCCCGGTGCCGCAGCGGCTGTTCCATCCACCCAGGCTCGCCTCGCGGGTCCTTCACGACTTCGCGCGGCAGGAGCAGATGATCGCCCTGTTCACCGAGTGTTTCGGCCCCTACCCGTTCGGGTCCTACACCGTGGTCGTCGTCGACGACGAGATGGAGATCCCGGTCGAGGCCCAGGGCATGTCCGTCTTCGGCAGGAACCATGTGGACGGCCGGCGCGGTGAAGAGCGACTGGTCGCCCACGAGCTGGCGCACCAGTGGTTCGGCAACAGCCTGACGCTGGAGTGCTGGCGCGAGATCTGGCTGCACGAAGGGTTCGCCGCCTACGCGGAGTGGCTGTGGTCTGAGGCCTCGGGAGGCGAGACCGCCGACGCCCTCGCCGGTCGCTGGCACCGCAGGCTCGCGAGGCTGCCGCAGGACTTCGTGCTGGCCGACCCCGGCGCGCGGCGGCTCTTCGACGACCGCGTCTACAAGCGCGGCGCCCTCACCGTGCACGCCCTACGGCGCACGCTCGGCGACGACGCCTTCTTCGCCATGCTCCGCGAGTGGACCATCACCTACCAGCACGGCGCCGTCACCACGGACCGCTTCACCCGCCTGGCGAACCGCTTCACCGACACCCCTCTCGACCCCTTCTTCACGTCATGGCTCCACACCGAAAGCCTCCCGCCCTACGGTCAGCCGACAGGTGACCAGTGATCCACTCCACGGCTGTCCCCCCGACCTTACGTCGACGCGGTGCACTCAGATCAGGGTCTTCCACCAGCCGTCGACGGCGGGGGAGGTGTCCGCGTCGATGGTCTCGCCTGGGCGTGGTACCACGATGCGCAGGTCGCGGGCCTTCGCCTCGCGCCACAGGCGGTCGACCGGTTCCGCCCATGGGTGCAGGGACAAGGTGAACGTCGCCCAGTGCACCGGCAGCATCAGCTCGCCTCCTAGGTCGACGTGGGCGTTGACCGCCTCCTCCGGGTTCATGTGGATGTCGGGCCAGGCCGGGCTGTAGGCGCCGACCGGCATCAGCGTCAGGTCGAACGGCCCGTGCTCGGCACCGATGCGGGCATAACCCTCGAAGTAACCGGAGTCTCCCGCGTAGAAGACCCGGCGAGCGGCGCCCGCGACCACCCACGAACCCCACAGCGTCTCGTTACGTGAAAGGGTGCGGCCGGAGAAGTGCCGCGCCGCCGTCGCGGTGAACCGCAGGCCCGCGACCTGCGTGTCCTCCTCCCAGTCGAGCTCGACGATGCGATCGAGCGGCACACCCCACTTCTCCAGGTGCGCGCCGATGCCCAGCGGCACGACGAACGGCGCCGACTGGATCCTGGTGAGCGTGCGGACCGTCGCCAGGTCGAGGTGGTCGTAGTGATCGTGCGAGATCACGATCGCGTCCAGCGCGGGCAGCGCGCCCAGCTCCACGGGGACGGGATGCAGCCGCTTGGGGCCCACCCGCTGCGTGGGCGAGACCCGGCTGCTCCACACCGGGTCGAACAGGACGGATCGCCCCTCGATCTCGACCAACGTCGACGCGTGACCGAACCACACGACCCTCAGCCCGGTGGGTGAAGGAGCCTCCGACGATGGCGTCAGCAACGGCACCGGGCCCGAGGGACGGCGCTTGTCGCGCCCGGTGAGCAGCTCACGGAGGAAGTTCGGAGGCGGCCCGGCGGGCACGTCCGTCTGGCCTGACATGGGGTTGTAGAAGGCGCCGTCCTTGAACTGCGGTGATCGCCGCATCCGTGCGGCCCGCTGTTCCCCCGACTTCAAGGGCCGCGCGCCCAGCTCCGCCGGGACGTCGCGCACCGCCCATCCCGTCGCCGCCACGACGGCCCCAGCGGCCAGAGCCCGTTTCAACGTTCGGCTTCCTGCCATCCGCTCACCCTCCCGAGATCAGCCTTATCCAGCCGAACTGATGGCGGTATCGCTGATGTTCCCGTTCTCGGGAGATATGTCATCGATATATCCGATGATGCCCCCGCGTACGCAGATTCGGGTGCCGGAGGGAATTCCGCCGGGCTCGGATCGACGCGTTGCCCAGCGCCGGCGAGCGGCGTGGTCACATGCCCGGCGAGCCGTCCGTGGGGATGTGGCGGGCTCAGGGGTGCGGGGCGTCGGTGGAGTTCGCCACGCCGGGCCTGGTGAGGCGTTCGGGCTGGACGACCCTGTCGTACAGGGCCTGGCTGACGCCGGACTCGAGAGCGGCCTCCCTGAGCGTGAGGTTCTCCTCGAGCGCGCGGTGGGCGATGCGCGCGGCCCTGTCGTAGCCGATCACCGGGGTCAGCGCGGTCACCATCATGAGGGACCGCTCGACGTACTCCTTCAGCTTCGCGGTGTCGAGCCGGGCGCCTTCGACGAGGTAGATCCGGAAGTGGTCCATCATGTCCGACAGGATCCGTACCGAGTGCAGGACGTTGGCGATGATGATCGGGCGGAAGGTGTTGAGCTCGAAGTTGCCCTCCGCTCCGGCCATCGCGACCGCGCTGTCCTCGCCGATCACCTGGACGGCGACCATCAGCATCGCCTCCGCCTGGGTCGGGTTGACCTTGCCCGGCATGATCGAGGAACCCGGCTCGTTGGCCGGCAGGATCAACTCGTGCAGGCCCGCACGCGGCCCCGATCCGAGCCAGCGCATGTCGTTGGCGAACTTGAACAGCGACACCGCCAGGGCGCGCAGCGCCGACGAGACGCGGACCATCGCGTCGCACGAGGCCTGGGCCGCGAACTTGTTGGGGGCGCTGACGAAGGGATGCCCGGTGAGGTCGGCGATTACCGCCGCGACCTCGTCCCCGAACCCCGGCGGCGCGTTCAGCCCGGTGCCGACCGCAGTGCCGCCGATCGCCAGCCGGTACAGCCCGGGCAGCGTGTGGCCGAGGTGGTCGGCGGCGTCCTGGAGCTGGGCGGCGTAGCCCGACCACTCCTGGCCGACCGTCAGCGGGGTGGCGTCCTGCAGGTGGGTGCGGCCGATCTTGACCACGTGCTCCCACTCGCGGCTCTTGGCCGAGGCGGCTTCTCGCAGCCGGGCCAGGGAGGGCGACAGCCGGCTGTCGATGGCCCGCACGGTGGCGATGTGCATGGCGGTGATGAACGTGTCGTTGGACGACTGGCTCATGTTCACGTGGTCGTTCGGATGGATCGGGTCCTTGCTGCCGAGCCGGCCGCCGACCAGCTGGATCGCCCGGTTGGAGATCACCTCGTTGACGTTCATGTTGGTGTGCGTGCCCGAGCCGGTCTGCCAGACATACAGGGGGAACTCGCTGTCCAGATGGGTGCCGATGACCTCGTCCGCGACCCGGCTGATCAGGTCGGCCTTCCATTGGGGCAGGCGCCCGCCCCGGCCGTTGACCATCGCGGCGGCCTTCTTGACGTAGCCGTAGGCGTGGTAGACGGCCTTCGGCATCCGGTCGTCGCCGATGTCGAAGTGGATCAGCGACCGCTGGGTCTGCGCACCCCAGTAGTGGTCGGCCGGCACCTCGATCTCGCCGAGGGAGTCGCTCTCGGTGCGCGTCCCGGAGGCGTGCAGCCCGATCGGCAGGTCCAGGATCCGAGGGCCGGCGTCGTGCTCATGGTCCCGGGGGGCCATCGTCAGGCTGCCCGGATCGGCCGGTACACCGGCTGCCACATCGCGTCCTGGACCTGCTGGACGGGGTCGCGCAGGTCGGCGCGGGCCAGGCTCTCCTTGGCCGCCTGTTCGGCGACCGCGACCGCGACCGTGGCCGAGACCTCTCTGAGGTTGTCGACCTGGGGCAGCAGCGAGGCGCCCGGGATGGAGACGTCAACCATCCCGCCGACCGCGTCGGCGGCGGCCTGGAGCATGCCGTCGCTGACCCGCCGCGCCCGCGACACGATCGCGCCCAGCCCCAGCCCCGGGTACAGCAGGGCGTTGTTGGCCTGGCCGATGACGTAGGTGACGCCGTTATAGGTGATGGGGTCGACCGGGATGCCTGTGGCGATCAGGGCGCGGCCGTCGGTCCACCGGATCAGGTCGGCCGGCATCGCCTCGATCCGCTCGGTCGGGTTGGAGAGCGGGAAGATGATCGGCCTTTCGACGCCGGCGGCCATGGCGCGCACGATCTCCTCGGTGAAGGCGCCGTGCGCCGTGGAGGTGCCGACCAGCATGGTCGGCTTGACGCGGTCGACGACCTCGCCGAGCCCGATGCCGTTCCCGCCCTTGTCCCTGTTCCAGTCACTGACCTCGGACGCCGGGCGGGCGTACGGCACCTGGAAGTCGCGCAGATCGGACATGTCGTCGGTCAGCAGGCCCTGCTTGTCGATCGCCCAGATCCGGCGCGTGGCCGACTCGCGGTCCAGGCCGTCGCGAACCATCGCGTCGCGCAGCTGGTCGGCGATCCCGATGCCCGCCGTACCGGCACCGAAGATGACGATCCGCTGGTCGCGGATCGGCGTGCCGGTGACGCGGACGGCGGCCAGCGTGGCCGCGAGCACGATCGCGCCCGTGCCTTGCATGTCGTCGTTGAAGGTGGGGATCCGGCTGGTGTACTTCTCCAGGATGCGCCGGGCGTTGGACGGGCCGAAGTCCTCCCAGTGCAGCAACGCGCCGGGAAACAGGCGGGTGGCCGCCGTGACGTAGGCGTCGATGAAGTCGTCGTAGCGCCGCCCTCGCACCCGCGCGTGCCGGTTGCCGACGTAGAGGGGGTCGTTGAGCAGTTCCTCGTTGTCGGTGCCGACGTCCAGCGCGACCGGGATGACCCGGGAGGGGTCGATTCCGGCGGCGGCGGTGTAGACGGCCAGTTTGCCGGCGGCGATGCCCGCACCGCCGCCCACCCCCCAGTCGCCGATGCCCAGGATCTCCTCGGCGTCGGAGGCGACGATCAGGTCGACGTCGCCGGGGCTCATGCCGAGGTTGCGGAAAGCCCGCTCGACGCCTTCCGCGTCGTCGATGGAAAGGTAGACGCCCCGGGGCCGGCGGTACTCGTGGCTGTAGCTCTTGATCGCCTGAGCGATCGTCGGGTCGTACACGATCGGCAGCATCTCCCGCAGGCGGTCGGTCAGGAGCCGGTAGAACAGCACCTGGTTGCGGTCCTGCAGTGAGTTCAGGTAGACGTTCTTGCGCAGGTCGGTCGGCTGCGCCCGGTACTGCGTGTACGTCCGGCGAACCTGCTTGTCGAGCGTCTCGGTCGCCGGTGGGATGAGGCCCTCCAGCCCCAGCTCCACCCGCTCCTCGCGGCTGAACGCCGTGCCCTTGTTCAGCAGGGGGTTGGCCAGCACCTCCAGCCCCCTGGCGGTGGTGACGTAGCTCCCGTCGGGGTTCTCCGCGAAGCCGCGGCGCATCCCGCTGGGCCGTTCATCTCTGCCAGAGGACATCGCCATCCCCGTCTCCCGGAGGCTCCCAGCGGGGGTCTCCCGAGGTGAGCAGCCGTCGGCTCGCCCCTGCTAGGTTCCCCGCGCCGCGATTGCGGACGCCAAAGCGACGACAAAATTCCGCATGCACGGCGACGCGGGTTCACCAGGCGTGCCTCAGCCGCCGTACCGCGCCGAACGCCGTCGACACCGGGGGGCGTGGAGGACCCGACTTATTACACGCGCCGATATAAGAGTTGAAATATCTGACTCGAATCCGTTGCGTCCTGGGTTTCAGGCGTGTTACGACTGCACTCAAGCCAGTGCGATGCCGGGCAGGGCCGTACGGGCAGGTTCTTCACTCACCCCTAGAGGGAGACCTCGCTCATGTCCTTGCGAAGATTCCGACTGGTGCTGCCCGCCGTCCTGCTGCTGGCGGGGTTAGGCGTCGTCCAGGCGCCGGCCGCCGAGGCGGCCGGCGAGCCGGTCAACATCTGGCTCACCACGACCTCCGACTCCGGGGGCCGTACGGTGACCAGAGGGCTCCAGCAACAGACCCCGACGTCGTTCGCGGCCGGCAGTCCCGCGGCGGCGCAGACGATCACCGTCAACGAGAACAACACCTACCAGCAGTTCGAGGGCGGCGGCGCGTCGTTCACCGACACCGCCGCGTGGCTGATGAACAGCAGCGGCGCCCTCACCGCCGGCACGCGCAGCACGGTCATGCAGAAGCTCTTCGACCCGGTCAACGGTATCGGCGTGAGCTTCCTGCGCAACCCGATGGGCTCCTCGGACCTGGCCCGCAGCAACTACTCCTACGACGACACCTGCTGCGATCTGAACGGGTTCTCGATCGGCCACGACCTCGCCGACGTCGTCCCCCTCACCAAGCAGGCCAAGGCGCTCAACCCGGCCATCAAGCTCATGGCCGTGCCCTGGAGCTCTCCTGCCTGGATGAAGGACAACGGCGCCTGGAGCCAGGGCTGGCTGCAGTCGCAGTACTACGGGCTGTACGGCGAGTACTTCGCCCGGTACATCCAGGCGTACGAGGCCCAGGGCCTGCACATCGACTACGTGTCGCCGCAGAACGAGCCCACCTGCTGCGCCGGGTACCCCTCGATGCTGTGGAACACCGCCGGCCTGCAGTACTTCATCAAGAGCGCGCTGTGGCCGGCGTTCCGCAGTGCGGGCATCACCACCAAGACGCTCGTGCTCGACTGGAACTGGGACGCCTACAACACCTGGGCCGCTCCGCTGCTCGGCGACACCGCCATCCGCAACGACCCGCTGTTCGGCGGGATCGCCTGGCACGGGTATGGCGGTGACGTCAGCACCCAGACGACGGTGCACAACCAGTATCCGCAGGTCAACGCGTACGCAACCGAGCACTCGGGCGGGACGTGGATCGCGGACCAGCAGACCGAGGACATGAACAACCTGATCGACTACACCCGCAACTGGGACCGCAGCTGGGTCAAGTGGAGCCTCGCCGTCGACCAGAACCACGGCCCGCACAACGGCGGCTGCGGCACCTGCACCGGCCTGATCACCGTGCACAACGGCGACGGCCGCAGTGGCCAGGTGGACTACACGATCGAGTACTACACCATGGGCCACCTCACCAAGTTCGTGAGGCCCGGGGCGTACCGGATCGACTCGACCGCCAACTCCGCGGTGAAGAACGTGGCATGGAAGAACCCGGACGGGTCGAAGGCGCTCATCGCGTACAACACGACCGGCAGCTCCCAGTCGGTCAAGGTGAACTGGGGTGGCCAGTCGTTCACCTACACGCTGCCCACCAAGACCTCCGCCACCTTCACCTGGTCGGGGACCCAGTCGGGTGGCGGCACCGGCGGCGGCAAGGCCATCACCGGGTACGGCGGCAAGTGCGTCGATGTCGCGGCGGGCAGCAGCGCCAACGGCACGCAGGTCCAGCTCTACACCTGCAACGGCAGCACCGCCCAGCAGTGGACGGTCGGCACCGACGGCACCATCCGCGCCCTCGGCAAGTGCCTTGACGTCAACGCCGGGAGCAACACGAACGGCACCAAGGTCCAGATCTACGACTGCAACGGCTCCACAGCGCAGACCTGGACCGCCGCTTCAGACGGCACCCTCCGCGCCCTCGGCAAGTGCCTGGACGCCACCGGTCCCAGCTCCGCCGACGGCACACCCCTGCAGATCTGGGACTGCACCGCGGCCGCCAACCAGAAGTGGGCCATCCAAGCCTGACCCCCGTTCGGGAAACGCATCCCTTGACTGCGAGTGGCTGAGCGGCGTTGAATCCACTTCAACAAATAAACAAGAAACCTTCCTGTGAGTTGGGGCTGCCCACCCAGCTCACAAGGAGGTGGCCGAGCCCGCTCGGCCGAAGCCCCAACCCCTAAGGAAGCGACACCCCCCATGAATCCCGAAAACCCCGCCCGTCCACGTCTACGCTTCCGGCTCGTCATGGGCGCCCTCGTGGCGGCCCTGGCCCTGGTCGCGACCGGCCTCTCCCCCGCCTGGGCCGCCACCGGCCAGATCACCGGCTACGGCGGCAAGTGCGTCGACGTCGCCGCCGCCAACAGCGCCAACGGCACGCAGGTCCAGCTCTACACGTGCAACGGCAGCGCCGCCCAGCAGTGGACCGTCGGCACCGACGGCACCATCCGCGCCCTCGGCAAGTGCCTCGACGTCAACGCCGCCAGCAGCGCCAACGGCACCAAGGTCCAGATCTACGACTGCAACGGCTCCGCCGCCCAGTCCTGGACCGCCGCCTCCGACGGCACCCTGCGAGCCCTCGGCAAGTGCCTGGACGCCACCGGCCCCAGCTCCGCCGACGGCACACCCCTCCAGATCTGGGACTGCTTCGCCAGCGCCAACCAGAAGTGGACCCTGCCGAGCGGCGGCACCACCCCGCCGCCCCCGGCAGGCAAGATGCCGGGCGCGCCGTACCTCTACATGGGCTGGGGAAGCCCGCCCAGCGCCACCTCGGTGATGAGCGCCACCGGCATCAAGTCCTTCACAATGGCCTTCATCCTGTCCGGCGGCGGCTGCACGCCCATGTGGGACGGCTCGAGGCCGCTGACCGGCGGCGTCGACGCGCAGACGATCTCGGCCATCAAGGGGGCGGGCGGCAGCGTCCAGATCTCCTTCGGCGGCTGGTCGGGCAACAAGCTCGGCCCGAACTGCTCATCCTCCTCCGCCTTCGCCGGCGCGGTCCAGCAGGTCATCAACGCCGTCGGCCCGGCCGTGGTGGACTTCGACATCGAGAACACCGACGAGTTCTCGAACTACACGGTTCAGGACCGCATCCTCGGCGGCCTGAAGATCGTCAAGCAGAACAACCCCAACGTCAAGGTCGCCCTCACGTTCGGCACCAGCACCTCTGGCCCGACCGGTGACGGCATCCGGCTGATCAACCAGTCGAAGGCGCTGAACGTGCCCATCGACAACTACACGATCATGCCGTTCGACTTCGGCGGCGGCGCGAACATGTACCAGAGCACCGTCAACGCCTCCGAAGGGCTGAAGAACGCGCTCAAGGCCGCCTGGGGCTGGTCCGACGCCACGGCGTACTCCCACATGGGCATCTCCGGCATGAACGGCATGTCCGACCAGCTGGAGCAGACCTCGACCGGGACGTGGACCCAGATTCGTGACTGGGCGAATTCCAAGGGCCTCACCCGCCTGGCCTTCTGGTCGGTCAACCGTGACCGCCCCTGCCCCGGTGGCGGAGTCCAGGAGACCTGCAGCGGCATCGCCCAGAACAACTGGGACTTCACCCGAATCACGGCCGGCTTCTAGAGCGTCCGCGGCCTCCAGGGCCCTCACAGCGCCGGCCACCGCCACCGCATCCCACGGTGGCGGTGGCCGGTGCGTGGGCCGGGTGAC
>JAOPYI010000209.1 GCA_025964675.1 Sphaerisporangium sp. | reverse complement strand
CCCAAGCAACGGATGCACAGGCGCGAGCTGCGGTGTTGGGCATGCTCGACTCGCTGCTGATGTCTGGTGCATATGGCGTTGCCGAGATGGTGGACGCAATCGACCGTTGATCACGAGGGTTTGCCTTAGCCACGTTGCCCGATGGCAAGGCCCGACGAAGGAGGGCCGCGGCAGTCGATCGCCCAAGCCACGTATGAAGAGGAGCGAAGTGAGCGATCGTCACGGCATTAGGTGGTGATGCTGCTGGCTTCTGGGGCGCGCGGGCGGTGCGTGCCCGGACCGGCCGAAGAGCCGCAGCCGGGCACGCTTGCCGACCGGCGCGCCCGGCGGGCCGCGCAGCGGGCCGCCTTTAACCCTGTAGAGAAGGTTCTCGCGGTTTGAAGCTCGATGCGGTTAGTGGATCACGCCGGGCATTGGGGGCATGGCTCTCGTGCGTGGACGTTTGGCGAGGTCATGCCAGGAATGGGCGGCACTGACTTCTGTGGTTCAGGTGGTTACTGCTCGGCCTGGCCGATAACCCCATGAGTGGATACTCTGGTTCCAGATGATGCCCCGGAAAACGCCGCTGATCATGTCGGCGCCTCCCGCGAGGGCTAGGAACACCGCGACCAGCCAGATGTTCGGCATGAGGGAGGCGATGGCGACACCGGCGCCCCACACGGTGGCGGCGATGATCACGGCTCGGCCGTGGCGGTGGATGTGGCTGGTCCAGCCCGAGGTGGCGGAGGCGATCACCGAGCCGATGCCTCCCGCCGCGTACAGCAGGCCGAGGGCCTTGGTGGCGTGCAGGTCGTCGGCGAGGAATGGGAACAGCGCGTTGGAGAACGCGAAGATCATGGCCGCGATGTCGACGAGGTAGGTTCCCATCAGGTCGGGCCGCCGGATGGCGTATCTGACCCCCTCGACGAGCGAGCTCAGCGAGGCGGGGGCGGCGTCGGCAGTCAGGGAAACCGGCCTTACCCGCACGAGCAGGACCAGCGACAGCAGGAACGAGACGATGTCGATGCCGTAGGAGGTCGCGGGCCCGAAGGTGACGACGATGACGCCGCCGATGGCCGGGCCCACGATCATTCCGGCGTTGCGGGCCAGGCCCTGGATGGCGAAGGCGGCGCCCATCTGGTCGAGCTTCAGCACGCGGTTGATGATCGCCTGCTCGCTGGGGCCCCGCACGCTGGCGAGGCCGGCGGCGAGCGCGGCTACGACGTAGAGCATGGGGATCTGGAAGCGTGCCGGGAGCAGGACGGCGTTCGCCATGAGAAGTATCGAGGTGAGGCACATGCCGGCCTCGGACGCTATGACGATCTTGCGACGGTCCAGTGCGTCGGCGATCGCGCCGCCCCACAGGCCGCACACCACCATTGGCACGAACTCCGCGAGGCTGACCAGCCCGACCGCGACGTAGGAGCCGGTGAGCTGCTTCATCTGGTAGGGGACGGCCACCATGGTCAGCACGCTGCCGAACATGGTGATCAAGCTCGAGCCGAGCAGGAGCCGGAAGTCACGGGACTCGCGCAGCGGGCTCACGTCCATGCGCAGGCGGAGCAGCAGCGTCTTCAGCGATCCCGCCGGGCTGGTGGACACAGACGGCAAGTCTGAACGGTCCGGCGAGCGCCCGGCAACAGGTTTTCACCAGGCCCGCCCGCGTACGGCTCGCGCCTTCGGTCAGGCGCGAGCCGTGCCGGGGGCGGCGTCAGAGGCCCAGCGTCTCCTTGAGGAGGTGGGGCTTGAGGATCTTCCCGGCGGGGGTTTGCGATCCTGGGCACCAAGCGGGTGAAGTGGCTCGAACCGAACGTCGCCGCCTTGCACGTGACCCTGACGGCGGACGATTTCACCGTGCTCGACCCGCTGGCCGACCAGGTGGTCGGCGCCCGCTACTGAACGCCGCGTACAGCATCGCACGGCGTTTCCGCGCAACGGCGGGCTCCGGGCCGATCCGCGGTCCGGAACGATGCGCGACTTCGGCAAGGCCTACAACGACCCCAAAGAAGGTGAACCGCCTGCAGAACGTCTACCGCTGAGCTGTGCGGTGAGGGACACATCCGCACAGTAGTCCGGGCCCGTTCCCAAGCCGCCGTAGGTGCAGAAACGAAACTCGGCGACCTTGAACTTGGCAGGCGTGTCGGTGACCTCAACTATCCTCGCGCCATGATCCCCCCTCGGATGACGAAGGTCATGGCCGACCCCGCTGGCGCCGACCCCGCATGGCAGACCGATGAGCAGCGTCGGTTACATACCTTGCTGATGGATTGTGCCGAGGCCTTCGCCGCGGGCTGCCGCGCCGTGCCCAGCCGCAAGTATCGCGATATCGACCTTGTACGTCGGCCAGCGCTGCTCTACGGCATCGGCCTGGGAGTCGATGAGTCCCGTGTCTTCCTGCGCGCTCTAGACGCCGGCCTGGTCGAGGTCGGACCGGACGGCAGGTTCTTCGTACCCGGTGCGCGGGCCTGCTCGGCCAATCTGCACTTGGTTGGCCGCAACGGCGATCACGTTAAGCTGCACACCGAGGTGCTGATCCACGTCGGCGCCTATGCCGAACTCATCCTGGACCACAGCTGGGCCCCCGACAGGCTCGTCTTCGACCCGTTCTTCAGCGGCGCGGCACTGGACCTGTGGGGATACGCCGAACCGCCAGGCGCCGGTGATCCTCAGAGCGGGGACATCGTATTCGCCGCCGAGGCGAAAACCCGCCAGGATGGCGGCGACGGACTGACCGCCTTGCTGCGCTCTCTACAGTTGCTCGCCGCTGATCCGACCCATCAGCCCCCGAACAAAGGGCACCTCCCCAAGTGGCGCGAGCTGGTCCGGCTGACCGCACACCACCCCATCGAGTTGCTGCTCGTCGCCGACGGAGCTCGCTGGTGGTTCACCGCGCAGCCGTCCGGCGGCACCATCGAGTTGATTCCGCGATAGATGCTGCGCGCTTGACGTCCGGTTACGACTCATGACGTCGGTAGCAAAGCCACTGCGACAGCAGTCAGGAACCGGTTCGGCGCGGTCCATGCTCGTCGTGAGAGGGACGGCAAGATGATGCCGTGCCGTCCTCGGCGGGACAAGCCTCTGTGCGAGCACGGGAGGCCGGAAGGTTGCGGGGTGCGGCACGAAGAGGGTGATCCGCAGATTGGACAACCGGTGTGCGTGGACTGCTACGACTATCGGGGGGCGGTGCTGTGGAACGCTCATGCGGGGGAGTTATGGCGGCGCTTCACTCAAGCGCTCCCGGCCACCTTCGCCCGTCTGTTCGGCGTCTCACGCGCCGCGCTACGGCGTCGGCTCCGGCTGTCGTACGCGAAGGTGGCTGAGTATCAGGCTCGGGGCCTGGTCCACTTTCACGCCGTGATCCGCCTGGACGGGCGGGATGGTCCGTCCGATTGCCCCCCGGATTGGGCGACCGTTCCTGTGCTTACGGCGGCCATCCGCGAGACGGCGGCGGGGGTCGCTGTTCCCGTGCCAGAGGACGCTCCCGCCTTCGTCGCTCGATGGGGTGACCAGCTCGACGTGGAGCCCATCTACGTTGCCACCTCCTTGGAGGGGCTGGCCGATCAGCGGGTGGCGTCGTACATCGCCAAGTATGCGACCAAGGGCGCCGAATCCGCGGAGACCGTAGACCGGCCGATCCGGCAGATCCGCGACGTGGCCTTCCTGGATGTCACCGAGCACGCCCGGCGCATGATCTACACCTGCTTCATCCTCAACGATCAGCCCGAGTACCGGCTGATCCCGTTTCGGCGGTGGGCTCACATGCTGGGGCACCGGGGGCACTTCTCTACGAAGAGCCGCCACTACTCGACCACGCTCGGCACGCTGCGGCAGGTACGGGCGGACCATCAGGCCGAACAGTCTCGGCAACGGCGGGGCCTGCCCGATCCTGGTGAGCGGCAGACGGTGACGGTGGGGGAGTGGCGTTACGCCGGAGGTGGCTACCGGCACGGCGAACGCTTTTGGGCTGAACTGGCACGGCAACGCATCGCTACATCTCGCCGACTCGCCCGGGAACAGGCTCGCGAAAGTCCCCCAGGGAACGGGGGCTGACCCCGTGCGAGTGGTGCGGCCGGCGGCACGACGGAGAGGCTCATCTCCTGCGGTCACGCGATCTGCTCCGGCTGTTGCCGAAGTCTCACGTACAGCGCGTACCTGCTCCTCCGTGGGCTCACGACGGTTCGCATTGCCGGGGACAAAAACACCATGGCCGGGATCACCCCCGCGCGTGTACGCGACCTCGAACCACACCGTGCGTCCCGCGTCGTCCTCGTAGACGCCCCAGCGTTGCGACAGCAGGTCAATGAGCATCAACCCGCGTCCACCCTCCGCCAGCACGTCGTCGCGCACGCAGGGGACGGTGTCGCCTCCGCTGTCGACTACATCGACGTGAATGAAGTCGTGACAGTCAGCGAGTGCGAGGGTCACCGATCCGCCATTCCGAGAGTTGGAATGGATTACGGAATTGGTAACGAGTTCGGAGGTCAGTAGCGTCACGTCATCCAGGGCTGGGTGTCCTGTGCCGAGTTTCTGCCTGACGTAATCGCGAGCCTCTGCTACCGACTCTGGAGAACCGGCCATGTCGGTAACGCCCAGCAATATTCCTCTTGCTATGCACTGTTCCTGTGCATCCACACGAATATCCGTATCCTTGGAACCACCGATCACGACTCCAGCCCTTCTTGCGCGCGAATCTGTTCGGCCAGTTGAGCAACGTCGTTGGCGCAGAGGGTTTGGCAGAGACCGCTTTCGAGTTCATCCTCTGAAAGGTGTCGGCCGTTTCGCGTC
>JAOPYI010000192.1 GCA_025964675.1 Sphaerisporangium sp. | reverse complement strand
AGCCTGGGCAGGGTCAGGCGCCGGCGGGCGGCTGGGTCGCGGTGGTCGCGGCCGATCGCGCCTACTACGACACGATGATCGCCCAAGGCGGTCCCGACGCGGCGTGGGTGGCGTTCCCGCCCTACTGCCCGGAGCGGCTGGTCCCCATGGCCGGCGCGGAGATGCGGATCGGGCGTCGCAGCCAGTCGCGGGCCCTTGTGCCGGAGATCGACCTGTCGGGGCCCCCGGAGGATCCCGGCGTCTCCCACCTGCACGCCGTGCTGCTCGCCCAGCCCGGGGACGCCTGGCAGCTCGTCGACCCCGGCTCTGCCAACGGCACCCTCGTGAACGGCAAGACCGTGGAGGTCAACGTCCCGGTTCCCCTCGCAGACGGCGACCGCGTGCACGTCGGCGCGTGGACCCTCATCACCGTGCGGAGGGGCTGAGATGACAGTCGTCGGCCCCGCGCCCGCCGGTGCTCCCGAGAGTCCCGCCGTGACGCCCGCTCCCGATCCCCCCGTGATCCCCGGGCCGCCGCGCCGCGTGCCGAGGGTGCGCACGGTCCCCGGGCGGATCCGCCTGTTCGTGGCGCTCGGTGTGGCCGCGGTCCTGTTGCTGTTCGGCACGGTGAGCATCGCGATCGGTCACGCGAGAAACGGCCTGAGCGCCATCGGCCACACGGCCGGTCCGCAGGTCGTGGCCACCGCCGATCTCTACTTCGCGCTGAGCGACATGGACGCCCAGGTCGCCAACGTCCTGCTCACGGGCAGGGAGAGCGGGCTCGGGCCAGGCCGCCAGGCCATGCTTGACCGCTACGACCAGCGCCGCTCGCAGGCCGACCGCGCCGTGCTGCAGGCGGCCGACCTCGCGAGCGCCGACGCCACCGAGCAGACGACCGTGCGCACGCTGCTCGACGGGCTCGGCCGGTACGAGCGGCTGGCGTCCCGCGCCCTTCTCCTCGACGAGCAGTCCGGCCACGCCGCCGGGCCGCCCCCGCAGGCCGTCCTCGACGTCTACCGCCAGGCCACCGACCTGATGCGGCTCGACCTGCTGCCGAAGGCGTACAACCTGACCCTCGACAGCGGCACCATCGTCAGGCACTCCTACCTCGCCGAGCTGTCGGCCGTCCAGGGAGGACGCGTCTGGGTGGGCCTCACCGGAGGGCTCGCGCTCGCGGTGCTCATCGTGCTGCAGATCTTCCTCAGCCGCGGGTTCCGCCGCACGTTGAACGTGCCCTTGCTGGTGGCCACCATCGTCGTCGGCGCCCTGACCGCCGTGGCCGTGGTGGTGCTCCAGCACGAGGGCGACGTGCTGACCGAGGCCAAGGAGGACGGTTTCAACTCCGTCCTCGCGCTGTCTCGTGCCCGTGCCATCGGGAACACCCTGCACGGGGACGAGAGCAGATATCTGCTCGACCCGCAGCGCGCCGACACCTACGAGCAGGTCTACCTCGACAAGTCGCAGGCCGTGCTGTACCTCCCCGGCGGCAACCTCGACAAGTACTACGCCGCCGTGGCCGCCGGGGTCGCGGCCTTCCCCGGCAAGGCCGACTTCCTCGGGTTCTACGGCTCCGAGGCGTCCCACGTCACGCTGCCAGGGCAGAGCGACGCCATCGCCCGGGTGCTGAAGCTCTACCAGGCGTTCCAGCGCAATGACCAGCAGATACGGCGGTCCGTCACGGGCGGGAGGGAGCGGGATGCCGTGAGCCAGGTCATGGGGCCTGCCTTCGGCGCGTACGACGACGCCTTGGTCCGGCTGACCGCCCTGCACCGCAAGGCCTTCGACTCCGCGGTCCGCGAGGGCGACGGCGCGCTCGGCGGGTGGAACGTGGTGCCGCCGGCGGCGGCGCTCGCCGCCGTCCTGCTGATCCTCATCGGTGTCCGGCCCCGGCTCGCCGAGTACCGCTGAAGGGAACGTCTTGATGGTCACGCTTACTCGGAAGTGCAGCTCAGGGGGTCGTCTCCGCCGCGTCGTGACCGCCGCCCTGCTCGTGGCGGCGGGTGTGTCGCTCGCCACGTCCTGCGCGGCCGGCACGTCGATCCTCGACAAGGACTCCCTGGTCGTCGGCGTCAAGCCGGACCAGCCCGGGCTCGGGGTGAAGGGAGCGGACGGCCGGTTCAGCGGCTTCGACGTCGATGTCGCCTCCTATGTCGCCCGCAAGCTGGGCAAGCAGGTACGGTTCGTCGCGGCGCCCTCGTCCCAGCGTGAGCAGATGCTCCAGGGCGGCACGGTGGACCTGGTCGTCGCGACCTACTCGATCACGGCGGAACGCAAGACGAAGGTCGCCTTCGGGGGGCCGTACTACGTGGCCCATCAGGACACGCTGATCCGCGCCGCGGAGGCGGGCGTCTCCAACGTGCGTGACCTGCGCGATCGCAAGCTCTGCCAGGTGACCGGATCCAACTCCTGGCGCCGGGTGAAGGACGAACGTAAGATCCCCGTCACCCTCGTCCCGTCGGCTTCGTACAGCGAATGCGTCTCCGACCTGCGGGCGGGCAAGGTGGACGCCGTCTCGACCGACGACCTCATCCTGGCCGGGTTCGCGACCTCCGGCACCAAGATCGTCAACGCGCCGTTCAGCGACGAGAGGTACGGCGTGGGCATCCGCACCGGCGACCTCGACGGCTGCGAGGCGGTCAACAAGGCGATCACCGAGATGTACCAGGACGGGACGGCCAAGCGCCTGCTGCAGAAGTGGTTCGCCAAGTCCGGCCTGGCCCTCAGCTTCACCGTCCCGCAGTTCGAGGGCTGCGGCTGACATCCGGGCCCGGCGAGGGGGCCATGTCGCGACGACACACCTCGTGAACGACCCCGTCTGGCGCCCGCCGACCTCCACCTCGGGCAGTGAAATTTCGTGAACAGGCGGAGGCCGCTGGGGTGGGGGTGGTGGGGGTTATCTAGCGCGAACGGCTATATTACGGGTGAACAAGCCGCGCTCTTGTTCATGAACTCTGGGTTTCTCATGGATCGAGGCCAGCCGATGGGCGACATGGTCATCGTGAACTGCACGGTGGTCGACGGCAGGGCGGCCGACGGCATGGAGCCGATACACGACGCGGCGGTGCTGGTCCTGGGCGAGCGGATCGCCGCCGTGGGACCCCGCCCGGACATCCTCGAACAGGCGCGCGACGTCAGGCGCGTCGACCTGGGCGGCGCCTACCTCACGCCCGGCCTGATCAACATGCACACCCACCTCTCCCTCTCGCTACCCGGCCAGAGCGGGGAGAGCGTCAAGAGCCTCGGACCCCACGACCTCGCGCTGTACATGGCCGACGGTGCCCGCCGCACGCTCGACTGCGGGGTCACCACGGTGAGGTGCGTGGCCGAGAAGGACCACGCGGACTTCGCGCTGCGGCGCGCGATCGAGTCCGGCAGGGCGGCCGGCCCGCGCATCTTCACCGCAGGCCGTGCCCTCGTCTGCACCGGCGGCCACGGTCACGACAGCTCCGACACCCTGGAGTGCGACGGCCCGGACGAGTTCCGGCGTGGCGCGCGCGGCCAGATCAAGGCGGGCGCCGACCTGATCAAGGTCATGATCTCGGGCGGCATCGCGGGTGAGCACGAGCGGATCGACACCCCGCAGTTGTTCGCCGACGAGATGGAAGCGGTGCTGGCCACGGCGCATGCGTGGGGCCGTAAGGTCACCGCGCACGCCGGCCCCGCGGAGGTGATCGCCCAGGCCGTCGAACTGGGCCTCGACTGCGTCGAGCACGGCTACGAGCTCACCCCCGAGGTCGCGGCGGCGATGGCCGGGCGGGGAACCGCCCTTGTGCCTACCCTGCTCGTCACGCGCTGCAAGGAGTTCTTCGACGAGCTCGGCGTGCCCGAGTGGATGCAGTGCCGCTCGCTGGGCGCCGGTCCCCGGCATCTTGAGAGCTACGCCATGGCTCTCGCCGCGGGGGTCGAGGTGCTGCTGGGCAGTGACATGCCGCCCTTCTGGCGCTACGAGGGGACCAACGCCACGGTGCGGGAGCTGGAGTACATGTCGGAGGCCGGTCTCGGACCGGCTCGCGCCATGCACGCGGCGACCCTGGGCCCGGCCCGCTGGCTCGGCGCCGAGGCCGACCTCGGAACCGTGGAGACCGGCAAGTACGCCGACCTGATCGCCCTGGCCGCCGACCCCCTGGCCGCGACCTCGGCCTTCCGCGGGGTCCGCTGGGTGATGAAGGGCGGCGAGATCGTCCGCGACGACCTGGCAGGATGGCCCACCTCATGACGGACGCGTACCCGCCCGGCGACCGGGAGCGTGGCCCGGAGGATCAGGAGGACGACATGGAGCTGTACGACCTGCGGGTCGTGGTCGATCGCATCGAGGGCCGGTCGGTCTGCGGCATGGAGGTCGGCGACTGCTTCACGCTGGAGCGAAGCGCGCACCTGCGGCTGCCCGACGGCCAGCATTTCTGCGTGTACGCGCTCGCCTCCGTGCTGCCCTTCCTCGCCGCGAAGCAACGTGACCTCGCCGACGGCGACTGGCTGGCGCAGGACTCGCTGTTCGCCTGCCCCGACCCGGAGGAGCGGCTGGTGATGCGGGTCGAGCGCACCCGCCGCCGCCGGATGAACTCCGCCGACCTGACCTGAGAGTCGTGAATACCACCGATCCGACCTGAGGAGTGCCCGTTGAACGTTGCCGAGATCGGGCTCGGCCTGCAGAGCGACAAGCGGCCGGGCGACTACGCCCGGCTGGCGCGCCGGGCCGAGCGTCACGGGTTCGACGTGCTGAGCGTCTTCGGCGACCTGATGTACCAGCCTCCCATCTTCCCGCTGCTGGAGATGGCCGCCGCCACCGAGCGGGTACGCCTGGGAGCGGCCTGCCTCAACCCCTACTCACTCGCGCCGTACGAGGTCGCCGGGCAGGTCGCGGCCCTGGACCTGGCCTCGAACGGCCGCGCCTACCTCGGCCTCGCCCGTGGGACCTGGCTCGGAGCGGTCGGCATCGCCCAGCCACGGCCCCTGGCCGCGCTCGCGGACGCGACCGAGGTCGTCTACCGGCTGCTGGGCGGCGACGCGGAGGGGTATGAAGGGGAGGTGTTCCGTCTCGAACCCGGTACGCGGCTGCGCTACGCCGTCCACCGGCCGCGCCCGCCGCTGCTCCTCGGCACGTGGGGGCCGAGGGGCGCCGCGCTGGCCGGGCGGATCGCCGACGAGATCAAGGTAGGCGGAAGCGCGAACCCCGCGATGGTGCCGGTGATCCGCGAGCGGGTCCGCGCCGGTGCCGAGAAGGCCGGGCGCGACCCCGGCGACGTCGGCATCGTGCTCGGCGCGGTAACCGTCGTCGCCACCGAAGGCGCGGCCGCGAGGGCGAGGGCACGCAC
Organism: Sphaerisporangium sp.; assembly: GCA_025964675.1. Classification (GTDB taxonomy): domain Bacteria; phylum Actinomycetota; class Actinomycetes; order Streptosporangiales; family Streptosporangiaceae; genus Sphaerisporangium. The sequence goes on along the minus strand of JAOPYI010000192.1, from coordinate 74,065 downwards.
GGAGGTCGCGATGTACCTCGCGGTGGTGGCGGAGCTCGACCCCACCGTGGACATCCCCGCCGACCTGCTCGCCCGGGTGAAGGAACTGGTCGACGCCGGGCAGCACCGTGCCGCCGGAGGTCTGATCCCCGACGACCTGCTCGACCTGTTCGCCTTCTCCGGCACCCCCGAGCAGGTGGCCGCGCAGGCACAGGCCCTGATCGACGCGGGCGTGCGCCGCGTGGAGTTCGGCACCCCGCACGGCCTCGATGACGACCGCGGCGTGGAGCTGCTCGGCGCCGCCGTCCTGCCCATGCTGGACCGCTCCGGTGGCGCCGGGTCAGGTGGTCTCGGGTCGAGGGAGGATGAGCCCGAGAGACATTGTGAGCTGAGCCTGAAGCCCTGAGCGGTCCGCTCGGGTGGGGCGGAGAAGCCAGGGCAAGGGGGCCGGGTGCACGCATGGTCAGCCCGCATATGCTATCGTGAGTGTAGTTGCGGTTGTGGTACCCAGGAAACTTTGTGTGCACCTGAGGGGAGTCAACCTTAGGTGCATTTTTGTTTGCCGGTCATCTCCGGATGGGCTCACTCAACACGGCGACGCGGAATGCGCACGGTGCGGATTCCGGCTGTGCCTACTGAAGGAGATTGACATGGCGACTGGCACTGTGAAGTGGTTCAACGCAGAAAAGGGCTTCGGCTTCATCGAGCAGGACGGAGGCGGCGCTGAAGTCTTCGCCCACTACTCGAACATCGCCGCCCAGGGCTTCCGCGAGCTGCAGGAAGGCCAGAAGGTGTCGTTCGACGTCACCCAGGGTCAGAAGGGCCCGCAGGCCGAGAACATCGTTCCGGTCTGACGCAGCCAAGGCCACACAGCCGGGGCCCGCACCTTGAAGGTGCGGGCCCCGGCTCGCGTTAAAGCATTGATGGCGACGAGACCCGGTAGACCTTCGCCTCAGTTCGGGGCTTTCTCGCAAAGGCGGCTTTCTCTGTCGCCGCGGGCGTATGACGGTTCCTGCGATCATCCGCGAGGAGGATCAGTCCTGGGCTGGGGTGAGGGCGCGCCAGGGGATCGGGCTGGAGAGCATCATCATGCTGGAGGGCTGGCCGTAGGGGGCCAGTCGGTCGATGAGCTCCTCGAAGGCGCTCATCGAGGCCGTGGCCACGCGCAGCAGGCAGCAGGTGTCGCCGGTGACGCGGTGCACCTCCACGATCTCCGGCCAGGCCAGCGCCCGCTCGTCTCTGAGCACGCAGCGCACGCCGTAACACGACATGCGGATCAGCGCGCTGACCTTGCGCCCTGCCCGGGCGAGGTCCACCCGGGCGTGGTAGCCGGCGATCACCCCGGTCTCCTCGAGCCGCCTCACCCGCTCGGCCACGGCCGGCGCCGACAGGTGAACCCGCCGGGACAGCTCACTGAAGGAAAGTCTCGCGTCCGCCTGCAGTTCTGCCAGCAAGGCCCAGTCCATCGCGTCCACGGTCACGCTCCGTCATTCGCAAACCGAAACCGTCCTGCACCTTCCATCCCGAAAGTGAAACGGTCGAATCGCCTCTGACTCATCATTTCACTAAAATTCTATCTAAGTGAACATGGAGGTGAACTAGGGGGATGACATGACGAGCAGGCGGCGGGCGGGCAGCCCACGGATACGGCCGGTGGGCGCGCGGCAGCGTGCCTCCCGGATGGCGGCCGACCACGGCTCGCCCACTCTGGACTTCGCGTCCGGCACCCCGTACGACGACTACGTGGCCGCGGAGGTCCTGCACGGGCTCCAGCGGCCGATCACCGACGTGCCGGAGGAGCGAGCGTTCCTCGTCACGACCCAGATCATGGAGCTGTACTTCGGGCTGATCCGGTCGGAGTGGTGGCTGGCGCAGCGCCGGCTCGACGCCGGCGAGGTCGTCGAGGCGACCGCCGTGCTCGCCCGGAGCGTGCGGTACTTCGAGGGGCTCAACGCCGCGTGGGGGGCGCTCAGCTGGCTGACCCCCGCGCAGTTCAACTCCTTCCGCGACGCGCTCGGGGAGGCGTCGGGCTTCCAGTCCGCCATGTACCGGCACCTGGAGTTCCTGCTGGGGAACAAGTCCGAGCCGCTGACCAGGCCGCATCGCCGCAGCCCGGCGGTCTACCGCGAGCTGCTCGACGCACTCGAGCGGCCCAGCCTGTACGACAGCGTGCTGGCGTTGCTCGCCCGGCGGGGGTTCGAGATCCCCGCGGTGGAGGATCCGGCGGCGGAGTACGTGCCGAGCCCGCTCGTGGAGTCGGCGTGGATCCGGATCTACGCCGAGGGAGGCCCCGGTGACGAGCTGTGGGCACTCGGCGAGACGCTCACCGACCTGTCCGAGCGCTTCTCCGACTGGCGCTACAAGCACCTCATGTCGGTGCGGCGGTCGATGGGGGCCAAGCCCGGCTCCGGCGGGTCGAGCGGCGTGAGCTGGCTCGAGCGGAGCCTGCGCCGTGAGGTCTTCCCCGAGCTGTGGTCGGCCCGCACGGCGATGTGACCCGTCCCCGGACGTCGGGCGGGGTGTTCATGGTGTTCTGTCCCACGTAACAGAACGGCGTTCCGGCAATCAGAACAGCCTGGGCGTCACCACCGACACGACCGTGGTGACGCTGTCGGTGTCGTTGTACATCGTGTGCGGCACGGTGGAACGCAGGTGGACGCTGTCACCTGGATACAGCCGGTGCTCGACGCCGTCGACCTCGTACAGAAGCTCGCCGTCGAGGACGAAGGCGAACTCCTCGCCCGCGTGGCCATAGGCGTCCTCACGCCGCCCGCCGGGGGCGATGTGCACGAGCAGGGGCTCCAGCAGGAGGTTCGGCCCCCGGGCGGACAGCATGCGATAGGTCTGCCGGCCCGAGACGTACTCGGTGGCCGCCGTCTCGGCCCGGGTGAGCGTGAAGTGGGACGGCAGCCGGGCGACCGTCGACCGCTCGTCGCCGGTCTGCTGCTCGTCGTCGAAGAACTCGGCCACGCCGCGGTCGAGCGCCGCGGCCACGCCGTTCAGCGCGGTCAGGCCGATGGAGGAGATGCCGCGCTCGACCTGCGACAGGAACCCGATCGACAGCCCGGAACGGGTGGCAAGGCCCCGCAGGGTAAGGCCCCGCTCCTTGCGGAACCGGCGCATCCGGGCGCCGACGGCGTCGTGGCGCTCCCGATCGTCGCGGTCCTCGCGGCCCTGGCGCTCCGACGTGGCCACCGGATGACCTCCTCGATAGAGCGGCGCGGCCGCGCTTTTTGGTCCAACCAAACATATTTCACAACAGGTGCCGCCCACGTGCCAACCTGCGCTCTTCCCAATCGCTACCGAACGGCGCCCTCCAGGACGCCAGCCGTGAATATTTCATGGGATAGGCCAGGAGGAACGTGGGGTAGGGAAGCGCGCGTGAAGGGCGAAGCGAACACGACCAGAGGTGACGCCGCCACGGCTCCGATCACCGTCGAACTCGAGCTATCCGTCAACGACCAGCGATATCCCGTCACGGTCGACACCCGAGAGACGCTCCTGGACACCTTGAGGGAGCGTCTTGACCTGACCGGGTCCAAGAAGGGCTGCGACCACGGCCAGTGCGGGGCGTGCACGGTGCTGGCGGACGGAAGACGGGTGAAGTCCTGCCTGACGCTCACGGTGACCGTGGACGACGTGAGCGTCACCACGGTGGAAGGGCTGGCCGGCGCCGGCGGGCTGCACCCGTTGCAGGAGGCGTTCGTCGAGCACGACGCCTTCCAGTGCGGCTACTGCACGCCGGGGCAGCTCTGCTCGGCCGTCGGCATGCTGGCCGAGGCGGAGGAAGGGTGGCCGAGCCTGGTCACCCCCGGCATCGCCGCCGTGACCGGGCCGGTCGAGCTCGACGATGACGAGATCCGCGAGCGGATGAGCGGCAACCTGTGCCGGTGCGGCGCCTATCCCGGCATCGTCGCGGCCATCCGGCAGGTGGCCAAGTGAGACCTTTCTCCTACCAGCGCGCCTCCAGCGCACGCTCTGCGGTGGCCGCCCTCGGCGCGGACGCGGACGCCGTCTATCTCGGCGGCGGCACCAACCTCGTCGATCTCATGCGCCTCGGCGTCGTCTCGCCCGGCACGCTGGTGGACGTCAGCCGTATCGCCGCCGGCGCGGTCGAGGAGACCTCCGGCGGTGGCCTGCGCATCGGCGCGGGCGTGCGCAACGGCGACCTCGCCGCGCACCCCTTGGTACGGCGGCGCTACCCGATGCTGGCCGAGGCGGTGCTGTCGGGGGCCTCCGGCCAGATCCGCAACATGGCCACCGTGGGCGGCAACCTGCTACAGCGCACCCGCTGCTCCTACTTCCAGGACGTCACCAAGCCCTGCAACAAGCGGAGCCCCGGCTCGGGCTGCCCCGCCATCACGGGAGACCACCGCAACCTGGCGATCCTCGGGCACTCAGAGAGCTGCGTGGCCACCCACCCCTCGGACATGGCGGTCGCCCTGGCGGCGCTCGGCGCGGCCGTGCACGTGGAGGGCCCGCAGGGGGCCCGGATCGTGCCGATGCCGGGGCTGCACCGGCTGCCCGGTGACCGGCCCGACCGCGACACCGTGCTGGAGCCCGGCGACCTGATCACGGCGGTGGAGGTGCCTCCGTTGCCGTTCGCGGTCCGGTCCCGGTACCGCAAGGTACGCGACCGTGCGTCGTTCTCGTTCGCCGTGGTGTCGGTGGCGGCGGCACTGGAGGTCTCCGGCGGCGTGGTGCGTGACTGCCGCATCGCCCTAGGAGCCGTGGCGCACGTGCCATGGCGGGCCGAGGCGGCGGAGGCGGCGCTGCGCGGCGCGCCCGCGACTCCGGCCGAGTTCGCCCGCGCGGCCGACGTCGAGCTGGCCCAGGCGCGCCCGCTGCCGCTGAACGCCTTCAAGCTGCCGCTCGCGCGCAACGTCCTTGTCCGCGTGCTGACCGAACTGGCGGAGGCGGCATGACGACCACCGAGACCGGATATGTCGGCTCGGCGCTCGACCGGGTCGACGCCCTTGAGAAGATCACCGGCCGGGCCAGGTACGCGTACGAGAACAGCCCGAGGGACCTGGTCTACGCCGTCCCCGTGCAGGCGACCATCGCCAGGGGCGAGATCATCGAGGTGGACGTCGACGCCGTGCTCAAGCACCCCGGCGTGGTCACGGCGATCTGGCACGGCAACGCGCCGAGGCTCGCGCCGTCCGACGACGCCGAGCTGGCCGTCCTGCAGTCTCGGCGCGTGGCCTACCGAGGGCAGTACATCGCGGTCGTGGTGGCCGAGACCTACGAGGACGCCAGAGAGGCGGCCGGGCTCATCCACGTCCAGTACGCGGCGGAGGAGCACGACGTCGAGCTGAGGCCCGACCACGCCCGGCTCTACCGGCCCGACTACGTCAACGCGAACTACCCGGCCGACGTCGAACTCGGCGACCCGGACGCCGCCCTGGCCCATGCCCCGGTCGTGGTGGATGCGGTCTACAGCACGCCGGCAGAGCACAACAACCCCATAGAGCCGCACGCCACGGTCGCCCTCTGGGACGGCGACGGGCTGACGATCTACGACTCCACCCAGGGTGCCTCGGCGCTCCGCATGGCCGTCGCGCCTCTGTTCGGCATGCCGCCCGCCCAGGTGCGGGTCATCTCCCCGTACGTCGGCGGCGGCTTCGGGTCCAAGGGCAGAGCCCATCCCCACGTCATCCTGGCGGCGCTCGCCGCCAAGCAGGTCGGCCGTCCGGTCAAGCTCGCGGTGACCCGCCGGCAGATGTTCGCCGTCACCGGCTACCGCACGCCGACGATCCAGCGGGTGAGGCTGGGCGCCGAGGCCGACGGCCGGCTCACGGCGATCACGCACGACGTTTACGAGCAGAGCTCCACGATCTCGGAATTCGCCGAGCAGACCGCCGTGCCGACGCGGATGATGTACGCCGCGCCGCACCGCCGCACCACCCACCGGCTAGTACGCCTCGACGTCCCGACGCCGTCGTGGATGCGCGCGCCGGGGGAGGCGCCGGGCATGTTCGCGCTGGAGTCGGCGATGGACGAACTGGCCATCGCCTGCGGCGTCGACCCGGTGGAGCTGCGGGTGCGCAACGAGCCCGCGAGCGACCCCGACACCGGCCTGCCGTTCAGCTCCAGGAACCTGGTCGCCTGCCTCCGCGAGGGCGCCCGGCGCTTCGGCTGGGCCGGCCGCGACCCCGAGCCGGGGACACGGCTCAGGGGAAGGCTGCTGCTCGGCACCGGCGTGGCGGCGTCCACCTACCCGGCCTACCGCGCCTCCTCGGCGGCCTCCGCCCGGGCGGAGCCGGACGGCGGGTTCACCGTGCGGATCGCCGCAGCCGACATCGGCACCGGCGCCAGGACGATCCTCACCCAGATCGCCGCCGACGCGCTCCGCACCTCGCCCGGCATGGTGGTGATGGAGATCGGCGACAGCGCACTGCCGAGGGCCGGTGTCGCGGGCGGCTCTATGGGCACCGCGTCCTGGGGCACGGCCGTGGTCCGGGCGTGCGAGGCGCTGGTGGAGGAGCTGGAACGCCGGGGCGGCGTCGTGCCGCCCGGCGGGATCGAGTCGGCCGCCGACACCAAGCAGGAGGTCCGCTCGCAGGAGAAGTTCGCGCGGCACGCCTTCGGCGCGCAGTTCGCCGAGGTCGGCGTGGACGCCGACACGGGCGAGACCCGGGTGCTGCGGCTGCTCGGCGTGTTCGCCGCGGGCCGGATCATCAACCCGAAGACCGCGCGCTCGCAGTTCATCGGCGGCATGACCATGGGCCTGTCGATGGCTCTTCTGGAGGAAAGCATCATGGACCGCCAGTTCGGCGACTACCTCAACCGCGACCTCGCCCAGTATCACGTCGCCGCCAACGCCGACGTGCGAGACATACAGGCGTTCTGGCTGGACGAGGAGGACCCCCACCTCAATCCCATGGGCGCGAAGGGCATCGGCGAGATAGGCATCGTCGGCACCGCGGCCGCGGTCGCCAACGCCGTCCACCACGCCACCGGCTTCCGGATCCGCGATCTTCCGATCCGGCTGGACAAGCTGGTGCGCTGATCGTGGTCTGAGCGCGTGCCCGGACTCTTCCGGCGCCCCGCCGACCGGCTGGCCGACGTGGCCCCCGGCTGGCTGGTGGAGGCGGTGCGGCCGGTGCCTGCGCGCCCCCGATGGGGGGCGATGCTGCGGGTCGCCGCCGCCGTCACGGGCCCGCTGATCGTCGGTCTGGCCGCCGGGCGGATCACCATGGGCCTGCTGCCGTCCATGGGCGCCATGGCGGCGGCGCTGGCCGACCGGGGCGGCTCGTACCGGGCGCGCGTCATCCGCATGGCCTCGGCCGCGTCCGGTGGCGCCATCGGGTACGTCGTCGGCCATTCCGTCCGGGGGCTCGGCTGGTGGACGGTCCTGGTGGTGATGCTCGTCTCGGTGGTGTCCGCACTGGTCAGCACGAGCGGGGCCGCGGGCTCGCTGTGCGGGCTCCAGCTCCTTGTGATGACGGTGCTCGGCATCGGGGTGCCGTACCCGCTGACCCCCGTGGCCGGCGCCCTGGCGTACCTCGCCGGGGCGCTGTGGGCACTCGTGCTGTCCACCGCCGGGTGGCCGCTGCGCCCCCGCGCCGCCGAGGAGGCCGCGGTGGCGCACGTGTACGAGGCCCTCGGCGGCCTTCTCGAGGAGCCGGGGGCGGGAAGGGCCGGGGCGCTGACCGCGTTCGACACCGCGCTCAGGAACGCCTACGAGACGGTGCTCGGCGCCCGCTCGGCGGCGGCGGGGCCGGACCCCGAGCGGACCCGGCTGATCGCCCTGCTGAACCAGGCCTCCCAGATCCGCAACGCCCTCAACTCGCTGGCCCAGGAGGAGCGGGAACCCCCCCGGCAGGTCGCGGACGCCCTCAGGTCCGTCACGGACGCTCTGGCCGGCGGTCGCACGCCCTCGGGTCCGCTGCGGTGCGACGCCGGGTCGCCCGCCCTGCGGGCCCTGTGCTCGGCGGCGCAGGGCGCCGTCGATCTGGCGTCAGGTGGGGACGTCGCCGCCGAGCAGCTGCCCTACGAGCGAGTGGGGTATGGCGCCTCGCTGCGGACGATGTGGGAACGGATGCGGTACGGCCACCTGACCCGGATCTACACCCTCAGGCTGGCGCTGTGCATGGGGGCCGCGGCGGCGATCAGCGAGCTGCACTGGATCCAGCGCTCCTACTGGGCGATGCTGACCGTCGCCCTGGTGCTCAAGCCGGACTTCGGGTCGGTCTTCACGCGGGCCGTGCAACGCGGGCTCGGCACCGTCGTGGGCGCGGTGATCGGCACCGTGGTGCTCTCCCTGGTGCCGTACGGCCCGGGCATCCTGATCCCGATAGCGGTCTTCGCCGCGCTCCTGCCGTACGGGCAGCAGCGCAACTGGGGGCTGATGTCGACATTCCAGGTGCCGCTGGTCGTGCTGCTCGTCGACCTGCTGACCGGCGCCGGCCCGAAGCTGGCCGAGATCCGGCTGGTGGACACCCTGATCGGCTGTGCCATCGTGCTGCTGCTGGGCTACCTGCCGTGGCCGGGGAACTGGCAGGCGCCGATCGCGCCGCGCTTCGCCGACGCGGTGTCGGCCACGGCCGGCTACCTGCGGCACGCTTTCGACACCGGCGACCCGAGGCGCGCGCTGCTCCACCGCAAGGCGTTCGACGCGCTGGCGGACCTGCGTACGGTGTTCCAGCGGGCGGTGGCGGAGCCCCCCGTGTTCAGCCGGCGCGTCACCACCTGGATGCCCGCGTTGACCGCGCTGGAACAGGTCGCCGACGCGACCGCCGCCACCGTAGCCCGGACCGACCACGGCGCGCCGCCTCCGTCGGACGAGGCCGTCCAAGCGGTCGCCAAGTCGCTGGACGAAATCGCAGACGGGGTCCGCCAGGGGGGAGGGACGCGGGAAGGGCCCGATCTCCCCGACGATGAAAGGCTGGAACGGGTCAACTCCGCCGTGCGGGGCCTGCGGGACACCCTCTCGGGGCGCCACTCCGGCTGAGGGCTTGCCTAATCCATGTATTTACGGTAGGAAATAGGGATGCCCCCCGGAGTGCTCCCGTGACCTCTCCCGTATCCTTGCGCCCCGACCCCGCCGCGGAGCCCGGCACCCCTCGGACGGCCACCGCCGGGGAGGGGAGCCCCCCGGCCTCGGCGGCGCCCGGCGCCGGCGCGCTGAGGTACCGCAGGCTCGGCGTGCGGCTGCTGTCGATCGCCGTGCTGCTGGTGCTCTGGCAGCTCGCGGCGAGCGCGATGCGCAACCCGTCGTTCATCCCCTCGCCCCGGGCCGTGTGGGACCAGCTCCTGCTCACCTCCACCGTCCACGACGGGATCCGCGGCTACAGCGGGCACCTCCTCGTCGAGCACCTTGGCCTCAGCCTCCGCCGAATCCTCGTCGGCTCGGTGCTCGGCGTCGTGGCCGGGCTCGCGCTCGGCGTCGTCATGGGCACCGTGCCCTGGATCCGCGTGGTGGTCGAGCCGCTGGTCACCTTCGTCCGCGCACTGCCGCCCCTGGCGTACTTCAGCCTGCTGATCATCTGGTTCGGGATCGACGAGACCCCGAAGCTGTGGCTGCTCACCATCGCGGCGCTCCCGCCGGTCGCCGTGGCCACCGCCTCGGCGGTGTACGCCGCCCCGGCAGGGCTGGTGGAGGCCGCACGGGCACTGGGCGCCACGCGGTGGGACGTCACCAGGGACGTCGTGCTGCCCAACGCCCTGCCGGAGATCTTCACCGGCGTCCGGCTGGCCGTCGGCATCGCCTACTCCTCAGTCGTCGCGGCGGAGACCATCAACGGCGTGCCCGGCATCGGCGGCATGGTACGCGACGCCCAGCGCTACCTCCAGACCGACGTCGTGGTGCTCGGCCTCTTCGCCATCGGCCTGTCCGGCCTGCTCATCGACGCCGTCCTGCGCGTCGCGGAGAACAAGCTCATCCCGTGGCGCGGCCGCGCGTAGGCGCGACCCGACTCGAACGAACCAGACAAGGAACCCCACCTATGGTCCGACCAGGCCTCAGGCGCCTGCTCATCCTCGCCGTGGCCGCCGCGACGGCGGCCGCCCTGACAGCGTGCGGCGACGGCGCCGCATCGGGCGGCGCGGCCGGCGGCGGCGCGGGCGGGGCGGGCAAGACGATCCGCGTCGCCTACCAGGCGTTCCCCAGCGGAGACCTCATCGTCAAGAACAAGCACTGGCTGGAGGACGCCCTCCCGGACTACCGCATCACCTGGACCAAGTTCGACTCCGGCGCCAGCATCAACACCGCCTTCGTCGCGCGGAGCGTCGACATCGCCGCCATCGGCTCGAGCCCGGTGGCACGCGGGCTGTCGGCGCCGCTGAACATCCCCTACCAGGTGGCGTTCGTCCTCGACGTGGCCGGTGACAACGAGGCGCTGGTCGCCCGCGACGGCAGCGGCATCTCGTCGATCGCGGACCTGCGGGGGAAGAAGGTGGCCAGCCCGTTCGCCTCCACCTCGCACTACAGCCTGCTCGCGGCCCTGGACAGGGCCAAGATCCCCGAGTCGGACCTGACCATCGTGGACCTGGAGCCGCAGGACATCCTGGCGGCCTGGACGCGCGGCGACATCGACGCGGCGTACGTGTGGCTGCCGGCGCTCGACACCCTCAAGAAGAACGGCAAGGTGCTCATCTCCAGCCGCGAGCTGGCCACGGCGGGCAAGCCGACGCTGGACCTCGGCGTGGTGTCCACCGCCTTCGTCGCCGCGCATCCCGACGCCGTCGACGCCTGGCGCAAGGTGGAGGCCAAGGCGCTCACGCTGATCGCGAGCGACCGGGACGCCGCGGCGACCGCCGTGGGCGCGGAGCTCAACATCAGCCCGGCGGACGCGGGGAACCAGCTGAGCCAAGGCGTGTTCCTCCCGCCCGCCGCCCTGGCCGGGCCGGAGTGGCTCGGCACGCCCGGCAAGGTGGGCGGGCTCGCTCAGAACCTCGTCAGCGCCGCCGAGTTCCTCAAGAGACAGCAGAAGATCGACGCGGTGCCCGACCTCGCGACCGTGCGGAAGGCCATCTACAACAAGGGGCTTCCCAGTGCCCTCTCCTGACATCGCGGACTCCTCGACCCGGGCGCCGGAGGTGCCCGCCGCCGTGGACGTGCGCGAGGTGGAACACGTCTACGGCCGGGGCCCCGGCGCCGTCACCGCCCTCGGACCGGTTTCCCTGACCGTCCCCGAGGGCGCGTTCCTGGTGCTCGTAGGGGCGTCGGGATGCGGCAAGAGCACCCTGCTGCGCCTCATCGCCGGTTTCGAGCGGCCCACGTCCGGATCCGTGCGCATCGGCGGAGTGGAACCGGTCCCGGGCAAGGGCGCAGGGGTCGTCTTCCAGCAGCCCCGTCTCTTCCCATGGAAGACCGTCGGCGGCAACGTCGAGCTGGCCCTGCGCTACGCCGGGGTGCCACGCCAGCAGCGCCCGCGAAGGGTCCCCGAGCTGCTGGAACGGGTCGGACTGCACGACGTCGCCGATCGCAGGATCTGGCAGATCTCCGGAGGCCAGCAGCAACGCGTGGCCATGGCCAGGGCTTTGGCCGGGGACGATCCGCTGCTGCTGCTCGACGAGCCGTTCGCCGCCCTAGACGCTCTCACCCGCGAGCGGCTGCAGGAGGACCTGCGCCAGGTGAGCGCGGAGACCGGGCGCACGTCGGTGTTCGTCACCCACAGCGTCGAGGAGGCTGTGTTCCTCGGCAGCCGCGTGGTCGTGCTGACCCGGCGCCCCGGGCGGGTCGCGCTCGACATCGACCTCGGCCTCCCTCGCACAGGCCTGGGGCCCGACGAGTTGCGCGCCCTTCCCGAGTACGCCTCCCTGCGAGCCGAGATCGGCCACGCCGTCCGCGCGGCCGCCTGAACACGACCACCGATCACCTGATCGGCCGAGACCGGAGGACCGACATGACCTACACGTCCGAACACGCGATCACCGGCCTGACGCTCGACCCGCTGGGCCCGGCCTTCGGCGCGGAGATCGTCGGGCTGGACCTGGCGGCCGCGAACGGCGCGGAGCTGGCCGCGGTCCGTGCCGCGCTCGTCGACCGCAAGGTGCTGTTCTTCCGGGGGCAGAACCTCGACGAGGACGGCCAGGTGACGCTCGGGCGGCGCCTCGGCGAGCTGACCGCGTCCCACCCCGTCGTCGGAGGCGTGGACGCCGCGCACCCGGAGATCTACGCCATCGACAGCGCCGACAACGGCTTCGCCGACGTGTGGCACACCGACGTCACGTTCATGCCCCGCCCGCCGATGGGCTCGATCCTTCGCGCCGTGAGCCTGCCGATCTCGGGTGGGGACACCAGCTGGGCCGACAGCCAGCTCGCGTACGACTCCCTGTCCGCGCCCGTGCGGGACATGGTGGACCGGCTCACCGCGGTGCACGACGGCAACCGTGAGTTCGGCTACTACCTGGCCCAGCGCCGAGGCGGCAAGGGCAATGTCTGGGAGGGCGAGACCGTCACCCGGCTCGACCCGGTGGAGCATCCCGTCATCCGCGTGCACCCGGAGACCGGGCGCAAGGGGATCTTCGTGAACCCGGGGTTCACCTCCCACATCACCGGGGTGTCCGACGCCGAGAGCCGTGCCATCCTCGACCTGCTCTACGCCCACCTGACCAAACCCGAGCACATCGTGCGCCACAGGTGGCGGGCCGGTGACGTCGCCATGTGGGACAACCGGAGCACGGCCCACTACGCCAACCGGGACTACGGGTCGGCGCACCGTGTGATGCACCGCATCACCCTGCGCGGCGACCGGCCCTTCGGCCCCGCGGGCCGCCCTTCGCTGTGAGCCCCGCCCGCCAGGGTCAGGCGTCCTCCCAGAGGACCTGGCGAGGTGCGCGGGGGCGGTGGACGGCACCGCTGCGGTCGGCCAGGGCGACGGCGTCGAGGAGCAGCGGATGCCCGTCCCCGAGGGCCGGGCGGCCGTGAGGCAGGGGCTCGCGGTCCAGCAAGGGGGCGAGCAGGTCGTCCAGCCCGTCGAACCGGCCCGTCTCGAACCGGCGGGCGGCCTCGTCATAGCACCCTTCGAGCAGCAGTGGGTGCCGGGCGTCGAGCCCGCTCGCGGTCAGGCCGGCCAGGGCGGCGCGGTGGCGTCCGGCGGCCTCGTCGTCGCCGCGCGCGTCCGCGACCCGTGCGGCCAGCAGCAGCGTCCGCGCCCGTCCCGGCGGGTCGCCGGGGCCGGTCTCGGCGGCCTGGACCGCCTTCAGGGTGGCGGCCGCCGAGACGGGGTCGGAGCTTCGGAGCTGGACCTCGGCGAGCGCGCGCCGCACCGACAGCACGAGGCCGTCGGCGGGCGCCGCCGCGAGCAGGTCCGCGAGCTCCTGCAGCGCGCTCAGCGCCATGGCGGCGTCGCCTGAGAGGGCCATCGCCGCCGCGTGTGCGACACGGGCCTCCGCCCACAGGCGCAACGAGACGCGCCCGGCGAACCAGTCGTCCAGCACCGGCGTCCGCTCGAGCAGCCGCAGGACGGCGCTCGGGTCGCCCAGCACCAGCTCGACCTGGGCCATCCGCACCGTGTCGTGGTTGGGCCAGTAGGCGGTCGGCTGGAGGAGGTCCGCGCGCTGCCGCCCGGCTTCCTGGAGCAGGTGACGTGCCTCGATGGGCTGGCCGGCCTCCAGCAGGGCCTCGCCGAGGGACACGCGCGCGGCCACGACGTTGATGTCGCCTGGGTCGCCGAGGCGGTGCTGCCGGTCGGCCACGACCTCCTCTGCGAGGCGCACGCCGTCCACCACCTTGCCGGTGCGGACGGCCGAGCGGGCCTCGGCCTGGGCGGTCAAGGTGAAGCGCCGCCACGCGGGCGAGACGCCCGCCGCCTTGCCCGCGCCGCCTTCACGCGCCGACCTGGCCTCCTTGACGAGCCGCTCGCCCTCGACCGGGCGGCCGGCCTCCACCAGCACCTCTCCGAGGTTGTGGCGCGCCCGCGCGGCGTACGACGCCGCGTCGTCCGGGTCGTGGAGCTTGACGTCGTTCTCGGCGATCTCGAGGGCGGCCTCGAAGCCGGTGCGGGCGGCTTCCAGGTCGCCGTACCTCAGCAGCGCCAGCCCTCTGCGGCTCTGCACGTCGCATATGGAGCGCGGATCGGTCTCGGTGCCGTCCGGGAGCGAGAGCAGGCGTAAGAGCTCCCCGGCCTCGCGGGCGGCCCGCTCCAGCAGGACGCCGGTGTCGAGGAGCGACCCGAGCACGCCGGCCTGGGCGTCGGCCTCGGCCCGCGTGCCGGCACCGGACCGCCGCACCACGTCGCGTGCCCGCTCCGCCACGTCCAGGTCGTTGATCCAGGTCCCGGCGAGCGGGATGAGGTGCCTTTCGTACCAGTGCGCGCTCAGAGCGGCCGCCTGGCGGTCGACGGGGCCGTCCGGGTCGTCGGTCAGCGCGTCGAAGGCGAGGTCGGAGAGCTTCTCCGCGCACGCACGCGCCCAGCCGGGGGGCGGGAGGCACACGGCGTGCGCCGCCGCCGAGATCACGGGGGCGAGGTGGTCGGCGTAGGCGACGACGCGGCCCGCCCACCCGGCTGAGGCGGCCCGGCCCATGGCGCTGTCCGGCCAGCTCGGCGGGCCCTGTGGCGCGGACTGGCGTTTCTCCGACGTCGCGATGTCACCGATGCCCAGCTGCACCTGCTGGGTCAGGAACGCCTCGGCCCGGTGGAACCGGGCCACCAGGAGAAGCGCCTGGGTGACGAGGTCGCGCGCCTCGACGAGGCTGCCCGGGGCCGCCGGCTCCTCCGGAGGGCCGCTCCGCTCCGCGAACTCGACGAAGGCGTGGTGCAGCGCGAGGGCGACCAGGACCCTGCGGCTCTTGACCTCGTTGTAGAGCCAGACCGCGCTTCGCCGCCCGCTCTGGCCCTCCCTGGAGAGCCGCACGGCCGCCGCGACGTCCTCCGCTCTGACGAGGTGGTAATCGGTGTGGCGGAGGACCCCTGCCGCGGCCTCCCCGATCGCCGAGAGCCGTCTTTCCTGCGCCGACACCTGGAACCTCCTTGATCAGCGTCGCGGTTCACACGTAGCGGGGATATCTACGGCAAAAGCCATATTGATCTCCAAAGCATATATCTCGGGCAGGTAGCGGTCTTCATGGGGTTGCCGCCCCGCAGTGCCCGTTCATGGTGGGGAACGAGGTTCTCACCTTTTCACGGTGCCCGGATAGAGGTGGCTGTGCGAGCGGGAAACGGCCGGTGAATAGGAATCAACGGTAATAAACGGATAAATCTCACAGGGGGCCGCGCTCATGGCGCCTCGCAGGCGCGTGGTCCCCTCTTTGGACAGGTCCACCCGGTGACGTGGCCGCACGCGGGAGCGCTCCACAGACGTGGCGGCGGCAGGGCGGCATGCCGCGCCGGATCCGGACGGCCGCCGGAGCCGGGCCGGTAAATGGGAGTGGCCGGGATTCTCCAATTGCCCATTCCACCCGTGGCTTCGAATTCCGAAGGCGGTGCGCGCATTCAAGGGACGCACGCCGATTCAAGGACCGCCCACGCGGTCACGGCCTCCTCGGCCAAGATCGAAGTCTTTCCCTCCACGTTAACGATGAGATGAAGGCAAGCCCGGTAATGTAGCTGACATTATATAAACGCCACGCCTACACGAGTGCTGACTACATATCCGGGTTACGTGCCGTCCCTAACGGATCAGCCGGCGGGATTCGGCAGGGCTGGTCACCCGGCCCTGCCACGCGTGCCACGGCGCGGACGGCGGAGATCCCGGAGTTCCGAGACCGGCGCCCCGCCGGCGCGCCCGTTCTCCGGGACCGACGCCAGCACCAGGGCGAAGTCCTTGGCCGGATCGGTGTACCAGCGGCTGACCTCGAACCCGCTGCGGGCCAGCTCGCCCTCCAGGCGGTACCGGTAGAACTTCGAGCTGATCTCGGTACGCATCTCCTCGCCCGCCTTGAAGGAGACGGTCAGGTCGAGCTCACCCAACCGGACCCGCATGGGACGGCCGGCCCGCAGCCGCATCTCGATCCGGTGCAGCTTCCCGTCGTACAGCGCCACATGCTCGAAGGCCTGGGGAACGAAGTCCGCGCCGAGCTCGCGGTTCATCACGTTCAGGACGTTGCGGTTGAACGCGGCCGTCACCCCGGCGGCGTCGTCGTACGCAGCCACGAGCCGTCCGGTGTCCTTCACCAGGTCGGCCCCGAGCAGCAGGCTGTCGCCGGGGGAGAGGGTGCCCCGCAGCTCGGCGAGGAAGGACGCACGGGCCTCGTGGTCCAGGTTGCCGACGGTCCCGCCGAGGAAGGCCACGAGCCTCTTGCCGACGCGGGGCAGCCGGGCGAGGTGCTGTTCGAAGTCGGCGCAGACCGCCCAGATGGCGATGCCGGGGTAGGCGCCGGCGATGCGCAGGGCCGCGGCCTCCAGGGTCGTCGAATCCACGTCGACCGGCGAGTAGGTCTTGAGCGTTCCCGCGGCGCTGAGCGCGTCCAGGAGCAGGACGGTCTTCTCACTGGTGCCCGAGCCGAGCTCGACCAGCGTCTCCGCGCCGGAGATCCGGGCGATCTCGGCGGCGTGCTCGCGCAGGATCGCGAGCTCCCGCCTCGTGGGGTAGTACTCGGGCAGCTTGGTGATCTGCGAGAACAGCTCGCTTCCCGTGGCGTCGTAGAACCACTTCGGCGGCAGCCACTTGGGCGTCGAAGTGAGCCCCGTACGGACGTCGTACGCGAGGGCCTTGCGGAGGTGGTCGGGGCCGAGGTAGTTGACCGTGTACAGGAACGGCAGCGGAATCTGTGTGACGGACACGCGGGCCTCCTGGTGTGACGGTGGAACTGGTGGATCGGTGGCGGCGAGCGGAACCCCGGCGATGAACGGCGGTCACCCCAGTGGTTCGATGAGCACGCCGTCGGGAGTGGCCAAGGCCAGGTGGCGGTCGGGCACGAGGTCCCAGCCCGGCCGGTCGTCCAGCGGCTCGCTCGCGAGGAGCACGCCCTCGTCGAGATGGAGGAACAGGGTCTCGTTCCAGGCGGTGGCGGCGACCGCGCCGCCGTCGGCGACGAGCAGGTTGAGCCGGGCGCCCGGGTCGTCCCGCCCGGCGCGGGCCACCACCTCGGCCACCGCGTCGCGCAGCGGCTGCCCCGCGCCCAGCCGCGCGAACACCGCGGCCGCGAGCCACGCCGAGTCGCACGTGCTCTCGGGCTCGCGGCCGTCGGCGAGGGGCCTGACCGCCTTGCGCGCCACCCGCCCGTTGTGGCTGAGCAGCCACCGCCCCTCGGTGAACGGCGCGGTGGCAGACTCCTCTATCGGCATGCCGGGGCTCGCGGAGCGCACGGCCGCCACCAGGCAGCCCGACCGGGCGACGGCGGCGATCCCGGGCAGGTTCGCGTCCGCCCAGATCGGGATGGACCGGCGGTAACGCACCGGTTCCCGCCGCCGCGCGTCGTACCAGCCGACGCCGAAGCCGTCGGCGTTGACGGCGCCGCACCGCTGCAGGAGCGGCGCGTAGGACTGGCGGAGCAGCCCGTGCCCGGGGTCCTCGAGCAGCGACGCCAGCGTCCGGCGCGCGCCCAGCCACGCCGCGTGGCGGCACACCTAGCACTCCTCCGGCGACGCGGGG
Organism: Sphaerisporangium sp.; assembly: GCA_025964675.1. GTDB lineage: Bacteria > Actinomycetota > Actinomycetes > Streptosporangiales > Streptosporangiaceae > Sphaerisporangium. The sequence goes on along the minus strand of JAOPYI010000192.1, from coordinate 56,602 downwards.
CGCGCGCAGCGGAACCCCGCGAAGATCTGCCGGCGTGCCGGACGGTCCCAGTTGCGGAACGTCGCGCGGATCGCCGCAGGGTGAGTGGCCCACGATCCGCCGCGCAGCACCCTGTAGCTCCCGCCGAAGAAGACCTCGCTGTACTCGCGGTAGGGGAAGCCTCGGAAGCCGGGATAGGGCTTGAACCACGAACCGGTCCACTCCCAGACGTCCCCGATCATCTGCTCGGCGCCGTACGGGCCCGCCCCGCGGGGGAAGGCACCCACCGGCGCGGGCCGCGACGCCCGGTGCCCCAGGTTGGCGTGCCACGGCTGCGGGTCGGCGTCGCCCCACGGGTACGCGCGCGCCCGGCGGGTCGCGGGGTCCCAGCCACAGGCCTTCTCCCACTCGGCCTCGCTGGGCAGCCTCCTGCCCGCCCAGCGCGCGTAGGCGTCCGCCTCATACCAGCTCACGTGCTGTACGGGCTCCGCCATGGGCACCGGCTCCACCCGGCCGAAGCGGGTACGCCACCACGTTCCGCCGTCCCGGGTCCAGAACAGCGGGGCGGCCACGGCCTTCCTGGCGCGCCAGCGCCGGCCCTCGGCGGTCCACCAGCGCGGGTCGGCATACCCGCCGTCCTCGATGAAGTCCACGTAAGCGCCGTTGGACACCGGGAACCGGTCGATCCAGTAGGAGGGCAGGTCGACCCGGTGCGCGGGCCTCTCGTTGTCGTATGCCCAGGGCCGGGTGGAGGTCCCGGCCGCGAACGGCCCGGCGGGGACGAGCACCTCGCCCGCGCCGCAGGGCCGCCCCGGGGGCAGCTCGCCGTCCTGGACCAGGTCCGGTTCCTTGGACAGCTGCAGCGTCGCGAGCATCGTCTCGTCATGCTGGTGCTCGTGCTGCAGGACCAGCCCGAACACGAATCCGCCCGACCGCAGCGGGTGCGGATCGTCCAGGTCCACCGCGTCGAGCACGTCCAGCACGCGACCGCGCACCCCGGATATGTAGGCGCGGGCCTCGGCCGGGCCGAGCAGCGGCAGGGCCGGGCGGTCACCGCGCGGATGGGCGAAGGCGTCGTACATCGTGTCGATCTCGGGACGCAGCGGGGTCAGCCCGCCGACCTCCCGCAGCACCCACAGCTCCTCGTAGTTGCCGACGTGCGCCAGGTCCCACACCAGCGGTGACATGAGCGTGGAGTGCTGGCGCACCAGCACCTCGTCGTCGGCGTCGGTGTAGGCCAGCGACCTGCTCCGTCCCCGTTCCAGCTCGGCGGCGATCCGTTCCTTCAGGCCCGTCATGCCGGGACCTCCTCACCGAGCCAGGCGGGCAGGTCGGAGCCGGATTCGAGCGCCCGCAGCAGGTCGGCGGCGGGGGAGCGGCCGGCGGCGACGTGGCGGTCGGTGAACGCCTCCACGTCCGCGACCAGCCCGGGCCGCGCGCCGAGCCGGGGCAGCGCCTCGGCGGCGGCGCGGAAGCAGTCCTCGGCGGCCTTCCGCAGCCGGGCGTCCTCGAGTCCCATGTGCGCCGCCTGCCACCAGCGATCGGCGAAGGGCTCTGCCGAGGAGAGCGCGGTGTCGGCGGCGCGGTCGTCCAGCATCAGCGCGGAGGTCACCGCCACGCACACCGGCCACATGGTGGGGTGCAGCGCGTCGAGGTAGCGGATCTCCAGCCATCCTCGCGGGCGCACCGGCGGGAACACCGTGGTGGCGTGGTAGGCCAGGTCACGCGCCGTGGCCTCGCGTCCGCCCAGGGCCGGGTCGCTCAACCAGTCGCCGAACGTGGCCCTGCTCGGCGGGGTGCGGCGGCGCGCTTCCTTCTCGCCGGCCATCATGAGGCGGGCGTTCATCAGGTACTTCGCCCACGCCGCAGCCGGGTCGCCGTCCCACACCAGGGGGCGGGTCCGTGTGGGGTCGAGGTGCAGCCATACGGCCTGACGACCCGACATCCACCCGCAGGGGCGCGAACCGACCATGGGGGAGTTGGCGAACGCGGCGTTGAGCACCGGGCCGAGGCGGTTCGCGCGCTCCCAGCGGGTGGCCGGCCGTGCGCCGAAGTCCAGGTTGACCTGGATGGACGCCGTCAGGCACATCATCATCGGCCCGTAGGGCACGCCCAGCAGCTCGGCCATCGCCTCGTACCGGGGCTCCCGGAGCTGGCGCAGGGGCGGCCGCAGCGGGTCCAGGCCCATCCCGGCGAGCAAGAGCCCGTCGTCGTTCAAAGCCCGGCGGACGGTGTCCACGTCGGTGGCGAGGTCGGAGAGGGTTCGCGGGAGGGGGCCGGGGGGGCCGGAGAGCTCGAGCTGGCCTCCGGGTTCGAAGGTGACGGCGCTGCCGCCGCGCAGCGGGGGAAGGGCGGCGGTGATCTGCGCCACCGTGACCTGCCGGGACGGCTCGGCGCGGTCGAAGACGAGGAACTCCAGCTCGACGCCTATCCTGTCACCGGGGGTGCCCTGGAAGCACCGCTGCGCGAACCCCTCCACGTCCGCCAGGTCGCGGACTCGCGCGTCGCTTTTCTCCGTACCGATCATGGACCCTCCTACGCTGAGGTGTGTACGGTCGGCAGAGCTGTGGGACCTCCCGATTTCGCGAGGGCATGGACGCCGGCGTGACATGAGGGCGCGGCGGACGGCCGCCGCCCGGTGGCGGGCGTCAGCTCGCGTGATGGATGGGTGAAGGCTCGTGCCACCGATGCCACCCCGCGAAGCCTCAGGCTCGCGGGCACGTGGTCGCCGGGCCGGGGTGGCGGCTTCGGCGAGATCGATCGACCAGGTGGGATGCACTAAGCGCCAGCAGACCTCCGAGCTTCCGAATCGCCGCGGCGTTTGCTTAAGCAACTCGTACCCGGCATCTCGCCACACGAAGCACAAAGGGGACGATCGACTCAAACAAGGTGATCTAGCCTCATAACAGGAGCCGCCGAGACGACATCGGCATCGTCGACACCGGTCCCCAGGGCGTCGAAGAAGAGACCCCGTCCACTTTCAGCGAGAACAGTCAAAGGGGCGTACGCCACCACGACCGCGACGTCACGGAGCCGGCGCGCCGGCTCCGTCGAGGTCAGGTGCGGCCCGCTTGGCCAGCCACTCGCGCGCCCTGGCCAGATGGCCGTCAGTGAGGCCCGTGCGGGGATCCACGTCCACCAGCAGGAACTCGTCGACGCCGGGGTGATCCTTCAGGTACTGCCAGTCGGCGGCGCCGAGGCTGTCGTCGAACCACACGAACGGGCGGCGGGTGACGTACTCCGCGACGTGCCGGGTCTTGAAGTGCTCGCCCGCGCGGGTGCCGGGGTCGCCGTTGACGGCGATCACCGGAAGAGGCGGCAGGCCGATGCGCGGGCCGATCTCGACGTTGGCGTGCTGTTCCCAGGTGGTGGCCCAGGCCAGCTCGGATCCGGTGTCGCGGGCGAGCGCGGCGAGCTGCCGGCCGTGCCGGCGGTTCAGCAGGATCCTGTACGTCTGGCCGTCGAGGACGCACTCGTGGTGCCGGAGCCGCAGCGTGTGCCGCCGGGCGGGGTTGAGCACCCCGTCCACGTCCAGCAGTACAAGGGGACGCTTGGTCACGTGCCTCTCCTCGGTCGTCGGTGCTGGATGCCATGATGCCGTCACCATGGCCCAGTCTTCCAACTCCCGTGACGGGACACCGCCCTGGCCACGCTGCCTTACGCCGTGAGATCTGCCGGCCCCTCGGGAGCCTGGACTCCTGCCTCGGCCCGGTCCCAGGCCTCGGCGAGCGGCGCCCCCCGCCCGGGCGGCGTGAGCCGCGCCGGAGCTCCTCGCTCCGGGCCGCTCTACCTGGATGGGGGATGTGGCATGCCGGGAGGCGGGGTCATGGTCGTACGGAGACGCGAGACCGTGGGGTTCCATTCACCTGGCCGTCACGGGCCGGGCCCTCGCAGGGAAAGGGGACGGCGAGGGGGTCGGAGGCAGGGTGATTCCGAGGTCGTGACCTGCCCGCCCACGGGTGGGAGGCAGAAGCATGGTCTCGCCCGCGCCGGACTTCAGGAGGACGCACAATGAAGGCACTTGTTTACCACGGACCTCGCGACGTCAGCGTGGACGATGTACCTGATCCCAGGATAGAGACCCCAAGCGACGCCATCATCAAGATCATCACCACGAACATCTGCGGGTCGGACCTCCACATGTACGAGGGCCGTACGGACATGGAGCCGGGCAGGGTCCTCGGGCACGAGAACTTCGGCGAGGTGATCGAAACCGGCGACGCCGTGGAGCGGATCCACGTAGGGGACATCGTCTCCATCCCGTTCAACGTCGCCTGCGGTTCCTGCAAGAACTGCAACGCAGGGTTCACCAACTACTGCATCAGGGCGAACGACTATCCAAGGCTCGCCGGCGGGGCGTACGGCTTCGCCGACATGGGGCCCTGGCAGGGCGGGCAGGCCGAGTTCCTCCGCGTGCCCTGGGCGGACTTCAACTGCTGCAAGATGCCCGAGGACGGTCGCGAGAAGCAGAACGACTACGTCATGTGCTCGGACATCTTCCCCACCGGCTACCACTCCACCGAGCTGGCCGGGCTCCGTCCCGGCGAGTCCGTCGTCATCATGGGCGCGGGCCCGGTGGGGCTCATGGCCGCGCTCTCGGCCGTGCTCAAGAGCGCCAGCAAGATCATGGTGGTGGACCGCCACCCCGACCGACTCGCCCTGGCCGAGAAGATCGGCGCCATCGCGATCGACGACTCCAAGGTCTCGCCCGTCGAGCAGGTGATGGAGCTCACCAACGGCGAGGGAGCCGACCGGGGCTGTGAGTGCGTGGGATACCAGGCCCACGACCCGCAGGGCCGCGAGCACCCCGACGACACGCTGAACAAGCTGGTCGAGTGCGTGCGCTTCACCGGCGGCATCGGCGTCGTCGGCGTCTTCATCCCGGAGGACCCTGGAGGCCCGGACGAGCTCGCCAGGCACGGGCGGGTGCCGCTGGAGTACGGGCTCCACTGGTTCAAGGGCCAGACGATCGGCAGCGGCCAGTGCCCGGTCAAGCGGTACGACCGCCACCTGCGCAACCTCATCCACACCGGCAAGGTGGAGCCGTCGTACATCCTCTCGCACGAGCTGCCGCTCCGGGACGCTCCGGACGCCTACGCCCACTTCGACAAGCGTGAGCCCGGCTGGACCAAGGTCACCCTCAAGCCCGGCCTCGGGTGACCGGTCCCACGACGAGGCCTCTCCGAACATCCGGAGGGGCCTCTTGGCCGTACGTCCCGCGCGATCAGGCCGGCGTCCCCAGCGGGGGGCGCGGAGGCAGGGGGAAGCGCAGCGAGGCGGCCGTGATGTGATCCTTGAGCTCGGTCTCGGCGAGCACGTGCTCGACCGAGCCGCCCTCCTCGATCACGGTGTCGGCCAGCTCGTCGATGACGTCCGGCGTGTGCCGGGTCGCCCGGCCGCACAGCGGGCACATGTCCCCGGAGGCGGCCAGCCAGCCGGACTCGTCGCACACGACTCCGGGGGCCGTCGCGCCGTCCTGGACCAGCAGGGTCTGCACGGCGGCGACGGACCCGGCCCACAGGCAGTCGTCCAGGCCGATGGCGGCCGGACGGCGGGTGGCGGCCCTCTCGAGGACGTCGGCGACCCACCGGCGCTCCTCGTCGCGCTCGTACTGCTCGAGGATGCGCTCGGCGCTGTGGCGGATGTCTGCGGGCGTGGCCGTCCGGGGGTCGACGGTGAAGGTGCCCGCGACCTTCGGCCGCAGATGGTGGGGGAGGAAATCCATGAAGATCGGCACCTCCTCCGGGTGGCCGCCGATGATCAGCAGCTCGTGGTCGCCGGTGCGGAACAGCTCGTCCAGCAGTCGTACGGCGTTGCGGAAGTGACGTTTGGTCAGGTCGTCGGCGCGGTTGCGCACCCGGTGCTCCGTGAGCCCGTACCACCCGGCGAAGTTGGGCTTCCGCAGGGCCGGGTCCTGCACGTTGCCGATCTCGCGCATCTCGTCCTGGTACAGCTCCCACACCTCGGCCGACCGCCTGTCGACGACCAGGACGCAGCTCCGGTGGTATTCGTCCAGCACCGCCAGCATCGGGCGGACCCACGGCGTCGCGTCGACCATGACCCGGTCCCGCACGGGGCGCGGCAGGACGAGCTGCTCGAACAGGTCGCCCTCGGTGCACGAGAAGACGGCCACGGCGCCGGTCTCGACCCGTTCCAGGCCTTCGAGGCTCTCGATTCGCTCGATGTCGGCACGTATCGAAAGGCGTGCCTGGCGGCCGAGCGAGCTGTCCTGCCCTAGGGGGCGGATCTCGTGGAGCAGGCTGTTGACCTGGGTGGAAAGCGCGGTGGGGCCGTCCTGGCCCACGCCGACGTACAAGGACACCACGGGGACATCGCCCCCGTTGAACCGGATGATCCGGTCGATCGTCTCTGTAGTGATCATGCGTCGCCCCCGTCGCTGGTCCTGTGACCTCAGTATTCGCTACTCACCGCTCACCACCCTCGGATGCCCCCCGAACTCGGAGCGGCGCGCCCGCGGCGTGCATGTGACGCAGGGCCTGGGCGTACGAGCTGACCAGACCGCTCTCGAGGTAGGGGATGCCCAGTTCGGCGCAGTACGCCCGGACGATCGGCTGGGCCTTGCGCAGGTTGGGCGTCGGCATGCTGGGGAAAAGGTGGTGCTCGATCTGGTAGTTGAGCCCGCCGAGGGCCAGGTCGACCGCCCAGCCGCCCCGCACGTCACGGGAGGTGAGCACCTGGCGCCTCAGGAAGTCGAGGCGGTCGTCGCCGGTCATCATGGGCATGCCCTTGTGGTTGGGCGCGAACGTGCAGCCGAGGTACACCCCGAAGATCGCCTGGTGCACGGCTACGAAGACCAGCCCCTTGCCGAGCGGCAACACAGCGAAGACCACGGCGAAGTACGCCACGACGTGGGCGACCAGCAGCATGGCCTCCACCCACCGGTGCTTGAGCGAGGACCGCCCGAGCGCCCGGAAGCTGGACACGTGCAGGTTCATGCCCTCCAGGGTCAGCAGCGGGAAGAACAGGAACGCCTGCCTTCCGCCGATGAACCTCGCGACGCCCCGGCTGGCGGCGGCCTGCCCCTGCGACCAGACGAGGACGCCGGGGGAGACGTCGGGATCGTGGTCCTCGTGGTTGGGGTTGGCGTGGTGCCGGGTGTGCTTGTCCATCCACCAGCCGTAGCTCATGCCGACGCCGACGTTGCCGGCCAGCCACCCCGCGATCTCGCTGGAGCGCCTGGACCTGAAGACCTGCCGGTGGGCCAGGTCGTGGGCGACGAGGGCGATCTGCGCGAAGACCAGCGCGAGGAACGCCGCGACCAGGACCTGGTACCAGGAGTCGCCCACCGCGAGGAACGCGGCCCACCCGCCTGCGAACAGGCCGCCGGCGAGGCCCAGCCGTAGCGTGTAGTAACCGGGCCGCCTGTCCAGCAGCCCGGCCTTGGCTATCCGGCGGGAGAGGCGCGCGAAGTCGCTGCCGCGCGTCTCCTGTTCCGCGGCGTCGATCGTGATTGAGCTGGTCACGGGTCTCCTCACGTGGTGGCGGATCGATGGAACCCCGCCAACCCCGTGAAGCGCGGCGTGCGGGTTGGAGGTGGCTTTCCAAGACTGTCCGGATCACCACGGCCGCGACATCCAGGTAACACTCCCGCCCATGGTAGTGCTAGCCCCACCGTGAAGTGGCCCTACGCGGTTCCGTGATCACGAAAGGTTGACAGTCGTTCTCCTCCTTGCGCCACCTCGCCGAGACGGCGGACCGCAGCCGCGCCGCCGAGTTCCTGCGGCTCGCCCGGGAGCTGTGGGACTCCACCGCGGACGTGATCTTCAACAGGCACGGCCCGCTCCAGGAGGGGCATCTGCGCTCCGCCGCCTGACGGCCGAGGCTCTAGCGCGAGTGCCTGGCGGCACGGCGGCTGACGGTGGTGTCGAAGTCGGGGATGCGGGAGGACACCGGGTCCCCGGTGAAGTTCCCCACCCAGCCGTCGTCGTCGTGGAAGAACCGGATCGCGGTGAAGTCGGGGTCGGTGCCCATGTCGAACCAGTGCGTGGTGTCGGCGGGCACGCTGAGCAGGTCACCGGCCTCGCAGAGCACGGCGTACACCTTGCCCGCCACGTGGAGGTAGAAGATGCCGGAGCCGCCGACGAAGAAGCGGACCTCGTCGTCGTCGTGCGTGTGCTCGGTCAGGAACTTCTCGCGGGCCCCACGGGCCTTCGCGGGCCACTCGGGGCTGCCGTCCGGGTGGAGCTGGGCGACGTCGACGAAGGTGTACCCCTCCTCGGCGACGACGCGTGCCACCTGGTCGCGGTAGGCGCCGAGGATCTCCTCCTGCGTGCCCCCGGAGGCCAGCGCCTCGACGACCTCCCACTGGCGCAGGCGGACGTCGATCTCCTTCAAGGTCGCGGTGATGTCGTCGGCGTCCTCGGTCTGGAGCAGGGTCTCCGGAATCTCCGCGTCGGTGTACACCGTCAGCTGTGTCATGCCCTGAATTGTCCGCCCGCGTGCGCGAATCGGCAAATCACCTTATCCCTGCATGAAAAGTGGACAATAAGGGACGCCCCGGCATAGCATCCCGATACCGCGCGAACCCCCGCCGTCGAGCGCGCCCGCCTCCGGCTCTCATACGAATGACGTGATCATCTTGCGCTCCACTCCCAGCTCCCTCGGGGTCGCCGTCGCCGCCCTGGCGGCCGTGCTCATGGCCGGCTGCTCCCAGGGTCCCTCCACCACCGCGGCCCCGAGCGCGGCGCCGAAGACGCCCGCGGCCCCGGCCCCCACGGCCACCCCGCCGGCTGCCTTCGCCGGCGGCGCTGTGCACGTCTCGCTGGTGAGGCAGCTGTCCTCCGGCGACTACTTCGAGCAGTGGCTGGCCGGGGCGCAGGCCGAGGCCAAGGCGATCGGCGTCACCCTGGACGTCTCCAGCGGGGAGGGAAACAACGACAAGCAGGCGCTCAACCTGGAGCAGGCGGTGAACCAGAAGGCCTCCGCCGTCATCGTCGACCACGGGTTCGCCCAGACCGTCCAGCCGGCGATCAAGAAGGCCACGAGCGCCGGGATCCCGGTCGTGGCCTTCGACGTCGACCCCGGCACGCCGGACGCCGTCACGATCGACCAGGACGACCACCAGATCGCCGAGCAGTCGCTCGGCGCGCTGAAGAAGGACACCGGCGGCACCGCCAAGGTCCTCTACGTGTACGTCGCGGGCTTCGCCCCGCTGGACCGGCGCGACGAGACCTGGACACAGTTCAAGAAGGACAACCCCGGCATCACCCAGGCCGCGCGGATCGGCGTGGTGAACAGCTCCACGGCCGCCGCGGTCGCCGACCAGGCCAAGGCCGCCCTCCAGGCCAACCCGGGGGTCACGGCGATCTTCGCGCCCTACGACGAGTTCGCCAAGGGCGCGGCCCTCGCGGTCAAGGAGCTGGGCCTGCAGGGCAAGGTCAAGATCTACGGAGCGGACATCTCCACCGCCGACATCGGCGTGATCACGGAGGCGAACAGCCCCTGGGTGGCCACCGCGGCCACCGACCCCTCCAACGTCGGCCGGATCGCCGTACGGGCCGCCGCGCTGCTCGTCGCAGGCCAGCAGGTCGACCACGCGCTGAAGGTGCCGCCCGCGCTGATCACCCAGGATCGGCTGCGCCAGGGCGGCATCGCCAACGTCCAGCAGCTGGTCCAGGCGATCCCGGCCCTGTCGACGCCCGACGTCGCGCGGGTGGCGTGGGCCGCGCCGTCCACGGGCTGACGGGGCCCTCGTGACCCAGACCGCCGGACCGGTGGTGTCGGTGTCCCGCGTGTCAAAGCGGTACGGCGCCACACGGGCGCTGCGCGACGTCACGCTGGAGCTGCGGCCGGGTGAGGTGCTCGGCCTCATCGGCACCAACGGGGCCGGAAAGTCCACCCTGATCAACGTGCTGTCCGGGGTGACCCGGCCCACCTCCGGGGAGATCCGCCTGCGCGGCCGTACGGTCGAGCTGTCGGGCCCGCTCGAGGCCCAGGACGCGGGCGTGCAGACCGTCCACCAGAACATCGACGACGGCGTGGTGTTCGGCACCACGGTCGCCGAGAACCTCACGCTCGACTCCCTCGCCCGCCGGGGCGCCGGATGGTTCACCACCCGGGCGCGCACGCGGGAGGCGGCGCGGGAGATCGCCGAGGCCGCGCGGCTCAGCGTCCCGCTGGACGCCCCCGTCGAGGCGCTTCCCGCCAGCGCGCGCCAGCAGATCGTCATCGCCAGGGCGTTGTCCAGGAACCCGCGCCTGCTCATCCTCGACGAGCCCACCTCCACGCTCTCGGCAACCGAGTCCGCCGTCCTCCTCACGGCCGTGCGGCGGATGGCCGCGAGCGGTGTCGCCGTGCTGTTCGTCTCCCACCGCCTCAGCGAGATCCAGGACCTGTGCGACCGGGTCGCCGTGCTGCGCGACGGCACGATCCAGCGGGTCTTCACCACGCCGGTCGACGGCCCGAGCCTGGTGACGGCCATGCTCGGCGACGAGATCGAGGCCACCCGGCACGAGGCCAGGCCGGTCGGCGAGCCCATCCTGCTGGGCGAGGGGATGCGGACGCGGCCGGGCGCGGAGCCGTTCGACCTTCGCGTGTCGCCCGGCGAGGTCCTCGGCGTGACAGGGCTGATCGGGTCGGGCAAGACCGAGCTACTGGAACAGATCTACGGCGCTCGGCCACTGGTGTCCGGCGCGCTCACGCTGGGCGACCGGCCGTACCGTCCGCGCGACCCGCACGCGGCCATCGGGGCGGGCGTCGCGTTCGTCGCGGAGGAGCGCGCGGCCCAGGCCACGCTGCCGGGCTGGTCGGTACGGGCGCACGTCACGCTTCCCCGCCTGCGCGCGCACAGCCGCACGGGGCTGCTGTCGCGCCGCGCGGAGACCGGCTCGGCCCGCCGTGTCATCGAGCGGTTCGGGGTACGCGGGCCGGGGCCGGAAGCCGGCATCGAGGCGCTGTCGGGCGGCAACCAGCAGAAGGTCGTCGTCGGCCGCTGGATGGAGGGGGCGTTCCGCCTGATGCTGCTCGACGAGCCGTTCCGCGGGGTGGACGTGGGCGCGCGGGCCGACATCTCCCGCGTACTTCGGGAGATTTCCACGACGACGGGCGTGGTCGTCGCGTCGTCCGATCCGCAGGAGGTGCTTCAGGTGGCCGACCGGGTTCTCGTCCTGTACGAGGGGACCGTGACAGGAGAACTCCGGGCAGGCGAGGTCACGGCCGAGCGGCTCGCCGCGCTCATGGCGGGGGAGGGCCGATGACGACGACGGTGAAGCCCCAGGTGGGGGAGCAGGTGCCCCTCCTCGACCGGGCGGCCTCCATCGGGTACAGGTACGGCCTGCTGGCCGTCCTCGCGGTGATGGTCGTCGTCTTCTCGCTCGCGAGGCCGGCTTTCGGGACGTTCGGCAACGCGCTGATCGTGTTGCAGTCCGTCGCCATCGTCGCGGTGGTGGCGCTCGGCGTGACCGTGTCGATGGCCGCCGGGGGGTTCGACCTGTCGGCCGGGGCCAACGTCGGGTTCGTCGTGATGGTCACCGCCTCGGCCATGGTCCGCTTCAACCTCACGGGCCCCACCGCGATCGCGGCGGGGCTGCTGGCCGGCCTGCTGGTGGCCGGGGTGAACGTGCTGCTCATCGTGGTCGCCAAGGTCCCCGACCTGGTGGCGACGCTCGGCACCATGTTCCTGTTCCAGGGGCTGGCGCTCATCATCACCTCCGGCCAGTCGGTGTCGGCCGGCATGACCACCGACGGCGTCACCGCCCCAGGGAAGTACACCAGCGGCTTCGTGTGGCTCGGCGCCGGCACGGTCGCGTCGGTCCCCGTCCCCGTGATCGTCATGGCCCTGCTGGCCGCCGCGGCGTACGTGTTCCTGGGCCACACCCGGTGGGGCCGCGCGCTGTACGCCATAGGCGGCAACCCCCGGGCCTCCCGCCTGGCGGGCATCCGTGTCGGCCGCTACCGCGCCCTGGCGTACGCCGTGTCGGGCCTGTGCGCCGCCGTCGGCGGCATCCTGCTGTCCGCCCGGCTCGGCCGCGGCGACGTGGGCGCGGGGGACCCCTACCTCCTGCAGTCGGTCGCGGCGGCGCTGATCGGGTTCGCCGTGCTGGGCGCCAACAAGCCGAACGCGCTCGGGACCGTCGTCGGCGCGGTGTTCGTCGGTGTGATGATCAGCGGCCTGACCATGCTGAACGCCCCGTACTACACGCAGACCTTCGTCCAGGGCGCGCTGCTCGTCGGCTCGCTGGTCATGAGCTACACGCTGACCCCAGGGAGACGACGATGACCGCCATGATCGGCGCCGGGCAGTCGTACGCATTGCTCACGGCCGGCAGCGTGCCCGCCCACATCGCCGGCCGGCCCGCGCTCGTGAGCCGGCTGGACCCGGCGCTCGTCACGGGCGTGCGGGAGGTCGGGGACGGCAACCTGAACCTGGTCTTCGTCGTCGAGGCCGCCGGAGCGCCCGGCCTGGTGCTCAAGCAGTCCCTCCCGTATGTCAGGACCGACCCGGCCTGGCCCATGACGCCCGACCGCAACGGGTCCGAGGCCCGGGCGCTGCGCGCCCACGGTGCCGTGGCCGGGGCGTACGTCCCCGCCATCTACGACGAGGACACCGCACGTCATGTCATCGCGATCGAGGACCTCTCCGACCACCGGGTCTGGCGCGGTGAGCTCAACGATGGGGCGCGGCACGAGGGCGCCGCGGCCGACCTCGGCCGCTACGCCGCCCGGGTGGCCTTCGGGACGTCGGTGTTCGGGCTCGGCGCGCTGGAGCAGAAGGCGGCGCTCGCCTCCTCGGTGAACGCCCAGCTGTGCCAGATCACCGAGGACCTGGTGTTCACCGAGCCGTACGTCCGGCATGAGCACAACAGGGTGCTGCAGGCGAACGAGGCCGACGTGGCCGCGTACGCCCGAGATCCTGACGTGCTCGCCGCCGTCGGCGCCGCCAAGCTGACCTTCATGACCCACGCCGAGGCGCTGATACACGGCGACCTGCACACCGGCTCGGTGCTGGTGCGGGCGGGGGAGCCGCGCTCGACGAGGGCGTTCGACGTCGAGTTCGCGTTCTACGGTCCGGTCGGCTTCGACGTGGGCGCGTTGTGGGCCAACTACGTCCTCGCGGCGGCCCGGGCGCTGGCGCTGGGCGACCAGCGGCACGCCACGTGGGTGCTCGCGCAGGCCGACGAGACCTGGCGGGCGTTCCACGGGCAGTTCACGGAGCTGTGGCCCGACCGGGCCGATCCCCGGGTGTTCGGCGACGCCGTGCTCGAGCGGTTCCTCGCCAAGGTGCGCCGGGACGCCGTGGCGGTCGCCGGGGCCGAGGCCGCCCGCCGGATCATCGGCTTCGCCAAGGTGTCCGACATCGAGACCCTGCCCGAGGAGCCGCGCGCCGCCGCCGCCCGTGGCGTGCTGCGCGCGGCGAGGCTGCTGCTGGTGGAGGGGGCGCCGCTGGTGGAGCGGCCGCCTGGGGTCCCCGGCCTCTTCGACCGCGTCGGCCACGTCCTGTCGGACGCGGCGAGTGCTCCCGACGTGGGGAGCGCGACGCCGGGTTCCCTAGGTATCCTCAGATGATAGGCGTTTTACCTGCACTTCTGGTCGCTTCCGCGAGTGGCCGCCCGTCGCCGGACCACCCCTCGATCAGCTCCCCTGCGACCACCTAAGTACCGGCACAAGACCACATCCGCTACCGCGAGGAGAACCCGTTGACCAGCGCGCCAAGGACAGACAACCTCGATCTCGCCACGACCGCCAGGGAGATGGCGGACAACGCGCCCGCGGGATCGCTCAGCCACGCCGCCGCCACGTCGGTGGCCATCACCTGCGCCACCACTCGTGACGTCTCCGAGGCCCGGGCCGCCCTGGGCGGCGTCACCCCCGCGGAGGTGCGCGACGCCGCGCTCGCCCTGTTCGGCCGCCTCTCGGCCGGCGCCGGCTGACCGGCCTCACGCGGTCGCGAGGGCGTAGGCCAGGAGCCATTCGACGCATTCGGTGACGTGGCGGGCTCGTACGAGGTCGATCCCCCAGGTGTAGAGGCCGTGACCGGCGACGATCACCGCGGGGGTGCGGGGGTCGTACACGGCCTCGAACCGGTCGCCCAACTCGCCCATGTCCTGGCTGTTGGCGATCACCGGGAAGATCACCTCGTCGTCGTGCGCGAGCCGCCCGATGCCCTTGAGCGTCTCGACGTCGCGCAGATGGACGCCCCCCGGCCAGCGGTGCCCGGCGAGCACGGCGTTGAGCGCGTGGACGTGGACGACGGCGTCCGCGCCGGTCAGGGCGGCCACGCGGGCGTGCAGGCCCGCCTCGGCCGAGGGCCGGAGCGGTGCGACGCCCTCGACCTCGACGGGCTCTCCCTTGGTGTCCACGACGGCGACGTCGGCGGCGGTCAGCTCGCCCTTGTCCAGCCCGCCGGCGGTCACGGCCAGGCGCAGGGGCCCGCGGGCGACGACCTCGGAGATGTTGCCGGAGGTGCCGCGCATCCAGCCGTACGAGGCGAACCGGGCCGACTCCGCGGCCAGCCTGCCACCGGCCGAGAGGACGCGGGCCGGGGTCAGCTGGGTCATCAGGACTCCTTGAAGGTCAGTTCGCCGAAAGAGGCGATCGTGGGGTGGGCGCCGAAGCCGGCGTTCTCGCTGGGTTCGCCCGGCCGTCGCACGCCGGTCGTACGCCAGCCCGCGGCCGAGGCCGCGTCGAGCTCGGCCGGGACGTCGGACAGGAACAGCAGACGGTCGCCGGAGGCGCCCAGGGCCTCGGCGATGCGGTGGTACGAGGCGGCCTCGCGTTTCGGACCGGCGTTGACGGTGTCGAAGTACTCCTCGACGAGGATGGCGAGGTCCCCCGCGTCGCTGTGCCGGAACCACGGCTGCTGGCTACGCACCGACCCGGAGGAGAACACCGCGAGCTTGATCCTCCCGGCGTGCCAGGAGCGCAGCGCGGGCGGCACGTCGGGGAAGAAGTGGGCGATCAGGTCCCCCTCGGCGAAACCGGTGGCCCAGATCTGCCCCTGCAAGGTCTTCAGCGGCGTCGCCTTGACGTCGCCGTCCATCCAGCCGCGCAGCACCCGCACCACGTCGGCGGTGGTGGCGCCCTCCGGCAACCCCGCCTCCGCGCGCACCTGGGCCACAGCGTCCTGGACCTCGGGGTCGCCGGGGTGGGTGTCGATCCACACCGCGAGCCGGGGCCGCGCGTAGTCGTACAAACCGGAGTGCACCGAACTCGTCGAGCTCGTGGTGCCCTCGATGTCCAGCACGATCCACGCGGGCGTCGTGTCCGCCACGTCATCACCTCTCTCTGATCAGCCCGGCCAGGGCGTCCGGTCCTTCGTACGCGCTCCGGGGGAGCCGCCAGGCGGGAGCCGCTGGGGAGGGTACGGCTCATGGCCGGGTCAGGGTCTTGACGAAGTCGTTGACGAACCTCGCCGAGTCGACCGCCGTGATCACACGGGTGTCCGGCGCCGGCTCGTACGGGAACGACGGGGGCAGTCCCTCGGCGGTCCGCATCAGGCGGGCCCGCCAGAGGAACCCGTCGCCGACGACGTTGACCGGCCCCAGCGTGGCGGCGGTGGCGAACCCAGGGTCGAGCAGGATGCCCGCCGCCAGCGGGTCGTGCAGCGGGATGATCCGCCGGCCCCACTCCCTCTGGTAGAAGTCCAGGTAGGAGTCGAGGATCTCGGTGGCGAACCGCGCGACCGGGGTGTCGGTCGCGCGCAGGGCGGCGATGGCCGGTTCCGAAAGGATCGTCACGGCGGTGACGTTCACCCCCACCATCACCAGCTCGCCTCGCGGGGCGGAGAAGACCGCCCGCGCCGCCACGGGGTCGTTGTGGACGTTGGCGTCGATCATGAGCATCTTGCCGGGGTCGGCGTACGGCCCGGAGCCGCCCATCAGCACGACCGAACGATACTTTGTAAAGAGCTCAGGATCGAGGCGCAACGCCAGGCCCAGGTTGGTCAGCGGGCCGAGCGCCAGCAGGTCCAGCTCGCCCGGCTGCTCGTTCGCCAGCCGTACGAGAAGCTCGGCGGCCGTCTCGGCGGCCACGGGAGGGATCGGGCGGTCGTAGCCGCGATCCCCGAGGCCGTCATGGCCGTGGACGTACCGGGCGATGCGCGCGGTGCCGGACAGCGGCTCGGCCGCACCGCGCGCGATGGGTACGGAGAGCCCGAGCAGCCGGTTGACGTACCCGATGTTGCGTACCGCGTCCTCCTCCACGCAGTTGCCGAACACCGAGGTCACGGCCACGATCTCCGCGTCCGGGCGTCCGGCCAGGTAGAGCAGCGTGTGGGCGTCGTCGATCCCGGCGTCGGTGTCGACGACGACGCGGCGGGCCTTGCTCATCGCGCGGGTTGCTCCTCATTGTCAAGATCAGTGCTGGACCTGAAGTGGTCCGATACGCGCGCGGGCTCGAAGGCGCCGTGCGCGGTGACGATCCGGGTCACCAGGTGGGGCGGTGTGGCGTCGAAGGCCGGGTAGTAGCCTCGCGCCCCCTCGGCCGCGCTGCGCGTGCCGAGCACGCGCAGGACCTCGTCGCCGTCGCGGTGCTCGATCTCGACGTCCTCGATCCCGGGTGAGAGCGGGTCGGGGGCGTGGGACAGCACGTAGAACGGCACGCCGAACGCCTGCGCGGCCAGCGCGACCGCCAGCGTGCCCACCTTGTTCACCACGTGGCCGTCCATGGTCACGCGGTCGGAGGCGACCAGCGCCACGTCCGCCAGCCCGTCGGCGAGCGCGGCCGGGACCATGCCGTCGGTGATGACGGTGGGCCGGTAGCCCATCTCGACCAGCGTCGCGGCGGTGAGCCTCGCCCCCTGGAGGTAGGGCCGGGTCTCGGTGCAGACGAACTCCAGCCGCTTGCCCATCTCCTCGGCGGCTCGCACGGCGCCGATCAGGTAGGCGTCGCCCCAGCAATGGGTGAGCACGCGCGCGCCGTCCTCCAGCAGTTCCGCGGCGTACCGGCCGAGGGCCTCGGCTCCAGAGCGGTAGCCCGCGTCGTGCTCGGCAGCCGCCTTCGCCACGGCGGCGACGAGCTCCTCCCCTGGCGCCTCGGCGAGGGGGCCGTCGACGGTGGCCGAGAGGATCGCGTGTACGGCGTCGCGGATGTGGTTGTTGGTCGGCCGGGTGGCGATCAGCCTGCGGCCGGCGGCGCGCAGCCGGCCGGCCGCGTCCCCGGGCGCGGCGTTCCGCGCCTCCCGGGCGGCCAGCGTCATGCCGGCGGTCGTGGCGAACAGCGGCCCCGAGCTCTGCGTGACCATCTGCTCGATGGCCACCGCGACGTCCTCCATCGTCGCGCAGTGCACCCATCGGCGCTCGAACGGGTAGACGCGGCGATCGAGGATCTCCACCCCGTGCGCGGTCGTCCGCACCGAGTCGGCCAGTACAGGTACGTTCCTGGTGTCACTCACCGGGCTATCCCTTCCGCGTGGACCGTGTCGGATTCCAGAGTGCCCGCCTCGGGCCGCCGTCCTCGCCGCCGCTGCCGCACGAGAACCAGGGCGATCAGCGTGGCAAATCCACCTATCAGGGTAAAAGCCCCCGAGGTAAGCGAGCATATCTACCCCTTTCCGATCTGCAAAGTAGGCTTTCCGTCAGCGTCGCGGAGCCCTGCCCCGCACGGGATTGTGCCGTTGGCGGTGCGTACGGAAGGTCCCGCGGGCGGGTCGTTTGTGAGATTGTTCTGGTGCGGCGGATAACGGGGTCAGCCGTGTGCCGCAACCGGATGCTTCAGCAATTGCCTAGTTTTCCTACCAAATTCGTGGGATACTGGGCGCGCAGAGGAGGCGACATGAGCCCGGACCGGAGTCACCCGTCGTGGCCACGCGCCGAGACCCCCTTCACCGCGGCGATCAAGGCCGGGCGCTGGATCCGGTCGGCGGCGGTGGACGACGAGCGTGGGCGCCACTGGCGCGCCAACCCCGATCCCCAGCGCCATTCGGCCCGGTCGGGCCAGCCGGGCTCGCTGTACGCCGGGGCCGCCGGCATCGTGCTGTTCTTCCTGGAGCTCGCCGCGGCGACCGGCCACGAGGCCTACCTGCAAGACGCCAGGGAGGGCGCGCGCTATCTCGCCGCCACCTGGCAGGACGAGCCCGACCTCTCCCTCTACCACGGCCTCACCGGCATGGTCTTCGCCCTGGCGGAGGCCGGGTGGGCGACCGGCGACGAGTCGTTCGAAATCGCGGCCAGAGCAGGGGCCGACCGCGTCGTGCGCAGCCTGCGCAGGACCGGCGGCGGCGTCGGCTGGACGGGCGACCCCGCGCAGCGGGGCGACGGCGGCATCATCCTCGGACTGCTGCACGCCTCGGGCATCCTCGGGGTCTCGGCCTACGAGGAGGTCGCGATCGAGGCCGGGGAACGCGTCGCCGGGCAGGTGGTGCCGGGCCACAAGTTCGGCGAGAAGGGCTGCCCCGACCTTCCGGAGGACGCCGTCACGCCCGGCTTCCTGTCCGGCACGGCCGGCACTGCCTTTCTGCTCGCCCGGCTGTACGGCGTGACGCGCGACAGGCGGTTCCTCGAGGCGGCGCGCAGGGGTGCCGACTTCGTCCGCACGGTGAGCACGGTGACCGACAAGCACGCCCTCGTGCCGCACCACGTCCCCCAGGGGCGAGGGCTGCACTACCTCGGCCTCTGCTCAGGATCGGCCGGGGTGGCCCGCATGTTCTACGAGCTCTACCGCGTGACGGGCGACCAGGGCGACCTCGACTGGGTCAAGCGGCTCGCCGCCGGCATCGTGTGCAGCGGTGTCCCCCGACGCCAGACCCCAGGTTTCTGGAACGTCGCCTGCCAGTGCTGCGGCGCGGCGGGCCTGCTGGAGCTGTTCGTGGGGCTGTGGGCCGCGACGGGCGAGGAGCCCTACCTCGACTTCGCCCGCACCCTCGCCGACAACCTGATCGGCCGCGCCACGGGCCACGACGACGCCGGCTACCGGTGGTACCAGGCGTACCGGCGGCTGCGGCCCTGGGAGGTGACGGCAGACACCGGCTACATGATCGGCGCCGCCGGGATCGGCTCCGCGCTCCTCCATCTGGAGGCGGCAGAGCCGGTCGGCGAGACCCGCCGGCTCATCCTGCTCCCGGACAACCCGTTCCCGGCCATCCCGGTGCCGGCCTCGGCCCTGCGCCGGTCCAACTGAGCCCGGACGCCGGCCGCCCCAGGTGCAGGGCGTCTCAGTGGTCCCCGCACGCCTGCGGGGCGAGGGAGAGGCGCAGCACCAGGCGCGCGCCGCAGGTGCTCTCCCTGAAGACGTCAGAAAAGCGGCCGAGCGCGGCTCTTCGCCCAGGTCACATCGAGCTAGTCGTGCCCGCCGCGGTCGTCCTTCCCACTGTGGTCGTCCCGCCCTCCACGGTCATCGAAGCCACCGTGCCCGCCGCGGTCGTCGCGGACGCCTTGGTCATCACGACCGCGGTCATCGACCCCGCCGCGATAATCCTTCCCACCGTTGTCATCACGACCGCGGTCATCGACCCCGCCGCGGTCGGCGCGTGGGCTCTCGGTCGGCGTGGGGGTCGCGGTGATCGAGGACGTGACGCTTATGGTCTCCGCCGCCGCCGGTGTGGCCTGCGGGCTCGCGACGGCGGTGCTCGTGGCCGCCAGGGCGAGGAGTGCGGCCGATGCGGCCGCCGCGAGAGTCAGTTTCTTCGCCTTACTGATGCGTGGTGTGTTTGCCATGTGCCCAGAGTCGACGTCAGCACGATAAGCCCACGCTCAGGCGTCGCTAAGGGACTACTAAGGTATCTGCCGAGCGATAGCAAGATCATCCGCCTTGATCGCAAATACTAGTTGTGGACCCTTGGGTTCGTCTCGACTGGCGGGGTCCTGTTCCTCGGTCATGGTCACAGGAAGGGCGCGGGCAGACCGGGCAGGAATTCCCAGAGTTCGGCGCCGCACCAGCCGCCGCCCCAGTTCTGACCTCAGCCAAACCCGCCGGGACGGCTCGACTGGCGTCGTCCCGGCCTCAGCAGAGACATCCGATGTAACGAGATCATCTGACGACGCTATGCTTGGTCTTCGGGAGTGCCTCGATCATCGACCTCGGAACGTTGAGCGTATCGGCGCTGACTTGCGGCGGAGTGTTGGCCATCCACTGCATCGCTGAAATGTCCTCGAAGAGCGGATTGCGGAACATCTCGAGGAAGACCAGTGGCTCGTTCCCGAGGTTCTCGATGTAGTGCCCGTAAGCGAACGGCACATAGCCGACGTCACCGGCCTGGAAGTTGAACGTCCGCGCCAGGCCCGAGCTGGCGAATACGCCCATCCGGCCGAACCCGGAGATCCAGTACTGCCATTCGTCGTCGGTCGGGTGCCAGTGCAGCTCACGCAGACCGCCCGGCTCCACCTCCACGAGGGCGGCCGAGATGGTGGTGGCCGCCGCGAAGGTCCTCGAGTCGACGATCCGCACCGTGCCGCCGTCGAACCGGATTGGCTCCTGTGCGTGCATCCGGTGCTTGAACGTCCGCGGCACGTCACCCGTGGGGCTGACCACCCGGTCGGACTCCAGGGGAGGCGGCACCTGGCCTCGGAAGATGTACTTCTCCTTCTCCGGCATGTTCTCCATCTGCTCGAGCGTCCAGCCGAAATTCTTCGCCAGGACGCTCTTCGGCGTGTGCGCGAAGAAGTCACTGATCATAAATGTGGAGTTCTCGGAGAACGATCCGTCATCGAAGACCAGCAGGAACTCCACACCCTCCTCGAGCGCCTGGATGTAGTGCGGCACGCCCTTAGGGAAGAACCACAGGTCGCCCTTCTGCACGTCGTCGAGGAAGTTGCAGCCCTCCTGGTCGACGGCGCCGATCCGGCAGCTGCCCTCCAGTACGTAGGCCCACTCCGCCTCCTTGTGCCAGTGCAGTTCACGGTAGGCGCCTGGGTTGAGGTGCATGTCGACGCCGGCCAGCGTGGTGGCGATCGGCAACTCGCGCGCGGTGACCTCCCTGGTCCATCCGCCCTCCTCGATCCGGGTGTGCGCCATGGAGAAGGAGAATTTCATGTTGGGCAGGGTGCCGTGGTCGGTGACCGGCGGCGTGAGCAGGTTCGGATTCTGAATGTCCAACTCGATGTTCCGGGGGCCCGTGTCGACGCCTCCCTGGCCGTCTCGTTGGGGCTGCGGAATGTTCCTGTACGTATGGTTGCGCATGTGAGCTCATTCCTTTGTATCGGTGTGATGCACAAATGACGCGGGTGAATGACATAGGGGCGACTGGCAGCGACTTCCGTGCTGTCTCGGAAGTGCACGGGGGCTTCAGAAAAGGAGCGTGAACGGCAGACAGACGCCGAGCGCGGCCACAATCGCGCCCGTCACCCCGGCGACCCGCGTGGTGAGCGGGGCGTTGACGAGCGGGCCCATCAACGCCCGGTCCCGGCAGAACCAGACGAGGAGGAACAACGCCACCGGTACCCCCAGCGAGATCACCACCTGGCTCGCGATCAGCAAGCCGGTGAGGGGCACGCCGATGCTCAACGCCAGCACGGACGGCGCCATCGTCACGATCCTGCGCACGTGGGGGGACACCCGCCAGCCGAGGAATCCGTGCATGACCACATCTCCCGCCAACGTGCCGACCCCGGCCGACGAGATCCCGGAAGACAGTAGGGCCACGGCGAACGCCAGGGCGGCGAAGCCGCCGACCCGGCCGGCCAGCTCGGAGTGTGCGTCGATAAGGTCGCCGGTCCACGTCCCGCCCGTCGCGGCACCGAACCCGGCACCCAGGGCGATCATCGACACGTTGACGCCGGTGGCGATGCCTAGGGCGAGCACGCAGTCGAGGCGCAGTGCACGACGTATAAGCCCGGGCTGCCTGCGCGCGGCGTCGGCCGGCATCCCTCGGCCCTGGACCAGCGCGGAGTGCAGATAGACCGCATGCGGCATGACCGTGGCGCCGACGATTCCCATCGCCAGGACCAGCGAGCCCGAGCCGTCAAAGCCCGGGATGAGCCCGGCCGCGAGCCCGGCGGCTGACTGGTGGCCCACCGCGACAATGTCATAGCAGACGCCCGCGCCCACTAGCACGAGTGCGGCCGCGCTCATCAGCTCGAACGGGCGGGTACGGCCCTGCCGCCGCAGTTGTAGCAGCAGGAGCGACACCGCGGCCGTCACCGCGGCGGAGAGAGCTGCGGGCATCCCGAACAGCAGCCGCATGCCGATCGCCGCGCCGACGAACTCGGCCAAGTCAGTCGCGAGCACGACGATCTCGGCCTGGGCCCACAGGAGTCGGGTCCCCCACCGCGGGAGTCGCTCGCGGCACAGTCGCGGCAGACTCTGGCCGGTCGCCATCCCCAGCTTGGCGGCCTGGAACTGGACGAGGATGGCCACGAGGCTGGCGACCACGACCACCCACACGAGCAAATATCCGTGCGTGGCGCCGGCCGTGAGATTGGTGGCGACGTTGCCTGGGTCGACGTAGGCGATGGCCGCCACGAACGCCGGACCCAATATCGGTGCAATCCGCGAACGACGGCCCTCACCCCCCGAGACGCTGAAGTCCGCCGAAACGGCCGAGGCGCCCGAGATGGCGTCATGGCCGATGGTATTACGAACGATCACTTACTTTTCCCGTCCAGGTCGACATCCGATAAACCTGCAATCGGCTCGTACACCCAGAGATGGGAGCCAGAGGGTTCGAGGCACGAATACCCGCGCCTCCGGATACCGACGCGGAAAGCCGTCCCACAAGTGAGCAAATAGAAGGCAGCATAACCAGAAACGACGAATTCTCTCATAAATCGGACTTTATCGGTTTCGTATCCTGAGAAATGAGCACGAATGTGGCTGCACAATTACCGCAAAAGCTGTCGTGCTGTATCGACACCCGCCAGAGGATCCGCTACGCATGCATATCGGTCCTGGAGACCGAGGTCGAGGCCGTGGCCATCTTGGGGAACGGCTTTGCGCACCATGTACGCGACCCCGGGCCTCGGTGGAATCCTGACGGCTCCGTTCAACGGGAGCGCTATGCTCGTCATCCCGAAGTCGAGCCGGCCGTCGTGGGCGTGCCGTGCTCGCCGGTCCCTCAATGCGCAACATGCTAGGGCGGTCGCCCTTGATGCGAGCCTCCACGAGTTGCCCTGCTTCGTCGCGCGGTCCAACAGTCACCGCGCCGGACGACAGGCGCCATCCCTTGGTGCAGCGGCACTGGACACGGGCCGGCGGTCGCTCCTCGGCCAGTCCCAGTTCGTCGCACAGCGGGTCTCCGTGCATTACCGCGGCCTGCGGCGCACGGCCCGGCCCGGCTGCGGCACTGAGCGCGCGCCGGCCCTGAGGGATCCCGGCCTACAGTTCCCTGCTGAAGGGTGCCGCCGAGGTCTACGTCGTTGATGCGGTACCCGAACGGCTGGACAAGGCCGGGGAGATCGGCGCCGTTCCCGTCGACTACCGGCTGGCGGATCCCGTGGACCAGATCTGCGAGCTTCGCCGGGCTGGTGGCCTGGCGCCCGGTGAGGCGGCGATGAGCGGGGTCCAGGTAGGCATCGACGCGGTGGGGTTCCAGTCTCACGACCGCCTGGAGCCTGGCGTGGAGAACCCGACTCAGGTCATCAGCGATCTCGCCCGGCTGGTCAACCCGACCGGGCATCTGGGCATCATCGGTGTCTACGCCGAGTAGTCAGCAAGATCAATCTCAGCGCCAACCACGGTTCCATTGATCCCCGGAGCCGGGGGACTCGGGCGGGACACCGACGAGCTTGATAAGGAACCGATCCACCTGCTCCTCCAGCGGCGGCCACGGATGATCCGGCTGGTTGACACGCATCGAAACCGTGCCGTGCACGGCCGCCCTCAGATCGAACGAGACCACCGCGGCGTCGCCGGCGGGCGCCAGCCCCGCGTCCATGCACCGCCGGACCGCGATGGTGGTGCGTTCGGACAGCTCCTCCTTGAACGACATGTCATTCCGCCGGTTGAGGGTGCTCTCGTGAAGCACCTTGTACAGGCCCGGATGCTGATGGGCCCACCGGCCCAGCAGCAAGGTACGGGCGCGCAGCTTGACCACCGGGTCGGCCGAGACGGCCTCGGCCTCGTCGACGGCATGCAGCAGGTCACGATGGCACCGCTCCAAGGCGGCGAGCACGAGCGCGTCCCGGTCGGCGAAATGGATGTACACGGACGTCGCGGCGATGCCGATCTCCCGCGCCACGGCGCGCAGGGACAGCGCCTGGTCGTCCGCGAGCTCGTCGAGCAGCCGGAGAGCGGCGGCAACGATGTCCTCGCGCAGCCGCTCGCCCTGGCCTCGCCGGTTGCGGCCCCGGGGCGAGGAAGTCACGTCCATGATCCGCCATTGTATTGGAACACTCGTCGCACTACAGTCGTAGCGCTACAGTTGTTCAGTAACGAGGGGACACCATGACGCTTCCGCACGACACCCACGCGACCACGCCGGACCCGAAGCTGGAGTCCAACAAGCAGACCGTCCTGGCCTTCTACGAAACCGGCCTCAACAACAAGGACTTCGACGCCGCATCCAAGCTCATCGGCCCGCGATACGTGCAGCACAACCCCCTGATCGCCGACGGCATCGGAGGCTTCGCGGCCTTCCTCGCCTACCTCAAGGAAACGTTCCCCAAGCTCCGCGCGGAGATCAAGAGCATCTTCGCCGACGGCGACTTCGTCATCGCCCACGTCCACGGAATACGCGTGCCCGGACAGCGCGGCACGGCCATCGTCGACATCTTCAAGCTCGAGCAAGGCAAGATCGTCGAACACTGGGACGTCATGCAGCCCATACCGGAAGACGCCGTCAACCAGAACGGCATGTTCTAGTGACACCACAGCACCCGGCTCCTGGCTCCCGGCGCTGGTGGGCACCGGCCGCGGTCGCCGCGGTCGCCACGGCCGCAAGATCAGCCGCCAGCTCAACAAGGGCGAGAGCATGCATGCGCTACGCCGGGACGTGTTTCACACCCACGAGGGCGCGATCCGAACGCTGTCACCTGCAACAGCAGAACGACCAGGCCTGGTGCTCGACCCTCACGGCGAACGCGATCACCGCCTGGACTATCGAGCACCTCGGCTTGGCCGTTGAACAGCTGCGTTCCCGAGGCCGGGTCGTCGACGACACACTGCTGGCCCATCTGTCTCCGGCCCAGTCGGACAACGTCGGGCTGACCGGCACCATCACCGTCGACATCGACCACAAACTCGCCCAACTCGACCCCACCGGTCACCGCCCACTCCGCACTCCTACCGCCGCATCACCAGCGCCGTAACGCCGGACCGGCTGTTCACGAAAGGGGTCCTCTCTTGCGCCGATCAGCAGCGCCGGGGCCGGGCCGGATTGCCGTCGGCCTCGAGTCACCACACGGGCAGGCGAGGCTTGCGGCGGGGGCTGGCAGGGGCCTCGGTCAGTCCGCGGGCTGCGTGGAGCCGGCTTCGGTCGCCCGTCCGGCAAGCGAGCGCACCGCCTCGGTGAGGGATGCCACCTGGAGCTCGAGGGTGTGGACCCGCGCCTCCAGTTCGACGGAGCTGGGGGGCTGGTATGCGGCGATCTGCCTCGGCATCGGCGACCGCTCCCTTCCGTAGTGGGTCCGTGCGCGGGCGTGAGGGGATGCGGGGAATGTCCGTCGCGATCCCAGCCTCATACCTCTGCCCACACACCGTCCTGGCAAGCACAAACGGTCCTATCAGGCTACGTGACCTTCCGATGATCTACAGTAAGGCACCGCCTTACGGCGTGTGCAGACGCCGTCGTGCGGGCGCTCATTCCGGCGCGGGGGCGGGGTAGGCGTGCGTCTCGGTGGTCCTGACGACGGCCCACACCCTCTGGCCGGGGGAGAGGCCGAGCTCCGCCACCGCGGCGGGCGTGACGTCGGCCGCCGCGGTGATCGGGCCGTCCAGGTGGACGCGGACGTGATCCCCATGCCGCACGAGCCCCTCGACACCGGCGTGCCACAGGTTGCGGGGCCTTCCCTCCGGCCGCGTCCGGTAGAGGGTGACGGCCGACGGTGGGAAGGCGAGGAACACGGGCCCCTTGAGGTCCTCCGCCACGCTGAAGGTCGGCCCGCCACCGGTGAAGGAGCCGTCCTCGTCGTCAGGGAAGCCGTCGACGGACACCTCGCGTCCCCGGGCGTCGCCACGGTAGAGGTTCAGCCCGAACAGGCGGGCGACGTAGTCGGTACGCGGGTGGCGGGCGACCTCCGCGGGCGTGCCCTCCTGGACGAGGGCGCCGTCCTCGATCACGATGAGCCGGTCCGCCAGCGCGACGGCCTCCAGAGGGTCGTGGGTGACGAGGACGCAGGCGCCGGCGAAGCCGGACAGGTGGTGCCGGAGCACCGCACGGGCCGAGAGGCGGGTGTGCGCGTCCAGGGCGGCCAGCGGCTCGTCCAGGAGCAGCACGCGGGGCCGTACGACGAGAGAGCGGGCCAGCGCCACCCGCCGCGCCTGGCCGCCGGACAGCTCACGAGGCCTGGCCCGGAGGTGCCCGCCGAGGCCGGCGCGCTCCAGCCAGACCGTCGCCGCGCGGCGGGCCTCGGCCCTGGTCGCTCCAAGGCACCGGGGCCCGAAGGCGACGTTGTCCAGCACGCTCATGTGGGGGAACAATAGGTGGTCCTGCAGGACCATGCCGACGCGCCGGCGGTCGACCGTACGGGCGTGCACGGCCGCCCCGTCGAGCGCGATGTGCCCGCCCGAGAGCGGGGTGAGACCGGCCAGGGCCCTGAGGGCGGTGGTCTTGCCGGCGCCGCTCGGCCCGAGCAGCGCGACGACCTCTCCCGGGGCCACGCGGAGGCTGACGTCGAGCCGGAAGCGCGGGCGCTCGACGATCAGGTGGGCGTCCATCATGAGGTGCGGACCCAGCGGTCGCGAAGGCAGACGAGCACGGCGGCGCACACCACGAGCAGGACCAGGCTGAGAACGATGGCGGCCTCCGGGTCCTTCCGCAGGGTGAGGTAGACGGCCAGCGGCATGGTCTGCGTCCGCCCGGGGAGGTTCCCCGCGAAGGTGATCGTCGCGCCGAACTCTCCGAGGGCCCGCGCCCAGCACAGCACGGCTCCGGCGGCGATCCCCGGGGCCACCAGGGGGAGGGTCACCCGGCGGAAGACCGTCCAGCGTGAGGCGCCCAGGATGGCCGCGGCCTCCTCGAATCGCGCGTCGGAGGCCCTGAGGGCGCCTTCCACGCTGAGGACCAGGAAGGGCATCGCCACGAAGGCCTCCGCGAGCACGACTGCCGTGGTGGTGAGGGGCAGCCTGACGCCGAGGACCGGCTCCAGCCAGGCGCCTACCAGGCCGCCGTTCCCCAGCACCAGCAGCAGGGCCAGGCCGCCGGCCACGGGCGGCAGGACCAGCGGCGCCGTGACGAGGGCTCTGACGAACCGCCTCCCGCGGAAGGCCACGCGGGCCAGCATCCAGGCCAGCGGCACCCCCAGCAACAGGCACGCCGCGGTGGCGGCCGAGGAGGTCAGCAGCGACAGCCTGAGCGCCTCCAGGACGTGGGGCTCGGCCAGGCGGGCTGCGAGGGTCCGCCACGGAGCCCGGACCAGCAGGGCGGTGAGCGGCAGCACTAGGAACGCCAGGCCGATCGCCGCGGGGACCGCCAGGATCACGGGAACACCGCACGCTCCGTCCGGGAGCATGCGGTGGTCTGTGTCCTTCGGTCTCCGTCTTGTGATTGTCAATCCCCTCATGTCGCTTTCATCCCCGAGAAGCCGCTTCGGGACTCCCGGCCTGGGGACGGAGAAGTTTATGTTCCGCCCAGATGTGTAGAGGGGGGGACGAATCGAGAGGAGCAGGCCCATGAATTCCGTGGCCTCAGCCGGTCACCAAGCGCGGGGAACCGCGCGGCAAGCGACCAACAGCCGGACCTTCGACCGGTTGGCACGGTTCGGGATGGCGTGCCGGGGAGTTCTCTATGCCCTCATCGGCATCTTGGCGTTGCAGATCGCCTTCGGGGGAGGGGGAAAGGAGGCCGACAAGACCGGCGCCGTGCGAACGGTGGCCGAGCAGCCGTTCGGCACCGTCCTGCTGTGGCTGCTCGCCGTCGGCTTCGTGGCGCTGGCGCTGTGGCAGCTCTCCGAGGCGCTGATCGGTGGCCTGGACGTCAAGCACCGGGTCGAGGCGGTCTCCCGCACCGTGGTCTACACCCTGGTCGTCGGGACCATCCTGAGCTTCCTCCTGCGTGGCACCACCGGCCAGTCGAGCGACCAGAGCTCCAAGGACCTGACCGCCACCGTGATGGCCTGGCCCGGCGGGCAGTTCATCGTGGGCGCCGTCGGCCTCGGCGTCGTCGCGCTGGGCCTGTACTGGATCTACGACGGCGTGACCAAGAAGTTCTGCGAGTACCTGCGCACCGGTGAGATGTCGCCGCGGACCCGCGGCGTCGTCGAGAAACTCGGCATGGTGGGGTACTCCGCGCGCGGCGTGATCGCGGTGGCGACGGGCGTCTTCCTGGTGCACGCGGCGATCACCTACGATCCCAAGGAGGCCAAGGGGATCGACTCCACGCTCCGCGCGTTGGCCGACACCCCGCTCGGCCCGTGGCTGCTCGTCGTGGTCGCCCTGGGTCTGGTCGTCTTCGCGGCCTACTGCTTCTGCGAGGCCCGCTGGCGCAGGACCTGACCAGACTCCGGACACGGACCCGGGCGTTCCCCGCCCGGGTCCGTTTTCCGTGTCTCAGAGTGCGTCACACATTGCGCCGGTACTGGCCTCCGGCCTCGAAGAGGGCCTCGGTGATCTGGCCGAGGGAGCACACCCGGGCGGCGTCCATCAGCGCGGAGAAGGCGTTGCGCTCGGACATCGCCGTCTCCCTGAGCCGCCGCAGCGCCTCGGGCGCCTCCGCCGCGTGCTCCTGCTGGAATGCCCTGAGCCGCGCGAGCTGGCTCCGCTTCTCGTCCTCGGTGCCCCGGGCCAGCTCCAGCGTGCCGTGCTCGGTCGCCCCATCGGGGTTGCGGAAGGTGTTGACCCCGATGATCGGCAGCGACCCGTCGTGCTTGCGGGTCTCGTACAGCATGGACTCGTCCTGGATCCGCCCGCGCTGATAGCCGGTCTCCATCGCGCCGAGTACACCGCCCCGGTCGGAGAGCCGCTCGAACTCCGCGAGGACGGCCTCCTCGACCAGGTCGGTGAGGTCGTCGATGACGAACGACCCCTGGAGCGGGTTCTCGTTGGCCGCCAGGCCCCACTCCCTGTTGATGATCATCTGGATCGCCATCGCCCGGCGTACGGACTCAGGGCTCGGGGTGGTGACCGCCTCGTCGAAGGCGTTGGTGTGGAGGCTGTTGCAGTTGTCGTAGATCGCGATCAGCGCCTGCAGGGTGGTGCGGATGTCGTTGAAGTTCATCTCCTGCGCGTGCAGCGACCGGCCCGAGGTCTGGATGTGGTACTTCAGCTTCTGCGACCGCTCGCCCGCGCCGTACCTGTCCCGCATGGCGACCGCCCACACGCGGCGGGCCACCCGGCCGAGCACGCTGTACTCCGGGTCCATGCCGTTGGAGAAGAAGAACGACAGGCTCGGCGCGAAGTCGTCGACCGCCATGCCCCGGGCGAGGTACGCCTCGACGTAGGTGAAGCCGTTGGCCAGCGTGAAGGCCAGCTGTGTGATCGGGTTGGCCCCGGCCTCGGCGATGTGGTAGCCGGAGATGGACACCGAGTAGAAGTTCCTCACCTCGTTGGCGATGAACCACTCCTGCACGTCGGCCATCATCCGCAGGCTGAAGTCGGTCGAGAAGATGCAGGTGTTCTGGCCCTGGTCCTCTTTCAGGATGTCGGCCTGCACCGTGCCGCGAACGGTGGCGAGCGTGGCCTTCCTGACGTCCGCGGCCTCCTCGGGATCCGGCTCGCGGCCGCTGCCGGCCCTGAGGCGCTCCATGGCCTGATCGATCGCGGTGTGCAGGAAGAACGCCAGGATCGTCGGGGCCGGCCCGTTGATAGTCATCGACACCGAGGTGTCCGGCGAGGCGAGGTCGAAGCCGTCGTACAGCGCCTTCATGTCGTCGAGCGTGGCGATCGAGACCCCTGAGGTGCCGACCTTGCCGTACACGTCCGGCCGCTCCGCCGGGTCGTTGCCGTACAGCGTGACCGAGTCGAACGCCGTCGACAGGCGCACGGCGGGCTGCCCGTCCGACAGCATCTTGAAGCGCCGGTTGGTACGGAACGGGTCGCCCTCGCCGGCGAACATCCGGATCGGGTCCTCGTCGGCCCGCTTGAACGGGAACACCCCGGCGGTGAAGGGGAACCGCCCGGGCAGGTTCTCCGAGCGCAGGAACCGCAGCAGCTCGCCGTGGTCGGTGTACCTCGGCAGCGCCACGCGAGGGACGCGGCTGCCCGACAGCGAGGCGCGCCACAGCGGCGTGCGCAGCTCCTTGCCCCGGACGGTCACCACCAGCTCGTCGGCGGAGTAGGCCGCGACCGTCGCGGGCCACCCGTCCAGCAGGGCGCGGCTCGCGGGCGGCAGCTCCGCGTCGGCACGGTCGTGCAGCGCCTCTAGCCCGGAGGCGTCCCCGCCTTCCCCGGCCAGCAGCTCGCGTACCGCCGCCAGCTGCTGGCGGCGGCGAGCCGTCTCCGCCTGCCGCTCGGTGTCCTTGTGGTAGTCCCGTACGGTCTCCGCGATCTCGGCCAGGTACCGGACCCGGGCCGGCGGCACGATGGCGGCGCCCAGGCTTGAGGTCTTCACGGTCGTCTCGGGAAGCAGGCCCGGGCTCCGCGGCAAGCCATTCTCGCTGAGCAGCCCGCGCAGCCAGTGGTAGAGGGCGCTGACGCCGTCGTCGTTGAACCGCGCGGCCACGGTGCCGTAGACGGGCATCTCCTCCGGGGCGGTCCCGAAGGCCTCGCGGTTGCGCACCATCTGCCGACGCACGTCGCGCAGCGCGTCCTCGGCGCCGCGCCGGTCGAACTTGTTGATCGCCACCACGTCGGCGAAGTCAAGCATGTCGATCTTCTCGAGCTGGGAGCCCGCACCGAACTCCGGAGTCATGACATAGAGCGACACGTCGCTGAACGGCACGATCGCGGCATCGCCCTGCCCGATGCCCGGGGTCTCGACGATCACGAGGTCGTTCCCGGCCGCCCGGCACACCGCGATCACGTCGTCGAGGTGCTCGGGAAGCTCGTGCGACCCGCGCGTGGCCATGGAGCGGAAGAACACACGGTCGCCGAGGCTGTTCATCCGGATCCGGTCGCCGAGCAGCGCGCCGCCGCCTCTGCGGCGGGTCGGGTCCACCGCGACCACCGCGACGCGCAGCTTGTCCTCGTAGTCGATGCGCAGCCGGCGGATCAGCTCGTCGGTGAGAGAGGACTTGCCCGACCCGCCGGTCCCGGTGATGCCGAGCACCGGCACGTGGCGTCCCTGGGCGGTCGCGCGGACCGCATCGAGGTACGGCCGCCCGGCCCGCCCGGCCTCCACGTAGGTGATCGCCCTCGCCACCGCCCGCTGGTCGCCTCCCGGCACCGCGGGGGGCTCGGCGCCCTCGGTCAGGTCGACGTCGCACGACTCGACCACGCTGTTGATCATCCCGGTGAGGCCGAGGCGCTGGCCGTCCTCGGGGGAGAAGATCCTCGCCACTCCGTGGCGCTCCAGGGCGGCGATCTCGTCGGGGACGATGACCCCGCCGCCGCCCCCGTACACCTTGACGTGCCCGGCGCCCCGCTCACGCAGCAGGTCGACCAGGTAGGTGAAGAACTCGACGTGACCGCCCTGGTAGGAGCTGATCGCCACTCCCTGCGCGTCCTCCTGGACGGCGGCGGTGACGATCTCGTCCACCGACCGGTCGTGGCCGAGATGGATCACCTCCGCGCCCTGGGCCTGCAGGATGCGCCGCATGATGTTGATCGCGGCGTCGTGCCCGTCGAACAGCGCCGCCGCGGTCACGACGCGAACGGGATTGGCAGGTACGTGCACCGGCGCTCCTCAGGCAGTTACTAGGACGTCCTACTAAATTGTAGGACGTCCTAGTAAGCAAGCGGAACCCGTGCCCGGGGTTTCGCCGGCGGGAGCACCGGTCCCCTATGGGAGCGCCGGCCATCGTTTGGCGGTCCTCGCGTGTCAGTGCCGGGCGGTGATCGATCTCCGCGGGGCGGGTGATGACGACGGCCCTAAAACGACATAAGGTATATAAACGGGCAAATAAGCGTCCGTGTGAGGTCTTCCTTCCCCAAGGAAGCCTGAGTGGTCACGAGCGGGGGCTCCGTCGCTCTCGCAGACCACGTCTCATCCGTTCATCGTTCTACGGGAAGTCGCGTCATGAGCCACGACAGCGGTCGCGCGCACATCGTCTTCGAGATGGATCTCTCGCTCCACGAGGCACGCAGGCGTGCCGAGGTGGTCGCCGCCCTCGGTGCGGACTGGGATCCCCTGGCGGTCATGCGGGCCGAGCAACAGGCGTACGACCTGCTCTACTCCGATCTGGACGAGGGGCAGCGAGAGACCTACGACATGCTCGTGGCGGCAGGCGTGCTCCCGCGACGAGAGGCAGGCCGTGCTTCCGATTGACCCCCACGCCGACATCGCCCGCCGCGCCTGGATCTCCTGCCCCCGATGCCGTGACGACAGGAACTGCGCGGACTGCGGCTCGGGCCGCAACTGCCGGGATCACTGGCGTTACCTGCTGAGCACCACCGGAAGCGTCCTGCACGTGCAGTGCCCGGGATGTACCCACCTGTGGAGCCACGAGACCCACTTCGGAGCGGGCGGCAGACCACCCGCGCTCTGAGCGGCCGCCCCTACACGCCCGCCTGGATCGAGGCGGGGTCGCCGACGCGGACGGTGCCGGGCCGGACCACCCGCATGATCAGACCGAACGTGTTCGCGTGCTCGGCGATGAGGTGCTTCCGCAGCAGGGGCCAGCGCTCGCGCCCGTACCGATCCCAGCTCGGCACCGCGCACCGGACGCAGGGCCCGGTGTCGTCACCCGTCAGGCCGAGCACGGCCTCTCCGGCGGTGATCGTGAGTTCGCCGCCGAAGGACTCCTCCGCGAACGCGGGGGCGTCCAGGTCGAGGTGGACGTTGGGCCGGAAGCGCAGCAGGTCGACCTCCGACCCCAGCTCCTCGGCGAGGGCCCGGCGCGACGCCTCGAAGGTGACCAGCACCGTGGGCCCGCGATCCTGCTGCCCGTCCGCGGCGCGCAACGACAGCGGGATGCCGTACGCCTCCGCCAGCGCGGCGGGGAGGCCGGGGTCGTCCCAGGCCCACGCGCCGCCCTCGGAGTACAGCACGGGGTCGCCGGGCGGCTCGGGGGAGCCGTCGCAGGTGGCGGGGTAGGCGGCCTCCCACGCGAGCATCCTCGGCGTCTGGCGTACGGTGAGCCGGTCGCCCGCGCGGCCGGGCCGCTCGTCGACCAGGGAGAACGCCCGGTCGCCTGCCATGCCGCGATGGTCCAGCAGCGCGGTGGTCACCCGCTCGCCGCGCAGTGACTTCACCGGCCAGCGATAGAGGTCGCCGATCGTCCCCCGGTACATGCCTCCGATCTTAGGCTGGGAGACGGGTCCCCGTCGTCGCCGGGTGGACCGGGCGGCGTCCGCGGGCAGGGCGGGTCAGCGGGGGGACGGAGGGGGCTCGATGAGCTCCAGGGCGATCTGCAGGGCCGCCGCCTTGCGCTCCTCGTCGCTGATCTTGTCGTCTTTCAGCACGAACCAGCTCGCGTGCAGCGTGAAGATCGCCATCGAGCTCCTGAGGCGCTGCGCGGTGGTGGCGTCCTCGTCCCACAGGACCCCTACGAGCCTGGTCATGAGGGAGCGCATCCTCTCGACCTTCGGGTGGTCGCGCAGCGCGGTCTGGTTGCGCTCCATGAACCTCATGAACGCGTGGTGGTGGCTGCCGAAGAGCTCGTCGGTGTAGCGCCGGATGAACTCGCGCTTCGTCTCGAGCGTGGAAGGCTGGTCCTGGGCCCACTTGATGAGGTGTTCCATGGTGGCCCGGTGGTCCTCGGCGAGGCCCGCGACGATGTCGTCCTTGGTCCTGAAGTGATAGTAGAGCGCCGCCTTGGTCACTCCGAGGGCCTCGGCGATCTCCCGCAGCGACGTCGCCTCGTAGCCTTGCTCGGTGAAGAGCTTGAGAGCGACCTCCTGGATGCGGGCCCGCGTGTCGGTGTGTTCCCTCATGGCTCCTCAGACGCTCCCTGGATCCCCTAACTTACTTGACGGCCGACAAGTAAGGCCTCTACCGTGGCAGTGTAGTCACTAACCGGTCGACAAGTAAGTAACCTTTCCTCAAGGGGGCGTAAAACAATGACGGAGACCGCGGCTGAGGCCGTTCCGGGTCGCCGGCGAGAGGTCATGGTCGTCCTGCCAGGGCTGATGCTCGCGATGATCCTGGCCATGCTCGACAACATGATCGTCGGTACCGCGATGCCTCGCATCGTCGGCGAGCTCGGCGGCCTGGCCCACCTCTCCTGGGTGGTCACCGCGTACGTTCTGGGGACCACGGTCTCGACGCCGATCTGGGGCAAGATCGGCGACCTTTACGGCCGCAAGGCCATCTTCCTCGCGTCGATCGCCATCTTCATGCTCGGCTCGGTCCTATGCGGCATGGCCGGTTCCGAGCTGTTCGGCGGAACCTCCGGCGGCATGGGTGAGCTCATCGCCTTCCGCGCCGTCCAGGGCCTCGGAGCGGGCGGTCTGATGGTGAACGCCATGGCGATCATCGGGGACCTGGTGCCGCCCCGCGAGCGTGGCCGCTACCAGGGCATCATGGCCGCGATGATGTCGCTGGCGATGATCGCCGGCCCGCTGGTCGGCGGCTTCATCACCGACCACCTGAACTGGCGCTGGGCCTTCTACGTCAACCTGCCCGTCGGTGCCGTGGCATTCGTGCTCCTGGTCTTCCGGCTGCACCTGCCGAAGTACCGCACCGAGCACCGCATCGACTGGCTCGGCGCGGGCCTGCTTGCCGTGGGCATCACCGCGCTCGTCCTCATCACCACGTGGGGCGGCAACCAGTACGCGTGGGGCTCCTGGCAGATCCTCGGCCTGGTGGCGGTCGCGGTGATCTCGCTCGCGATCTTCGTCCCGGTGGAGCGCCGGGTCGCCGAGCCGATCATGCCGTTGCACGTGTTCGCCAACCGCAACTTCACGCTCATCTCGCTGATCGGCTTCCTGCTCGGTTTCGCCATGTTCGGCGCGATCAACTTCCTGCCGCTGTTCCAGCAGACGGTCCAGGGCGCCTCGGCGACCAACTCGGGCCTGCTGCTGCTCCCGATGATGGCGGCCGCGATGGTGGTCTCGCTCTTCGTCGGGCAGGCGATCACCAAGACCGGGAAGTACAAGATCTTCCCGATCGCCGGCGGCGTGCTCATGGCTCTCGCCATGTGGCTCCTCTCTCTCCAGGACCTCCACACCGCCCGCTGGGAGACCGGCGTGTTCATCGCCGTCCTGGGCCTCGGCATGGGCGGTCTCATGCAGACCACCATGCTGATCGCGCAGAACAGCGTCGAGCAGAAGGACCTCGGCGTGGCGAGCAGCGCCTCCACGTTCTTCCGGTCCATCGGCGGATCGTTCGGGGTGTCGCTCTTCGGAGCGATCTTCAACCGCCAGCTCACGTCCAACCTGACCGACAAGCTCGGGCCGCAGGCCGCGCAGATGGCGGAGGGCGGTGGCGGCCGGCTCGACCCCGCCGCGCTGTCCCAGCTTCCCGCCCAGGTGAGGAACGGCTTCCTGGACTCGCTGGCCTCGTCCATCTCCAGCGTGTTCTTCTGGGCGATCTTCTTCGCGGTCCTGGTGCCGGTGCTGGCCGCCTTCGTCAAGGAGATCCCGCTGCGGGGCGGCCCCGCCGCTCCGGGCGAGGAGTCCGGGCCCGAAGACGACTCGACCAAGGCCACGGCGGCCGTGGGCGCCTTGGACTGACGCCCGGCCTTCCCGCTTCACGCCGGCGGCCGTGATCACCAACGTGGTCACGGCCGTCGCCGCGTCCCGGCTCAGGCGCGCGGGCCCGTTCGGTCTCGAGGGCGGGCAGGCCGCGTCAAGGGCACGGCAAGCCGTCCGCAAGCCCGGGCCCCTAGTGTGGGCGCACCCCCTGCGAACAAGGAGTCCGCGTGTCCACCAGCGCCTGGATCGTGCTCGGCTTCGGCCTCGCCGCACTCGTCTTCGGCGGGATCGGCACCGGCCTGCTGATGTCCACCCGCGACTTCCGCCGGATCGCGCAGCGGGTCTCCGGCCACGTGGTACGGCTGCGCCCGAGCCGCGGCGACAACGGCACGGTCTACTACCCGACCATCAGGTTCACCACGCTGAACGGCCAGCAGGTCGAGGCCGAGCCCAACTTCGGGAGCAACCCGCCGGTGGCCCCGGTCGGCGGCCAGGTGCCGGTGCTGTACGACCCGGCCGATCCGGCTCGCATGCGCGTGGACAGCTTCTGGGGTGGCGGAACCGGCATCGGCGCGGTCTTCGCGGGCGTCGGCGCGGTACTACTGACGGTCTCGATCGCCGTGGTGGCCCTCGGCGCCTGAGGCACCCGGGCAGCCTTCCCTGGTCAACGCTACCTTCAACTCGCGGACCAGCTGGGAACCACCTCCCCGCCGCCTGGTCCGGCGTGGTCGCGACGGCCCGTAAGGGCGGCCACAACCGCCTGAAGCTGAGCAGGGATCTTTCCGGGTGATTCCCGGCAGGTAGTAGCGTCGGCTCATGCGACTCGGTGTCCTCGACATTGGCTCCAACACGGTGCATCTTCTGGTGGTGGATGCCCACAGGGGCGCTCAGCCGTTGCCGGCGTACTCGCACAAGGCCGAGCTTCGGCTGGCGGAGCACATGCACGACGGCAACAAACTGTCATCCGGGGGCGAGCGCGAGCTGCGGCGGTTCGTCGAGGAGTCGCTGCGGATCGCCGAGGACAAAGGCGTGGAGGACATCATGGCCTTCGCCACCTCAGCCGTGCGCGAGGCTGTCAACGGCGAGGAGGTCCTCGCCCGCCTGCGGTCCGCCACGGAGGTGGACGTCCAGGTGCTCTCCGGGCAGGACGAGGCGCGGCTGACGTTTCTCGCGGTGCGACGCTGGTTCGGGTGGTCGTCCGGGCGGCTGCTGGTGCTGGACATCGGCGGCGGCTCCCTGGAGATCGCCTCGGGCGTGGAGGAGGCGCCGGACGTGGCGGTCTCCCTTCCCCTCGGCGCCGGGCGCATGACCCGCGAGTGGTTCAGCGCAGACCCACCTCCCGCCGAGGAGGTACGGGGCATGCGCCGGCAGGTGCGGGCGGAGATCGGCAGGGTCGTCGGTGATGTGGTGAGGTACGGCCGCGCGGACCACGCCGTGGCCACGTCCAAGACGTTCAAGCAGCTCGCCAGGATCGCCGGCGCCGCTCCGTCGGGGGAGGGGGCACACGTCAAGCGGGTGCTGGGCCACGACGATCTGTCACGTTGGACCGAGCGTCTCACCACGATGAGCAAGTCCCAGCGTGCCGGGTTGCCAGGTGTCTCGGTGGGGCGCGCGCCGCAGCTGCTCGCGGGCGCCGTCGTTGCCGACGCCACGATGGACCTGTTCGACCTGCGCGAGCTGGAGATCTGCCCCTGGGCGCTGCGCGAGGGTGTGATCCTGCGCCGCCTCGACAGCATGCCGGGGGCCTGAGCCACCGGCGTCCCCCGCGTCACAGCAGGCCCGCAAGCGTGTCAATCGCCTTTGACATACAGGAGAATCAATAGTTTCACCTGCGTGTGAGCGTGCCCATCCGGGGCACGTGTCCCACCGCGACAACAGAAGAGGAGGATGGGCGATGATGGCGCTCATCGGCGCGGCCTACACCCTGCTGGTCGTTCTGATGCTCACGGGACTCGCCCTGATACTGATCGCGGTGCTGGCGCTGATCGGCCTGGCGCTGATGGCCTCGTCCACCAGTCCGGAGCCGGAGATCGGCACGGCCCTCCGGCCGGGGAGCCTTCCGGCGGCAGCCGGTCGGCCGCAAGCCCCCATGGCGACGGCCCTCAGGCCGGAAGGCCACGTGGCGGGCGGCAGGCCGGAAGGCCGTCCCGTCGCGGGGCGGCTGTATGGCCGGCCTGCGGCCGCGGAGCCGGGGAGCCGCCACGGTCAGGGACGGCGGGACAACCGCGCGGTGGTGGGCCAGTGGGACGGCCGCGCCGCCGTCATCAGGGGTGAAGGGTAACCCGGAGCCTCCCGAAGGGGCCGCCCGCCGGGCTCCGCACGATTCTCGCCCGGCGGTGGCCCCCGACCCGCCGGTTCGGCGAAACCGCCGCGTGACGGGAAGGATCAGCGGAACGGCGCCGCCTCGACGCGGTGCTTGGCGAGGTGGGCGAGCACGGCCTGGTTGGCCTCCCACCCGTCGGGGAACTTCACCGGCACGTTCAGCTGCACCGAGTCGGCAGACGGGTGGGCGTCGAGCAGTTCGGGGATCCCCGCGCGGGCGACCACGACGCAGGCGTGCCGGTGCCGCGAGGTGAGCACGCACAGCCGTCCCGACTCCAGGTGGAACGCGGTGGCGTCCCTGCGTCCCGACAGGGGGTGCAGGATGATCGTGACGTCGTACTCCCGGCCCTGCAGGCGGTTCGCGGTGTCCACGGTGACGCCGGCGGGCAGCCCGGCGGCCTGGATCGCCGCCACCTGGTCGCGGTGCGCCGCGCCGACGGCGATGCGCTCGGGGGTGACCGGCCGCTCGCCCCGCTCGGAGAACGTGAGGGGCGCCCTCTGCAGGAGTCGCGTGGCCAGCACGGCCACGGCCTGTACGGCCTCGGCGTCCGTGCGCACGGTGTGCCGGCTCGGCAGCTCGTACAGCGCCCAGCCGGAGGCCGCCGCCTCCTCCAGAGCGAGGTCGTACGCCGTGCGCATGCCCTGCACCGCGAACGACAGGCGCCGCTCGCCGGGCCCGGTGCCGGCCTTGAACCCGGTGAAGGGGTAGAACGCCTCCGACACCACGGGGGCGGCCGTGGCGGGCAGCCTCCAGGAGACCGGGAGCCGGTGCACGGGCAGGCCGGGGTTGTGGCGCAGCAGCACCGCCACCGCGCTCTGGAGCGGGTCCCACGACAGGCCCGCCCAGCGCTCGCCCTCCACGATCGAGAACGGGTCGAGCTGGCCGGGGTCGCCGACGAACAGCGCCCGCTCGAACAGCCCGGCGATGCGCAGCAGCTTGTCCGAGCGCATCTGGTAGGCCTCGTCCACGATGGCCCACGGCCACCTGCGGTCGCCGACCCAGGCCCACTTGTCCGCGGTGGCGACCACCACAGCGGGGTCCCCGAGCTCGGGGAGCTTGGTGCCGACGCTCGCCTTGCCCATGACCCTCTCCGGCACGAGGTAGTCGGCGGCGGAGAGCCGCCCGATCGGCAGGCCGGGATGCTCGGCCGCCAGCCGGACGATGAGGTCGTCGACCTGCTCGTTGGTCTGAGCGATGATCATCAGTGGTTCGCCGGCGGCGGCCAGGTGCCCGGCGGCCCGTACCACCAGCGTGGACTTGCCCGCGCCCGGTGGCGAGTCGACGACCACGCCACGGTGCCGCGGAAGGTCGGCGAGCACGGCGTCGACCACGGTCGCCGCCTCGAGCCCCGGAGAGACGTCCTTCCCCGTCATGGGCGCTGTCATGACCACTCCTCCTCCGGATCCTCGTCGGCGGGGACGTGCTCAGGCGGGGGACCGCCGTGCGTCCACGGGGTGTCCTCGGGAGCGGGCAGGCTCGCCGGCGGCTGGAACTCGTCGCTGAGCGCGGCGTAGCACACGCGCTCGCCGACCTCCGGCACCGCGCCGGGCGTCGCCGCCTTGCCGCGCCCCATCCCCTTGATGATCTTCAGTGTGACAAGCCCACCGGCGATCTCGACGACCTCGGCCTGCTGGCCGCGCCGCTCGGGCGTGCCGAGCCGCGCGCCGGGCGCGAGCCGTGCCGGGTCGGTAGTGCGGATCGTGAGCAGTGGCCGGAGCTTGCGCCCCCTGCCCTCACCCTCGGTGTGGTCGGGGTCGGTGGCCACGACCGTGCCGGTGAACGCCTCGCCCGTCAGGCGGTGGCCCGCCATGACCAGGGGATCGTCGTAGGCCCGCTGGGCGTCGTACGAGGCCTGCGCGCGTTCCATGCGGGCCAGCCGCGAGGCCGCGCCGACCGCGCCGTCCCGCTTCGGCTGGGGCGGCCCGCCCTCGGCGAGTTGCGCGGTGAAGTTCGTGAACGACGCCCGATCGGCCTCCCAGCGGGCGGCGGTCCCGGGGCCGGCGGGCAG
The DNA here is from genome assembly GCA_025964675.1 of Sphaerisporangium sp. Taxonomy (GTDB): domain Bacteria; phylum Actinomycetota; class Actinomycetes; order Streptosporangiales; family Streptosporangiaceae; genus Sphaerisporangium. Next base: position 16,637 of record JAOPYI010000192.1, on the reverse strand, counting down.
CCCGCCGAGTAGATCGATGGCCCGCCACATCAGCCCCCAGGTCGGCTCGAGCTGGGTTCGCACCGCCTCGCCCACGCGGGCGGCGGCCCGCTCGGTCGGCCTCTGCTCGTACGCCCGGATGGCGGGCACGAGGACCTCGGTGTCGAAGCCCGGGTCGGTCGCGGGCCCGGCGGGCGGCCAGACCAGAGGGTCCTCCGCCTCCCGGGCGGCGCTCGCCCCGGTCATGCCGGCAGGCGGGTCGATCCACCCTAAAAGGGACGCGAGGTTCGCGTCCTCCAGCATGCTCTGCCCGGTGGCCCAGTGCAGGGACAGCGCCTCGGTGGCCGCGAGCAGCACCGCCGACCCGGGGTACTGCGCCCGCTGGGCGAGGAAGGTGAGCCAGCGGCCCAGCACGGGCACCGACGGGTGCACGGCGTACGGCCCCTCGGCGCGGCGGAACCGGGTCGAGCGTCCCAGCATGTGGACGAACGCCACCGCGCCGCGGTTGGGGACGATGAGCTGCGGGGCGTCCAGGCAGCGCTCGTACGGCTCGGCGCCGCGCCGCTCCACCGTCTCCGTCGCCTTCTGCAGGCCTTCGACGTAGGGCAGGAGGATCTCAGCCAGCTCGGCGGTGAAGGCGAACCGCAGGTCACGGTCGCGCGGCTGGGGCACCACGAGCAGCCGGGGACGGGCGGGGTCGGTGCCCGCCATCGCGGCCAGCGGCGCGGCGGCCTCGCCCGCCAGCCGGAGCGGGATGAAGACCATGGGCCGCTCGGACAGGTGGCAGTGGCGCACCGTGGCGAGCCGCTTCGCCGTACCGGTCTGGAGGGCGCGCAGGCGCGCCAGGGCGGCGAGCGTGCTCACGAGACCTCGGCGTAGATGCGGTCGGCGAGGCGGAGAAGGCGGGCGATCTCCTCCTGGCCCTCGTCCGGGGTGAGGGAGCCGTCCGCGAGGCCCAGCGCCTCCGCCACGGTCGCCACCCCGCCGAGCGCGTCGCGGACCTGCCGCCCCAGCAGGTCGGTGGAGCCCTCGGCCGAGGCTTCGTCCCTGCAGAAGAAGCACAGGTCGCAGGTCGACAGGCAGTCGGGGGCGTACCTGGCGTCGACGCCGCGCACCGCCTCGCGCAGCTCCGCCACCGGGCGGGTCGGCACGCCGTCGGCGTCGCGCGCCAGGTCGAAGGTCAGCTCCGGCGGGAGAGCGTCCACCATCGTTCCCACCCGGGTCATGCGGGCGAGCTGCCTCTTCAGCACGGCCAGCTCCCTGCGCACGTCCACCAGCGTCGCGGTCGGCCGGTTCGCGAAGTTCTCCGGGCACACCAGCACGACGTCGTGGGACACGCGCCCCGGATCGTGGCCGAGTTCCCGCAGCAGGTTTCTGAGCGCCAGCACGTACACCGCGGCCTGGCGGGCGGCCGCCGCGACCTTGTCGGGCTCGGCCTGCCCGTCGACGACGGCGAACGACTTGATCTCCACGATGCGGAACAGGCCGCCCAGCCGGAACGCCACGACGTCGGGTTCCAGATAGGAGCTGTGACCGGCGATGTCCAGCCTGAGAAGCGGATGGTCGTACAGCGTGCCCGCGTCGTCGGCGTCGCGGGCCGCCCGGTCGATGAGCTTGCGGGTGTGGGAGTGGCGCAGGTGGGCCGAAGGGTTCCCGCCGACGTCGCCGAGGTCGTTGTACGCCGCGAGCGGGATCGGCAGGTCGAGGATGTCGCGGAGCAGCCTCAGCAGCTCCGCGCAGCCGCTCTCCTTGACCAGCGACTCGAAGACGTTGCCGCGGGTGATGGCGAAGGGCGACTGGCCGAACGGCGCGGGAAATCCCAGGTGGGTGGCGGTGGCGTCCTTGTCGATCCCGGCGGCGTCCAGCACGGCGCGGCGCGCGCACCCGGGGTTGGCCGCCAGGGCGGCGATGGCCCGGGCGTCGTGGGGGCGCGGCGGCACCGGGCCGCGCAGCAGGTCGAGTCGGTCCACCTCACACCTCTCTGCCGGCCGCGCGGGTGCGGGCCAGGCTCAGCATCGTGCCGCCGAACAGGCGCTCGGCGTCACGGAGCCGGTCGCGGGCGCGACCGGCGATCTCCGCGCGGGCCGCGGCGTCGGCGGCGGCGTGGACGCCGAGCTCCGCCTGGGCCGCCTTGACCACGACGGCCGGATCGGGCTCGGCGAAACCTCCCGCCACACCCGCACCCGAGGCCGTGCCCGGGCCTGCGAGGGTGAGACCCGTGGCGAGGTGTCGCGTGCCGTGGCCGTACGGCGTGGCCCCGGGGATGTTCTGCGCCAGCCTGGACAGCAGCCGCTGGGCGCTCGGCGGGGCCTGCTCGCCGGTCTCGGCGAGCCTGAGGATGTGCTCGGCCACGCGGATGGCCGTGGTGAGGAAGTCGACGCGCGGGCTGAGGGGGCCGACGACGCGCTGCTCCAGCGGCCACGTGCTGACCGCCAGCAGCCCGCGGGAGGCGGAGAGGCGGTCGGTGAGCGCGGCGCAGAGGTAGTAGGGCCGGGCGAAAGGCGAGGTTCCGAAGGAGCGCTCCTCGTCCCTGCGCAGGCTCGTGAGCTGCGCGCCCTTGAGCGAGCCCGCGCGCAGCGCGCCGTGCACCGCCACGATCATCTTGGCCGCGGCCGGCACGCCCAGCAGGGTGAGCGCCTGGTGGACCTGCTCGCGTACGGGAAGCAGGGAGCCGGGCGGCGGCTCGTCGGTGCCGGGAGGCTCGCTGGCGGCCACGGCGTGGTCCCATGCCCGCTCGGCCGTTCTCAGCTCGGCGCGGAGCGACCTGGCGAGGATGCCCTCGCGGGCGCGCACGGCCCGCCGGATCTCTCCACGGAGCTCGTTGATCCGCTCCTCGAGATCGTCCAGCGTTTCACTCACGCGCGGATCGTACCAACAGTTCCCTTGAGTTCCATGGATTTCCAGTGTTCACGGCGGGTCGCCCGGTGATCGGATACGGGCAGGGGATGATGGAGATGACCTCCGCGCCGGTCGGTGGCCGCCCTCAGGTCAGCGGCCTGAAGTACGTGCCCGGGCGGTCGCGGCCGACCACGCCGCCGACGCACCGGTAGATCCGGACGCCTTCCTTGAACGCCTCCGGGCTGGGCGGCAGCACGGAGATCATCCACTTCCCGGGGGCGATGGCCTTGGCCGTGCCGTACCTCGACTGGATGAGGACCGGCATCGAGCAGAGCTTCTTCACCACCGGATGCACCTCGAGGTCGTTCATGTCGTACGTGATCGTGTCCACGGGCAGCTTCGCCACGGCGAACGTCTCCCAGGAGTGGGTCTCCTCGCAGCCGCGCCTCTTGACCGTGACCGATCCCGCGATGGACACGATGCCGCCCCAGCACTCGGCCTCCTGGCCGCAGGCGGCCTCCGCGCCGGCGACCGCCGCCGCAGGGCAGTTCGCGGTGGTGGTCCTGACCTGCCCCGTGGAGACCTCCGTCGCGATGGTTGAGGGGCTCACGGGGCCGGCCTGGCTCACCTGCCCGCTCGGCACGGGGGCGACGCCGATGATCGGGGAGTTCTGGCCCTCGTGGAACATGATGGCCGCCCCGACGGTCAGCAGCAGGGCGAACAGGCCGGCCGCCACGATGTACAGCCCCGACTGCGAATGCGTCCTCGCCACCGGCGGAGGTTGCGTCGCCGACACGGCCCGGGCACCGGGGCCGGTTGCGTGTACGGGCGCGGGCGCGTCGCGCGAGCCCGACAGCGTCGAGGCGGCAATAGCCGAGAGCGCGTCTCTCAGGGCCGCGGCGGACGGGATGCGCCTGCGGGGATCGCTGGCCATCCCCGCCCGCAGGACGGCGGTCAGCTCCGGCGGCACCCCGGGGATCTCCGGGACCGGCCGGCGATGCAGCGCCATGATCATCGCGATGTTGACCACCCCGCCCTCGGGGAAGCGCGGCGGCCGGCCGTTGAGCAGGGCGTAGAGCGTGGCGCACAGCGAATAGACGTCACCGGCGGGACTCGGCTCCGCCAGCTCGAACGCCTCCGGCGGGCCGAAGGCCGGTGTCAGCGACTCGCGGGTCACCGACATGTCGCCCTCGGCGTGCGCCGTGGTGGCCAGTCCGAAGTCTGACAGCGCGACCATGCCGTAGCCGTTGACCAGGATGTTGGCCGGCTTGACGTCGCGGTGGAGCACCCCCGCGGCGTGCGCGGCCGCCAGCGCGTCGGCGATCCGCACGCCGATGTCGCGTACCTCGTCAGGGCTCAGCGGGCCCCGCTCACGCAGCCGGTCGGCCAGCGAGCCGCCCGGGCACAGCTCCAGCACCATGTACGGCCGGCCGTCGCCGAGAACGCCGGCGTCGTAGACGTCGGCGACGTGGGGATGCCCGGACAGGGCACCGGCCGAGGTGACCTCCCGCATGAACCGCCGCCGGTCACGTTCGGAGACCAGCACGCGGTTGTCGACCTTGAGCGCGACCTCGCGGCGCACGGCGAGCTGCCGGGCGCGGTAGACCACGCCGAAGCCACCCTGCCCGAGGATCCCGAGGACCTCGTAGCCCGGCACTCCGGGCGCCCCGGGTTCGGTCACCCTGCCACCTCCCTCGCGGTCTGCGAGCGGCACACTATCGGAACAGTCTCACCCTTAGTTCCGCATAGATCATGGTTTCACGGCGATCGTAGGGTGGTGGGGGAAGGCGACCACCGCGCGGTGGGCATCACCAAGTCCCCCTGCCGCCGGTGAGCTGGACGCGATCTACAGCGCGGTTCCTATGGGTTCCAGGGATTTCCAGTATCCACTCGGCGTGTCGCCACGGGGATGAAGGCCGCCGGTCCCGCCTCAGCGCGAGGCGATGGAGGTCACCTTGGCGTCGGCGTGCTGGGGGAGCGGCGTGGCGGAGCCACCTTCGGCTCCGAAGAGCCGGCTGTCCAGGTGGTTGATGGCGAGACCGATGCCGCCGAGGACCACGCACTCGTCGCCGAGGGTGGAGGTGCGCAGCTCCGGGGGGCGCATGCACACCTCCGCCAGGCGGCGGCGCAGTGGCGGCAGCAGCACGTCGGCGGCCCGGGAGAAGCTCCCGCCCAGGATGACGAGCTCCGGGTCGACGGTCAGCACCATCATGGCGGCGCCGAGCGCGAGCACCTCGACGTAGCGCTCGACCGACTCCATCGCGGCCGAGTTCCCGTCGCGTGCCGCCGACAGGACGTATCTCGCGGCGTCCTGCGGCGGCGTTCCCTTGGGGACCACGGGGCTGTCGTCGAGGGGCGCCGAGCCCGCGGACCACTGCGAGAGGGGGAGCAGGCTGATCTCGCCCGCCGACCCGGCGAACCCGCGGTGCAGCTTGCCGTCGACGATCAGCCCCGCCCCCGTACGCCGTCCCGCGTGCAGGAACAGCACATCGCTCGCCCCACGGGCCACGCCGCGCTGCCACTCCGCGAGCGCGGCCAGCTTGCTGTCGTTCTCCACGAGGACCCTGCACGGGAACATCCGGGCGAGCCGGCCCGCCAGGTCCACTCCGGACCAGTTGAGGATCGCCGTCGACAGCGCGATCCGGCCTTTCGGGTCGACGAGGCCCGTGGTGCCGGCGGTTACCGCCCACAGGTCCTCCCTGGTCAGGCCCGCGAGGGCCAGGCAGCCGGAGACGGCCTTGTCGATGGCGTCGAGCCGTGCCTCCGTCGGGGTGTCCGGGTCGACGGTGTGGCGGGTCTCGGCGAGGACGTTGCCGTCGAGGTCGGCGAGGGCCGCCAGCACCTTGTGCGCTCCTATGTCGATGCCCACGACATGGCCGCCGTCGGCCCGGAAGCGGTAGCGCCGCGCCGGGCGACCCATCGTCCCTCCGACCGGGGCGACCTCCTCGACCCAGCCCAGCCCGACGAGCTCGTCCATGACGTCCTTGGTGGACGGGCGGGACAGGCCGGTCCGCTCGGCGAGCACCGACAGCGTGAGCGGCTCGGCGCCGCGCAGGGCCCTGATCGCGGCCAGGGAGTTGAGCTGCCGTAGCCGTGACAGGTCGCCGCCGCTCGGCGGAGGATTCGACATGGGCGTCCCTAATATAGGTCTCCTCGTTAAGTCCCGATTATGACAGCGATCACCGAAGGGTGGGAGACCGGGAAAACCCCCATTTTGCTGAAAAAGTTGACCGTTGACCCCCTTTCGGCTCAGTGCTACTAATGATGGGCTCCTTCGTAACTGGCTCAGCTTGAGAGGATGTGCTGATGTCGCGAGCGGATTTCACGGACGTCGGCGAGGTCGTGTGCGATGAACGGCACGCCCTGGTCTTCGAACACGGCTGGCAGTCGTGGAGCCCGTCCGGTGCCTACCGGCTCGACGAGACACCACCCCGGGCTGCCGACGCCAACATCCAGGTCCTGGCCTACCGGCCCGAGAGCCCGGTGCCGCCCGGCGTGTTCCAGGGCGAGGGCCTGGTCGCCGTCGACCCCGGCGACGGGGGGCCGGTGCACGTCTGGTCCGCTCTCGGCCATCTCACCGTGCCCTCCATCAGGGCGCGGCGGGTGGGCGGCACCCTGGTGATCTCGGCCGACGGCCCCGTGCGGCACTGGCAGGTCGAGGGAGCGCTGGACACCGTGCTCGCCGGATGGGCCGACACGATGGCCGGGCCCGTCAATCCCACGATCTCGGTCATCCCTCCGCTCTGGTGCACCTGGTACGGGTACTGGGACAAGGTCACCGAGACCGACGTGACCGAGAACCTCGCCCTCGCCGACCGCCATGGCATCGACCTCGACCTCTTCCTGATCGACGACGGCTACGAGACCGGCATCGGCGACTGGCTCGACATCCGGCCCACCTTCGGATCCCTGGAGCGGGCGGTCGGCGCCATCGCGGCGAGCGGCAGGAAGACCGGCATCTGGGTCGCGCCGTACCTCGTGGGAAGGCACAGCCGCCTCTTCGAGGAGCATCCCGACTGGACAGTCCCCGGCGTCAGCGCCGGGCACATGTGGGACCAGGACCTCGCCGTGCTGGACGTCACCCACCCGGCAGCCGCCGAGCACCTGGCCACCGTGTTCCGCGAGCTCACCGCCCTCGGGATCACGCACTTCAAGCTCGACTACTGCTACGCCGGCGCCATGCACGGCCGCCGGCACGACGACGTCGACCCGATCACGGCCTACCGGCGCGGCCTGGAGCTGATCCGGGAGGCGACCGGCCCTGAGGCCGTGGTTCACGGCTGCGGGGCGCCGCTGCTGCCGAGCCTCGGGCTCGTCGACATCATGCGGGTGAGCCCCGACACCGCCCCGAGGCGGCTCCCCCGCTCCGGGGACATCAGTCAGCCAAGCCAGCTCGGCGCCCGGCTCACCGGCGAGGCCCGCGAGTTCCTGCACGCCCGGTGGTGGGTGAACGACCCCGACTGCCTCATCGCGCGGCCCGAGGTCGAGACCCGCGAGGAATGGGCCGCGCACGTCGAGTCAAGCGGAGGCCTCCGGGGCGCGAGCGATCCCATCGCCGCCCTCGACGAGTGGGGTCTCGCGACCACCCGGCGCCTAATGACGCCCACCCGCCCCGAACCCGCCGGGCCGGCGCGGCTGCCGTCGTCGGGTGGCACCGGGCCGGAGAACTCGTGAGCCGGGCCCAGGTCGAGGTCGCCGGCTCGGAGGCTGCGCCCGGCAGGACGGCCGCCCCGGCCGCGCCGCGCCGTCGCCGGCTCACCAGCTGGTACCCCTACCTCTTCGTCGCACCCAGCCTGTTCGGCGTGGTGGCCTTCCTCCTGCTTCCCGTGCTGATCGTGGCGGCCCTCAGCTTCTTCAACTGGCGGTTGCTGTCCGACCCGACGTTCACGGGCCTCGACAACTACCGGAAGCTCGTCGCCGACCCGTCGGTGAGCCACTCGCTCGGCGTCACCGTGCTGTACGTGCTGCTGTGCGTACCCCTGCAGACCGTGCTGGCGCTCTGCCTCGCCGTCCTGCTGAACCAGCGAGTGAAGGGCGTGAAGGTCTTCCGGGCCCTGTTCGTGGTGCCCTGGATCGCCACGCCGATCGTGATGGGCCTCATCTGGGACTGGATCTTCGACCCGGTCAACGGTGCCATCAACAGCGCGCTGGCGGTGGTGGGCATCCAGGGCCCCGAGTGGCTCTCGGACAGCACGTGGGCCCTGCCCGCCGTCGCGCTCGTCAACATCTGGCAGCACACCGGCTACAACATGCTGTTCTTCCTGGCGGGCCTGCAGGGGATCCCGAAGGAGCTGCACGACGCGGCTTCGACGGACGGCGCGACGTCCTGGCAGCGGTTCTTCACGATCACCCTGCCACTGCTGAACCCGGCGATGTTCTTCGTGCTGGTCACGAACATGATCGGGGCCTTCCAGGTGTTCGACACCGTCTTCGTGATGACGGACGGGGGGCCGAGCCACGGCACCGAGGTGTTCAACTTCAAGATCTTCGCCACCGCGTTCAGGGAGTTCGACTTCGGCTACGCGTCGGCGCTGGCGGTGATCCTCTTCGTGATCATTCTGGCGGTCACGCTGGTGCAGGTGCGCTACTTCAACCGCCGCACGACCTACGACCTGAGCTGAGAGGGGGCATCGGTGTTCAAGAAGTTCGGGATCTACGCGGTTCTGCTCGTCGGGGCCTTCCTATCGGTCTTCCCGTACCTGCTCGTGGTGCTCACCGCATCCAAGTCGCGTGGCCAGCTCAACGCGACGAAGCCGTGGCTGCCCGCCTTCCCGCCGTCGCTCGGCAACATCGAGCGGTTGCTCGGCACGGGCTTTCCGCACTTTCTCGGCAACACGCTGGTGATGACGGCTGCGCTGACGGCGGGCCAGCTGGTCTTCACGACCTTCGCGGCCTACGCCTTCGCGCGCATGCGGTTCCGTGGCAGGGAGGCGCTGTTCTGGTTGTACATGGCCACGCTGATGGTGCCGACCGCGGTGACGGTCATCCCGCTGTTCCTCATCATGCGCCAGCTCGACCTGGTCAACACCTGGTACGGCCTGCTCGTCCCGTACCTCCTCGGCACGCCGTACGGGATCTTCCTGATGCGGCAGTTCTTCCGGGGCATCCCGGCGGGGCTGGAGGACGCGGCGCGCATAGACGGGGCGGGGCCGCTCACGACCCTGTGGCGGATCATCCTGCCGCTCAGCCGGCCCGCTCTCGGCACGCTGGCGATCATCACGGTGATCTCCTCATGGAACAACTTCATGTGGCCATTGATCATCACGAGCGGCGACGACACCAGGGTGATCACGGTCGCGCTCTCCGGTCTCAAGGGGGCCGTCGGCGTGGACGACACCTTGATGATGGCCGGCAGCCTGATCGCTCTCATCCCCATGGTCGCGATCTTCATCTTCTTCCAGCGCTACATCGTGCGATCGGTGGTCCTCACGGGCCTCAAATGACCTCCCCCCCGGCTACCTCCACGGCATCACCCAGGTCCGACAGCCTCGACGGTCTACGCGGCCCCGACGGCCTGACATGAGCTCCGAACAGGCAAGACACGAAAGAAAGGTGTCAGCGAATATGACATCCCCCCGAATTCGCTGGGCCGGCGCCGCTTTCGGCGCACTACTGCTCGCTGCCACCGCGGCCTGCGGCGGCTCGAGTGGCTCCGGTGCCTCCGGCTCCGGTGACAAGGTCACTCTGACCTACCGGCTCTGGGACGACCAGCAGAAGGTCGGCTTCGAGAAGGTGGTGGCCGCCTTCAAGAAGGGCCACCCGAACATCGACGTCAACATCGAGCTGCTGCCGTACGACCAGTACTGGACCAAGATGACGGCCGACGCCGTGGCGGGCACCGCGCCTGACGTCTTCTGGATGACGGGCTCGCAGTTCCCCGAGTTCGTCACCAAAGGCATCCTGGCCGACCTCAGCCCGCTGAAGCTCGACACGAGCATCTACAACAAGAACGTCGTCGACTCCTACACCTACCAGGGCAAGCTTTACGGCGTGCCCAAGGACTGGGGCATCGTCGGCATGCTTTACAACAAGGACGCCTTCAAGAAGGCGGGCGTCGAGCTGCCGGCCAAGCTGACCTGGGCGCCTGACGGCTCGGGCACGTTCCTGGAGCTCGCGCGCAAGCTCACGGTGGACGCCAACGGCAAGCACCCGGACGAGAGCGGCTTCGACGTCGGCAAGGTCAAGCAGTGGGGGTTCGCCTCCTGGAACCACTACCAGACTCAGTGGATGAACTGGGTGAACTCCAACGGCGGCAAGCTCATTGACAGGCCGTTCGGCAAGTACGTCTTCAACGACGACGCCTCGGTACAGGCGCTGCAGTGGGGCGTCGACCTCGTGAACAAGTACCACGTGTCGCCCCCGGCCACCCAGACCAACCCGCCGACCGGCAAGGTCACGCCGATGTTCGAGCGCGGAGAGGTGGCCATGTTCCCCGCCAACAACGCGCTTCTGCCGTTCGTGGCGCCCGAGTCCAACTTCGAGATCGGGGTCGCCGCCATGCCGGAGGGCCCGAAGGGGCGGTCGGTCAACATCAACGGCCTGTCGGAGGCCGTCTACTCCAAGTCCAAGCACCCGAAGGAGGCCCAGCAGCTGGCCGCCTTCCTCGCCTCTCCTGAAGCTCAGAAGATCATGGGTGACGCCGGGTACGTCTTCCCGGCGATCTCCAGCCTCGACCAGGGCTACGTCGACTACTGGAAGAACTCCAAGAAGCTCGACGTGTCGCCGTTCCTCGAGGAGTCGAAGGGTCAGACGTACAACCTGCCGGTGGTGACCGGCTTCACCGGCTTCGAGCCCAAGATGAACCAGATCTTCAACGACATGTACCTCGGCAAGATCTCCCCGAAGTCGGCCGCCGACCAGGCCGTCCAAGAGGGCAACGCCTCCATCAGGTGACACCCCTCCGGCGGCGCGGTGACCGCCGCGCCGCCGGACAGCGCTCCGGCACCCTCCCCGGTGATCTCTCAGCAAGGAGAACAGCCCCCCATGCCCTCATCCAAGGGGATCTCCCGACGTTCCCTCATGGCCGGCGGCCTCGGCCTCGCCGTCGCGCTCGGTTCGCCCGGGCCCGCGGCCGCCAGGGCGGCGCGCGGCCGCCCCACCCCCCTGACGGACGTGTTCCAGCTCGGCGTGGCCTCCGGCGAGCCGGAGCCGAGCGGCGTGGTCCTGTGGACCCGTCTCGCCATGGACCCGGTCGCGCCCGACGGTCTCGGCGGCATGCCGGCCCGGCCGGTGCCGGTCCAGTGGCAGGTGGCCAAGGATGAGAAGTTCAACAAGGTCGTACGGCACGGCGTCGAGGTCGCCCGGCCCGAGGAGGCGCACAGCGTCCACGTCGAACTGGGCGGCCTGGACGCGGACGCCGAGTACTTCTACCGGTTCAAGGTGGAGAACGAGCTGTCGCCCACGGGGCGTACCCTCACCACCCCCGCGCCGGGCACCCGCACGCGCGACCTACACCTGTCCTTCACCTCGTGCGCGGACTACCAGAAGGGATGGTTCACGCCGTACCGCCGGATGGCGGAGGAGCACCCGGATCTGATCGCCTTCCTCGGCGACTACATCTACGAGTACGGCGACTACAAGTACCCCGTGCGTGACCAGGCGGGTGGGGAGTGTTTCGACCTGGCCGGATACCGGCTGCGGCACGCGCAGCACAAGGCCGATCCCGACCTGCAGATGGCACACGCCGTCGCGCCGTGGACCATCGTGTTCGACGACCACGACATCGAGAACGCCTGGGCCGGCGACGTGCCCGAGCAGCCCGACCCGCCGTTCCTGCCGCGGAAGGCGGCGGCCTTCCAGGCGTTCTGGGAGAACATGCCGCTGCGCCGGTCGCAGAAACCGGACGGCCCCAAGATGGCGCTCTACCACACGCTGCGCTGGGGTGCGGTCGCCAACATGCACATGCTCGACACCCGGCAGTACCGCGACCTGTACGCCTGCACGGGCAAGTCGCAGCTCGTCGGCGACGACTGCACCGACCGGCTGGCTGCGAACCGCACGATCCTCGGCGCCGAGCAGGAGGCCTGGCTGGGCGAGCGGCTGCGTACGTCGCAGGCCGTGTGGGACCTGCTCGGCCAGCAGGTGTTCTTCATGCAGATGGACTGGAAGAACGGCCCCGAGCACCAGTACTCCAACGAGGGCTGGGACGGCTATGCCGCCGGTCGCAACCGGGTGGCCGCCGCCATCGCCGACAACAAGCGAAACGGTGTCGTGCTCACCGGTGACGTCCATTCCCACTGGGCGGGTGAGGTGAAGCGCGACTACGCCGACCCCGGGTCGCCGTCCGTGGCCGTCGAGTTGGTCTCCACCTCCGTCACCTCCGAGGGCGACGGTATGGACGAGTACCCCAACACCCAGATCCTGCTCTCCGAGAACCCGCACGTGAAGTTCTTCAACGGCCGGCGAGGCTACGTGCGCACCGTGCTCTCCGAGCGGGAGATGAAGGTCGACTTCCGCTCCCTCGGCTACGTCTCCGAGCCGTTCGCCCCCGCGTACACCTCCGGCTCCTTCGTCATCGAGCCCGGCAACCCCACCCTGAACCCCGCCTGACGGGAGCCCCCACCATGTATCGACGAACGGCCGCCGCCACGGCGGTCCTGCTCGGCATGCTCGCCGTCCCGTTGGCGTCCGCCGCCCAGACCGGGACCGCGCCGCCGACGGTCGGCGCTCCGCCGATGGGCTGGAACAGCCGCACCCTCGCGTGCACCGTCTCCGAGGCGGCCGTCAGGAACGCCGCCGACACACTGGCCGGCGACGGCCTGGCCGCCGCGGGCTACAAGTACGTCATCGTCGACGGCTGCTGGCTCGCCAAGCAGCGGGACCCGCAGGGACGTCTGGTCGCCGACGCCATCCGCTTCCCCGGCGGGATCAAGGCGCTCGCCGACTACGTCCACGGCAAGGGCCTCAAGCTCGGCCTCAGCCATTCGGCGGGTACCACCGCCTGCTCCGGCAGGGGCCCTGGCGCCTACAAGCACGAGGCCGCCGACGGCGCGCAGATCGCGATCTGGGGCGTCGACTACCTCAAGTACGACTGGTGCTCGATCCCCACCGCGGACTTCCCCGGCAAGAATGTCCAGCAGATCGCCCAGACGCTCTACCCGGCGATGCGGGACGCGCTTGGCGACTCGGTCGCGTTCGCCATGAACAACGAGGACGGCAGCACGGTCCCATGGCTCTGGGGCAAGCAGGTCGCAACGTCGTGGCGTACGAACGTCGTGACCAAGCCGCTGACCGACGCCTACGCGCACATGGTCGACGTCTGGGAGACCAACATGCTGCGCGGCGAGTACGCCGGGCCGGGCAGCTGGAACGACGCCGACCTGCTCCAGGCGGGCCGGGGCGGTATGACGGCCAGGGAGTACCAGACCCAGTTCAGCCTCTGGGCCGTCATGGCGTCGCCGCTGGTCGCCCAGGCCGACGTCGCCAAGCTGAGCGGCGACATCATCGGCAACACCAAGGTGATCGCCGTCGACCAGGACCCGCTCGGGCTGCAGGGGCACTACACCAGCACCAACGGCTGGTACCACGTCATCGACAAGCCGCTGCAGAACGGCGACCACGCGGTGGTGCTGTTCAACGAGAGCAACCGGTACGCCACCATCACCGCGACGGCCGCCCGGCTCAGGCTGCCGGACGCCGCGAGGTACCGGGTCGAGGACCTGTGGACCGGCGCCGTCACCCTCACCAAGGGGGACATCGGCGCGGCCGTGCCGCCGCACGGCGTCCTTATGTACCGCATCAGCGCCGGAGGGGCCGACGCGCCGCCCGCGGTGACGTTCGAGGTCGACCCCACGTCGTTCCTCGGGAACAACCGCCCCACGGTGCTCGAACCGGGCAAGGCCAACCGGATCATCACCCGGGCCGCCAACACCGGCGGCACCGACAAGCTCAGGAAGGCGACCGTCTCGCTGACCGTGCCCGGTGGCTGGAAGGCGGCCGCGGTCACCGCAGCGGCCTCGCCGAAGAACCTCGCCACCGGTGACGCCTTCGAGACGACGTGGGAGGTCACCCCGCCCGCCGACGCCCAGCTGAGCACGTACCAGGTCGGCGGCGAGGTCACCTGGGACGGAGGACCCAAGGTCACCTCGGGCGCCGACGTGCTGCTGGCCAAGGCGCCCGCGTCCGGCACGACGTACCTGAGCGATCTGCCGTGGACCGCCATGACCAACCACCTCGGGCCGGTCGAGCGGGACCGCAGCAACGGTGACGGCGGCGCGGGGGACGGACGTCCACTCACCGTCCAGGGCACCACGTACGCCAAGGGCCTCGGTGCCCATGCCCTCGCCGACATCGAGTTCTACGCCGCGGGCCGCTGCTCCACAGTCGAGTTCTTCGGCGGCGTCGACGACGAGGTCGACGAGCCGGCGGCCAAGCACGGGTCGGTGGAGTTCCAGGTCTGGGCGGACGGCGAGCGCACCGCCCGGTCCGGCGTCGTCACCGGCGACCAGCCCGCGAAGAAGGTCACCGCCTCGGTGAAGGGGGCGACGTACATCCGCCTCGTGGCCACCAACGGCGTCGACAACGCCTATTGGGACCACGCCGACTTCGCCGACGCCAAGATCACCTGCGACTGAAAGGACATGATGATCATCCCGAGGCCCGAAGGACGGGAATACCGCCCAGGCTCGTTCACCATCGACCAGGACACCAGGATCGCGGCGCATCCCGCGCTGGCAGGCGTGGCGGCCTGGCTACGGGGTGAGCTGGGAGCGGCGACCGGCTACGACCTTCCTCCGGGCCGGCCGGGCCTCGGAACGATCGTCCTGGCCCTCGCGGAGCCCGGCCAAGATGTCGAGCCGGGTGCCGCGCACGGTGCCGGGGAGCGGCAGGGTCGTGATCTCGGGCTGGAGGACTACCGGCTTACGGTGGACGCTGAGGCGGTCCGCATCGACGCGGCGGGACCGGCCGGCGCGTTCTACGCCGCGCAGACGCTTCGCCAGCTGCTCCCCGCCGAGGCGTTCCGCAGCGCTCCCCTCGGCGCGGGGCCCTGGGTCCTGCCCGCCGTCCAGGTCGAGGACGGTCCCCGCTTCGCCTGGCGGGGCTGCCTGCTCGACGTGGCCCGGCATTTCATCCCCAAGGCGGAGGTCCTGCGCTTCGTCGACCTGCTGGCCATGCACAAGCTCAACGTGCTCCACCTGCACCTGACCGACGACCAGGGCTGGCGCCTGGAGATCAAGCGGTATCCCCGCCTCACCGAGGTCGGTGCCTGGCGGCAGGAGAGCCAGACCGGGTGGCGCGGGCCGAAGGACGGCCTGCCCCACGGAGGCTTCTACACGCAGGAGGACATCAAGGAGATCGTGGCCTACGCGGCGGCCCGGCACGTCACCGTGGTCCCGGAGATCGACATCCCCGGTCACACGCAGGCCGCGATCGCCGCTCATCCCGAGCTCGGCAACCTCGACACCCCGCTGGATGTGGCCACGGCCTGGGGAGTCTCCGACAACGTCCTCAACGTCGAGGACAGCACGGTCAAGTTCTTCCAGAACGTGTTCGACGAGGTGCTGGAGCTTTTCCCGAGCCCGTACATCTGCGTCGGCGGGGACGAATGCCGCAAGGACCAGTGGCGGGTCAGCACCGCCGCGCGACAGCGGATCGCCGAGCTCGGCCTGCGTGACGAGGACGAGCTGCAGAGCTGGTTCGTCCGGCAGTTCGACGCCTACCTCGCGGCGCGGGGCAGGCGGCTCGTCGGCTGGGATGAGATCCTCGAGGGCGGGCTCGCGCCCGGGGCGGTGGTCGCGTCCTGGCGAAGCGTCGACGGGGCGGTCTCGGGAGCCCGCGCCGGCCACGACGTGATCAACTGTGTGAACACCTCGGTGTACCTCGACTACCGGCAGTCCGAGAGCCCCGAGGAGCCGGTCCCCTTCGGCACGGTGCTCACCCTCGCCGGTGTGTACGCGTTCGACCCCGTGCCCGCGGAGCTCACCGCCGGCGAGGCAGGGCATGTCATCGGCTCCTCCTGCTGCCTGTGGACCGAGCTGATCGACTCGGCCCGGCGGCTCGACTACATGGCCTTTCCACGGCTCTCCGCCTTCGCGGAGGCCGTGTGGTGCCGCGGCGAGCGCGACTTCGAGGAGTTCCTGGTACGGCTCTCCGCCCACCTGGAACGGCTGGACGCGATCGGGGTGGAGTACCGGCGCGAGCAAGGCCCGCTGCCCTGGCAGACCCGGCCCGGCGTGCCCGGCCGCCCGGAGGACCTCGACCGCTGGCTCGCCCGCATGGCCGTCGAGACGGGCAACATCCGCGGCGGCCAGGCGTGACGAAGCCCCCACCCCTGCCACCTGGCCGCCCTCCGATCACGTGTCGCACTCCTGTGACCGAGCGCTCGGGCGCCTCCCGCCTGATCACGCCCCGTCCCGAGACACCTCCGCGCTTGATCGCGAGCATTCCCACGAGCACCTCCGTGCCATCCTCCAACCCCCAGGGAGTCACACATGGACGTAGGACGCTTGACCCGGCTCGCCGCCGCCCTCGCGCTCGTACTGGCGAGCGTGCTGGCGTGGCCGGCCCCCGTGAACGCCGCCACCGGCGGTGTCATCACCTCTCAGGAGCTCAGCGGCGTACGCCCGCTGACCGATGAGGGCAGCTTCTCCACCATCACCGGCTACCGCGACGCCGTGGAGGCCTCATCCAGGCCGCTGGCGGTGACCAACCTCGGGGACGTCGTCTCCGGGGGCTACCAGACCCAGGCGATCTGCCACGCCACCGACCTCCACGTGTCCGCCTCCGTCAAAGGCTTCTGCTGGGCGAGCGGCGACGACTCCACCAACGTGTGGTACCCGCAGGGCATCACCGGCAGCGGTGACGGGGCGAACGGCTCGGTG
>JAOPYI010000172.1 GCA_025964675.1 Sphaerisporangium sp. | reverse complement strand
GCCTGGGCCATGGCCTTGCCCGCCGACATCTCCAGCGACGGGTTGAGCCAGAGCACCGCGGCGCCGTGCACGGGCTCCTCCGGTGGCGCGGTGTCCGGCAGATCGGTGCCCGAGACCTGCAGCCGGGACAGCTCCTTCGGCCAGGCGTCGAGCGGGATCGGCGGGTGCACGCGCACCTCGGCCGAGCGCACGGCGACCGTGATTCCGGGCAGGTCCTCCACGCGGCGCCACTCGGTGCCCCTGGCCCGGCGCACGACCTTCCTGATGCCGATGGTCTCCCACGCCTGGACGGACTCCGCCCACTCGCCGCTCCCGGACCGCTCATCGGTCAGCAGGGAAAGCACGGCAAGCGCGGCCGCCTCCAGGGCGTCGGTGCGCTCGGGCGGCGTGGCGCGCTCGATCCGGACGACGAGGGGAAGCACTCTCTGGTCTGGCTGGCTCACACCCCAAGGATCTCAGGACTCTTGTGGCCCTGGACCGGCACGTCCGCCCCTTGGGACGCCACCCGCAGTGACATGATCGCGGCGACGGCGCACAGCAGCCCCGCTCCGTACCACGCCGCGTCGTAGTGGCCGAGGTGGTCGCGGGTCACGCCGGCCGCCACCGCCGCGATGGCCGCGCCGATCTGGTGGGAGGCGAACACCCAGCCGAAAACCACGGCCCCGTCCGGGCCGTACATCGTGCGGCACAGCGCCACGGTCGGCGGCACGGTGGCCACCCAGTCCAGGCCATAGAAGATGATGAAGATCAACATGCTGGGCTCGGTCGTCGACGCGAAGAGCACGGGCAGGACCAGCAGTGACGCGCCACGCAGCGCGTAGTAGGCGCCGAGCAGCTTCCGCGGGTCCACCCGGTCGCTGAGCCAGCCGGAGAAGATCGTTCCGACGATGTCGAACAGGCCGATGAGGGCGAGAAGGCCGGCGGCGGCGGTCTCCTGCATCCCGTGGTCGTGGGCGGCGGGGATGAAGTGCGTGCCGACCAGGCCGTTGGTGCTCGCGCCGCAGATCGCGAAGCCTCCGGCGAGGAACCAGAACGACCGGGTGCGCGCCGCCGACCGCAGCACGCTCAGCGCCCGTGCCGCCGACCCTCCCCTTCGCGCGGTGGATGCCGTAAGGGCACCGCCGAGGGTCCCCGCCTCGGCGTGGGGAGCCACCGGCGCGGCGCCGAGGGCGGTGAGCCCGACGTCCTCGGGACGGTCGCGGAGCAGGAACCAGACCAGCGGTACGACGGACAGCGCGGCGGCGGCCACAACCAGCGCGGCGACCCGCCATCCCGGCCCCTCGGCGATCCAGGCCAGCACCGGCAGGAAGACCAGCTGGCCCGCGGCTCCTCCGGCCGTGAGCACGCCGGTGACCACACCGCGGTGCCGTACGAACCACCGGTCGGTGACCGTGGCGACGAACACCAGGGCCATCGAGCCCGTGCCGAGGCCGACCAGCACGCCCCAGCACGCGACGAGCTGCCAGCTCGCCGTCATGAAGACCGTCAGCCCGCTGCCGAGAGCGACGAGCATCAACGCGCAGGCCACGACCCGGCGCATGCCCAGGCGGTCCATCAGAGCCGCGGCGAAGGGCGCCGTGAGGCCGTACAACGTCAGGTTCACCGAGACGGCGAGCGAGATCGTCCCCCGCGTCCAGCCGAACTCGTCCTCCAGCGGGGTGATCAGCACCCCTGGCGTGGCGCGGAACCCGGCCGCCCCGACTATCGCGACGAAGGCGACCCCCGCCACCACCCAGGCGCGGTGCGGTCGCCGCCTCCGCTTCACGTCCATCGTCAGCGTCATGCCGACAATCATGGATTCAGGCCCTATGCCGGGCGAGTGGCTTGATAGCCAATATGTGAAAGGATCCGGCCATGGCTCATCGCATCGCGGTCGTCGCGCTGGACGACTTCGCCACCCTGGACCTCGGGATCCCCGGGCAGGTGTTCTGGATCGCCGAAGACCCCGCGGGCCGGCGGCTGTACGAGGTCGTCACCTGCTCGCCCGGCGGGCGCCCTGTACGCGGGTCCGCCGGGTACGGCGTGGTGCCGGACCACGACCTTTCGGTACTCGAGACTGCGGACACCGTGATCGTCCCCGGCATCCACGGCGGGTCGCCGCTCGCCGACGGCACGATCGACGGCGAGCTCCGCGACGCCCTGCGGGCGGCGGCCGCCCGTTCGCGCCTGATGTCGATCTGCACGGGGGCGTTCGTGCTCGCGGCGGCGGGCCTGCTCGACGGGCGGCCCGCGACGACCCACTGGAGGAACGCCGGCCTGTTCCGGTCGCTGTTCCCCCGGGTGCTCCTCGACCCCGACGTGCTGTTCATCGACGACGGCGACCTGCTCACCTCCGCTGGTGTCGCCGCCGGCATCGACCTGTGCCTGCACGTCATCCGCCGCGACCACGGCAGCGAGGTGGCCAACCGCGTGGCCAGGCGCTGCGTGACCCCGCCCTGGCGGGAAGGCGGGCAGGCGCAGTTCATCGAGCGGCCGCTGCCCGAGCCCGGAGGCGCCACCACCGCTCCCACGAGGGCCTGGATGCTCCAGCGGCTGGGAGAGCAGCTCGACCTCGCCGCGCAGGCCAGGCACGCGCGCATGAGCGTGCGCACGTTCACCCGGCGCTTCCGGGAGGAGACCGGCCTCAGCCCCGCGCGGTGGCTCATCCGGCAGCGGGTCGAGCACGCCCGCCAGCTGCTCGAGACCACCGACCTCCCCGTCGACCAGGTGGCCGCCCGGGCGGGCTTCGGCACCGCCGTGTCCCTGCGCCAGCACCTGCACGCCACGGTAGGGGTGGCGCCCCTGACCTACCGGCACACCTTCAAGCCGTCCCCCCGGGGGTGACACTCAGCCGTCGCCCCTGTCGCCCGCCCTAGCCGGTGAGTCATGATGGCCGTCGTCCAACGATTGGCGGGTGAGCAGGTGACCATGTCGTACGCGGACATCTTCACGAGTGGCATCACCGATCCCGACGGCTTCTGGGGTGACGCCGCCAAGGCCGTGACCTGGGACAGCGCCCCTGACAAGGTGCTGGACACGGAGGGAGCGCCGTTCTACCGGTGGTTCACCGGCGGCGAGCTGAACACCTGCTACAACGCGCTCGACCGGCACGTGGCGGATGGGCGCGGCGAGCAGGCCGCGCTGATCCACGACAGCCCCGTGACCGGCACGGCTCGCACGTACACCTACGCGGAGCTGCTCTCGCAGGTGGCGCGGTTCGCCGGGGTGCTGCGAGGGCTCGGCGTCGGCAAGGGCGACCGGGTGATCATTTACATGCCGATGGTGCCGGAGGCCGTCGTCGCCATGCTCGCCTGTGCCCGCCTCGGGGCCGTCCACTCAGTGGTGTTCGGCGGCTTCGCCCCCCGCGAGCTGGCCATGCGGATCGACGACGCCCGGCCCGTGGTGGTCGTGTCGGCCTCCTGCGGCATCGAGCCGGCCAGGATCGTGGAGTACAAGCCGATGCTGGACAGCGCGCTCGACATGGCCGAGCACCGGCCGAGGCACTGCGTGATCCTGCGGCGCGAGCAGGCCCACGCCGCGCTCGTACCCGGCCGCGATCTCGACTGGGACGAGGCGATGGCCACCGCCACACCCGCCGCCTGCGTGCCGGTCGGGGCCACCGACCCGCTCTACATCCTCTACACCAGCGGCACCACCGGGAAGCCGAAAGGCGTGGTGCGCGACAACGGCGGACACGCGGTCGCGCTGCTGTGGAGCATGCGCAACGTCTACGACATCGCGCCGGGCGAGGTGTTCTGGGCGGCCTCCGACGTCGGCTGGGTGGTGGGCCACTCCTACATCGTGTACGGCCCGCTGCTGCTGGGCGCGACGTCCATCCTGTACGAGGGCAAGCCGGTGGGCACGCCGGACGCCGGGGCCTTCTGGCGGGTCATCGCGGACCACGGCGTGAACGCGCTGTTCACCGCGCCGACGGCGTTCCGCGCCATCAAGAAGGAGGACCCCTCGGCGGCCCTCCTCGCAAACTACGATATTTCGTCACTTAAGACGCTGTTCCTGGCAGGCGAGCGGCTCGATCCGGACACCTACCACTGGGCCACCGAGAAGCTCGGCGTGCCGGTGGTGGACCACTGGTGGCAGACCGAGACCGGCTGGCCCGTCGCCGCCAACCTGCGCGGCCTCGCCCCCATGCCGATCAAGCCCGGCTCCCCCACGGTCCCTGTGCCGGGGTACGACGTGCGGGTCCTCGACCCGGACGGCAGGCAGTGCGCGCCGGGCCAGGAGGGCGCGATCTGCCTACGGCTGCCGTTGCCCCCGGGCACGCTGCCCACGCTGTGGGAGGACGACGAGCGCTACGTGGCGTCCTACCTTTCGGCCTATCCCGGCTACTACCTGACGGGCGACGGCGGCCACGTCGACGAGGACGGCTACCTGTTCGTCATGGGCCGCACCGACGACGTCATCAACGTCGCCGGGCACCGCCTGTCCACCGGCTCGATGGAAGCCGTGCTGGCGGGCCATCCCGCCGTGGCGGAGTGCGCGGTGATCGGCGTGGCCGACGAGCTGAAGGGCCAGGTGCCGCGCGGGCTGGTCGTGCTCAAAAGCGGCGTCGAGACCGACCACGCCACGCTGCGCGAGGAGCTGGTACGCCTTGTCCGCGACCAGGTCGGGGCCGTGGCGAGCCTGAAACGGGTGGACATCGTGCCGGGGCTGCCGAAGACGCGATCGGGGAAGATCCTCCGCAGGACCATGCGCGGCATCGCCGACGGAGCCGACGAGCCGGTGCCCTCCACGATCGAGGACGCCTCCGTCCTCGACGCCCTGCGCTCGGTGCTGAGGGACCAGCCCGGAACCTAGGACCAGCCCCGAACCTGACCCGGCCGGCGGTTCCGGAGACCGCCGGTGTCAGGCCATGTACGGCGGAGCCGTGGACAGCCGGACTATCAGCTCGATCGGGCCGTCGAGCACCTCCTCCACGCTCTCGTCCAGCTTGAGGCTGCCGAGCAGGGCCACCCCTCGCCTGCCCAGCTCCGCGAGGGGCATGCGTACCGTGGTGAGAGGCGGGGCCAGATAACTCGCGAGATCGAGGTCGTGCACGGCCACCATCGAGATCTGGCGCGGGATCTCCAGCCCTGCCGCCCGCGCCGACTCCATCGCGCCAATGGCGGAAGCGACATTCGCCACGAAGACCGCGGTGGGGGGATCGGGGTCCGCCAGCAGCGCGGTCATCGCCGCGGCGCCTCCGGCGGGGGTGTAGTCGGCCGCCACGACGGGGCCGTCGGGCAGCCCCGCGTCGCGCATCGCAGCCGAGTAACCCGCCGACCGTCGCAGCGCCGTGTCGGCGCCGACCGGGCCGGCCAGGTGGCCGACACGACGGTGGCCGAGCCCCACGAGATGCTCGACCGCCAGCCTGGCCGCCCGCTCGTCGTCCAGGATCACGTAGCGTTTCACCGAGGGACTCCTGCGGTTCAGCATGATCCAGGGCACGGTGGCCCGATCGAGCTGCTCGAGCAGGCCGGCCTCTTCCTCTGCCCCCGCCAGCAGCAGCCCGTCGATCCTGCCCTGCCCGAGCAGGTCTATGTAGCCGCCCAGCCCCGCCCCGGCCGCGCTCCCGGTGACGAGCACGTAGCTGAGCGCCGCGGCCGCGGCCTCCGCACCCTTGATGATCTCGGCGTAGACGGGGTTGGCGAAGTCGGGGATGAAAAGGCCGAACATGTGGGCGCGAGCCGTCCGGAGGCTGCGTGCGGCCACGTTCGGCCGGTAACCCAGCGCGGCGACCGCCGCCAGCACCCGCTCGCGGGTCTCCGGCCGGATGTTGAGGGTCGGATCGTTGTTGACGACACGCGAGATCACGGCTCTGTCGACTTTCGCCACCGCGGCGACGTGGGCGAGGGTGACCCGGCCGGACTTCACGCCGGCCTCAACCCCTGGCTCTCCCCGGTCTCCATGGAGCGGTAGAGAGCATCCAGCAGGGCCAGGGTTCCGAGATTGTCCGAACCGGAGGTCTCCGGCTCCCCTCCCCCGGCGATCGCCGCGAGCAGAGAGCCCATCGGGCCCGCGACCGCGTCCGGCAGCCACCGGGTGGTCACCGGGTACGGCAGCCAGCCGTCGGTCGGCAGCGTACGGCTGCTGACCTGCAGCGTGTCGGGTCGGCCGTGAGGATAGTCGTAGAGCAGGCCGAGCGTGCCCTTGATCGCCCCCTCCGTGCCATCGATCCGGAAGGCCGCCTCATGGTCACCCGTGCGGTTCTCGTGGGTCGAGTGGACCAGCGCGCGCACGTCCCCAGGGTAGATCAGCGTGCTCATCGTGCGGGTCTCCCCTATGGCGAGCTGGCCCGGTGTACGGCTACCGGTGCAGAAGACCGTGACCGGGTCACCGAGAACCGACCGGATCGCGTCCAGATAGTGGATAGAGTGGTAAACGATCTCCAATCGCTCGGTGGCGACCAGCCAATCCCAGGCACTCCAGTCAGTGGCGATGTTCACCGTGAAGGTCATCGTCGTCGGCTCGCCGATCCACCCGGCTCGTACCATGGCCCGCGCGGCGGCGATCCCTTCGTCGAAGCGGAGCTGCTGGTTCACCGCGACCTTCAGCCCGAGAGAGGCCGCCAGGTCCACGACTTTCCGGCCGGTGGCGATGTCCGGTGCGAAGGGCTTCTGGCAGAGCAGGTGTTTTCCGGCCGAAAGGGCGGCCGACGCGATAGGGGGCTGGGCCTGCGGGGCTACGGCGATGTCCACCACGGCCACCCGCTCGTCCGCCAGCAGCTCCTCCAGCGAGCCGTACACCCTCTCCACACCGTGCCGTGCCGCGACCTCATGAGCGCGCCGCTCGTCGAGATCGTGGAGGCCCACCACCTCCAGTCCGGCCGCACGGTAGGCGGGCAGGTGAGCCACGTCGACGATGGAACCCGCGCCGACGACGGCGATCGGGAGGCGATGCTCCGCGGGAATGGTCAGATCGGCGGCGGCCGCGATCGGCGCGAGCAGGTCGAGCACGATCAGACCTCGATCCCGTAGAAGCGGCAGGCCGTGCCACCGAGGATGGCTGCCCGATCGGCCTCGGGAAGGCCCGCCAGCAGCACGCCGGTCTCCTTCCACACCTTGGCGTAGTCACCCGCGAGGATCGCCACGGGCCAGTCACCGCCGAACATCAGCCGCTCGGGACCGAACACGCCGATCGCGTGGTCGACGTAGGGACGAAGATCTTCGGCGGTCCAGGTCTCGGCGTCGGCGGCGGTGTTGAGCCCGGACACCTTGGCGTACACAGCGGGATGCCCGGCGGCGCGGGCGAGCTGCGACGCCCAGGGCTCCCACCCGCGTTCCCTGATCGGCGGTTTGGCCAGGTGGTCGATGACCAGCCGCAGGCCGGGCACCCGCTCGGCGAGAACCGGTACGTGTTCCAGATGCCTCGGCAGGACGGCCACCACGTCGAAGGTCATGCCGGCCTCGGCGAGCAGGCCGAGGCTCTCGACCACCGAATCCTGGACGACCCAGTCCGGATCGGCCTCCTCGTGGATGAGGTGCCGGATTCCGGCGAACTTGGGGTGCACGCTGTACCGTTCGAGGGCCTCGGCGACCTCGGCCGGACGGGTCAGCGGCACCCAGCCCACCACCGCGGCGACGAAGTCGTACGCGTCCGCCTGTGCCAGCATGGCGTCGGTGTCGGCATAGGAGTCCATCGACTGGACCAGGACGGTCCGGTCCACCCCGGCCGCGGCGAGCTGCGGGACAAGCTCCTCCGGCCCGAAGGTGCGAAAGATCGGCCCGTACTCCGGCGTCAACCAGGGGTAGGAGCCCGTCTCCAGGTTCCAGAAGTGCTGATGGGCATCGACGACGGTCATCCGTCCCCCTTCATTCACTTTCACTCTCTGTTCGATCGTCTGGGCAAGTGGTCAGATCCGACCATATTTGACGCCAACGGCGGCTGGACCAGCTCCAAGGTGATGTCGTCGGGGTCGAGGAAGTAACAGGCGAAGCCGCCCGCGTTGACCCCTGCCGTGATCTCATTGGGCGGGGAGACGAAGCGCACGCCTGCCGACGACAGCCGCGCGTGTTCCGCGCGGGCATCCTCGACGGCCAGCGCCAAGTGGGCCGCCCCCGGCAGATGCCGGGCCGGATCCCTGCCCTCGCCACGCGGCCGTACGTACTCCACGAGCTCCAGGTCATGGCTGGAGACCCCGCGAGGCTGGCCGGGCACAACGAGCTGCGCGATACGCAGCACGGCGTCGGGATAGCCGACGAGGCTGCGCGTGTAGGCGTTGTCCTGCTCCTGCCGGTGTACCAGCGTGAACCCGAGCAGGTCCCGGTAGAAGGCCACCGACCTGTCGAGATCGGCGACGGTGAAAGAGAAGTGCCAGACGCCCCTCATCCGAGCGCCTCCTGTTTGGTCGGTTCCGGTACGACCGGCTGGGGCCCCGAGTCACGCACCCTGCGCACCTGACGCTGCCGGCCGGCGATCGTGTAGATCGCGGCGGCCACGATCACCACGGTTCCGACGATCAGACCCTGATAGTTGGCTCCGAGGTTGAGCACGTTGAAGCCGTTGTCCAAGGTGAAAAGGATCAGCGCTCCGACGACGGACTTGAGCACACTGCCGAACCCGCCGAACAGCGAGGTGCCGCCCAGGATGGCGGCGGCGAGCACGGTCAGCTCGGTGCCCTGCAGGCCGGTCGGGTTGATCGCCAGCAGCTTCGCTGCGAAGAGCACACCGACGAAGCCGGAGCCGAGACCGTTGAGGACGAACGCCCCGATCTTGTATCGGTTGACGTTGATGCCCGACAGGCGGGCGGCCTCGGCGTTGCTGCCGACGGCGTACAGGCGGCGGCCGACGACGGTGTAGCGCAGCACCACCCAGGTGACCGCCGCGATCACCAGGAGGTAGTAGGTCGGCTTGGTCAACCGCAGCTCATACCCGAGGACCGGGCTGAGCGCGATCAGGACGACCCCGGCCGCCACGGCCAGTCCACCTCGCAGGGGGCTACCGCCAGACCTGCGGGCCAGAAGGCCCACCACGACGCCGGCCACCAGGACCACCGCGCCGGCGATCGCCAGGACCTGCGGGACGGTCCAGTATCCGGACTGGAGGCCGATCAGCGCCTGCTGCGCCTCGGGGTCCTTGGCCGTGATCGTACGGCCGTCGGTCAGGATGAGCACCAGACCGCGGACGGCGGTCATGGTGCCCAGCGTCACGATGAACGCGTTGATGCCGACGAGTTGGACGATCACCCCGTTGACGAGGCCGCAGACGAGTCCGGCTCCGAGCGCCACCACCATCGCCAGCGGCAGGCCGAGCGAGCTCACCAGGCTGAGAGCGGTCGCGGCCGAGAAGGCGGCGACCGAGGCGATGGAGAGGTCGAAGTTGCCACTGATCAGAACCACCGTCGTGAACACCGCGAGGATGGCCACGAGCGACGACTGGTCCAGGATGTTGGTGATGTTCGTCGGGGACAGGTAGTTCGGCCTGCCAAGCTGGGCCGACAGCACCGCCAGCACCGCGACGATGAGCACAAGGGCGTAGACCACACCCGCGCTGCCGGGCCTTAGCGCGGCCGAGAGTCTCGAGCGTCGCGCGGAGGTCTCAGGCGGCATCGTGGACATCTCCTTCACCGAATCCGTTCGCCAGCATCAGCAACTCCTCCTCGGATGTCTCATGGGCCGGTCGCTCCGCGACGATCCGGCCCTCGCGAACGACGAGCACGCGGGTCGCCACCGCCAGGATCTCCTCGAACTCGCTGCTCACCACGAGTACGGCACCGCCCTGGGCGGCGAACCTGCGGACCAGTTCGAGGATGTCGGCCTTGGCCCCGACGTCGACCCCGGCCGTCGGTTCGTCGAGCATGAACACCCGGGCTCCGCCGTACAGCCACTTGCCGAAGACAACCTTCTGCGCGTTGCCGCCGGACAGTTCGGTGACCATGGCCTCCGGGCTCGGGCAGACGATGCCGAGGTCCTCGATGGCGCGTGCCGCACGCTCGGTCTCCGACCTCTCGTTCGGCAGCACCCGGCCGAAGGACAGGGACGCCAGGCCGGGAAGCGAGATGTTCTTCCAGATCGGGAAGGCTCCTACCAGCCCCTGCGCGTTGCGGTCCTCGGGTACGAGCGCCATACCGGCGGCGACGGCCGCGCCGGGGTCGCGGCGCACCTGCCTGCCGTCGACCAGCACCTCGCCCCGGGCACGGGCGTCGGCGCCGTAGACCGCGTGCAGGATCTCCGAGCGCCCGGAGCCGAGCAGGCCCGCCAGGCCGATGACCTCGCCTGGCCGCACCTCGAAGGAGACCTCGCGAACACCCTCGGGTGAGCTCAGGCTCCTTACCGACAGCAGCACCGGGCCGCCGGCCTCGACCGGCGCGTGCGTACGTCGCTCGACGGCGAGCAGGTCCCGGCCGACGATCGCCTGGACCAGACGGTCCTCGTCGAAGCCGGCCGTCTCGCCCTCCTCCACGACGGTCCCGTCCCGCAGGACGGTCACCTGTCCGGTGAGCGAGAGCACCTCGTCCAGGAAGTGCGAAACGTACAGGAACGCGGTGCCCTGCGCGGAGAGCCTTCTCACCACCTCGAAGACGACCTGCCGCTCGCCCTCGGCGAGGGACGCGGTCGGCTCGTCCATGACGACGAGCTCGGCTCCCGTGGCGAGTGCCTGAAGGATCGCCACCATCTGCCGCTCACCGATGGCGAGGTCCGCCACCTCGGCATCGGGGTCGATGCGGTAGTTCACGCGGTCCAGCAGGCGGGCGAACTCCGCGCGGCGGGCGCGGGGCAGGCGCCAGGGACCGGGGGCGCCGAGGAAGACGTTCTCCAGCACCGTCAGGGTGGGAGCGAGAGGCACGTGCTGCATGATCGTCGCGATGCCCGCGTTCCTGGCGGCTCCGGGATCGCGCCAGACGGCCTCCTCGCCCTTCCACCGCACGGTCCCGGTGGTCGGCGTGTGCGCACCCGCGATGATTTTGATCATCGTGGACTTGCCCGCGCCGTTGGCGCCCACGAGCCCATGGACGCTGCCGGGCAGGACTGTCAGCCGGGCGTCCCTCAGCGCGACGGTGCCGTTGGGGAACGACTTGCCGACGCCTTCGAGGGACAGCAGAGGGGTGGTCACCATTCCGGGGCGCAGTCGGCGACGTTGGCCTTGGTGATGGACGGGGTGTCGTAGGTCACGAAGGCGGCGTTCAGCTTCTTCTCACCGGTCAGATGCTTGTACAGGGTGTCGAGCGCCAGCTTGCCGAGCTCCTCGGGCTTGTAGCAGACCGTTCCCGCCACGTCACCCGACTTGATCGCGTCGATCCCGAGCTTGCTTCCCCCGATGCCGATGACTTTCGCGCCGGACTTCGCGGCCTTGACCGCCTTGGCGCAGCCGACCGACATGTCATCGGACTCCCCATAGAAGAGCTGGATGTCGGGGTTGGACGCCAGCATGTTCTGGCAGGCCGACTGGGCCTTGTCCTGCACCCAGTCACCGGGCTGCCTGGCCACCACCTGGAACTTCGCGCCCTTGGCCTCGGAGGCCGCGGGGAAGTCCTGCCAGCGGGTCACGACCTCCGCGAACCCCGCGGCACCCTCGACGATGGCGATCTTCCCGCCGGCGGGCACCACCGAGGCAGCGGTCTCCCCGGCTTTGGCGCCCGCCGCGTACTCGTCCTGGGTGACCAGGGCGACCAGACTGGAGTAGACATCCTTGAGCTTGCGGGTCTTGGGATCGCCGACCTGGGATGCCACGGCCACCGTGGGGATGCCGGCCGCCTTGAGCTTGTCGGCGAGGCCCTGCGCGACGCCGGAGTCGACCGGAAGCATGAGCACGCCGTCCGGCTGCTGAGCCATGAGGTCCTGGATGTCGTTGCTCTGCTTGTCGGCCTTGCCCTGCGCGTCCAGCTCGACGATCTTGACTCCGAGCTTGGCGGCCTCGTCCTTGATGCCCTTGCCGATGGCGGCGGGGAAGGGGAAGCTCAGGCCGAGGTTCGAGACGCCGATCGTGTATTCCTTCTTTCCCGCGGCTTGCGTGGCCCTATCGGTGCCGGAATTGCTACCGCCGCAGGCCGTCGCCCCGACCGCGAGGGCGGCCAGCACGAAGAATGCCTTCTTCACTGTTTCTCCTGGTGGTGGAAGGTCAAACGTTTGACTAAACGAGCCTGATTCATCGGCTGCTCCTTCTCAGGCCCGCTACCGCGAGCCGCCCCGCACGAGCGCTCGCACCTCCCCCGCGATGCGATCGGCGTCCGGAACCAGCACCTGCGCCAGCGTCGGCGCGGCGGGCATCCGGACGTCCGGGGCTCCCACGCGGATCGGCGGCGCCTGCAACGTCACCCCCGCACCCGCCACCCGGGCAACCACCTCCGCCCCGAACCCGCCGGTGACATTGGCCTCGTGGACGACCGCGAGCCTGCCCGTACGGCGGGCACTGGCGATGACCGTTCCGGTGTCGAACGGGTTGAGCCACGGCGTCTCGATCACGTGCAGCCCGATACCCTCGCGTGCGAGAGCCTCGGCCGCCTCGACCGCCCGGTGGGTGATCGAGCCCCAGGTGACGACGGTGGCGTCGGAACCCGCGTGACGCTCCCGCACCCCGCCCATCGGCAGGACCGGGCCGCCGACGACCACCTCCTCCTTCGCCCCGAAGTACAGCGTGCGGTTCTCGATCACCAGGACCGGATCGTCACTGTGCACGGCGGTGACCAGCAGGTCATAGGCGTCCTGCGGCGTGGATGGCATGCACACCCGCAGCCCAGGGACGTGCAGGAACAAGGCCTCCAGGCACTGGGAGTGCTGCGCGCACGCGCCGGGCGCGTTCCCCTGCTGGGTGCGGATCGTCAGCGGCGCCCTGAGGCGGCCGCCTGAGACATAACGGACGTTCGCGGCTTGGTTCACGATCTGGTCGAGCGCGACGAGCGAGAAGTCCGCCCACATGATCTCGACGATCGGGCGGCGGCCCATCATCGCCGCGCCCACGGCACTGCCGAGGATCGCGGACTCGCTGATCGGGGTGTCGAAGGCGCGGTCGCCGTGCTGCTTCCGCAGCCCCCGTGTCACGCCGAAGACCCCGCCGGGGACGCCGACGTCCTCGCCGTAGACAAGGGTTTCGGGAAGCTCCTCCATCAGGCGGTGCAGGGCGGCGTTGACGGCCTCGCCGTACGACAGCTTGCGCGTCTCCGGTGTGGGAGAGGTGTCAGGCATAGAGGTGCTCCCTCGCGGTGGCGGGGTCGGCGAACGGGGCGGTCAGCGCGGCTGCGGCAGCGGCTTCGATCTCGGCCCGCGCCCCGGCCTCCACCGCGTCGATCTCGCCGGCGGGCACGCCGTCGGCGAGCAGCGCCTGGCGCAGCCGGGCGATGGGCTCCCTGCGCCTGATCCGGTCCATCTCCCCCGGACGCCGGTAGTTCTCGGCGTCACCGATGTAGTGGCCGACGAGTCGCTCGGTCATGCATTCCAGCAGCGTCGGGCCGCCACCCTCACGGGCGATCTCCAAGGCGTCCCGGACATGGAAGCGGACCGACTCGGCGTCGTTGCCGTCGATGCGGTGGCCCGGCATGCCGTAGGCGGCGGCCCTGTCGGCGAGGCGACTGCCTCTCACCATGTCCGCGATCGGGGTCAGCTCCGAGTAGCGGTTGTTCTCGCAGATGAAGACCACGGGCAGGTCGAAGGCGGAGGCGAAGTTCATCGCCTCGTGCACCGCGCCCTGATTCATCGCGCCGTCACCGAACACGGTCACCGCCGAGCGGCCGGACCCGTCGAACCGGCCCGCGAGCGCAGCGCCGCACGCGATCGGCGCGCCACCGCCCACGATGGAGTTCTCCCCGTGGAAGCCGTACTCGGCGGCGGTGAAGTAGGCGGACCCGCCCCTGCCGCCGTTGACACCGTTCGCCCGGCCCATCAGCTCGGCGAACAGCGGCTCCAGCGGCACGCCCCTGGCGATCGCCCAGCCATGGCCGCGGTACGTCGCGAACAGCGCGTCCTCGGGCTCGAGAACGTCACAGGCGCCGACGGCGATCGCCTCCTGCCCGATACACAGGTGCACAGAGCCCACGATGGGACCCTCGGCCCGCAGGTCGCGCACCTTTTCCTCGAAGGCACGGATCCGCCACATCGCCTGCAGATCCGCGAGGCGTCGCTCACTCATCGTCGGTCTCCTCGTCTCGCCACGCCGCAAGCGCGGCCGTACAGATCGTTTCGGCCTCGCCGATGTAGGACTCGGGGGCGAGCGGGAGCGGGCCGAGACTCGCCAGATCGTCCGCCCCTGCGAACTCCCGCAGGGTCTCGGCCAGCGCGCGGCCTCCGGCCCGTGCCTCGTGGGCGGCCTTGTAGAGCAGATCGTGCGCCTGCTCGCGGCCGAGCGCCGGGGCGAGACGCATCATGTACGCCTCAGCCATGATCAGCCCGCCCTCCGCGTCGAGGTTGCCGCGCATGGCCTCGGGGAACACCCGCAAGCCACCTGCGACCTCGGCCGCCGTCGCCAGCGCGCCCGCGGCCACCTCAGCGAGCTGCGGCACGACGTACCATTCGACCTGCCACTCGCCGGCGGCCCGCTCGTGGCCGGCCTCCATCGCCCGGAACAGCGCCGAGGTGAGTGCTCCCGCCGTCCCGGACATGCCGATGATCGCCTCGCAGCCGATCGGGTTGGCCTTCTGCGGCATCGTGGAGGACGCGCCACGGTGGTGCCCCCCCGCCTCCCGGACCTCTCCGATCTCGGTCCTGGAAAGATCCACGATCTCCCGGGCGAACCTTGCGGCCGTCGCGGCGACGCTCGCGCAGGCGAAGCCGTACTCGGCGACGCGGTCCCTCGCGACGTGCCAGGGCACATCGGTCGTGCGGAGGC
>JAOPYI010000165.1 GCA_025964675.1 Sphaerisporangium sp. | reverse complement strand
CGGCAGCTACCTGGAGTTCGAGACCGCCCTGTACGCGTCCCTCGAGGACTGACCACCGCGCAGGGCACGGCTACCGACCGATGATCTGTCTGTTCTTGGCTAGGGGGCCGACACGCCGACACAAGATGTGGTCCCACCTTTCTCGCTGTGCCCTACATATGGTGCTCAACGCAGCTGGTTCGGCGTCCCGGCCAGGGACGTCGAGGCAACAGGGAACCCGGTGAGATACCGGGACTGCCCCGCAGCGGTGAGTGGGAACGAACGCCGTCATCAGCACTGAGCAGCCCCTGAACCGAGGGAGCTTGGGAAGCGACGGCCAGTAGGGGTCGAGCCGGCACGAAGAGTGCCGGAACGACGTGCCCACGAGTCCGAAGACCTGCCAGCGCGCTCCGCCCGTCGGGCGGAGCGGTCCGAGGCCTCGTGGGACGGCCGACGGCTCGTACGGCGGGTCTCGACAAGCTTGACCACCGAGACCGCGTACCACCGTCACCTCTCCGCGACCCCGGAACTCACGCGTCCGATCTCGCGAGGAGAGAGATGACCATCACAGAAGCACCGGCACGCGCATCCATGCAGGTGCGCAAGCGCAACGGCGACAGCGAGCCGGTCGACGTCAACAAGATCGTCAAGGCGGTCGACCGCGTCAGCGGAGACCTGGCCGACGTGGACCCGATGCGGGTCGCGACCCGCACCATCAGCGGCTTGTACGACGGCGCGACGACCGCCGAGCTGGACCGGCTCTCGATCCAGACCGCGGCCGAGATGATCGGCAAGGAGCCGCAGTACTCGCGGCTGGCCGCGCGGCTGCTGGCGGGCTACATCGACAAGGAGGTCCGCAACCAGGGCGTCGCGTCGTTCAGCCAGTCGGTCTCGCTCGGTCACGCCGAGGGGCTGATCGGCGACGCGACCGCGTCGTTCGTGAAGGACAACGCCCGGAAGCTCGACTTCGCGATCGACGGGGAGGCCGACCGCCGCTTCGAGTACTTCGGGCTGCGCACGGTCTACGACCGCTACCTGCTGCGGCACCCGTCGACCCGGCTGGTCGTCGAGACGCCGCAGTACTTCCTGCTCCGGGTCGCCTGCGGGCTGGCCCAGAGCCCGGGGGAGGCCATCCGGTTCTACCGGCTGATGTCCTCGCTGGCCTACCTGCCGAGCAGCCCGACGCTGTTCAACTCCGGCACCCGCCACACGCAGATGTCGTCGTGCTACCTCGTCGACAGCCCGCGCGACGACCTCGACTCGATCTACTCCCGCTACGGCCAGGTCGCGAAGCTGTCGAAGTTCGCCGGCGGCATCGGCATCGCGTTCTCGCGGGTCCGCTCCCGCGGCGCGCTGATCCGCGGCACCAACGGCCAGTCCAACGGGATCGTGCCGTTCCTGCGCACGCTCGACGCGTCGGTCGCCGCCGTCAACCAGGGCGGGCGGCGCAAGGGCGCGGCCTGCGTCTACCTGGAGCCGTGGCATCCCGACGTCGAGGAGTTCCTCGAGCTGCGAGAGAACACCGGCGAGGACGCCCGGCGCACCCACAACCTCAACCTCGCCAACTGGATCCCCGACGAGTTCATGCGCCGCGTCGAGGACGACGGCGTGTGGTCGTTGTTCGACCCCAAGGACGTCCCCGAACTGGTGGACCTGTGGGGTGCGGAGTTCGACGCGAGGTACCGCGAGGCGGAGGCCGCCGGGCGCCACGTCCGCCAGCTGCCCGCCAGGGCCTTGTACGGCCGCATGATGCGCACGCTCGCCCAGACGGGCAACGGCTGGATGACCTTCAAGGACGCCGCCAACCGCGCCTCCAACCAGACGGCCAGGCCCGAGAACGTCATCCACCTGTCCAACCTCTGCACCGAGATCCTCGAGGTGACCAGCGACGCCGAGACCGCCGTGTGCAACCTCGGCTCGGTCAACCTCGCCGCCCACCTGGTGAACGGAGAGGTGGACTGGGCGCGGCTCCGCGCCACGGTGGTCACGGCCGTCCGCTTCCTGGACAGGTCCATCGACCGGGGGTTCTACCCCACGCCCGAGGCGGAGGCCGCGAACAGGCGGTGGCGGCCGATCGGCCTCGGCGTGATGGGTCTCGCCGACGTCTTCTTCGCGCTCAGGCTGCGCTTCGACTCCGCGGAGGCCCTGGCGCTGTCCACGCGGATCGCCGAGGAGATGGCGCTCGCCGCGTACGGCGCGTCCGCCGGCCTGGCCGAGACGCTCGGCGCGCATCCGTCCTACGCCGACACGCGCGCGGCCGGGGGAGTCCTGCACCTCGACCACTACCCGGCGGCGGAGCCGGTCCACCCGGGCGAGTGGGCGGCCCTGCGGGAGAGGATCGCGGCGACCGGCCTGCGTAACTCGCTGCTGCTCGCCGTCGCACCGACGGCGACCATCGCCTCGATCGCCGGGTGCTACGAGTGCGTCGAGCCGCAGGTGTCCAACGTGTTCAAGCGCGAGACGCTGTCCGGCGAGTTCCTGCAGGTCAACCGCTACCTGGTGAGGGACCTCCAGGCGCGTGGGCTGTGGACGCCGCAGGTCAGGGACGAGGTGAAGCGCGCCGAGGGTTCCGTACGGGACATCCCGTCCATCCCGGGGGACCTCAAGGAGCTGTACCGCACGGCCTGGGAGCTGCCACAGAAGGCGCTGATCGACCTGGCCGCCGCGCGGCAGCCGTACATCGACCAGTCGCAGTCGCTGAACCTCTTCATGGCGACCCCGACCATCGGCAAGCTGTCCTCGATGTACGCCTACGCCTGGCGGGCCGGGCTGAAGACGACGTACTACCTGCGCTCGCGCCCGGCCACGCGCATCGCGCAGACCACCGTGGCCGCCGAGGCGAAGTCGGCGCCCGCGCCCGCGCCGGACCCCGACGCCGTGGCGTGTTCCCTGGAGAACCCCGAGATCTGTGAGGCGTGCCAGTGATGCTGCTCGACCCAGGTATGGACCTGACCCTGCGTCCGATGCGGTACCCGGACTTCTACGAGCGCTACCGCGCGGCGATCCGCAACACCTGGACGGTCGAAGAGGTGGACCTGCAGTCCGACCTGGCCGACCTCGCCAAGATGAGCGCGGAGGAGCGCCACCTCATCAACCGGCTGGTGGCGTTCTTCGCGACCGGCGACTCGATCGTGGCCAACAACCTCGTGCTGAACCTCTACCAGCACGTCAACGCCCCCGAGGCGCGGCTGTACCTCTCTCGGCAGCTGTTCGAGGAGGCCGTGCACGTGCAGTTCTACCTCACGCTGCTCGACACCTACCTGCCCGACCACGACGAGCGGGTCAAGGCGTTCGCGGCGGTCGAGCACATCCCGTCGATCAGGGACAAGGCGGAGTTCTGCTTCCGGTGGATCGACTCGATCAACGGGCTCTCCAGACTGCGGACCCGGGAGGACCGAAGGGCGTTCCTGCTCAACCTCATCTGCTTCGCCGCCTGCATCGAGGGGCTGTTCTTCTACGGGGCCTTCGCCTACGTGTACTGGCTGCGCTCGCGCGGCCTGCTCGGCGGGCTCGCGACCGGCACCAACTGGGTGTTCCGCGACGAGTCCATGCACATGGAGTTCGCCTTCTCGGTGGTGGACACCGTACGGGCGGAGGAACCGGGACTTTTCGACGACGAGCTGGCCGTCCTCGTCACCCGGATGATCGAGGAGGCGGTCGCCGCCGAGCTGGCGTTCGCCCGCGATCTGTGCGGTGACGGGCTGTCCGGCATGAGCGCGGAGCGGATGCGCGAGTACCTCGAGTACGTCGCCGACCGCCGCCTGGCGCGGCTCGGCATGCCGGTCCGGTACGGCACGGCCAACCCGTTCGCCTTCATGGAGCTCCAGGACGTGCAGGAGCTGGCCAACTTCTTCGAGCGCAGGGTGTCCGCCTACCAGATGGCGGTGGAGGGCAGCGTGAGCTTCGACGAGGCGTTCTGACGCACTTTATGCGCTGTATGACCTCTATCTCATCACCTGAGGTGGTTTATGGGACAGAGTCTGGCTAAGGATGGCCGGGGTTGTTAGGGCTACGATTCCACTCATTCCATGTCGCAAGGTAGGAAAGACGACGAAAGGGGCGCCGTCCAGTGTCATCAGCGGTCAACTGGATCATCCTGGTGGTCGTCGTGCTGGCGGCGATCGTCTCGGTGGAGCTGCTCAGGCGGCTGCTGAGATCCCGCCATGTGAACGGCCGCTTCTCGCTGGCGGGCCCGATCGTCGAGCGGTGCACGTGGCCGGGGTTCGCCACGGCGGCCCTGGTCGCGTTCAACACGGTCTACGCGCCCAACATGCTAGGCAAGACCGCCTACTACGCGGTGGAGCAGACGATCACCGTGCTGCTGATCGCCTGTGTCGCCTGGCTGGTCATCCAGGCCGCGTACGCCGTGACGGACGTGGTGCTGGCCCGGCTGGGCATGGTGGAGGGTGACGGTAATCGTAAGGCGCGCCGCATCCGCACGCAGATCACCCTCGTGCGGCGCGTGGCCGCCGCGATCATGATCGTGGTGGCCGCGGGGGCGATGCTGTTCAGTTTCCCCGCGGTACGGGCCCTCGGCGCCGGACTGCTGGCCTCGGCGGGAATCCTCGGCGTGGTGGCGGGCGTCGCCGCACAGTCCACGCTGAGCAACATCATCGCCGGGCTTCAACTCGTCTTCAGCGACGCCATCCGCCTGGACGACGTCGTCGTGGTCGACGGCGAGTGGGGCCGCATCGAGGAGCTGACCCTGACCTACGTCGTGCTGCGGCTCTGGGACGAGCGGCGGCTCATCCTGCCGGTCTCGCACTTCACGACCACACCGTTCGAGAACTGGACCCGGCACGGGAGCCGGGTCATCGGGCACGTGATGCTCCGCGTCGACTGGTCCGTGCCCATCGAGGAGATCAGGGCGGAGCTGTACCGGCGCCTGCGCGTGCACCCGCTCTGGGACCAGAAGGACTGGATCCTCCAGGTGACCGACGTCCAGCCGAACGGCCTGGTGGAACTTCGGGCGCTGATGAGCGCCGCGGACGCGCCGAGCGTGTGGGACCTGAAGTGCGACATACGCGAGCACCTGGTCACCTACATCCGGGAGAACCATCCGCAGGCGCTGCCGCGCTTCCGCGTGGAGGATCCCTCTGCCGACCGCCCGGCGGGCGGCTCCCGCGCGGAGAAGATCCCCACGACTCGCGGGGAGAGGATCGAGGACGGCCGTCTGGCCGGCTAGGCCCCGTACGGGCCGGTCAGTTGCTCGATGGCCGCAGCACGCGGGTGCCGCCCGCGATGAGCGCCGTGGCGAGGATCCAGCCCGACGCGATGAGGATGTTCGCCAGCCACTGCGTCCAGCCGACCGCTTCCCAGGCCCCGCGCTGCTCGAAGACGCTCACCGGGAGCAGCAGGTCGAGCGTGTAGGGGAAGGGATGGAAGATCCGCCGCTCGTCCAGGCCCACCTGGGCGGGAGGATGGGTGGCGAAGACGGCCGTCCCGGCGGCGAGCAGAAGGACGAACCACACCCCGGCGAGCCAGGGCCGGTGCCCGTACCCCACGACGACGTCGAGCAGGTAGCCCCCGAGACGCCCGGGGATCCGCATCGTGGCACGCCGTGCCCGCTGCTTGGCCAGCAGGACCCGCCTGGCGTCCTGGTCGTGGCCTATCCTGCGGTACCACGCGGCGAGCTGCTCGTAGGGCTGTGGCCGGTAGCCCTCAGGGTCGCGGTCCATCCAAGCCAGGCGGTCCGCGAGCGGTGTGTTGCCCCTCAGCGACTCGAAGGTGAACCCGTTGAGGCGTACGTGCCCCGGATAGGCGTCGGGGTGGTCGAGCAGGACGCCGATCCGGGAGTAGCCGAGGTTGACCTCGCCGCGCACGGACGCCGGACGCAGGATCAGCTCGTCGACCTGCATGTGGCTGAGGTGCAGGGAGCGGTCGGGCGCGCTCACCACGGCTCCGTCGAAGGAGAGCACTCCCGTCACCTGTGCCCCGCGCAGCCGTATGGTCCCCTCGGCGGTGAACCCCGCGCTGAGCTCGGCGTTCGACGCCACCATGTGGTCGGCGTAGATGGCATGGCTGCCGGTTGCCTTGATCACCGCGCGCTGGAGGTAGAGGCCACTGTTGAACCGGGCCCCGATGAGCCTGAGGCCGCCGGCGCATCGCATGTCGCGGCAGAAAGCGCCGCCGTCCACGGTCAGGCCCCCGGCCCACAGCACCCAGTGGTGCCGGTCCCAGCCCCACTCGCGCCGCTCGTTGTCGGTGAACAGGCGCCGCCTGTCCTCCTTGACGCTCTCGGAGGCGGCCGGGGTCGGGTCAGGCGCGGACAGGTGGGCTCCGGCCAGCCGGAGCTGCCCCGCGATGTGGGCGTTGTCGAGGCGTATCCCGGCGTGGACCGTGCAGGAGTCGAGCTCGAAGAGCCCGTCGATCGTGCTGCGGGCGGCCTGGATGCGGTGGATGTCGCAGCCGCGGAACCGCACGCCCTTGGTTGTGGCGTCGGTCAGGGCGATGGTGCCAGCGATATGGCAGTTGAGCAGGTGCAGCTTCGTGGTCAGCGTCGCGTCGGAGAGGTTGATCTCGCCGATGATCCGGGCGCCGGCGAGCCGCAGCCCCGCGACCTGCCCGGGGGGCGAGGGATGCGCGCCGAGCATCAGCGCGGTCAGGACCTCGGCGCGTACGATGCGCCCGTGCCCCCATCGCGAGCCCTTCGCGGGGTCGTCCCGTGCGGGGTCGCCGGTCCGCAGGTCGACCCACGCGCCGGAGGGATAGGCGTCCCACACCTGTCGTTCCGCCGGCGTCAGCCGCCAGAATGGCTGTGATCTCCGCACATCGAGACTTTAACGCTCTTCGCCGGTCTTGATCGGGTTTCAGTGAGTGTGATCTAGTCGGGTTCGATGTGCATGGCCCGCTCCTCGGCGGACAGGTCACCGTCGTCCGCGCCGACTTCCTGGGCGTACTCCTCGGAGTCCACGTCGGAGTGGGCGCCCTCGTCGGGGGCGACGAGCCGGTGTTCCTCCCGGGGCACGCGGTCGCGGTCGGGCGCCTCCTGCCACACCCGCCGGGAGATGCCGTTGCGATCCTCGGAATCTTCCTCGGCGATCTCGTGACCGATGGGCAGGTTCTCCGTCCATTCCCCGATCTCGGTGAGCTGCTCGTCGTCGCCCATGTCATCGGGCCCGCGTGTCGTTTCGGTCATATGTCAGGCCCTACCCCTATATGGCAATATCTCCCTTACGGGCGGACACAATATCGGGCCGCTCTCACACCGCCGGCTTTACCGTGGCCAGACCCACGCGCCCGACAAGCGGAGCGTCTCGCCGGGTCAGATGTCGATGACCTCGTTCTTCCCGATCACGACCACGCCCTCCCGCGTCACGGCGAAGCGGGAGCGGTCGTACTCCAGGTCGAGGCCGATCCGGGCGCCGTCGGGGATGATCACGTTCTTGTCGATGATCGCGCGCCGGACGATCGCGCCCCTGCCCACCTTGACGCACCCCATGAGCACCGAGTCCTCGACCTGGGAGTGGGAGTGCAGCACCACTCCTGGCGACAGGATCGACCGCGAGGCGGTGCCTCCAGAGACGATCACGCCGGGGGACACCAGCGAGTCCACGGCGTGCCCGACGCGGTCGCCGACGTTGTGCACGAACTTGGCGGGCGGGAGCGGGTCGTGGCCGGTGTAGATCGGCCAGTGGTCGTTGTAGAGGTTGAACACGGGGTGTACGGACACCAGGTCCATGTGCGCGTCGTAGTAGGCGTCGAGGGTTCCGACGTCACGCCAGTAGCCCCGGTCCCGCTCCGTGGAGCCGGGGACGACGTTGTTCGCGAAGTCATAGACCTCGGCGCTACCCGACTTCACAAACATCGGGATGATGTCTCCGCCCAAGTCATGCTTGCTGCTGGGATCGAGGGCGTCCTCCCGCAGCGCGTCGATCATGGCCTGGGTCCTGAAGACGTAGTTCCCCATCGAGGCGTAGACCTGGTCCGGGGCGTCCGGCAGGCCGATGGCGTCGGTGGGCTTCTCGCGGAACGCCACGATCCTGTGCCCCGAGGGGTCGGTCTCGATCACCCCGAACTGGTCGGCCATCGATACGGGCTGGCGGATCGCGGCGACGGTCACCTCGGCCCCGCAGTCGATGTGCTGCTGGACCATCTGCTGGGGGTCCATGCGGTAGATGTGGTCGGCGCCGAAGACGATGCAGTGCTCGGGTAGCTCGTCGTAGATCAGGTTGAGGTTCTGGAAGAGGGCGTCGGCCGATCCGGCGAACCACCTGGGGCCGAGCCGCTGCTGCGCGGGCACCGGGGTGACGTAGTTGCCGAGCATGTTGGACATCCGCCAGGTCCTGGTGACATGCCGGTCGAGGCTGTGGCTCTTGTACTGGGTCAGGACGACGATCTTGAGGTAGCCGCCGTTGGTCAGGTTCGACAGAACAAAGTCGACCAGCCGGTAGATTCCACCGAAGGGCACCGCCGGCTTGGCACGGTCGGCTGTGAGCGGCATGAGCCGCTTTCCCTCGCCACCGGCCAGCACGATCGCGAGGATTCTGGACGTCGTCATAGGAGGACGTTACCCGGCTTTACCCAGCTAAACCTGTCGAAACATCCGCGAACGCTAAGGTTTACGCATGCGCGTCGATCTATTGAGCCGTGAGTACCCGCCCGAGGTCTACGGAGGTGCCGGCGTCCATGTCGAGTACCTCGCACGGGAGTTGCGGAGCCTCTCCGGCGTGCGGGTCCGCTGCTTCGGCGCGCCGCGTGACGAGAGCGAGGTCGAGGCCTACCCCGTCCCGGCCGGCCTGGCGTCCGCGAACCCGGCGCTCCAGGTGCTCGGCGTCGACCTGGAGATGGCGTCGGCCTGCGAGGGGGCCGACGTGGTGCACAGCCACACGTGGTACGCCAACTTCGCCGGGCACGTCGCCAAGCTGCTGTACCGCATCCCGCACGTGGTCACCACGCACAGCCTGGAGCCGCTGCGCCCCTGGAAGGCCGAGCAGCTCGGCGGCGGCTACACCCTGTCCTCCTGGGCCGAACGCACGGCGCTGCTCGGCGCGGACGCGGTGATCGCCGTGTCCGAGGGCATGCGGCGCGACGTGCTCGCCTGCTACCCGGAGATCGCGCCGGACCGGGTGACGGTGATCCACAACGGCATCGACACCGGTGAGTACGCGCCCGACCACGGCACCGAGGTCCTGCTGAGGCACGGCGTCGACCCCGCCAGGCCGTACGTCGTCTTCGTCGGGCGCATCACCCGGCAGAAGGGCCTGGTCCACCTGCTCCGCGCGGCGCGGTCCTTCGCCGCCGGGGCCCAGCTGGTCCTGTGCGCGGGCGCCCCGGACACGCCCGAGATCGCCGCCGAGGTCAGCGGCCTGGTGGACGAGCTGCGGGGGAGCAGGGAGGGCGTCGTCTGGATCTCGGAGATGCTGCCGAGGAGCGAGGTCATCCAGATCCTCACGCACGCCACGGTGTTCGTGTGCCCGTCGGTGTACGAGCCGATGGGCATCGTGAACCTCGAGGCCATGGCCTGCGAGACCGCAGTCGTGGCCACCGCCACCGGAGGCATCCCCGAGGTCGTCGCCGACGGCTCGACGGGCCTGCTCGTCCCCATCGACCAGGGGACGGACGGCGAGCCGAAGGATCCGGAGGCGTTCGCGGACGCCATCGCCCAGCGGGTCAACACCGTGCTGTCGGACTCCGAGCTGGCCGCCTCCATGGGCAAGGCGGGCCGCCGCCGCGCCGTCGAGCATTTCTCCTGGCCGGCCATCGCAGCCCGCACCCAGGCCCTCTACGACACGCTCGTGTAGGCCACGCTTGCCGTCAAGTCCGAACAAAAGCCGCCGAAGTCGCGTCTAACAGAGCATGAGACCATCCAACGACGCCCGGCGGCTCGCGCTCGTGTCCACCGTCACGGCAGGCGTGGTCATGGTGTCGGTCGCCTGCGGCTCGCCCGCGCCCTCGGGGCACGGGCTCACGCCGGCGGCCAGGCCCGCCACGCCCGCCACCTCGGCGGCCCAGGGCTCCACCGGCACGAATTCCGAGGTCGCCACCCAGGGACTGCGGGTGGCAGGCGCCTCCACCGGCTCGGCCGCGGCCAAGCGCTGCCGTACCGCGGCCCTGTCCGCGCGCGTCGGCGCGGTGGACGCCGGCGCCGGCCAGCGGTACGCGCCCCTGGTGCTCACCAACAAGTCCGCGCGGTCCTGCTGGGTGTACGGCTTCGCCGGCCTGATCATGATCGACGGCAGGGGCGACGTGCTGCGCACCCGTACCCGCAGAGAAGCGGTGGGGGCGCAGCGGATCACCCTGCGCCCGGGGGCCTCGGCCCACGCCCGGATGCACTGGACCGTCGTGCCCACCGGGCGCGAGACCAGGTGCCCGGAGTCGGCCCGGCTGATCATCCTCCCGCCCGACGAGGTCGGCGCCCATCTGGAGATCCCCTTCAAGGCGGCACCCTGCGACGACGGGCGCATCGACGTGTCCCCGATGGCCTCGGGAAGCCGGCTCTGACTCCGGCGCCAGGAGGGGTCAGCGGCTGAACACTCCCAGC
>JAOPYI010000106.1 GCA_025964675.1 Sphaerisporangium sp. | reverse complement strand
TGTACTCGCGGCTATACGGCCAGCCCCAATCAGCAATTTAGGCTTCGGCTTCTCGTCGCTTGGGGGC
The DNA here is from genome assembly GCA_025964675.1 of Sphaerisporangium sp. Classification (GTDB taxonomy): domain Bacteria; phylum Actinomycetota; class Actinomycetes; order Streptosporangiales; family Streptosporangiaceae; genus Sphaerisporangium. Next base: position 4,504 of record JAOPYI010000106.1, on the reverse strand, counting down.
AAGATCGCGGGGCTAGCGTGTTGTAGCCCGTCCCCGCACCCAGAGGTATTGAGCCATGTCAAAACTGTCCCGCAGAAATTTCCTCGGCACCGCCGCTGCCGTCACCGGAGCGGCCGCCGTCAGCGCTGCGTTGCCCAGCGCGAGCGCTGCCGCAGCTTCCGCGCAGAGCACGGCCGCTCCGTCCGGCAAGGTGCACGGCGACATCCGTGACATCAAGCATGTCATCGTGGTCATGCAGGAGAACCGCAGCTTCGATCACTACTTCGGCACCCTCAAGGGAGTGCGCGGTTTCGGTGACCGCTCGACCATCCTGCTCCCGGGTGGCAAGACCGTCTGGGAGCAGCCGGTAACGCCGACGGCCGGGGCCACCACGCAGTACCCGTGGCGGCTGAGCGGAGCGAAGACCTGGAGTGGATCGACGCCGCCGAGCCCCGAGCTCGGCGCCGCCAACTACGGTGGCACCAGTCACGGCTGGACTGACCAGCACGGCGCCTGGTACGGCGGGCTGATGAACGGCTGGTACTACGCCAAGGGCGGGCCGACCACGCTGGGTTATCTGGACCGCCACGACTTGCCGTTCCACTACGCCCTCGCCGACGCCTACACGGTCGGCGACGCGTACTACTGCTCCGTGCTCAGCGCGACCGGGCCCAACCGCACCTACTTGTGGAGCGGAACGATCAACGCCGACCATAAGCACGGCAGCTTCACCGCCATCGACGGTGGCAGCGAGCGCGGCAAGTTCCTGCCCTGGGAGTCCTACGCCGAGACGCTCCAGGCAGCGGGCGTCAACTGGCGGGTCTACCAGTGCGCCGACGACTACGGCGACAACGGCTTGGAGTACTTCAACACCTTCGCCAAGCTCGACCCCACCCAGGGCGGGAAGGCCGCTCCGGGCAACGTCTACTACGACAACGGAGTCAAGAACGTCCCCGAGCCGATCACCGGGCTGTCGGGCAACGCCGACAACCTCACCGCCGCGATCCGCGCCGACGTGCTAAACGGCACGCTGCCGCAGGTGAGCTGGATCGTGAACAACCAGTTCTTCTCCGAGCACCCAGTCACGGCACCGAGCAACGGTGCGTACTTCCTCCGCGACGTCCTCGAGGCCCTCAACGCCGACCCGGATGTGTTCAACTCGACCCTGGTGATCGTCAACTACGACGAGAACGACGGCCAGTTCGACCACGTCCCGCCGCCAATGCCGGCGCCGGGCGAGGCGGACGAGTTCGTCTCCGGCACCATGGGTGCGTACGGCGTCACCGCTCCCCTCCCGGTCGGGCTCGGCTTTCGTGTACCGCTCATCCTCATCTCGCCCTGGACACGCGGCGGCTGGGTGACCTCGGAAGTCTCCGACCACACCTCGGTCATCCAGCTCCTCGAGAAGTGGACCACCGCGCTCGGCGCACCGGCCATTTCGCCCAACATCAGCGACTGGCGGCGCAAGGTCTGCGGCGACCTGATGGCAGCCTTCGACTTCGCCGCGCCGGTCTACGGCCTGCCTCATCTTCCGGACACCGGGGCACTCATCCCGGAGGTTCGGTACACCCCGCTGCCGGGCGACAACACGATGCCGACCCAGGAGACGGGGACCAAGCGGGCGCGCCCGCTGCCATACCAGCCGAACGCCAACCTGGCCGGGTTCACCAGCGGGCCGTCCGGTGTCGTGGCGAACCTGACGTTCAGCAACGTGGCTCCGTTCGTCACCAAGGCGAGTCACTTCGCCGTATACAACAATCTGGCCGGGTTCTCATCGCTGGCGCAGTACCCGAAGGCGTTCCCGGGCCAGTACACCGTCGCCGCCCGGGCGACGGCGTCCGGAACCGGCGCCGTGGGCGCCTCCGCCGACGACACCGCGTACGACCTCACCGTCACCGGGCCGAACCGGTTCCTGCGCCGGTTCATCGGTGACCTCGCCACCGCTGGCAAGGACCTTGTCGTCGAGGCGACCTACTACGACGGCAAGTCGACCGCGGAACCGAAGCTCAAGCTGTGGCTGTACAACCACGGGGGTTCGCCCGTGACGTTCACGATCACGCACAACAACTACATCTCGGGCACACCGCAGACCGTGAAGGTCACCGCGCAAAGCAAGGAGGCGTGGGCGGTGAGCCCGCTGAAGGTCAGCGGCGGCTGGTACGACGTGACCGTCACGGCCGACTGCGACGCAGCCTGGTCGCAGCAGTTCATCGGCCACCTCGAGACCGGAGAGCCCAGTATCAGCGGCTGATTCAGCGCCGCACCGAGGGCTGGCCCTTCCCGCCATGCTCGGACCAGGAGCAAATCGCGACCGAGTCCGCGGGCAGGGCCGAGCTCTGACCAAGCAAGATCTAGAAGGATCGGGCACGGAAGTCGTCGACCCGCCCGAAGGGGAAGCGGGCCGACGCGATCAAGGCGGCGGCGTCGTGGGCCGTCCGACGCGGGACCGACCGAGACACGCGCGGAGCAGGCCGGTGACCGAGGGGCCGCCCGCGAAGCACCACACGGCGATCACGGGATCGCAGATCGCGCATCCCAGGGAGGAGTGGTCCGCGAACGGGATGATCGGGTTGCCGTGCAGGTGGTGCAGCAGATCCCAGCCGGTGTGCAGCAGCCACCCGATGCCGACGAACGTCCACGACTCCAGGCCGCGGTAGGCGCAGTAGGTCATGACGGCCGTGAAGGCGAATTCCCACGGGCCGAAACCCCCGCCGCTGAGGTAGGCGGCCCCGGCTCCGGCCACCATGATCGCGTTGAACCTGCGCCGGTGCGGTTCGCGGATCAGGGACATCAGGCACACGTACACGACGCCGATCATGATCGGTGCGACGACGCTCATCGTCGGTGTCCCTCCTGCCGACCGCCGCCCGGCGCGGCGGAGGTACTCGCGGTGCCGTCCGCGTAGAGGAACTCGGGGGCTGTGATGGCATCGAGCTGGGCGATCACGAATGTGTCCGTTTCGTTTTAGAAGTGTCAGGACGCCGTCGAGGCTAACCGGCGGCGTCTCCCGGCTCCTAGTGGCAGGAATGACAACTTCCAACGGAATATCGCCAACGGTTATTCATGCTCAGCAAGCCAACGAAGGGCAGTAAAGAGCCGTTGGCGGGAATCCGGTGCAGGGATATGTTGTCGCCATGCACACCGTCGTCGTCCTCGCGCTGGAGCAGGTGATCCCCTTCGACCTGTCCACTCCCATCGAAGTGTTCGCCCGTACCAGACTGCCCGACGGCCGCCCCGGTTACCGGGTGCGGGTCTGCGCCGAGCGACCCGACGTGGACGCCGGCCTTTTCACCCTGCGCGCCCCGTGGGGACTGGACGCACTCGCGGATGCCGACACGGTCATCGTCCCCGACCCCGCCCGGCCTCTGCCGCCGGCCGTCCGTGACGCGCTCCGCAGGGCCGCCGCCGACGGCACCCGGATCGCCTCCATCTGCTCCGGCACCTTCGTCCTCGCCGCCGCTGGACTGCTAGGCGGGCTGCGCGCCACCACCCACTGGCTCGCCGCCGCCCGGCTCGCCGCCGCCTACCCGGACATCGACGTCGACCCGGACGTGCTCTACGTCGACAACGGGCAGATCCTCACCTCGGCCGGCGCCGCCGCGGGACTGGACCTGTGCCTGCACATGATCCGCCGGGACTACGGCTCCGCCATCGCCGCCGACGCCGCCCGATTGTCCGTCATGCCGCTGGAACGCGAGGGCGGTCAGGCACAGTTCATCGTGCAGCAGTACCCGCCCACCCCTCGCGGCTCGGCCATCGAACCCCTCCTGGGCTGGATCGAGGACAACCTCGCCCGCGATCTCACCCTCGCGGACATCGCCGACCAAGCCGGCACGAGCACCCGCACCCTGATACGGCGCTTCCGCGAGCAGACCGGCACCACACCATTGCAGTGGCTCCACCGGGCCCGTGTCCGCCAGGCCCAGCACCTGCTGGAGACCACCGCCCACTCCGTGGAACGCATCGCCGCCCAAGTCGGCTTCGGCTCGCCCACCGCCTTCCGCGACCGATTCAAACGCGTCGCCGGAGTCAGCCCTCACACCTACCGGAGAAGTTTCCGTTAGAGCCGGGTCACTGGCCACCAGCGAGGGTTTCGGCCGACTCCGTCGACGCGAGCCCGCTCACTGCTTGCGGACGCTCTCGGCCACGGCCATCAGTTCACTGGCGCCTAGCCGGGCAGTGTCGATCGTGACGGAGACCGCGATGCCCGGCTCCACCAGCCAGAACACCTGCCCGGCAGCCTTGAGACCGGGACGGGCGCCGATCTGGACCTTCGTCCACGAGGCCGGATCGCGCTCGTGATACGCCGACATGAAGTCGCGTAGGCCGCCGAGCGTGGCCAAGCGGTCGGCGCGCACCACGATGACCATCAGGTCGACGGCGTGCCCGCCGTCGCCTGTCTCCCGTTCCCAGACCCTTGAGGTGAACCGGACCCCGTCCTCCGGCTCATATTCGAAATCTGATGCGCTCGAGCCCGCATCGCGGGGAACGTGCCCGATCACGAATCCGTCCAGCACTCCGCCAC
>JAOPYI010000072.1 GCA_025964675.1 Sphaerisporangium sp. | reverse complement strand
GATGATCTCGCGCATCGCGTAGCCGCCCTGGTGGCCGCTGACCGACGGGTGCGTGGCCTTCCACGCCGTGATGACCGGCTCGATCAAGGCCCACCGGTCGTCGGATAGGTCGCTCGGGTACGGCTTGCGCTCGCTCACTCGGCCATCCCAGCACGCCCAAGCCCGCCGACCGGCCGTAACGCCGCAGATCCACCCGATCACGCTACGACAGTTCGGTCATCAACTCGCAAATCGCCCTCTCAGTGGCTACTCGCGCTGGCTGCAGTTCTGGCCGTGGCGACGAGCCTGTCGAGGAGGTCCTCGGTGATCTCCTCCACTCGTGGCCGTAACTCGGAGACTCGACGCGCGGTGAACGTGCGCGACACGAGCTTGCGCAGCCGGAGGTGGTCGGCGTCGTCGGCGTCCAGGATGCTGTCCAGCGCGTATCTGGCGAAATCCCCACAATTGGTCGATGCATTCAGGGTTACTTGACCATGTTTGACCCACTTAAATGCGTATTGTCGGATCACACTACACTCCTGTGACCTCGTCATCTGGCCCGCACGAGCGCTTCGAGCTGCTGTGGGCCGTTGACGTTATTCACAGGAAGGCACTGACATGATCGATTTGCGCAGCGATACCGTTACCCGTCCGAGTCAGGCGATGCTGGCGTCGATGGTGGCCGCCGAAGTCGGTGACGACGTCTGGGGCGACGACCCGACCGTCCTGCGCCTGCAAGCGACCGTCGCGGAGCGCGCCGGCAAGGAAGCGGGTCTATTCTTTCCGAGCGGCACGCAGAGCAACCTCGCCGCGTTGATGGCGCATTGCGGCCGCGGCGACGAATACATCGTTGGCCAACTGGCGCACACGTACAAGTACGAAGGCGGCGGCGCGGCCGTGCTCGGCAGCATTCAGCCGCAGCCGATCGAAAACGCCGCGGACGGTTCGCTGCCGCTCGATAAGATCGCCGCCGCGATCAAGCCGATCGACGATCACTTCGCACGCACGCGCTTGCTCGCGCTCGAAAATACGATCGGCGGGAAGGTGCTGCTGACCGGGTACGTTGCCGAAGCGGTCGCGCTGGCGAAGAGCCGCGGTCTCGCGACGCATCTCGACGGCGCGCGCGTTTGCAATGCGGCCGTCGCGTCGGGTCAATCGATCGCCGCGCTTTGCGCACCGTTCGATTCGATCTCGATCTGCTTCTCGAAGGGTTTGGGGGCGCCTGTCGGTTCGGTGCTGGTCGGCAGCAACGCCTTGCTCGAGAGCGCGCGCCGCTGGCGCAAGATGCTGGGCGGGGGCATGCGGCAGTCTGGCCTGCTTGCGGCGGCATGCTTGTACGCGCTCGAACACAACGTCGATCGCCTCGCGGAAGACCACGCGAACGCCGAGCATCTCGCACGCGGGCTCGCGGAAATCGACGAGGTCCGCGTGCAATCGAAAGCGACCAACATGGTGTTCGCACAGTTTCCGCAGGTGCATTGCGCGGCGCTCGAAGCATCGCTGAAAGAGCGCGGCATTCTCACGCAGATGCTGTACGCATCGCGCTTCGTCACGCACATGGACGTCAAGCGGGCGGACATCGATATGTTCGTGTCGGCGGTGAAAGCGTATTTCGCGAAATAAGCGCCGCGAACGACGCGTGAAGGGTGTCAATACTCCGTTCACGGTTGTGGACTGCGGAGATGACCCGACTGCCTTGGCCGAAGCAGTGGCCGGGATCGGGCATGCTCGGGGATCGTGGCGCTGCGTCTCATCTATATGATCTTCTGCCGGATTGTCGGCTGGCTGACGCTGCTCGCTCGTAGTGACGCGTCCAAGACTATGGAGATCCTCGTGCTGCGGCACGAGGTAGCCGTGCTGCGGCGCCAGGTCGGCCGCCCGCGGCTGTCGTGGGTGGATCGGGCGGTCCTGTCCGCGCTGGCCCGGGGACTGCCGGCGGTGCTGCGTGCCCACCGGTTGGTGACCCCAGGGACGCTGTTGCGCTGGCATCGGCGTCTGATCGCCCGCCAATGGACTTACCCGAACCATGGGAGGGGACGGCCTCCCATGGATCCGGTCATCGTGGCGTTGATCCAGAAACTGGCGCGGGAGAACCCGCGCTGGGGGTATGAACGCATCCGAGGCGAACTCCAGCACCTGGGCCATCGCGTGAGCGCTGCGACGATCCGCCGAGTCCTGAAACGAGCGCGACTGGGCCCGGCGCCACGGCGTGCCGACGACCGCTGGCGCGATTTCCTCCGCGCACACGTCGCCAGCACGCTGGCCTGTGATTTCTTCACGGTGGACACCGTCACGCTGCGCCGCTTGTACGTCTTCTTCGTGGTGGAGGTCGGCACCCGATTTGTGCACGTACTCGGCGTGACCGCCCACCCCGATGGTGGGTGGGTCACCCAGCAAGCCCGTAACCTTCTCGTGGATGTGCAGGAGCGGGTCGGCGCATTCCGGTTTCTGGTCAGGGATCGGGACGCGAAGTTCGCTAAAGGCTTCGATGAGGTGTTCGCGGGCCACGACATACAGGTGATGAAGATCCCGCCGCGGGCGCCTCGTGCGAACGCGTTCGCCGAGCGATGGGTGCGTACCGCGCGTTCGGAATGCACCGATCGGATGCTGATCTTTAACGAGCGGCACCTCTGTACTGTGCTGGATGAGTATGCCGATCATTACAACCGGCACAGGCCGCATCGCTCGCTGGGCCTTCGAGCTCCCATGGACGATCCCGGTGTGATGCCGCTTCCGGTCGGCCGGATCGAGCACCGTCAAGTCCTCGGCGGGCTGATCAACGAGTACGAGCGAGCTGGCTAACGACGGCCGCGCCAGTCATGGAGGTGCAGGTCAATGCCTTGGGCTGACTTTTGACACCCTTCACCAACAGACCCGTGCCAACAGCAAGATTGACGAGGCACTCGACTGAAGTCGGAACACGAAGAGACCCGGAGCGGGGTAGGCACTCCCGCTCCGGGTCTCTTGCTAGTTGTAGGAGGTCACGACGTTGATTACACCGTCGTGCAGTCGTGACGCTGGTGGCTGGTTCCCGATCGCCGTGTGCGGTCGGTGGCGGCCTTTTCGTCGGGCAGTGATTCGGTGTAGGCGAGCCTGCTGAAGTCGTCCACGGCCGAATGGAGGTATACGTAGCCGCCGCGTTCGGTCTTCTTCCATCGATTCACAGCCTTGGCCTGTTCGCTGCCTCGGCCGTGTGATTTCCTCGGCGAGGAGTAGCAGCGTTTGTCGGTCGGTTTGGGCAGCACCTGCGGCGGTGGCGGGCCGGAAATGTCGATGAGAAATAGCAGCGCTGCAGCTTGGTCGCAGGGCTAGTGGTGACGGGGGCCGCGTTCGTGCCGCTGGTGTTCTGCCCCCGCTGCACTGCGCTCAGCACGGCGCCGACCCGCTGCCATGGATCGTCTGACGCTGGCAGGCGGGTGCGGCGGGTACGGCCTGGCTGTGCTGAACAGTCCGGAAGCGGGGCGCGAAATGCCCCGCTCGATTCACCTAGGGAGCTCGGTGCTGCACTGGAGGGTGTCGCCGACGCGGGCCAGGCCGAAGGCGGCGCCGAACCTGCTGGGGTCGTCCGGCTTGTAGTCGCGCGTCCGAATACCAGCGATGATCTTCGTGCCCTCGGGCATGGCCGTCGGGTCGATGGTCATCACGACGACCCGCCCGCCCTCCTCCTTGCTGTCGGACATGACCTTGTCGAAGCCCGGGATGTCGACCGGCGAGTTACAGAACTCGTTGACCCGAATGTCGGCCGGGATGCCCGCCTGGGCCAGTGCGTTCTGCAGGGTCGATGGGTCGAGGGTCTGCTCCTTGGTGAGCTTGACGGTGACCGTACCGTCGGCGTTGCTGTCGACGGAGAAGGCGGCGAGCTGGACGTGCACGCCCGCGCGAGGCGCGTTGACCTGCTGGCCGCCGATCGCGACGACCAGCGACAGCCCCCCGACCGCCGCGGCCCCCGCCGCGATCGCCGTGACCTTCCTGCGGCGGCGCGCCCGGCCTGCCGCGACGATCCGCTCGACGGGGGTGTGCATGTGCACGCCCTCCATCGACTCCCGCATGGTGTCGAAGACGTCGTTCATGGTTGGCCCTCCTGATTGATGGCGGTGGCGAGGTCACCGCGCAGTGTGGCGACGGCCCGTGCCAGGTGTGCGGTTACGGTGCCCGGAGCGATGCCGAGGGTTTTGGCGGTGGCCTCGGTGTCCAGGTCGAGGAAGACCCGCAGCGCCACCACCTCCCGCTGCCGCCTGGGCAGGCGCAGCAGGGCTGCCATCAGCGCGGGGTCGATGCCCTGCGCCTGTTGGTGTTCTTCGGCGTCCTGGCCGGCCAGGGCGACCTCACGGCGGCGTCTACGCCACCACGAGACGTGGGTGTTGAGCGCCGTGCGCACGACCCAGGCGCGCGGCGCGGGATGCGCCCGCACCTTGCGCCAGGCGCTCCACGCCTGCGCGTAGGCCTCGGCGACCAGGTCCTCGGCCAAGTGCGGGTTACCGGTGCCGACCAGTACGGCACGCAGGCACGCGTCCCTGCTGTCTCGGTAGAACTCCTCGAACTCCAGTTGCTCCACACCCTCTACACGTCTGGGAGCGTCATCACACTTACCGGAAACCCCACAATTGTTCGCGCGTATATGGAGACGACGATGCCCCGCGTACCGCCGGTGAAGAACCGCGGCAGCATCGAGGCGAGCGCGCCCAGCACGAACAGGGCTGGCCGCACCACCACCGGGTCCGCCCCGGCGCCGCAACGCTGAGGAAGGCGCACGCACAGTTGTGGAGCACATCAGTGCTCTACCCGCACGCTCCCGGGGCGCTGTTACTTCTCAGCGACATCGCCTTCCAGCGGAAACGATCGCTGTCACAGCAGACCGGCAAACGCTGTCAGATGTCACCGACAAAACTAACCGTGGGCTCGCCATCCTCCGCCGTCCGGGATTCGGCCCACCTTCTTCACATCGACATGCACCATGTGGCCGGGTCGGCGCGCGTGAATCCAACGAGGCTCGCGGTTCACCTCACCCGTGGGGCCGATGAAGCGGCACCGGCTCAGTCCAAGGGCAGCGGGGTGCCTGCTGACAGTTCTTCGACTGACTGGGGTTCCTGCAGGGGTGAGCTCGAACGCGATTCGTGCGGCCGACCACTTGCGGGTCCGCCGAAGGTCTTCGATCCGCTCAAGCACGTCACCGGGAGTGGTGGTCGGCTGATGGTGCGGTGCGGAGGATCGGTTGAGGAGGCCGAATTCGCCGTAGCGCCGGTAGCGGTTGACCCACTTCGAGGCGCAGGCCCGCGAGATCCCCATTTCGGCTGCGACGTGGGCGATCGGACGGGTCCGGCACCGGTCGATGAGTCGCCGTCGACCCTCGATGTTCAACGGCGCGTTGCGGTGCGTCATCGCATGCTCCCCTCGTAATTGCTGTGTTCGAGGGCCTGACGGAAAAACAGAGCGAGGAGGAGTGCGACTGCGACCAAGGCGCTACTGGCCCAGACGGGTCCCAGCTCGGCCAACCAAGTGTTCAACGTGGCGGCGGCGATGACGGGACCGGTGGTAGCCCCGACGTTGAGGGCAGCGGTGGCGTAGGAACCTGCCATGGTCGGCGCTCCTGCGGCCTCATACAGCACGCGTGCGATCAGCGTGCTCCCGAGGCCGAAGGAGAGTGCACCCTGGGTGAATGCAAGGATCAGCAGAGCGATCGGGTTGAACGCGATGAGGCCGAGGGCGACCCAGCCGCCGAGCAGCAACGGCCCGCCGACTGCGACGACGACACCGGGCCGCTGATCGGACAACCGCCCGGCGACGGTGACGCCAACGAAGGACCCTAGGCCGAACAGCACCAGCACGACAGAGACCCACAGCGGATCCAGCCCAGCGACATCGGTGACGATCGGAGCGAGGAAGGTGAAAGTGCCGAACGTTGCGGCATTCACCAGCGCGCCCAGCAGCAGGACCAGGATCAGTCGCGGACGCTGTAGTTCAGTGAGCTCCTGACGTAGATCCGGGCCTGCCGGCTCGTCTGGTCGTTCTGTCTTGGCGGGAATGCCACGCACTACGCCGAGCGCCGAGGGTAGGCACAACATCGCCATCCCCCAGAAGGTGGCGCGCCAGTCGAGCAGTGTCCCTAGCAAGGCACCCCCGGGGACCCCTGCGATGGTGGCGACCGTGGTGCCCGCCAGCAGGACGGCCAGGGCCCGGCCCTTCCGGTCGGAAGGGACCAGTTCAGCGGCTGCGGTGAGCGCGACCGCCAGAAAGCCGGCATTGGCAAGCGCCGCGATGATTCGGGTAGCGAGCAGAACTGTGAAGCTGCCGGTGCAGGCGCCGAGGACGTGTGCAGCTAGAAACAGGCCGAGAAAGCCCAGCAGGCTGGATCGCCGTGGCCACCGGCGCGCGAGTCCCGCCATGAGCGGGGCACCTACGACCATTCCGATGGCGAAGGCTGATGTGAGCAGTCCCGCCGTCGAAACCGGAACGCCGAAGTCTGCGGCGATGTCCGGCAGCAGGCCGGCGAGCATGAACTCTGACGTGCCCATGGCGAAGAGCGCCACGGCAAGTAGATAGAGAGGTAGAGGCATCGAGAAACTCCGAGGTGATGAGAGATCAGATGAAACGTCTCGTCACCGCGGTCAGCGGCCCAACTGCTTCTGTCATCTGCCGCCACCGTGCAGCAGAACAGGACTATTCAGTGGTTCAGGGGGCTGACGGGTGACCGAAAGTCCCCACCTTGGATGCCTCTGGGCTCGACATGGCAAGCACGATACTCAGTCGAACCACTCGGCGCACATTGGTTTTCCTCCCGGCTACGAGCCATTCGAGCGCGTCACCAACGTCCTGGCTCGCAACAGCCAGTCAGGCATCGTCATCGTCGTGTCTGTCGCCGAACAGTGCCCTAACCCATTCGACCAGGTGAGGGATCAGCTCTAGCAGCCATTTCCTCCGGCTATCGGGATAGACCGGCCACAGGACGATGCCCGGGAGGAAGGCGATCACCAACGCCAGAAGGGGAAGCGTGAGGATCCCTGCGAGCAGTACTCGCAGCCAGAAGGGGAAGCTCTTCATAAATGCTCACTTAGATCAACAACAAATTTCCCCTCTGCGGCGCATAGGAGGTAATAGGTTGCGTGAGCCTGATGGATCGGTTGCCCTGAGGCAGAACACATGGCTGAGCAGGCCAGTACTGACTACCGCTCCACTGAACGAGACCATATACCCGCGTAAGGTCAGTGTCGGGCAATTGGCGAATTCTTCCGTGGCTCTCTGGTCAGCCGCGGGTGAGGCGCCCTTTCCGGGGTGTCGACCTGGGAAAACGTGGTCAAGATCGGATCGCGCATGGTTCGCGATCATTGGCCTACGGCTGCGTACGGCAACACTTGGCTGCATGTGATCGCTAGGCGGGAGCACGCTTAGCCCCTGGTCAGGGGCTAAGCGGCTGGTCGGAAGAGTGCCCCCGGCATGATTCGAACATGCGACACCCGCTT